>NZ_CP039451.1:3210000-3810000 GCF_004843725.1 Psychroserpens sp. NJDZ02 | reverse complement strand
TCTCGCAAAAACGGCGTGCGCTGTTTTATATATTTGATAGCGATCATTAGTTATTACTGGAGTTAAACTGTCCCATGATTTTACAGCATGTGCGTTGGTGTAATAGATTAAAAAGCCCTTAGTTTGGCTGGCTGTAAGATTATCTTTAATGGTCGCACTTAACTTTTGTAACGTATCTCCAAAAACAGTATTATAATAGGTTTCAGGAATAGTTGGTGGCTTAGATTGCCAATTGGTTTTAGGGCTAATGATACGATCAAAAAGAGCATGGGATTTGACTTGTTTAAAATTGAATGTCGCACTTGTCATCCATTCTAGAGAGCTATCTGGTTGTGCTCTTTTTTTTGGGAGTACTTTTTCTTTTAGTACTTCAAAAAAAGCACTATTAGCATCTAAAGTTAAGGCATTAGGTATAGGGACTATTTGCTTAAAATTACAATAGCAACCATAATTACTTAAAGTGAATGTTTCGTTGGTTTTACCGTTTGTGATGGTTACAGAACGTCCTCCAAAAGTACTACCACTTTCATACTCATCTATTAAAGTGTCTATAACTTTGTCATTATTAAAATCCGCAACTATAGTATCTAAGCGATATTGAGCTATTAAAGGAGTAACACCACTTAAAAGGACTAATAAAATAAAATAATTTTTCATGTAAGATATTGTGTGATATAAAACGAAACTAAGATACTTAAATATCTAAAGTAAGGTATTGAAAACTATTTGTTTCGGCAAAAAATCTTGTTTTTAATTAATATAATCTCACTAATTATTTTAGATTTTTTTGAATAGGCATGAGAAAACGCCATAGACGTAAGTAGTGTAATACAAGCTAATGTCCCCAACGCACCGCCATAACCATTAAAAAAATGGCTTTTGTTGATGTAGACCAAACTAAATAAAATTCCTGATATAGCTAATAGTAAATAATGTTTCTGACCTTTAGGAGACGCCATTCCAATAAACGACGTGCCAATAAATACAATTGGAATATTTTTAGTAAGATAAACGTCCAAAACCTCTGGGAAACAATAAAAAAACAATCCCACTATTAGGGATAGTAATGCAGAGCCTCTAACAACACCTTGATTTAATTGTTCGCTCACATAAAAGGTAAGTGTTGCCCCGATGACACCTGTTATTGCTAATATTATAAAATTCATATAAATAACCAATATAATAATGATACCATAGCAACACCTGCAAAGGCTAGCGTGCCTAACTTTCCTCCAATACCTAAAAACAAATTTTTAGAGACCATAAACAACACTCCTGTTAAACTTCCTGCTGCAATTACAAATCCTATGGAAGGTGTGATTTCTGCACTAGACATACCAACAAAAGCACCACAATAGATAGCACCTGGTAACTTTTTTATATAAATAGAATCTTTATTTAGTACAGGAATAAATGAGGCCACTGTACCAGTAATTCCTGCGGATAATACACTACCTAATCCACCATATATATTTAGAGAATAGCAAAGGACAGCACCAATGGGGACCCATATAGCGACACCAATTCTTTCATATCCATACTCTTCATGATGTAAGTCTAAATAACGATAACCAAAAAAAATGGCTACAGTAATGATTATAACCGATATTAGAATAGCAAAACTACCTACTTCATATTTTTCTTTGGCTATCATCGTTAAAAAAACAACTTGGATAACTAAAAGGGTAATAATGGTAACTAATCGAATGTTTTTGTGTGTTTTCATTACAAAAACAAATTTTGAGAGATTACTGTTTTAGTTTTAATTCTGTTTTCTTTATTGGTGATCACTAACTTCAGATAAAAAAAATAAGTACTGTATTTATTATAAGTGATACAAAACTAATTTAAAAAAATGAAAAAGCCCCATAAAGGGCTTTTTCATTACTATGTATTTTAAAGGGATTGGTTATTTGGTACCTCTCACGTTTTTATTTTTAGGATATTTAATAGTGTAAATAAACTTTTCGACAACAGTCTCTCTTGCTTGGACGCCAATGGTCCACAATAACTTACCATTATCTTCTGTATATTCAGCGTTTCCTTTATCATCTAAAGTGATTTCAATATCCTTATTTTGAGAAACAGGGATTTGATCTAGAATTTCAATAGTTATAGGCGTTCCTTTTTTGTTTTTAACTACAAGTTCGTAACCTATGGTTTCTTTTTTATTACTTCCAATAAATTTTGAAGCGGTAAACTCTTTTATTGGCGTACGCTCTACAACAATACTATTATCACGTCCCATAGAGATTAATAATTCTTTAGCAGTCACTTCTGGATTAATATAAGACGTCCCTACAAAAGCACCTTCAAAAAAGATATTGGCTTCTCCTGCAATTAAGTTGTATTGACTCCAATCCGTAATTTTTGCTAACAAAAATGCAGCTCTATCCAATTTAGGAACCGTGTGATAGATATAATCGGTTTTTAAATCAAAGGACTGTAAAGCAACTAGGTTTTCTTTTCCATCACTAGCGATAGAACGCTTACTTAAAATATTAAAATCTACAGATAATTGATTTTCTGCCACCGTTGAAGCATTAACATATCCCGATATTTGCGTGTATGCCATATTACTAACCTGGATTTCCTCCATGACTTCATCATCTAGTTCTTTTTTGTATCGCTGTAACTGTTCTTGGTAGATACTAGCATACAAAGGACTTAAAATAGGTCTGTCATTATTTTGAGACGGATTTCCTGTACTTATTATTAAAGCCACATTGTCCCAGTCCAATCCAGTATTTTGGTAGATGCTAGCTTTATAAGTCAAGTTTACATTTTCTGTAATACTTTCTGATCTTAAATCGTATAACGGAATCCAACCGACGTTTCCAACAATATATTTACAATCAATAGCTACTTTACCTGGTTTTTTAGAATCTATTTGAAGCACAATATTTCCACTCGGTTTATTAAATTTGGCATTAAGCTCACTTAATTGTTGGGTCAATTTTACAGCAGTTTCTCTTAAAGGTTGTTCCTTTTTATCCAAAGCGATAATTGCTTTCTTTATTTCAAGGTATTTAGCATGATATACGTTACTTAACTCTAAGACTTGTTGCGGTGTAAAACTAGAATTTCCGGAACCTAAATCTTGATTTTTATTTAGGATTTGTTCCATTCCTAATAAACTATTACGCTCATGAGCCAACCAATTAAGATCATCATTTAAAGCTTCTAATTGTGTTTTTAACGCTTCAATTTCTTTGTTATTTATTTTGGAAACTAGATAGTTGTTTTCATATTTTGCAGATACCAATACCGTATTAGGGTTATTAAATTGCACTTGCAAACTGGAAGGGTTGATGCTTGTAGAAATTCCCGTTAACACAATTTCTTGTGGTCCCATTGCGGCGTTAAACGAGGCGTCTCTTACTATTTGCGCGTTGCTTTTAAAGACTTTAACAGCTGTTATTTTAGAGGATACTTCGTTTTGTGCTGTTGCAGAAACACATAGTAGAAAGAGGAATAGTCCAAATATTTTTTTCATGATTTTTATTTTTTACGAAGCTATTATAATTATCCAAATTATTAAACTCTAATGAGTAAACATTAAGTTTGAATGAGTAAAACGATACGTTTTAGAAGGCAACGTTACCAGGCTACTACAAAACACTTCGTTGCTGTTCCATTAGGACATTTTAACCAGAGCAATGGGGCGTACTTTTCTGCTTTATAACTATCCAATTGTGGCATAATTTGATCATAAGTCATCCAATGGACGGTAACGTCCAAATCTAACAACCAGTCTATTTTTTGTGGTATAAAAAACTGGCAATCTGAAAATTGCGGTAATTGTGAATAATTGAAATAAAAACCATAAATACAGTCGTTATTTAAAGTTTTAAATTGAATAGATTGACCGAATGGCACAAAAATTTGTGCTTTAAAATAAAGCTGTTGTTTTATATTCTCAGCTTTTAATTGCAACCGGTCTAATAAAGGTTTTGTGGCTTGGTTATAAAGTTAACTTGTTTAGTTTTTCTATTAAAGAATCTCGACGCATGGGACCAATCAAGCAATCGACTTCATTAGGTCCCAAAGTCGAATCATATAAATAGTATTTAAACTGAATTTCTAAATGAACAGCTTGCTCTTCATCTAAATATAAGCAGTCCAATTCGCCAATGGTAAGGTTTTGATTGTTCTGAATTTGAATGTTTTCTTCTAAAACCGAAATATTTTTAAACTGTTTTAACTCTTCAAAAACAAATTGCTCCACACGTTGTCCTAAGCGTATGTTAGTTCTAACCGCCTTATTAAAAACAAAGGGGCTACCTAATTGTTTTACAAAAGGTTGCATTCCAAATATTTTGTTAAAAAATAGGTGTGGTGTGTTAAAAAAACCGCTAAATGTGGCTTGTAAATTTTCTTTTTTGTGGCTCATATTAAGGAGTAAATGTAGTGATATTAATTTTTTTCTATAAAATAATCGTTGAAACCCTTTAATTCGTTGTATTTTTGCACATCTTAAAATTTAAAAATTGCAATTGATTAATGTCTACTAAAACCATAGAATTACAAGAACGTACGGAAGGAAAAAGTCTTTATAGTTACCAAAAGGGTGCTATTGATAAGATTTTTAAATGTTTTGAAGAAGCAGAAGAGGATTACCATTTATTATATCAATTACCAACAGGTGGTGGTAAAACGGTTATTTTCTCCGAGATTGTTAGACAGTATTTAAAAACACATAAAAAGCAGGTGCTTGTAATGACGCACCGTATAGAGCTTTGTAGGCAAACCTCTAGAATGCTTACAGAATTTGGTGTAAGTAATAAAATTGTAGATAGTAAAGCCGATTTAAGTGACCAGAAAGACTTTAATTGCTTTGTGGCCATGGTTGAAACGCTTAACAATCGTTTAACAGATAATAAATTAGATATTTCGGACATCGGTCTAGTTATTATTGATGAGGCGCATTATAACAGTTTCACCAAGTTATTTAAGTTTTTTGAAAAATCATTTATCCTTGGTGTTACAGCAACGCCTTTAAGTAGTAATATTAACCTTCCAATGAAGGATAATTATAACGAGCTTATTGTTGGAGAAACGATACATTCCTTAATTGCTAATGAGTTTTTGGCTCGTGCCGAAATTTTCTCATACAACGTTGGATTAACGTCTTTAGTTGTAGGCGCCAACGGTGATTATACAGTAAAATCTTCTGAAGATTTATATACCAATACGGACATGTTAACTAAGCTTATTCAAGCTTATGAAGAGCGTTGTAAAGGTAAAAAGACCTTAATCTTTAATAATGGTATTAACACGTCTTTACACGTGTACGATACGTTTAGAAGAGGTGGGTATCCTGTAGCACATTTAGATAATAACAATACTAAAAAGGAACGTAAAGCGATCTTAAAATGGTTTAAAGAAACGCCAGATGCGATTTTAACCTCTGTAAGTATCTTAACCACTGGTTTTGATGAGCCTACAGTAGATTGTATCATGCTTAACAGAGCAACCAAATCATTGACATTGTATTACCAAATGATTGGTCGTGGATCTCGTATTTTAAAAGATAAAAATAAATTTGTTGTTATCGATTTAGGGAACAACTTACATAGATTTGGACCTTGGGGTAACGATTTAGATTGGCATAAAATATTCCGTTCGCCTAACTATTATTTAGATGGTATTTTAAGTGATGAAGAGCTTGAAAATAACTTTAGATATGAAATGCCAGAGGAGTTACGTGAAAAATTCGTAAAATCTGAGCAGGTTTATTTTGATATTAAAAAGTGTTATATTGATAGTATTAGAGCAGGAGAGAGCTCTAAAGTCGTACTAGAACGTTCTATTATTCACCATGCACATATTTGTACTGAAAATAGTGAAGATTTATGGGACGCTTTAGGTTTAGCAAAATTATTGGGAGACGATATTGATTACCGTATTTCACGTTACACCAAGTGTATTAGTAAAAGTACATTCAATTTTGTGGAATGGTTGAAAGATGATTATCGTAAAAAGTTAAATGCCTTTTTACGTACTAATTTTGACGAAATTTTTGAAGAAATCAATGGTTTTCCTCCAGAAGAATAAAATTAATTTTGACAGTATTCAGTCGCAGTTTGCAGTTGCTTACTCTTGTAAATATATTAAAATAACGATAGACTAATTACTACGATTATGACTTTTAAAGACTTAGGTTTAGATAAAAATTATATAAAAGCACTAAAGGAATTAGGGATTAAAAATCCTACTGAAATTCAATCTCAGGCCATACCTGTGTTACTTAAAAAGTCAACCGATTTAATTGGTTTGGCTCAAACGGGAACAGGTAAAACCGCTGCTTTTGGATTACCTTTATTACATAAAATTAATCCTAAAAAGGATACCGTTCAGGCGCTTATCATTGCACCTACAAGAGAATTGGTACAACAAATAAAGAAGCAGTTATTTAAGTATATCAAGTATAACGATGCTAAAATATTTTTAGAAGGGGTTTATGGAGGTGAAAAAATTGATATTCAACTTAAAAATGTAGCCAGAACAACACATATTATAGTGGCAACTCCGGGTCGTTTGGTCGATTTAGTAGAGCGCGGTGCTGTAAACTTGGCGGATGTTAAAACAATTGTTTTAGATGAAGCTGATGAAATGTTAAGTATGGGGTTTAAACCTGATTTGACAACAATTTTAAAATCAGTAACAGGACCAAAAAACACGTGGTTATTCAGTGCAACCATGTCTGATGCTTTAAAAGATATTGTAAAGCGTTATATCGCAGATGAAGCTATTCGTTTAGAGATTGATAGAACAAGTATTGTTAATCAAAATATCTCGCATTATTTTGTAGAAACTTCAGTGCATGAGAAAGCTTCAACGATCATTCGATTATTAGAAGATAGAGAAGACCAACGTGGTATTATTTTCACTAAAACAAAAGCAGGTGCGCAAGCATTAAGACATCAATTAGAAACCGAAGGATTCAACGTTGGTGCTTTAGAAGGGGATATGCAACAAAGGGATCGAGATAAAGTAATGCGTGCGTTTAAAAACACTACGTTACAGTTGTTAATCTCTACTGATGTATCTGCAAGAGGAATTGATGTTAACGATTTAGCTTTTGTAATGCACCATCAGTTACCAGAGCATATAGAGTATTATACACACAGAAGTGGACGTACAGCCAGAGCTGGTAAAAAAGGAGAATCTATCGCTCTTGTTTTGAGTAGTGAGCGTAATGACCTTAAAAAGGTTGAATCTACTTTAGGTATTAAATTTAAACAATTATCGGTTTAATTATAGTATAGTTTTTCTGATTAATACACAGTGTGAAACACTTTAATTCAATACTTTATAAGTAGTGAGTTAAAGTGTTTCTTTGTTTAAAACTGCTTCGCGTTTAGGGTCAAACCCTCCGTCTTTTTCTTTGAAAAATCCACCTCCCTTCAGCTGAAGGGAGGAGTTGTTTGCGATATTGTTAATTAGGTGTTATTTGTTGAGTTTTATTATTAATGTTGAGTTGTTGTAGCTCTCCTCTTAAATTTAAGAGGAGAATGAATTTTAATGTCTTACTTAAGAGACATTGGAAGAAAGAGGAGTTTTCTATTTATTAACTTTTAAAACTGCTTCGCGTTTAAGGTCAAACCCACCGTCTTTTTTTTTGAAAAACCCACCTCCCGTCAGCTGAAGGAAGGAGTTATTTGCGATGGTTTTAATTGGTTCTTTAGTTGTTTTTACTAATGTTGAGTTATTGTAGCTCTCCTCTTAAATTTAAGAGGAGAATGAATTTTAATGTCTTACTAAAGAGACATTGGAAGAAGGAGTAGTTTTATATTTGTAAATTTTAAAACTGCTTTGCATTTAAGGTCAAACCCTCCGTCTTTTTCTTTGAAAAATTCACCTCCCTTCAGCTGAAGGGAGGAATTATTTGCGATCGTGTTAATGAGGTTCTTTTGTTGAGTTTTTCTATTAATGTTGAGTTGTTGTAGCTCTCCTCTTAAATTTAAGAGGAGTATGAATTCTAATGTCTAATTTCAGAGACATTGGAAGAAAGAGGAGTTTTATGCTTGTTAACTTTTAAAACTGCTTCGCGTTTAGGGGCAAACCCTCTGTCTTTTTCTTTGAAAAACACACCTCCCTTCAGCTTAAGGGAGGAGTTATTTGCTAGGGTATTAATGAGGTTTTTTTTGTTGAGTTTTCTATTAATGTTGAGTTGTTGTAGCTCTCCTCTTAAATTTAAGGGGAGAATGAATTTTAATGTCTGATTATAGAGACATTGGAAGAAAGAGGAGTTTTATGCTTGTTAACTTTTAAAACTGCTTCGCGTTTAGGGGCAAACCCTCTGTCTTTTTCTTTGAAAAACACACCTCCCTTCAGCTTAAGGGAGGAGTTATTTGCTAGGGTATTAATGAGGTTTTTTTTGTTGAGTTTTCTATTAATGTTGAGTTGTTGTAGCTCTCCTCTTAAATTTAAGAGGAGAATGAATTTTAACGTCTTACTTAAGAGACATTGGAAGAAAGAGGAGTTTTATATTGGTGAACTTTTAAAACTGCTTCGCGTTTAGAGTCAAACCCTCCGTCTTTTTCTTTGAAAAATCCACCTCCCTTCAGCTGAAGGGAGGTGTTATTTGCGATGGTGTTAATGGTTCTTTTGTAGTTTTTAATAATGTTGAGTTGTTGTAGTTCTCCTCTTAAATTTAAGAGGAGAATGAATTCTAATGTCTAATTTTAGAGACATTGAAAGAAAGAGGAGTTTTATGCTTGTAACTTTTAAAACTGCTTCGCGTTTAAAGTCAAACCCTCCGTCTTTTTCTTTGAAAAATCCACCTCCCTTCAGCTGAAGGGAGGAGTTATTTGCGATGGTGTTAATGGTTCTTTAGTCGTTTTTACTAATGTTGAGTTATTGTAGTTCTCCTCTTAAATTTAAGAGGAGAATGAATTCTAATGTCTGATTATAGAGACATTGGAAGAAGGAGCAGTTTTATTCTTGTTAACTTTTAAAACTGCTTTGCGTTTAAGGTCAAACCCTCCGTCTTTTTCTTTGAAAAATACACTTCCCTTCAGCTGAAGGGAGGAGTTATTTGCGATCGTGTTAATTGGTTCTTTTGTCGTTTTTACTAATGTTGAGTTATTGTAGCTCACCTCTTAAATTTAAGAGGAGAATGAATTCTAATGTCTGATTATAGAGACATTGGAAGAAGGAGGAGTTTTATATTTAACTACTAAAAACAAAGCATAAAAAAAGCAACTCTATTGAGCTGCTTTTTTAGTTTATTACTATTTATATAATAATTAATGTGATTTCATTTTTCCTTTTCGTTTTGCTAACTGTCTTTCTAACTGAGTCACAACTTCACTCACACTTTTATGTAAGGTGTCTTTGCTTTCTTCAGCATATAATCTAGGTCCAGGTGCACTTAATCTAATACCTGCAATCTTTCCAGAATTATCGTCACTTGTATTTTCTAATTTAAAAAACACATCGGCACGTACTATAAATTCATATTTATTAAATAGCTTTTGGATTTTTTCTGCAGTAAATTGCTCTAACTCTTCACTTGCTTTTACCTTATCATATTCAAAATTGATATCCATATTCTTAAGTTTTATATTTACTTAAAGATACAAAAAACAGCGCCTATTCTTGTCTTTTTATTAAATATTTAAGACAAAAAATTAATGATTATCTTTAGGCCACAATCAAAAACACTATTCAAAATGCGTACAATTAAATCCTTAATTCTATTAACTGGTTTAGCTTTAGTCTCTTGTGGGGAGTCTGGAACTGCAGTGGTAGATAAGCCAACCGATTTTAAAATCGATTATGAAAAATTCACCTTAGATAATGGACTAGAAGTTATTCTTCATGAGGACCATTCTGATCCTATTGTTGCTGTAGCAACGCTAATGCATGTGGGGTCTAATAGAGAAAAACCTGGTAAAACAGGCTTTGCCCATTTCTTTGAACACATGTCTTTTAACGACTCCGAAAACGTGCCTGTTGGTGCTAATCGTAAAATGATTCCAGAATGGGGTGGAAGTCGCAATGGAGGAACGTCTAACGATTATACGGTGTATTACGAAGTTGTACCTAAAGATGCCTTTGAAAAAATTATGTGGATTGATTCGGACCGTTTTGGTTACATGATTAATACTGTAACTAAAGAAGCATTAGAACGCGAAAAGCAAGTGGTAAAAAACGAAAAACGCCAACGTGTTGATAATGCTGCGTATGGTTATACGGATGAAATTATTAGAAAAAACTTATATCCGCAAGGACATCCTTATAATTGGACAGTTATTGGTGCTTTACCAGATTTACAAGCCGCTACGATTGATGATGTTAAAGAATTTTACAAACAGTATTATGGTGCTAAAAATGCCTCTTTAGTTATTGCTGGAGATATTGATATTGCTGAAACTAAAAAATTAGTAGCACAGTGGTTTGGCGAAATTCCTAGTGGACCAGATGTTGAAGAGCAAAACATAAAACCTGTGGTTTTAGATAGTATAAAATCGTTATACTTTGAAGATAACTTTGCTAAACTTCCTGAAGTGCGTATGGTTTATCCAACTGTTAAAAATTATGATAAGGATAGTTATGCCTTAGATATTTTAGGCGAATTATTAAGTGGTAGTAAAAAATCACCGTTATATAATATATTAGTTGAAGAACAAAAATTAGCGCCTCGTGTGGGGACTTACCAAAATAGTAGTGAACTGGCTGGAGAGTTTGTGTTTAGAGTGCGCGCCAATGCCGGAACAGACTTAGATCAAGTAAAATCAGCAATTGATGAAGGTCTAACTAAATTTGAAACTAACGGTGTTAATACGGACGACTTAAAGCGTATCAAAGCCGAATTGGAAACGGGGTTATATCAAGGTGTAAGTACGGTTTTAAATAAAGCGTTTCAATTAGTGCAGGATAACGAGTTTAATGGAGATCCTAGTTTTATTACTAAACGTGCTAAATTGACTAATGCAGTAACTGCAGCAGATATCATGCGTGTATACAATCAATATATTAAAGGTAAAAACTATGTTATGACCAGTGTGGTGCCTAAAGGACAATTAGACTTAGCAGTAGCAAATAGTAAAGAAGCGACCGTTTGGATTGAAGAGGTGAAGCAAGATGTGGCTAACGAGGAAGTGAGCCAAGGAGCAGAGGCTGTTTACGAGCAAACGATAAGTAAATTTGATAGAAGCGAACCTAATTTTGGAGAATTACCAGTATTTAATGCACCTAAAGTGTGGAAAAGTCAAATGGATAATGGTATGGCCGTGTATGGTATTGAAAATAATGAAGTGCCTTTGGTGCAATTCGATATTACTATTCCTGGTGGACAATTACTAGACCCAAAAGGTAAAGAAGGTGTGGCTAATTTATTTAGTGATTTAATGATGCAGGGCACAAAAACTAAAACGGCAGCAGATTTAGAAGAAGCTATTGGTTTATTAGGAGCACGTATTACGATGTATAGTGGTACTGAAGATTTTCATATTACAGGATCTTGTTTGACTAAAAACTTAGACGGTACTATTAAGCTAGTTAAAGAGATGCTTTTAGAACCGCGCTGGGATGCTAAAGAGTTTGACAGATTAAAACAAGCTTTAGAAACTAGTTTAAAAGGTAGCGAAGCTAATCCTAATGCTATTGCTTCTAACGTCTTTAATCAATTAATGTATGGTAATACGCATCGTTTTGGTATTAATGGTTCTGGGACTTTAAATAGTACTAAAGACATTACAATGGACGATTTAAAAGCTTATTACAAAAACCTATCACCAAAAGCCGCGACGTTCCATATTGCAGGCGCTATTAATAAAGGAAAAACAATTACCGCTTTAAGTACTTTAAAAGCTTGGAAAGGAGAAACTATAAATGTACCTACCGTTGCAGTAAAAAATAATGGAGCAGGAGGGAACTTGTATTTTGTAGATGTACCAGATGCTAAACAATCTGTAGTATACATCGGTAAGCTGGCATTATCAGGAAAAGATGAAAATGCTAATAATCTTGATTTTGCTAACGAGATTCTTGGAGGTGGATCAAGTGGACGTTTATTCCAAACCCTTAGAATTGGAAAAGGATACACTTATGGTGCTTATTCTAATATTTCAGAACGCGAAGCCATTAGTCCATTTGCAATTAGAAGTAGTGTGCGTGCTAATGCGACTTTAAAATCGTTAGAGATTATAAAAAACATGGTTACGGATTATAAAGATAGTTTTACTGAGACTGAAGTCGAACTTACAAAAAACAAAATCTTAAAAGGAAACACTAGAGCCTACGAAAGTTTAGGGGCGCAATTAAGTATTTTAAGACGAATTAGTAAGTACGACAAAGCAGAAAACTTTTTAGATACGGACCAAGACGAATTAATTAATATGACATTAGCGGATTACAAAACCATTATTGATCAGTATTTAACCGAATCTGAAATGGTGTATTTAGTCGTTGGTGATAAAGCCACACAACTAGAAGAAGTTAAGCAATTAGGAAAACCGGTTGTAGAACTTGATATTTATGGTAATACGCTATAAATACACACCAATTTAAATTTCAAAAAGCACAATGTCTAACATTGTGCTTTTTTTGTTTCTACGTTACTGAGATGTAAATCTTGTAACACGCACTTATAATTGTGTAATGTAATTAGTAAGGTTAATGGTCATCTTTGTAAAACAATTAATAATCATTAAAACTTAAAATTATGAAGCTTATAAGTATATTATTTAGTCTGTTTTTTGCTTCAACAATAGTTGTAAACTCAGATAACGACAATCATTTAAATAACAAAGAAACAACCAAGCAAGTGGTGTACGATGGGTATCATGATCGTATCTATTATTTTACAGATACTAGTGATAATACCATTCTTATTGAAGATATCAACGTTAGTAATGTATTGGATACATATAAACTAGACAATAACAACCATTTAGGTGCTACGTTTACTCTAAAGTTAGACAAAACTACCGAAGACAATATCTATAGTGAAATCCAAGTGGTATCTATTAACTTAATACAAAAATAAAGATGAGACAGTTACAGTATATAATTATCGCAATAATAGTATTTAGTTGCCAAAATATAGTACATAGCCAAGTCCCAAAAAGTGTCCAAAATGCTTTTGAGGTTAAGTATCCTGGAGAGAATAATCCGGACTGGGAAACTGATGCACATGGCAACTTTGAAGCCCATTTTAAAGACAAAGGCGTCAAATATAGAGCCGATTTTAGTCCGAATGGTCATTGGATAGAAACCGAAAACAGTATTAAAAAAGGAGATTTACCAAAAGCCATAAGAGCTATTATCAAAACAGAATATGGTAGTGAAGACATTACAGAAGTAGAACATGTACAAAGTGCCTCGAAAGGCGAATTCTATGATGTGGAGTTTAAACAGAAAGGGAAAAATAAGGATATCGAATTCCGGGCCAACGGTGACATTATAAATTAATAAAGGAAAATACTAAGTAAGGAAAAAGTCCAACACAAACTGTTGGACTTTTTTATGTACTATATCAAGTATTTTTAGTTGCCCCAGGAGATACACGTTTTTAATACAATAATTGTTTTTTGTAATGTGTTTGCTATATCCGCAACGGTTTGATTTCATAACTTCAAAACATCTGCTTTTTCTGCAGAATACACATCCATAATATAAGGCTCAGCTATAAACTGAATAGGCTTGAGATTATTTGACGTTAAATGTAATTGTATAGCTTAACAAAGTCTATTTTACATAATATAAATTATAGTACACTTTATAAATAGGTTTATCCGGTGGATGAAGCTATTTATAACACAGATGGCGCGTTGGCGAAATTATGATGTTTAGTACTTATCAATCTATATTTAGCACTTGAGTCTATAATATTCCAGTTTTACATTCAGTTTAAATCGAGTATTCTGTATCTAACCGCACAACCTTCCAACTTAAAAAGCTAACCGTTTTAGATTATTTCAAAATTCACATATTTGATAATAAGACTTATTTGGCATAATTTATTTACCACATATAAAAAATACATTGTTGTTCTCTATAAGAATATCCCGCTTTCAAATTCTTTTCGGCTTTCCTGAGTAGTTTATACTTATCAAGTATTTCTTCATTGTCTTCTATGCAATTACTTTCCTTTAATTCTAAAGAATTAAAATAAGCTGCATCCCAATCAAGTGCATTTTTTGCGTGCTTTCTTTCAAAACATACACTAGTAGAATTGCTATCAAAAAACATTCTTTGTTCAACAACTTCAATTACCTTTTCTACACGTATAGATGATGACCCATTGTAATCTTCTTTATACATTGTATTAAGGTGAATTGTTTCTTCTGTAATTAAAGTTTTTATTTTTAGGGTATCATCTATAATAAAATAATCTTCTGAAGTCCAAAGATTTGTAGATCCTTGTTTATAAAAATGATTAATTAATATAAGTTTGTCTGCCTCATAGTAATAATCAATTCTTCCTGATAATACTTGAGAACACTCATAATGTTTTGTGATATAATGTATTAACGTGTCTTTCGTTTTTATTCTTTCTTGTAAAACGTCATATTCACTATTAGCAGTATCAAATGTTTGCTGACTATATCCATACAGTACAGCACATAAAAACAATATAGTAAAGCATGCCTTTTTACATTTTTGGTACTTATTTAAATATTTGGTAGACATAGTAATCATTAGTTATTTATAATTTTAATACAAATATATTTTATCTATTAGGTTAACATTGATATTAAATACCCTTTTAGGAATAAAATAGTACTTATGGAAATTTATAATCCAAAAGATAGTCTTTCAAATATAGAGAATTTTAACAAATAGAACATTTTTAAATCACACGGTTTTCAGGGATAAAAGGAATAAACATTTTAAATTATATTTACACTCTAAATAACGATTTACAAAGACATAAATAAATCCCTAAGATTAAAGAAGACATGAAATGGTTTGAAGAAATGACCCAATATCTGTTTAAGGAATATAAAACGTTGTTTTTAAGTAAAATAGTAGATTATGAAAAAGAGTCTATAAAAAAAATAGCCCTTTTAAGAAACCAATACCTAGATTATGATGATAATGGTGATGATTTTGTAGTTGTTGATTATACACTAGGTATCTATTCTAAAGAGCAGTTAAGAGTGCTAAAAAATAAAATAGACGAGTCCGCTTCTAGTGATGTTTTAGAAAGTGTTAAAGACCTTTGGGGACCTCCACCCATCAATAAAGCATGGGAAAACAATTACCAATATAGTACTGACTTTGAGCTATTTCTACAGTGTACTGTTCTAGCAATTGTAGGTCAAAAATTATTAGAAGACGTAGACATTAAGCCATATCTAATAAAAGGTGCTTCTGTTTATCTAAAATGCTTTGGAGATATAGAAGAAGAGTGTACAGTACCTATGTATAAAGGAATAATACCAGACACTATAATTCGTAAAAAAGTCATAGCCGATTTTGTTACTACTCCTGAAAATCAAAAATTATTACTGTCACTTTGGAATAAAGAAATTACAACACCCGGAAAAAGCCTTTTCAAGACTATTGGTATGACGCCTTTATCAAATTATCCTAGTCAAAGTGATATTAGTAAAGCGCTATTTAAAGCACGACGTATATTAATTAAAAAAGAAGAGGAAGGCGCTAGTAAGGAAGCATGTAAAAAAGCAGCAATAGCTAGTTTAGAGCCCTATTTAGAAGATATTAAACCTTTTAAAGGTAGAGTCTAAAAAAATAACGGACGCTATACAAGAACATGAAAGCGCTTGTAACTATATGGGATCATGGTACAACGGATTAGAAGACTATGACAATGCAGAAAAATGGTGGAAACGTTGTTATCAAATCCTGCCTACTGAAGCAGGAACCTTAAATCTATGCTTATTGTATAAAGATGATAAATTAAATTACCCTGAATTTTTAAAAATCTGTGAACAATTAACGTCTATCTACAACAAATTATCTTCATATAGTCAAATGTATGTTTGGGAATACTTAGCAAGCGCTTATGTATTAAATGGAGAGATAAACAAAGCATGTAAAACCTTTAAAACTCTAATAAAAGAGAATCCTGATGAAGACTTAGCGTATTACAAAACATTAGCAAATAAAGCATTAGTCAAATTATTTGAACAAAATGGAATAGATGAAAAGCTAAAAAACAAACTATTAAGTGTGTTTGAAGCTTAACCTATAAATTGGTTATACCTTTAGTATAATAATCAAGTAGATAATTATACTAAAGGATAATGTATGCCTATATGGCGTAATAATTTATACTTAGTGTTGGATGTTTTTTATAGTAACGCGTACATCGCATTATTCCTTTTCACTCTTTTTTGCTTTTTTCATGGACACTTTAAAATCATCCATGTTACCATGTAATTTTAAGTTGAGGTAGCGTATTTTTTTATTAGGATCAAGCTCTATAATGTCGTCATCCTCCATTTCTACAGTACTATCGGGATTATTTTTTTTAGCAAATAGCTTATAACGTGCTGCCTGTTTTATGGTTTCCCAAGGAATTCTGACATAATATTCGATATTATGATCGCTATCTTGTGTGCCTGACAACTCCAAATGTCCTAGCGTAGACTCGATAGTCATGTTTGGTATAGTTATGCGCCCATTAGTAATATCTAAATGATTTCTAAGGGTATCAAATTTTATGTTTCTAAGA
Source organism: Psychroserpens sp. NJDZ02 (assembly GCF_004843725.1). Lineage (NCBI taxonomy): Bacteria > Pseudomonadati > Bacteroidota > Flavobacteriia > Flavobacteriales > Flavobacteriaceae > Psychroserpens > Psychroserpens sp. NJDZ02. The sequence continues at coordinate 3,793,343 of NZ_CP039451.1, read as the reverse complement.
TTTTTATCACCCATATAATCTGACAACATGGATATAGGATCATAATTTTGTAATTTTCCATTTAGGACTTCTACATCCATATGGATTTCTGATTGATCCAAATCAGGTACTAAATCTGGATACACTCTAATTTTACCTTTAATTCTAGAAGACACAGTACCTTTTAAATTTTCTGACACTAAGTGATCTTGCCCAAAGTTTTCAAACTTAAACAGTAGTTTATCTATATCTACATGCTCTGCCACTAAATCGGGTTTCATGTAAATATGTTTTGGGTCACTACCATTAAAATAACCCGACATTTTAAAGTTACCTCCAGCCGCATTCATAGACATGGTATCAACGTGGATATAATGATTTTGCGTGGTACGCAACTCCGCTTTAATATTTTGTAAATCAATACGATGATATATAAAATGACCGATATTGATATCAAATGTCATATCTGTAAATGGAAGTTCGTACAAATTAAACGCCTCTGCGTGCGCTTTAACATCTGCAGTTTCCGTGTCTTTTTTGGGGGTTGTTACTTGGTTGGTTGTTGATGGTGAAGTATTAAAATTAAAAAGTTGATCAAAATCTATGTAATTTGCTTTTAGCGCAAGGTAATTGTCTCGTTTTTTTATAGCTTCATCATCTCCTAAATAATAATTAAGGTCCACACCAAAAATAGTTCTTCCTATTTTACCATTAAATTTTTGAATGACGAGGTGCTCATCTTCATAATGAAAACGTCCTTTAAAATTTTCAAATCGTAAAGGATGTAAATGCATTTTAGTAGTAAGCTTATCAAGATCTAGATCTATGGAATGTAATGCTGAATCTTTGTAATGCATACTAGAATTAAGATGTAAGACTAATTTTTCGAACTCTTCGTGACGATACTCTTTAGGGACATAATTCTCGCCTTGGTATGAAAATATGTCTTCTAAGCGTAATACATTGGATGTTAAGGTAATATCCAAATCTACATCTCCATTAAGTTGGTCTTGCATCCAAAAGCCATAATTATAGACTTGTCCATTAAAATGGAAATCTGTATTGTCAATAAAACCAGTGAAATCTACAATTTTTAGGTCTTTATCGCCAATAAGAAAATCGATATGAAAATCATGTAATTTATGTGGGTAATGCTTAAGTTGTGCATGAAGACTATCTATAAAAAATTCGCCTTCTGGTAAATATTGAGATTCTGTAAAGGCTTTAGCCGAAGATTTAAATGAGAACCCCATACTTAAATTTTTAATCTGTTCGTCTATACCTGTGCTGTCTATTGCAGAATAGCGTGTTATTTCTGAAATATCAAGGAGATTGGATTTAATCTCCAAATGCGCGTCTACAGGCGTGTTAGTGTGATGTATAATGGCAGGAAAATCTGATAAATATCCTGTTACGGATACGTCAGACTTACCCAATATCATATCAAATTGATCAAGCGTTGCTTTTTTACCATTCATTATAAGGTGCGCGTTAAGTTGTTTTAATGGCGCAGGAAGCTCTGCCGAAGAGACACTTAGATTAGTTACTTTTAACTCTGTAAAATAGGCTTGATTAAGTGTGTTTAGTGAAAGTTCAGGATGGTCTATATCTATAATATCATGAAAATTCATTTCTAACGACACATTTCCAGAGGTGTTTTCTATGTCTTTAAGATTAAGAAAACTAGCCATAAATTCTAAGTTAAAGTCAACATTTAATTGCATATTAACTTCAGGTTCTTCAAAATTTTCAATAACAATATTCCCTAAAAACGTGCCTGTTTCTAGTTTGGCTGTCATATCTGTTAATGAGAATTTCATGGTGCGTAAATTACGGTCTTCGCCATTGGTAAAATGACCACTAAACCCCATATCGTCTACGCGTTTCCCTTTGTCTGTATTTTCAAGAAAAGCCTCACTTGCACCAAAATGGACATCAAAAAAGGGCATTTGTTGGTTGAGTGTCCGTCCTTTAACTAAAGCATTAAAATAGATTTTTCCTGCATTACTATAGCGTTCCAAAACAGGTATCACATCTTCTGGCGCAAAAGCAATTAGCATATCAAAATTGGGCTTGGTTCCTTTTATAGAAAGATCAAGGTCTACATCGTTTTTAGTATCTATAGTGCCTTCTATTTCAAAATCACCGTGTTCCATTTTAATACCTGAAGGTTTAACGGTAAGCAGTCCTGTGTTTTGATTGAGTGCGAGGTCTGTATGAAGTTCAAAATGTTTGTGACGGACATAAGTGGTGTCTCCGTTATCAATTAAATTCATTTCAAATTCAGTATCTATGTGACCAGAAATCAGTTCATTATTTATAGTAAATCCACCTTTTCCTTCATAAATGAAAGTTTCTAGATCTGTATTTTCGGTTTCATCTTTTTTATGAATATCTAGATTATGTAATTGAATACGCTGTAGTTGGATATTTACAAAGTCGTCACTTGTTGTTTCTGTTTCCTCAAAAGATTCTAAAGCATTTTGAAGGTTGATTGTTCCATCTTTATGTAGCACAATATCAAAAAACCCTTCTTCTATAATAAGTGACCGAATATTATAGTTTCCGTTTATAATATCCCATATATTGAAACCCGTATAAATGTCAGCAACATCTAGGATTGGTGATGCATTAGTGTCTTTAGTTTCATAGATTTTTACATCATCTACCTTAAAAGAAATATCAGGAAAGTTGTTGAAAAGTGACAAATGAGTGTCACCGATTGTGATCAAACCTTGGTGTTGTTTATTTAAATCAGCAATTTCATTTTGAATAATATCGTCTTGTTCTGAATAAATATATAATACTACGCTACTAAAAAAAAGTATTGGTAGTAAGATTATAACAGCAATAAACCGCCACCAGAACTTTCGTTTTTTTAAGAATTTTAACTTCATACTTACCTCCATTTTGAAATTTACCTACCAAACATTTTTTGAACATCATAAAATTCATTTTACGATAGAAACTTAATTATAATTTTGTATTTCTTTTAAATTATGGCTGATACGATTATCATATTTTGTAAAAAAAGAAAACTCTTTTACATACTGATCTAGCGCTTCTTCTTCATATTTAGCTATAACAGGTAATAACTGACTCGCTTGATAGTAACGTTCATTAGCTATAGCAGTCTCAATAGCTTTTTTTATATTAGGTATTAAAACAGAAGTGTTTTGTAATTTCAATAAAACATACTTTAATCTACTTTCAAAAAACTTATTCCCATACATTGCTAACATTATTTTAATGTATGGAACTATTTTATCTTCATCGTTTGTATTATAAGTAGATATATATAATGCATCGGATATTACATCGTATACATTATCTTCTCCATAAATTCGATGAGGTTTTTTAAAACCTACATCTATTCCCCAAGATAATAATATGAGCATTGCTTGATACGCTATATACCTATCCTCATTATTAGTCAAATTAGTCAAATTAGTCAACTTTTCTATCCTTTCTTGAGAAAAACTTTCTAATAACTGAACTTCTCTAAGGTCTTCTCCTTGATTACCATCTTCATCAGTATATGTATAGAGAGTATCATGTATTTCATTATCCATCATATTCAAATATATTGATTTTGATATTTAAAAGATCACTCCTAATTTATAAGGGGATAAAACTAAGTAGTTTCCTTTATAAAAACTGCTTCATCTTCAATATAAATAATATTCTTTTGTTCTGCATATTTCAAAGGATACTTTTTAGAAAACTTGAGGTGTCTAAATCTAGTATTTTGCATTTCAGTATCTGCAATAATAGTACCTTCTACGATAATCTTATCAAAAACACATTTAATAAAACTTGAGCCATCTATAAATGCCCAACCTAAATCCACTTCCAAAAAACTCGTGTTATTTGATTTCAAATTAAAAAACTCAGTTTTAGTGATATTAGACTTCTCTATATTACATTTAATAAAATGACAATCATGAAATTCACTTTTTCTTAAATTCACGTTTTTAAAACTAACATTATTAAAAACACAATTAAAAAAGTAAGAACCACTTAAATTCACTTCTATAATATCAATATCAGTAAAATTAACATTTGTGAAGATTCCACTATTTAAATCAACATTCTCAAAATTAAAATTATTTATTTCTTCATTTTCAATATCTAGTTGATTACCTTCTTCTTTGTCCAACCATTTCAAGTGATCATTTATTTTCTGCTCTAAACCTATCATCTCTTTTTTAATTATTAATGAAAACTATTCCATCTTGACTTCCAGCCGAATTTATAACTGTTTGCTGAAATGATGCTTTTTCAGAAAGTGGTATGTTTTTTAAATCTACTATATGCAATACATCATTAGTTCCGCCTTTCTGCAAAGGTATTTTTTTTCCAATACCTTCTGCCATTCTTGTTAAGTTTCCCCTATTAACTGGAGTCTTGACATCTGTCCATCTATAGGGATCTGGTCCATCAATTTTAAAATTTAAATCAGGTTCTCCTAATTTTCTATTTGGTCTACTGGGGTTCTCAACTATACCTTTATTTTCTGCAATTAATATAGCTTCTGCTTCATTCTCAGCTTTAATAATATCTCCTTTACTATTTTTCCCTTCTTCTCTAGCTAATTCTTCAAATTTTGGATCTTTTCTTGGATCATATACTTCCGATTCATACGCCTTCCCATCTTTATCTGGTTTTGTGGGTAATTCACTTTCTGTATTTTTATTGGTGGTATTATTTTAATTTTTACATAATTTTAATATCTAAATATGTTATTCAATATAATTAAATAGCTACAAACAATTTTAAATTTTGGTTATGTAATGAGAAAACAACCAAGAATCATAGTGTTTGCTTATTGATAAAACAGGAAGTATCTATCCTAAGAAATATTAAGATTTCTTTGTTTGAACAAAATATATAATTTGTTTAGATATTGAAAAATATCATTATTTGAAAATCTATCATTTGCATAGGACATTAGAGATAAAAAATTATAGTCTTTGTTATCCATAGCCCATTCTAGCGAAGCAAAGATATTTTTCCTGTCATCCAAAGGATACTCTTTTTTTAAAAAATTAATTTTTTCAATCTTCTCATTTAAGTCTTCCATACTATCTATGTAATGTAATACATACATCGGGATAGTTAAGCCTTGTTTTAACTTTTCCATAATTTTAATATCCTGATATTTTAATAATTGCTGTGTTTATTCTTTGATTACTTATTTGCTCAATCACCTGCGAGTTAATAGCCCGATCAGGTTGGTAGTGACCACTTTTATTTGATATTTCTGTGATTATTCCATTACTTGCCGTAATTTCTCCAGCCCCAGCAACTGGTTCACCTCCAAGAATACTTGAATGATGAAATTCGCCAATAGCTTGATATTTTGAAGCATAAATATTTCCTTGAGCATCCATCACAAAAATTGCTTTTCCATCGGAAAATATAGAATTTGAATTTGAAGTGTCAAATAAATTTCCTTCAAAATCATAAACTTTACCATCTTTAAATTCAAGCTTTAGTTTTGCTCTTTCTGTATGGGTTAGATATTTTACCTTTTTAGGAGCGCACCATCCATTTCCAGTTTCTTCTCCTTTATAATTTTCAGACATTTTAGTAGTCTCATAATTTTTTATGGGTTTAGGAGCAGCCTCATACGCCTCCCCATCCTTATCTGGTTTTGTAGGAGATTCACTTTCTGTATTTCGTGTCGTATTTCCTTCCTCTTCGTCTGCTTTAGTAGTTTCTGGATCATCACTCTTAGTAGTTTCAGGTTCATCTGCTTTGGTAGTCGTTTCTCCTTCATCTGCATGTGTAGGTTCCGCATCTCTCGCAGGCCCATCTGCTGCGTCGTCTGCTGCACTACGAAAATTATTCTCTACGTCTCGTTTTCCTTGTCCTACAGGTAGCAACATCATAGCGGTACCCCACACATCATTCCAACTGCCTTGACCTGTAACAACACGATACGCACTTACCTCTCCCCCAAAAACACCTTCAGCTATGGATCCTGCGTTGGTACTTCCTGTTTCTCCATAAGATTGTAATCCACCCTGTACTCCACCAACACCTCGAAAAAGAAGTCCTACTTTACCTATGCTCTCTATTGCATTTACAGCTAGGTTTCTAGGTGTGCTTGCCAGAAATCGTAATCCTGCGTGCCCTACAGCTTTCATTCCTCCTATCCCATAAGCGGCTGCACCACCCAAAAATGCCATCCCAGCAGCACCGACCGTAACACCAATCATCATTCCCTGAAAAATCTCTCCTATATAATTAGCTGATGCTAATGATATGGCTTGCCACCAATTCTTGATATTAGGAGCAAAAGTAATACTTCCACCTGCAGCACAGGTCATCGTACTGTCTCCTGTAATTGTTGGAGTCCCTATTACTTTAAAATCATTTTTAGTGCCAGTCCATGTACGTTTACCACTTAATTGTTGTCCACACAATAATCCACCAATTGCTCCACCAAAAGCAGCACCTGCTGCTCCTGCAATAGCACCTATGATTAATAATGCAGCACCACCTGTTGCTACGGTGAGTACGCCTACTACAATAGCACCAACAACTAATGCTGCTGCTGCTAAAGCTGCAATCCACATATATTTACTACACCCAAAATCAATAAAACTAGCTGTAGAGGTATCTCTCTTGGTAATATATACATCTCCAGATTTGGTTTTAGGACGAGAAGCTGTACCCTGAAAAGGCGCAGGAACACATCCTGTAGAACATATCCAGAAATCTTTTTCTGTAATAATTTTATTGCCCATACTTAATTTGAGTTATTTACATATCATCAATTAAAAAAGACATTCTGCCACTGCGTTTAGTACCAGAATTTTCTTTATAATCTTTTGTAGATTTTTGCTCACTATTAGTTTGAAAATCTTTATGATCTGCGACCATTTTATAATTCATTACAGTAAATAATTTTTCCTTGTCTGCTATTTCAATGTTAGAAGAAGTTACTTCTAATAATTTACCATTATTTTTTGAAACTGTATACTGAGCCTTTTTACTAAGGGTTGTTTCTAGTTTTTTAATATCCATAACTTTCTCAAAACTCTTATATGTTTTCTGATGCCAACTTTTGGTTAGTATCCCATGTGGTTCAGAAGACACATCTACTAAAAGTAAAGATCCTGTAGCCTTATCTAGTTCTTTTGCACTCACCTTTGTTTTCCATTGTAACGTATTTGAGTTCAAAAAATTATTGGTGATAATATCTCCATTAGTATAAGGTAATGATTTACCATACACGTAAGGAAAATAAAGGTTCAAGAAATCATTAGCGCCGATAGCTAATTTTACTTTTTCTTTATCGTTGAATATCTCATCGTTTAGTATTAAAATATCTTTTGCTTCTGGAGAATGTTCAATAGCTTTTTCCATTTCTTTTTTAGCAATATTCCATTTATCTAAAATGAGGTCCATATTTAATACTTCAAGCACCTTTCCTGTATGGCTTATAATTAAATGTAATTCTGAATACATTCTACCAAAAGCTTGACTCATAGCAGATATATCCTTAATCATTGGATTATCACTTTCTATTAGGGTGTTTTCTAATTGTAATAATGAGATTTCTAAATAGTCTTCTTTAACACGATGTACGTTAAAATCCCATCGCATTCGCGTCTTAGAATTCATGGAAACATTACCTGCCATCATTTTACTATCAATAAGTAATGTATAACGGTCAGAAAATGGTTCAGAAACAAGTATTCTATTATTATTATTATTATTATTAAACATATTTTTATCTCATTCTAATTAATAAATACATCTCCACCATCCATTTTTGTATTTCCTGCAATATGATTACTTGGAGAAAAAATTGCTGTAGATTTATTAGCCCCGACCCCAATATCATCGCCTTCAACAGTAATGGCTTTTCCTTTTATTTTGATTGTGCCATCTTTCTTCATTGTAATACTACTTTCGCCTATTGTAATCGTTAATTTTTCTTTGCCAGTAAGGTCTATATTCCCATCAGCATCCATTTTCAGCACGCTAGACTCTTCTCCTACCGTTGTGGTATGACTAGCATTTGTAGTTACTATGGTATTTCCTGCTCCATCCATCATCATAGAAGCAGTTCCTTTATCAGTGAGTAACATACTCCCTACATTATCATCCAAAACCATTTTATTCCCACTACGGGATTGGATCGCTTTGATATCGTTTGCTCCACTTTGAAAATTACCTGGCTGTGCAGTACCGGTATACATACTGCCATGTACATAAGGTCGTTCTGCATTCCCCCCTTCAAATCCCACTAGTACTTCTTCTCCTTTTTCTGGTATAAAATGAAACCCTTTATCTCCACCCGCATGAGGAGAGACTACACGTAACCAAGGTGTTAGTGCGCCACTAAGTTTTTGCCAAGGAAATTGTACTTGTACACGACTAATTCCATCAGGATCAACATTTTCTACAACAGTAGCAACTTGTGTCTCACTTCTAGGAAACGCCAGAATATTGGTTTTGGGATATACATTAATATCTGTTGTAACGGCTTCAAATTCATTTTGATATACACCATCCTCTATATTAGTATGTATTACTTTAATAATTCTAAAAGCACCGTAACCTTTTATATTAACAATTTCTCCAAGATTTACTCCTGGATTATCACTTATTCCTTTTGCTACAACTTGTTGTATAGCTTGTGCCTTTGTATATTGTTCTACTTGAGTATCTAATCTTGGTTTTAGCGAAGCATCACTATATAGGTTATGGTATACCTGAGTTTGTTTATTAAACAATTCTTTAGATTTGATGTCTGTAAACCCATGATATCCGTTAGAAGAAATTTCTACATCTCTACTACTTTTTTTATGTAGTTGATCTGTAAGATAATCATTAGTAAAATAATCGAAAGAGTTAGGTACTGTGCTCAATTCTAAAGATAATTTTTGTAAATCAACACCATAAGCCAACTCTGTTTCTTCAGCACTTGGACTACCAAATACAAGTTTTTTACCATCATAATAAAACCACTCATTATAATAAGCAGCTAACCGACTAGCATAACTAAAAGCACTTTGATTGTGTTGTACTGAATAATGAATTGTATCTGACGACACAGGTTTAAAACTAGTTTCTAATTTTCCTACATCGTAGCCTAAAAAGGTTTGATTTAGAATATCAAAGAGGGTCATATCACTAAAAGAAGCATAATGTCCTCCATCGTCAGCTAATATTGAAGCACTTTTTGCATGTAAAGTGATTAAATCACCACTATCATGATGAAATCCTTTTGTCCCTATTATTTTATTTATAATCCCCTTAAATTCTAATTCCTTAAAGGTCCCGAAATCTGAAAAAGCCTTGATTACAATGGTTATTATACCTCCCAAATATTCTTTACTATCTCCTATTAATTCTTGGGATAATCGTTCAACAACATCAGTCCGACAAACTAATTCTAAATCGTGATGTGCATCAATTTCTTGTGAAAGTTTTAAACTAACATAAGATTGTATTGGTATGCCAGATATAAATATCTCTGTACTGGTTTGTAGTGCCATGTATTGATTTTTAGTTTTTTATATTGTACTACTACGTAATCTGTAAAGTAAATATATTACAATTTTATAGAAAATACTAATAGATCTAACTCCTAATCAATAATCATTCGGTTTTATATAGAAAATCTGTTTAAATTTAAATTTACAGCTTCAAACACATATTGAGTATTCCTTTAATAATACAATCTAAAATCAAGTAGTTTACATAGTTTGTAATGTCTTTGATGTAACTCCTCCACAACATCTAACATATTATGGTCTTCCTTAAATAAATTAAAAAATGCAATATCAAGATTTGAGCTAGTTACTCCGTTAGACTCATAACCATATCCAGAAATAGCTTTTGCACCAGTAATATCTAAAAAATATTGAGCTTCCTCTTCGTCCAAATCTAAGACTTTTACATTGGAAAAATGAAGAATCTTCCCCTCTAACCGTCCTTCAAACATTTCTGCTATTTCTTGTAGACTGTAGTAATAATCATTTAAACAAATACTATTGGCTTCACCCGATATAACTAGATAGATTATTTCGTAATCATTAAAATTATGATCATCTAAAATTAAAATGTTTAAGTTAGATTCTAATCCTTCAATAGTGTCGCATGTATTATAAATACTTGCTACACCATATTGCAAGGTTAATTGTCCTAATTTGTTTTGTGTTTCAGTAACTGTTTCGATTTCTATATCTTCAACTGCTTCTAAACAGTAAATAAAATAATCGGTATCTAGTACTTCTTCTTGGGGTAATTGTTGCGTTTTCTTTAACAAATCTTAGTGTTTATGCATTTTGTTTAAAACACAAAAATATTGTAAATCTTTATTAATTTTAGTGATTTTAGTGATTTTAAGTAAAATATAATTGGGCGATAAAAACAATTTTGAAGATGTAAAGCTCGACATGATTTTTGCTTAAAAAACCACATTCAATTGATGTCATACTCCTCAAGCGTGTGTACATCAATCCAACCTTTTTTACCATCAAGTGTCTCAAAAGACATAAAATTATTATCAATATTACCTAACGCTTTATATTTTAATCCATTTTTTAGAGGATAAATACCGTAGGCATTATTTAGTTTAACAATTATTAAAGGATTAAGAAATTGAATAGCATCATATTTGACAGGTAATAGCACTTTTGCATTTGTACTTCCATATCGCACTCGCCCTGAAACTAGCTCATTTTCTCTCGTCGTATCTTTTTTATTATCAAACTTGACATTTTCTAGGCTATAATTATACAGTCCAACTTTATTGTTTTTGGTTACAACTAACAGTTTTGTAACATTTTTATAACCATCCACAAAACTACTGTTACCGTTATAACCATCTTGCTTTTTTTTATTTAAAAACGTTAATTGGTAACTGGTGTCTAAATTATTAATTTTTAAAATATTTTCCTCACGATAGCCTCTACCGACACCTCCATAATAAATTTTAATAGCATTGACGGGATTTTGTCCTTTGGTCTCAAATATTGTAAAGTCTGTAGAGCTAACAGTCCCACAAAACGAATAGGAAATAGATTTTCTTTGCGTGTTGTTTCCTAGGGCATCAATATAAAATAGACCATCATTTGTAAGTACTTGTAAATTGCCTCTATCATAATACGCTTGACGGATATTCTGTATTGGTAATTTTTGAAGTTTGATATTATAAATATCTATAGTGTTTTTATGCCTACCAATAATATACTGTTTTGTCAATTGTATACTATCATAGGCTTTGTCAATTATGGTTTCATTAAAAGCATTAGCAATATAATGCTTACCTGTTTTTTTAGAAATTTTATAAAAATTGCTAGCATCAACATATGCAACAAGACTTTGCAATGCTCTATCAGAAAATGGGATATATACTTTTGGTTGTGCGATATTATACTTTCTATCCTTAAAATTTACAATAAAACTATTGTCTATAGTAGGTATGATATAATACTTAATATCCTGCTCATCACTTAATATAATAATAGGTTTATTACCATTTAGTAAGAAAACGCGCATGGTATAAAAGTGAAGTTTATCTAATCGCCATTTTTTGACGTCATCATCTTCACTTGTGTAAAAGGAGCCAAAACCGCCCCTACTTTTAGTTGTAAACGTATTGTCTACATTGGTAAAAATGTAATTGTTTAATAATTTGAATGTTGTTTTGTGCGCAATGGTGTCACTATCATAACGATTTGTTTCGCTATAATTAGTCTCCCATTCTATTGATTTTAAAGATTCAAATAATTGTAATACAGTTTGTTCTTTTATTTGATTGATAGCAATGCTATGTTCTCTCTCATCATATAAATCATTAATAGAATAAGTGGAGTTATTAGGATTGTTATAAGTTACAAAAGACGCCAATACACCATTATCTTGATTTTTATGCAAAATTCTAAAGTCAATTTCTGAATAGTTATCTGTCGCTATTTTTTTATAAAAGTTAATATAACTATTTGTTTTAGCTGCTTGTATTAGGCTAATATCGTCGATTTTAACCACTTGTTTTTGCTGACTAACTTGCGATGTGGAGTCGATAAAAACAGCAAAACCATTGCTTGTTTTAACCTCATAGTAATTGCCATCTATTAATCTAGAACCAAAAAAATCGCTTTGTTTATAGTGTTTTAGCTTTTTTCCTGTCTCATTATATATTTTCTGAGCAGTCAGTGTATAATTATCGTTATAATCTGATACAGATGCCAATTGTCCAGAATTCATCCAATACAATGCCTTAGTTGGTCTTATTTTTTTTACAACATGATCATTAAACGGAATTTTTTGATCAGAATAACCTTCATAGTAATAGTTAGTAAATTTATCTATTGTATCATTTACTCTGGACCCTTTTTTAAAGATTTCTTCCCTAATTTCTTGCCCTTTGTTGTTATATAGCTTTACGACACCAACCTTAACATCCTTTTTGTACGTAATGGTTTTCCAAACTGTTCCGTTGTGATGATAATATGGTAATGGCCTGTTTGTTGTATTTATATATTTACTGCGGGAGCTATCACTACCATCTTCATAATAATAATAAACATCGCCTGCATACTTTTCTTCATTTATAGCATACGCATACCCTTGCATTTGCATGTTTCCATTTTTATAAAAATCTTGGATTAAGACTAGGCTATCGACTTTTTTTAAAGGTAATGGTCTATAAAAGGCATGATTTGGTTTAGTAGTTTTCTTCCAATTGACATCAAAATATAAAGTATCGTTGGTTTGTGCTAAACTGTATTGTACAGAGATAACTGCTAAAAAGAGAAGTATTTTAATTTTACGTATCATCAGGTTGAGTTTTTGTCTTGGTTAGTACAAAAGGTTATCTTATCGGCTATGGTTTACGATAAGTTTTAGTTTCAAAAATCAAATAAATGAAAGTCAAACTATAAACACTGACAAGGTAATTAATTTTGTTAAGTTTTTATTTATTGAATGTTATAATATATAGAAAAACGCATAAAAGCCTTATTTCCTAATCTTTTGATGTCAAAAATCATGTACAGTATATACGTAGAAACACTCATGAAGAAAACGTAGTAAAAGGACAGTTTTATATAATACTAATTATTTTCATCAAGAATCAAAGCATGCGCCATTTTTAAAAGTATTTTCTTTTCTTGAATTGATCTGTTTAAAGGCAATTGCGCTAAACCTATTATTCTGCGCATAATTTCTATACCTGCTACTTTTGCGAGTAATTGGTTGTTAAGTGGTTCTGGATAGGTTGTTGTTATGGTTTGAAGACAGCCTATATCCATGTTAATCATAATACTATGCGCCACTAGTACACCTATATCAAATTCGGCAAAGCCCATAAAACTAAATTCTGGATCAATCACATAAATATGGTCACCTTTAGCCATCCAACTTCCTGGATAATAGTCGCCATGTAATAACGTATTGCCTTCCGCTAAGTATTGCTCTCCTACTCTTTCTATTTCTTTTTTTAAGAGGTTATCAGACTTATAATTAAGTGCTAGCTCCTCTAAGCCTTCCTGGATTGTATCTAAAGAAAAACCATTAGCCTTAGCAAAAGGAAGTACAAATATGTGTTGGTGATTAAGTAACCGTAAGGCCTTGTTTTTAGGATAATCTATAGCTTTTGATTTATGAATTTGAGAGGCAATACTTATCAGTTGATCCAGTTGTGATTTACTGATATGCTTATCATCATACAAGGATGACATATCCTGACAATCACCTAAATCTTCTAATAATAACAAATAATTATCGGCACTATAACTTAGTATTTCAGGAATGTGAGGTTTAATGCTTTTATTGGTAACGGCTTTATAAAACTGATACTCTACAGCGATACGCTCAATAGGCGCAGGTATATCTTGATATTTTTGAACAAAAGGTCGGGATTGCTTAACAATAAAAGAACGCGTATTGGTACGTATTCTAAGAACCACATTCATATTACCTTCTCCAGGTTTTTCGACAGTTTTTATGTGTTCTTGCTTTGGGTCTAAAAAACCAATGGAATTTAAACACGTTTCAAAATCTGAAATGGAATTAGTTGCCTCTAGATACATATTCTAATGTTTATAATTATTCAAGCTTTTCCAAAAATCGGCAGTCATTTTATCTACCTCTATTTTCGTATGGATATCTATTACTCGTTGCGTATTTTCTGGTGGTGTTAGAAAAGATTTCGTTTTTGATAATTCAGGATTAGCCAATGCTTCTATAATGGCAACATCCCACATAATCCAACTGTTTTTTTCTGGATCATCTTTGGTCCACCAACGTTGGTAAGTCTCCCATCTATTGATCAAATAATCGGAAATACCGTCTTTATTTTTTAAATTAAGGTCTACTTCTGCTTTTGTAAATACAAGGTGCTGGCTAGTGGTTGCCGTCATAATAGTCAAATCAAGGTCTTTAGTGTTTAAAAGTACCTCTACCGCGATAGGATCATTGCCAGAATTAAATTCCTTTTTATTATAAGTATTAGTGTCTACATCATGCCAAAATCCAAGATAATGGACTTTTAGTTTTTTTATTATAGATGGATCTTCCAAAATGGCACTCGCAATATTAGTACAAGATCCTAATACTACGACATTCAATTTTTGATTGACAGGTAATTGATGCGCCATTTTTACTATAAAATTAGACGCAGGAGAACTTGCTGGATTTGTATTATTCTGTAATGGAACATTGCTCCCTAATGGTAACGGAATGGACTCCTGCCCCATTAATTGCAATATAGTTTCATTAATTTCCTGACTTTCTTGAACTGTATTATCTGTAGCTAAAGGCGAGGTATGAAACTGTGCGGATGTGATACCTAGAATATTAAATGTAGGTTCTGTAATGGCACGAACAATAGCGTAAAGATCATCGACTTCGTTTGCAGTATCTGCATCAATAATAAGTGGTAAACGCTGGTCCAACTCCTGACCTACAACAGTTGCATTAACAAAAGCAACGCTTATAAATATGTATTGTAATAAAGCACTTTTAATGACTTTATTAAAATGTAAGGCTTTTTCTTTTTTAAAGGTGTTATTTATGTTTTGCATGTGTTTTCTATACTGGTAGACAGTGTTTGTATTTGTTTTAATACAATCAAATGTATAATTGACACTATTTATGATTGATTCTACCCTTGGTCGTACAAAAAGATTAAACATTACTCGTCTATTTTATTCACTATCTATGTGCGATAGCTCTCTTAACTACTGTTAATTACAATTTGTTTTTTTCAATTCTATCAAAAAATAAGCTTTTGTATGTATTTCCTAAAGGCAGCTCTTTTCCATTTATTTGAACCACAATGGAATTTGTTTTTTCGATATGAATAATAGCGACTATAAACGATTTATGGATTTGAATAAAATTGTGAGTTGGTAAACTCTCGCTAATATGCTTTAAAGTATTATAAGTTATTATCTGTTTATTGTTTTTTAAGTGAATGGCAACATAGTTTTTTAACCCTTCTATGTATAGAATATCTGAATTATTTATTTTTTCAAAATTGTTTTTCCCATCTGTTTTCACAAATAAATATGACGCTGCGGTAGTATTAATGTCTTGTGTTTTACTTGAAACATTCACTTTAGATACAGCTCTGTAAAAGCGCTCAAAATCAAAAGGTTTCAATAAATAATCTACCGCATTTAAATCATAACTTTCTAATGCAAATTGTGGGTATGCTGTAGTAAAGATAATTTTAGTTTTGTCGTTAACAATTTTAGATAACTGAATCCCCGTTAAATTTGGCATTTGTATGTCTAAAAAAGCTAAATCGATGTCCTCCTTTTCCATGATTTGAAGTGCTTCTAAAGAGTTTGTGGTTGTCGTAATAAGCTCTAAAAAGGCCACTTTATCAATATATTTTTCTAATAAGCGTATTGCTGGCGGCTCATCATCTACTATAATACATTTTTTTATTTTTTCCATAGCGGCATTTTTAAATGGGTATTAAAATAAGGAGTGTCATTGGTATAAACTAATTCATAATTTGAACTAAATAATGTTGACAATCTACGTTTTACATTTTTGGTACCGATTCCTGAAGCCATAAATTTTTCTGACGTTAAGATCTTGTTTCTAGTCTTTAATATTATAAAGTCTTCATCAATAAATAAATTAATGGTTGCGGGATTATTCTTATCGTTTACAACGCCATGTTTAAACAAATTTTCTATAAAGTGAATTAAAACCAGTGCTGGTATTTGTTGGTTATGTACTCTGCCAGAAACCTTAAAGTCAACGGAAAACTCGTTCTCAAATCGTTTTTTAAAGAAATGAATATAGTCTTCTAAAAATTTAATGTCATTAAATAAAAACACAAAATCTTTTTGAGAATCATAAGTCACGTACCGAAGTAATTCGGATAATTTATGAATATCTTTAGCTGTCTCAGGCTTGTCATCAATTAATTCAACATAAAAAGCATTGAGTGTATTAAAAAGAAAATGCGGGCTAATTTGAGATTTTAAATGATCTAATTCAGCTTTATTATGATTATTGGTCTCCATTAATTTAATCGCCAAATACGCTAAAGTACTATATAGAATAGGTTTTATGGCATAATAAGAATTATCAAGAATATAAAACCCCACTTTCCTTGTCTTCTCGTAATAATTATGAAACCCTGTAATATTAAACAATATAACCTCCTCCAATAGATACCTAATCCCTGCAAATAATAAAAACAGGACTACTAAAGCTATTAAAAATTGAGCAATCTTTATTCGCTTAAGATAATACGGGCAAACTATTTTAAAATTAATAAAGTAGATAATTATACAAGTACTGTAAAACGTGGTTTCCAGTAGTAGGCTTTGTAATTTAAAAAAGCCTTGTTTTTCTTTAAGAACAAAAACTTGAAGTAGCTGCAGTGCTAATAAAAGCAGCGCTAATAAGCCATGATAGGTCCATTCTTTTTTTATATTCATTTTACAAAAGTATCTTTAAATAACTATAATCTTTAAATTTAAATATATACCCCGTCTTTTCTAGGACGAAACCCTAAAATCATACAACAAAATTAAATGTTGTGTGCCTTATATCGTTAATGGAATGCTTGATGGTAGTCATCAAAAACTGGCACTATCATATACGTTACGCTACTACTTTTGAAGTAATCATAAAACGAACAAAATGAAAAATTCACTTTTAATTATAGGCTTAGTCCTTGTTTCATGTAATACTAAACAAGGTAATAATACACTTGATGACGAAAAAAAACAATTGGATACTATAAAAACAGAAGTGTTACTTGTTGGAACTTCACACTGGAATAACTACAAAAAAGCAGGTTTTGATGTTACCCAAACTAATGAAATTGATATCCTTTCTGCCACCTATCAAAAAGACTTAAATGACATTGCAAATAAAATAGCAGCATTTAAACCAGATAAGATTTTTGTGGAAAGAACTTTAGACTATCAACCAAAATTAGATTCCCTTCTTAACTTGTATAAAACAACAAAATGGGGAACTGACAAAAGAAATGAAATTTATCAACTTGGTTTCAGAGTGGCCAAAACATTAAAACAGGACCGTGTGTATGGTATTGATTTTAGAAATACCCAATTTCCTTATGATAGTTTAATGAAAGCTATGGAATTAGCTAAACAAACCACACTCATTTCTTCTTTTAATGCGGACATAAAACACTATGAATCCAATTATAATACACTAGTTTCTGAACAACGGTCTCTTAAAGACATTTTATACTTCTTAAATGACGACAAACAACGACAGCTTGATTTGTCATGGTACTTAGAAGGAGCCAATAAAGGTGGTGATTTAAATAGTACGGTAGGTTCTTTTCTAGCATCCGAATGGATTAAAAGAAACATCTATAGTTATGGATTAATTCAGAAATATACTCAATCTAAGGACAACCGTATTATGATACTTATGGGAGCTAGTCATATCGCTGTTTTAAAGCAATTGATATCCGTTAACACTGAATGGAAAACAGTTGAGTTAAAAGCTATTATGGAATAGGGTTTTTAAGTTTATACTAAATGTTTTTTTAATGCTATAAAACTTTAAAAGCGCACAGTGTAAACTGAATTATAGTTTTTGAAAATCACCGTTACTTTTTACTTATAACAACAGGTTTCAATAGATCGCTATCATCGTCAGCCTAAACACTTGCATGTCTTTATAAATAGGCTTTTTATTTCCCTTACTAATGATGTACAAATAAGTATGCACAACAATCGTTAAAAAAAAGCTAAAGGCTACACTAAATAAATTATTGATAATCTCTGGATATTAATCAATTCTATAAGCAACTATGTTATTTTCTGCCCATGTGGTTCCACCAAAACTATTAATAGTAGCTGTTGTATTAAATGTCGTGCAATTTCCTACAATATAGTAATACGTTTTATCTACTGCAGTACTATTATTAATGAATACAAAACCTGAGAGTATTGAATATATAGCACTAGGTATATGGTTACCACTAATTAAATTCCCTCCATTTACAATGTCTCCAGAAATACCGACGCCAACATTACTATCAGAAAATGAAGAACGCAACCAAAAATTACTATCATTTACTGCTCTTCCAGATGTTTGAGTTAATAACATACTGACATTAACAACATACTTACCCGGAGGCAACGTAATAGATGTACCTGTTTGTAAATAAGCACTAGTATTGTAAGGTACATCAACACCAGCTCCTAAAACACCAATGATATTACTGATTTTTGATTGTTTCCAAGTTCCTGTACCATCAGCATCAGAAGTCAAGACCTTATCGGTTCCTTCAGAGCCGTCTTCAATCCTTACAGAACCTTGTACGTGCAATGTTTCTTGGGGATCCGTTGTGTTAATACCTACTTGAGCATACAGCGTAAAAGAAAAAAGTGAAGAAATAAATATAAAAATAATTTTGTGCATATTTTTTTATCAAAGTTAATAATTTAAGTTATTACATCCTAAATATTTATTATTTAATGTATTAGCAAATTAAATAAGTAACACTTTATTAGCATAGCAAAAAGATAATTACTTAATAACACTTTATTGTCTTTTTTTGTTTATTACCCCGTTTTTGAATCGCTAATGCCGACTCTGCCCAAACAACAAATTGTATATAGTCTTCAATAATTTCTACAGGAACATCATAAAAAGAGGGCACTATGGTATCATTTTTAAAAAGTCTTAACGGTGCAGAGCCTGCATCTAAATAGTAGTTTTTGTTGGTCGCATCTACTTTAAAGTAAATGGTGTCTTTAGCTATTATACCAAACATTAAACCATCAGCATACAACCCAATAGTACCAAACATTTTTTTTGTAATTATTGGTTTCCAAGTGGCCAATTGATCTTTTATAAAGTCTAAATAATCTGTTGATGTTACCATATGTCTTTTTGTTTGCTCTTCTAAAATCTGACAAGGTTTAATTCCAAAAAAAAACCTTCGTTATTAACGAAGGTTTTTTTATTTAATCAGATAAAGTAATTAAAATTTTAATCTATTTTTTTGAAGTGAAGTAGCCAAAAACCCAACCTTCATTACCATTAAAATTAATTTTATACCAATTACTGCTATTGTCTCTTATAGTTTCAAAATTTCCTTTCTCAATAATATCACATACATCTCCTTTTTCTAATTGAAAAACGACATTGTCTTCCTCAGAATTAGGGTTGCTTCTCGCATTTAAGACATCAGTACTAATATATAATTGATCAGAGCTTATAGACGCGTCTAATTCGCTAAAATCATCTTCACCATACGCATCATTATCATCACCAATTAAAGCATTTTGAACAATATCAATAAAACTAGATTGTTGAAATGCTGGGTTGTCAGTAATTAATTTAAGCTTTTTCTGCTTTTTAGATTGACTGTCTTCATTTATAGCTCTGTTGTATAAAATGGCTAACTTAATATCCAACTCGTCATAAACAAAGTTATCGCTGTTTTGAATCCAACCTTCATTTTCTTTTTGAAAACCAGTCACTTTTTGCCAGTCACCTTTAGATTCATTTAAAACAACAACAATATCTCCTCGTCCAAACTTGTTACCTACAAATTCCATAACATCAGGTCTTTTATAAATCGCTAAAGTATTTTTTAATACTGCTAATTTGCCATTCTCAGATAATAGATAATCGTATACCCAACCTTGTTGACCATCAGACAACTCAACTTTTAAATAGTCTTTATTATCACTAGCAGTTTCTTTTTCTCCTAAAAATTTCACGGTTTCTCCAAAATAGATTGTTGTTAAATATTTGGCGCCTTTTCTTCCTGCTATATCACGTAAGCCAACTTTAGGCCATAAACAGATTAATGATTTATCACTCTCGGAAAAGTTAGAGGTTTTAACGTCTAAATCATCACCAGAGTCTGAATCATTACCGCGCTCTGAATCAGTGCTAGTCTCCATGTCGTTATTAGAAGAAGACGATGTGTCTTTATCTTTACAACCGACTATAACGGATAGTAATAAAATAATTAAGTAGTACTTTTTTAATGAGTTTTTTTTCATTTTACTTGGTTTAGTATTGATTTTTTAACAGCGATAAATATAATCCAATTTGAATAGAATACGAATTAAATTATGTCACTATTTTTTCTCTTGCCTTTTCTCTTGTTCTTTTTTAATAGGAAAAGACATTTAATGAGTAGTGCTTTTTTATAAAATAGACTATTTGTTATTCACTCACTATTGTTATACGACTACCGTGTATCCATCCGCTAGTACCATCCATAAGACGTACTAAAGACCAATCACCATCATTACGTTGAATAGTAAATTTTTCATCGTCAAATACTTTTTTTACTATAGCATAATCAGTCCCTTTACCTTCTCTCATATTAGTATAGCCATCAGGATCGTTAATAATTCCATAATTGATGCCATTGTCTCTTACCAAAGCTTTTTCTACAATATCAATAAAGCTTGAGTTTTGAAACGCAGGGTTACCAGTAATCAATTTAAGTTTTTTTTGTTTTTTAGAGTTGCTATCTTCATTAATAGCTCTATTGTATAAAATGGCTAATTTAATATCTAAATCATCGTAGACAAAAGCATCACTTTTTTTAATCCAACCTTCATTCTTCTTTTCAAAACCCGTTATTTTTTCCCACTCTCCTTTACTCTGATCTAACAGCACAACAATATCACCTCTATCAAACTTATTACCTACAAATTCCATTACATCTGGTCTTTTGTATATTGCTAAAGGTTTTTTAAGTACTGCTAACTTACCATTTTCTGAAAACAAAAGGTCATAAACCCAACCTTCCGAACCATCAGATAGCTCTACTTTTAAATACTCTTTATTATCACTAGCGGTTTCTTTTTCTCCTAAAAATTTTACGGTTTCTCCAAAATAGATGGTCGTCAGATATTTTGCACCTTTTCTTCCAGGGATATCTCTAAGACCTACTTTTGACCACAAGCAAATTAATGATTGGTCATTGTCGGAAAAATTAGACGTTTTAACGTCTAGAGCTCCATCTTCTTCAATTTTACTACTACTGTTGTCTACAGTATTATCTGGTGCGGAAGTTTCTTTATCTTTACAACCGACGATAACGGCCAGTAATAGCATAATTAGGTAGTATTTTTTTAGGGTACTTCTGTTCATGTTGATTGGTTTAGTATTGATTTTTAAACTGGCATAAAAGTAATCCAAATTGAATACAATACGAGTAAAATCATTCGCCATTTTGTTTTACTGATTATAAATCTGCCTGTTTTACCAAAAAATTAAAAATACTGTAACTAAAAAAAAATAACAATTGCCACACTATCCGTTTCTACTTTTTTATATTTTAACTAATTTGATCGTATAATTCTTAATTATGTGCGCAATTAGAGCAATTAATTGTGGAATAAATAATATTGGAAGGATTACAAAAGTTAATAATATAACACCAATTTTTAGGTGTATTAACAGAAGGTTTTTATAAAAAACACTTCAAATTCTTTAATTTACATACCTCACAATCAATACAACTCTCTTGCTTTTAGTTTTTAAGGATAAAAATTAATTTGTAATCACCTGAAGTATTTACAACTATTTTTTCTGCACTATCTCTATTTAACTCAAAATATAGGATACAGGCTTCAAGAAAGCTATTAAAAACACCTTCTTGATTTTTATCTTTACTGATAATATTAATGCTTTTATTTTCATTAAAATACATTTCTAAAATTCTAAATCTGTTATGAATTGTTTTGTCATCATTACTTTTTATTATAATTTTAGTGATATCACTTTTATTAAATTGATATAGCTTTTTTTTACGTCCTTGTATTGTAATCAATTCTCCTAAAGAAACATTTAACGTCTTAAAAAATAACGCATTAATTACAATAAACAATACCATCATTAAGGGTGTTGCTATTATTACTAATATAAATAGGTGTGAAAATAAAGGTGTATTTGCCGTATCATCAGGTAAAAAGTAATTTGCTAATAATAAGCCTGGAACAACTATTATAGACACTAATAGGACAGCAAAAATACTCCACATTTTATAATACTTTTCGACTAAAAAAGCTCTAAATTTAAATTGTTTTACTTTCATAAATTTATAAGATTATACGGTGCCCTTTGGCATATTTATATTTTACAATTATAAACTTGGCATCATTAACTAATGTTGTTGTATTTAAAATACAATTTTAATAAAATAAATAATACCATTCGAGATTTTATAAAATACACCTCACATAATTCAATTAAATTATTACATTTGTATAGTAAACTTTAGGAGTAGCTATTAAATTAGTTTGAGAAAAATCCTTAGAACCTGATTTGGTTAATACCAACGGAGGGAAAAGTTATCAGTTTGTTGTATTCTCAACACTGCTCCTTTTTTCCATTCTCAACACTTTTATCGTTTATAACATTGCAAATAAAGCATGATGCTTTTTTTTAATGATTTTAAACAAATGATAAACATAAAAGTAAATAATACCACACACCAATTTGCCACAAATAGCTCCTTAGAAGCCGTACTTAATGGGCTTTCTATTCCTGCTAATGGCATTGCTGTGGCTATCAATCAGACTATTATCGCCAAAAACGATTGGGATACTACACGCTTAATCGATGGTGATCACCTATTAATTATAACCGCTACTCAGGGGGGATAATGCTATCAACCTACCTTATATAAAAGCCAATTCAACCAAAAGACATGAAAAATAAAGACACTGCGCCAAAGCAAAACGGAATTACAAGACATCCGTTTCCTAATTCTACAAAAATTTATGTAGCAGGAAAAATTCATCCTCAAATCAAAGTCGCTATGCGCGAAATTGCATTAAGTGACACTACAGATTCGATGACCAAAAAGAAAACGCCAAACGAGCCGGTAACCGTATACGATACCTCTGGTCCCTATACAGATCCTAATAAAGAGATAAATGTACATGCAGGAATAGAAAGAATACGTGAACAATGGATTTTAGACAGGAATAATGTCGAACGCTTAGACCAATTTTCTTCAGACTATTGCAATACGCGTTTAAATGATAAAAGTTTAGATCACATGCGTTTTTCGTTATTAAAAAAGCCATTACGTGCTAAAAAAGGAGAAAATGTAACACAATTACACTACGCTAAAAAAGGTATCATTACTCCAGAAATGGAATACATCGCTATTCGTGAAAATCAGCGTATTGACGAAATGACCGAAATTAGAAAGCAACATAAAGGGGAGCATTTTGGAGCATCTATTCCAGATAAAATTACTGCCGAATTTGTACGTTCTGAAGTTGCAAGGGGTCGTGCCGTAATTCCGTCTAACATTAATCACCCAGAAGCCGAACCTATGATTTTAGGTAGAAACTTCTTAGTTAAAATTAATGCTAACATTGGTAATTCTGCTGTAACATCTTCTATAGAAGAAGAAGTAGAAAAAGCAGTTTGGGCCTGTCGTTGGGGTGCTGATAATATTATGGATTTATCTACAGGAGAAAATATCCATGAAACACGCGAGTGGATTGTACGTAACTCTCCCGTGCCAATTGGTACAGTCCCTATTTATCAAGCTTTAGAAAAAGTAAATGGTGTTGCCGAGGACTTAACATGGGAGATTTTTCGTGATACCTTAATCGAACAAGCAGAACAAGGTGTGGATTATTTTACCATTCACGCTGGTGTCTTATTACGTTATATACCAATGACCGCAAAACGTGTTACAGGTATTGTTTCTAGAGGTGGTTCTATCATGGCAAAATGGTGTCTCGCACATCATAAAGAAAGTTTTTTATATACTCATTTTGAAGACATTTGTGAAATCTTAAAACAATATGACGTTGCGTTTTCATTAGGTGATGGATTACGTCCAGGCTCTGTTGCCGATGCTAATGATGAGGCACAGTTTGCTGAACTAGAAACTCTTGGTGAGTTAACGCAAATTGCAAGAAAACACGAAGTACAATGCTTTATTGAAGGGCCTGGTCACGTACCAATGCATATGATTAAAGAAAATATGGAGAAGCAAATTGATGTTTGTGACGAGGCGCCTTTTTACACCTTAGGTCCTTTAACCACTGATATTGCACCAGGTTACGATCATATTACATCCGGTATTGGAGCCGCTATGATTGGCTGGTTTGGTTGCGCCATGTTGTGTTATGTGACTCCCAAAGAACACTTAGGCTTACCTAATAAAGAAGATGTTCGTGTGGGGGTTGTGACTTATAAATTGGCCGCACATGCAGCGGATTTAGCAAAAGGTCATCCTGGTGCACAGCACAGAGATAATGCCTTAAGTATGGCGCGCTTTGAGTTCCGTTGGTACGACCAATTTAACTTAGGACTTGATCCAGAACGTGCCTTAGAGTATCATGACGAAACGCTCCCTGCCGATGGTGCAAAGGTGGCTCACTTCTGTTCGATGTGCGGACCAAAATTCTGTTCTATGAAAATTTCTCAAGAAGTTCGCGATTTTGCTGCCGAAAATGACATTGTGGATAACGAAGTCATCGCCAAAGGGTTTGAAGAAAAATCAAAAGAATTTAAAGATAAAGGCTCAAAAGTCTATTTATAAACTAATTTGGAAGTTCCCACGCTTATAAAAAAAGCGTGGGCGGGCTTTCCGTTGTATCTTTTGCAAAAAAAAAAAGCAAAAGGATGCCACTGCAATCCCTAACTCAAAAACCAGTATACCATGATAATTCTTATTGCTCCAGAAAAAGATAGTCCCAACGAAATTGAAATATTAAATCAATTATTTGAAGCAGGACTACTGTTTTTTCACTTTAGAAAACCGGATAAAAATTACGACGAGCATGTCGCCTATTTAAATCAAATAGATAGCAAATACCACAATAGAATCGTAGTGCATTATCATCATGAATTGATAAATACGTTTAACTTAAAAGGCGTTCATTTTCAAGAACAAAAACGAATAGATCATATTGATAATCCAGGACAGTATTTTAAAAGTTTAAACATGTTTGGAAAAACAATCAGTTCTTCTTTTCATGATCCTAAAATAGTAGAAGATTGTACATTCGAATTTGATTATCATTTATTAAGTCCTGTATTTTCCTCGATTTCTAAAGCAAATTATGAAGGGCGTGGTTTTGACGTCAAAGCTATTGATAAGACAATTATCGGTATGGGTGGTATTAGTGAAGATACCATCGCTAAAGCTTTAACATTAGCATATAAAGGCATTGGTGTATTGGGTGGTGTTTGGAATACTGAAAATCCTGTGGAGTCTTTTAAAAATATAAAAAAATGCTACGAAACGCTGCTCACAAAGTCATTATAATGACATGTATCAAACAGATTGTTTCTTAAAATGCTAAACACCTAAACATTTTGAATCAAAAAGACTATATTTTAACTATCGCAGGGCTAGATCCTTCTAGTGGCGCCGGAATCACTTCGGACATTAAAACATTTGAAGCGCATAATCTATATGGATTATCAGTGTGCACTGCTGTTACGGTTCAGAATGACACCGAATTCACAAACTGTATTTGGATAGACAAAGACATTATTTTGCAGCAAATAGAATTGCTTTTTAAACGCTTTTCAATAGCAGTTGTAAAAATAGGAATCATAGCTTCTTGGGAGACTTTGTTAACGGCCGTTCAAACCTTAAAAAAACTGAATCCCAATATTAAAATAGTGTTAGATCCTATTTTAAAAGCAAGTGCGGGATTTACATTTCATACGTCACAAGATTTAGAAATTTTAGAAAATGTATTACAACACTGCGATTTTATAACACCAAATTATGACGAAATAAAAGCTTTATTTCCAAACAAGAGTATTGAAGAGACTATCGATTTTATAGCCCAAAAGACTAATATCTATTTAAAAGGAGGACACAGAACGGATAAAAAAGGTTGGGATGAAGTGTATTATAGTAAAATAGTAAAATTAAATATACCGCCCATGACAACGCAACCTATTTATGATAAACATGGTAGTGGCTGTGTATTATCTGCTGCGTTAGCAGCCAATATAATGCAAAATATCGCTTTAGAAGATGCTTGTAAAAACACAAAATGGTACACAGAACAGTTTTTAAGTTCTAACCAATCGCTATTAGGAACACATAATTATCAGAAAAAATGATTAGTAAATTACAATATATTTCACAAGGAGAGACTCCTGAATCTCATTTAGAAAACATTGAAAAAGCATGTGCTTCGGGTGCAAAATGGGTGCAATTACGTTTAAAAAACGGTGAACCTAAAACTCTTTTAGACATCGCTAAAAAAGCGAGAATTATAACCACCTCTTTTAACACTAAACTAATAATAAACGATCATTATAAAATAGCAAAAGCGGTAGAAGCAGATGGTGTCCATTTAGGAAAAACCGATGCCTGCCCCCTACTCGTTAGAGATTATTTAGGCCACATGTTTATCATTGGAGGAACAGCCAACACAATTGAAGATTGTAATGTTTTACTAGAAAAACAAGTCAATTATATAGGCTTAGGGCCTTACCAATTTACAAAAACAAAACAGAATTTAAGCCCCGTTTTAGGTGTATCAGGATATAAAAAACTATTAGAAGACTTACAAACCAAAACACCGATAATAGCGATAGGCGGTATTACATTAAAAGATGTCTCACAACTACTAAAAACAGGTGTTCATGGTATTGCCGTTTCTGGAGCTATTACTAATGATGTAACTAATATTTCAAAATTTCAAACCCTTTTAAACTAAAACGAAAGATTTTCTAGAGTATCCAAACTGAAAAGAATTCAAAACACAACAAATGACTCAAAAATTAAACATAGCAGATAAAACATTCTCCTCTCGCCTATTCACTGGAACGGGTAAGTTTAGTTCTTCAAAACTAATGAAAGAGGCATTGTTAGCTTCAGAAAGTGAACTGATAACAGTGGCGCTAAAAAGAGTGGATGTTAATAATGAGGAGGACGATATTTTATCACATTTAAAACACCCTCATATTAATCTATTACCAAATACCTCAGGAGTTAGAACCGCTAAAGAAGCTGTGTTTGCTGCACAATTAGCTAGAGAAGCCTTACACACTAATTGGATTAAATTAGAAATTCATCCTGACCCAAAATATCTTTTACCAGACCCTATAGAAACATTAAAAGCGGCTGAAGCACTAGTTAAACTCGGTTTTGTAGTGATGCCCTACATTCACGCTGATCCGGTATTATGTAAACGACTTGAAGATGTGGGTGTGCAATGTGTGATGCCATTAGGCGCACCTATTGGCACCAATAAAGGTATTAAAACGGTGGATTTCTTAGAAATTATCATCGAGCAATCTACCGTTCCTGTTATTGTGGATGCTGGTATTGGAAGCCCATCACATGCTGCTTATGCTATGGAATTAGGCGCGGATGCTGTTTTAGTAAATACTGCAATTGCAGTGTCTAAAGACCCTGTGATTATGGCTAAAGCCTTTAAAATGGCTGTAGAAGCTGGTCGATTAGCCTATCAAGCTAAATTAGCGTCTATTAAAAATCATGCGGAAGCTAGTAGTCCATTAACCTCTTTTCTCAATTAATTCGTACTACAATAAAGTACAATACTAAACGCTTAATACATGTCATTTAAAAACACCTTTGATACTTACGATTGGGATACTTTAGAAACAGAAATTTATAAATACACCTCCGATAATGTTAGACAAGTATTAGATAAAGAGGCCATAGATTTAGACGATTTTAAAGTTTTAATTTCTCCTGCAGCAAAACCTTTTATCGAAGAGATGGCACAACGCAGCCAAACGATAACAAAAAAACGCTTTGGTAATACAATACAGATGTATATTCCGATGTATTTATCAAACGAATGCCAAAATATTTGCACCTATTGTGGCTTTAGTATGACCAATAAAATCCCAAGAAAAACTCTATCTGATGCCGAAATTTTAAAGGAAATCACACATCTAAAATCCAAAGGGTATGATCACATATTATTAGTAACCGGTGAAGCCAATAGAACCGTTGGTGTCTCTTATTTAAAACACGCTATAGAATTAATTAGACCACATTTTTCTAATATTAGTATAGAAGTACAACCATTAGATGAAGCGGACTACAAACAACTTATTGAAGCCGGACTCTACGCCGTGTTAGTCTATCAAGAAACCTATCATAAAGCAACTTATAAAATCCATCATCCAAAAGGTAAAAAATCGAATTTTGACTATCGTTTGGATACCCCAGATAGATTAGGAAAAGCAGGTATCCATAAAATAGGAATTGGCGCTTTATTTGGATTAGAAGATTGGCGAGTGGATAGTTTTTACACGGCGTTGCATTTAAAGTATTTGCAAAAAACGTATTGGAAAACAAAGTACTCTATTTCTTTTCCTAGACTAAGACCACATCAAGGAGAAGTACAACCAAAAGTAGAAATGACGGATTCTGATTTAGTACAATTAATTTGTGCGTATCGCTTATTAGATGAAGATGTGGAATTATCCATGTCTACTAGAGAAAGTGAAACCTTTAGAAATAATATTATTAATTTAGGAATAACGTCTATTAGTGCAGAATCTAAGACCAATCCAGGTGGTTATGCAGTAGATCCACAATCGCTGGAACAGTTCGAAATTTCTGATGAAAGAAACACAGAACAAATTAAAGACATGATTACCGCTCAAGGCTATGAAGTGGTCTGGAAAGATTGGTATAACAATTATTCTGAATTCAATTAAAATGACATTAACACCATCCGAACAGAAACAATATGACAGACATCTCATTCTAGAGGACATAGGATTAGAAGGTCAGTTAAAATTAAAACAAGCAAAAGTACTAATTATTGGTGCCGGTGGATTAGGGTGTCCCATACTGCAATATTTGACTGC
The DNA here is from genome assembly GCF_004843725.1 of Psychroserpens sp. NJDZ02. NCBI lineage: Bacteria > Pseudomonadati > Bacteroidota > Flavobacteriia > Flavobacteriales > Flavobacteriaceae > Psychroserpens > Psychroserpens sp. NJDZ02. Next base: position 3,764,057 of record NZ_CP039451.1, on the reverse strand, counting down.
AGCGGGAGTTGGTACTATTGGTATCGTTGATAATGATACTGTGTCGCAATCCAATCTGCAACGTCAAATAATATATACACATCAAGATATTGGAAAAAATAAAGCGGAATCAGCCATAAGTCACCTGAAATTATTAAATCCTTATATCAAATTTGAGAGTTACAACCTCAGATTGACTACAGACAATGCGCTAGATATAATGAAACCTTACGATATTATTATAGACGGTACAGATAATTTTCCGACTAGATATTTAATAAACGATGCTGCAGTATTACTTAAAAAGCCAGTAGTTTTTGGATCTATTTTTAAATTTGAAGGTCAAGTGTCCGTTTTTAATTATAATAACGGGCCAACCTATCGCTGTTTATTCCCAACACCTCCAAAACCCAATACAATACCTAATTGTTCTGATGTTGGTGTTTTAGGTGTACTTCCCGGTTTAATAGGCGTATTACAAGCCAATGAAGTCTTTAAGATTATTTCTGGTCTTGGAGATGTCTTATCGGGAAAATTGTTGACCTATAATATGCTCACGATGGCACAAGTAGTATTGAATTTTAAAAAGAACGATACCATTCAAATCAAAAACCTAGAGAATAACTATGAGTTTGCTTGTGGTATAACCACAAATCATTTAAAAATCACAATAGATCAATTAAATAAGGATTCAGAAAAGTATAATTTACTAGATGTCCGTGAACATGATGAAAGAGCATTGTATCATATCGGAGGACAACATATTCCGTTAGCAGAGTTAGTAAAAAGAACACATGAAGTATTTACAAATAAAGATTTGGTTGTGTATTGTAAATCAGGTCTTCGCAGTCAAAAAGCGATTCAAATTTTAAAAGAAAAAAAATTGGTTATAAATATATTGCAGTTAGAGTCATTAAAGATGTAATGTATTTAACTTCTTTTCCATCTATTCTTAAAATTTAAAACTTTAATCTGCTCACATAGGGGGAATTTTAAAAATGCGCTTGTTAAAATAACTACTAACACTTTGTCCCTGTGTGACGCTTCAACCTAAGTGTTTTGAGACATCTGACTAGAATAGTAGTGGCAAACCGAATGAAAACACATTCGGTAAATAAAATAATCGCATTCTATTATTGGGTGTAAACACAACACACTGAAAATCCTTCAACTATCTTAGAAATCCATAAAAATAGAAAAACATTCAATATTCTTAAAATTTGAAAATAATCTTGCTATGTATCTCTAATAAAGTTCCTATTTTTGCAAGAAATTAATCACAAATAAACCCTTGAATGAAAACAAAAGATTTACAATTTAATCGATTAAAAAACAAACTTTTTAAAGTCAGTTTGGTTTTAGCATGCACGACTGTTAGTGTAGTAGCACAAAATCAAGCTATTAGCCCTACAGAAGCTGCAAATAATTTTACTGTATTTACTTCTGGTGATGCTATCGCAATGGGTACAGAATCTGAAGGGTCTTGGGCAGTAGGTGGAAATCTAACCATAGACGGAACGTTTAATATCTTTGGAGGAGTAAACTATTTTAATAATGACCCCCAACCAACCGCTTTAATTGTAAATCAACAGGTAAATTATGTCGCTGGTGGATTACATATTTTAGAAAACAATTATATCAAAATAGGAGATTTATCTACAAGTTCTATTTTCAATTTAGATAATAACAACACACCTATAAATACTAGAATTACATACACAGGTGGTAACTTTAACAGTAATCCTAAAATAGAATTGTCAACAAATCAAGCGACGACTTCTATCTCTGCAGACCCACAAATAGATTTTGTTGAAGCATTTAGTCAATTCACGTCTATTTCAAATGTTATAGGTAGTCAAGACACAAACGTAACTTGGAATGAAAATGAGTTCAGTACTGGTAAACTATGGATTGATTTAATTCCAAATCAAACAAATGTTATTAATTTAACCGTTGCTGAGTTTAATGGATTGAATGAAATCAAATTTATTACAGAAGTACCATCAACAACAACCCCTTTTATTATAAATATTACTGACAGTAGTGATACCCCTGAGTTGGTTACAATTAATAGCTGGCCTAATATTGTGGGTAGTCCTTTAGACTATGCAGCTTATATCTTGTATAACTTTCCAAATGTAAACTCTACTATTGATTATACAGGTGGTGCACAAATTTACGGTACGATATACGCACCAAGCGCTCGTTTTAATAACAGAAGCAATTCCAATATTGACGGGCAAATTATTGCTGAAGTATTAGAGCAAAACTCAGGTGAAATTCACGCTTACCCATTTGATGCAATAATAGACATCGAAGACCCATTGCCTTCTGAAGAAATTTGCGACGGAGTAGATAACGATAACGACGGTCTTATCGATGAAGGTTTTGAAGATACTGACCAAGATGGTGTTGCAGATTGTATTGACAACTGTCCTTTAATTGCTAATCCAGATCAAGCAGATGCTGATGGTAATGGTATTGGTGATGTATGTGATTCAGACTTTTCTGAAGAAATTTGTGATGGCATTGATAACGATAACGACGGACTTATAGATGAAGGCTTCGCTGACACTGACCAAGATGGTGTTGCAGATTGTATTGACAATTGCCCTTTAATTGCTAATCCAGATCAAGCAGATTCTGATGGTAATGGCATTGGTGATGTATGTGATCCAGACTTTTCTGAAGAAATTTGCGATGGCATTGATAACGATAACGACGGACTTATAGATGAAGGCTTCGCTGACACTGACCAAGATGGTGTTGCAGATTGTATTGACAATTGCCCTTTAATTGCTAATCCAGATCAAGCAGATTCTGATGGTAATGGCATTGGTGATGTATGTGATCCAGACTTTTCTGAAGAAATTTGCGATGGCATTGATAACGATAACGACGGACTTATAGATGAAGGCTTCGCTGACACTGACCAAGATGGTGTTGCAGATTGTATTGACAATTGCCCTTTAATTGCTAATCCAGATCAAGCAGATTCTGATGGTAATGGCATTGGTGATGCTTGTGAACCAGCAAGTGATGAAGAAATTTGCGATGGCATTGATAATGATAACGACGGTCTTATCGATGAAGGTTTTGAGGATACTGATGAAGATGGTGTTGCAGATTGTATTGACAACTGTCCTTATATTCCAAATCCAGATCAACTAGATACTGATGGAGATGGATATGGTGATGCTTGCAATGTTAATCTAGCTAGGATAGCTTTAATAACACTAGATGCTTATCCTGTACCCTTCCATGGTGTTATTAATATAAAATATTCAACACCGTTTGACACTACTGGCAAAATAGAAATATTTGATGTTAGAGGAACCTTGATAAAAAGTGTTTCTAACTTAGTAAGTAAAGCATCTCAAAGTAAAACTATACAAGTAGATTTATCCGGTCTAGAAAATCAAATGTTATTTATAAGTTTAACAACTAGTAATGGAACAATTGTTAAACAAATAATATCTAATTAAAACGACAAAGTATTTTAATTAGACTAATAATAGCAAAAGCCAGTTTGAATGATTTCAAACTGGCTTTTTTGTTCTAACATTAGAATAAATAAATGATGTTATAAATTATTTATTTTAATTATTGTTTTATGCTTGCCTACTAATTTAGTTTGTAATAAAATACCTTAACAGAAAAAATTACACAATGGAAGCTATTTTAATAGTTTCTTCATAATTTCAATATTCCGTAATAGGATACGTTTATTTTCAAATACGCGATTCTCGTGCAACGCCAATTTTAGGAAAAACAAGACAGAATTCTTTTCAATTTAATATTTGCTAATAAAAAATTGAGAAGACGTCATATCAATAACGACATATTTATTCCAATACAATCACCTCATTCTTTAAAATCCATTTCCCATCTACTTGTTGACTATGCGACACTGTAATTTTATTAGGACCTGTCTTTTTAAAAACATCTATAAGGCTTAAGTTTTTATGGACAGTAGTGTTTATTACAATTGGTCCGCTTATCAGTTTATTATTAGCCGCGTCAAAAACATATAGACTCTTAGTCGTGGGTTTTATATCCCAAAAACCAATCTCATCCGCTCCGTCACTATTTAAGTCTTTAAGGTTTTCTAATTCCGATTGGTACGCTCCTTTTACTATTATGTCTTTTAAATCCGTATTACTAAAGGAGACTATACTATGACATACATCTTCACATTTTATGGTGGATGCAGATTTTTTCAATCCATCAAAAGACACTTCTGGAGAGATAACATAAGCATAGTCTGATAGATTATCTCCGTTAAAATCACCATATAATTTCCGTTTTTTAGAAAGATCCTCAAAGTTTTTACGGGCATTAGGAAAAATTGGAGCCTCAAGATTATTGTCCTTTTTAGTGACGCCTTCTCTTAATATTTTAAAAATATTGTTTTTATAGATTACGGACAGATACGAGTTGTAATCCGCTTCAATTCCGTTATAATTTACACGTTTTGTAAAAGTCACCAAATAGTTACCAGCCTCCTTAATGATGTCAACTTGATTATTTAAAATACGTTGCGTGTAATCTGGAAATTGATCAAAAAGTAAATTTTTATCTTCTTGCACCTGAGTTCTTGTAAATTCATTTCCATAATAAGTAACTACGTCCATATAATCTCGCTCTAGATAGGCGACCTTCAATGGTGTATGTGATGCATTCCATTGTTTAACAAAGTTACGCACCTCACTTTCATTATCAGACTTTTTCTCGTTACAACCAAATAAAATAAAAATAAGCAGGCTAGACAATAGTGAGAAATACTTCATAAATATAATAGGCTTTTTTTATCCAAAAATGAAAGGTGAAGATACATGAAATTTTTATTACATAAGCTTCAATATACTTTTAAAGACTTCACATACAATATGCGGAAGGCTTTCACTTTTAACCAGTACATTACTTTTTCTTTTGTTAAAAATAAAATTTGATTAATTAATTGTATACGCTTTATAATAGTATTTTTTGTTGTCACAATAGATTTAGTCGCAAATACAATCAAAAAAATGGTTCATATTAAAATGAAACAATTATTGATAAGTCAAAAAATAAAAACAGAATATTTCAAGTTTTTAACATGTATGCGCCATTAAAATTAAAACTTTTATTCTTTTCTTATAAATAACGCAAAACTAAACCAAGCTAATCCCATAAACACAAGTATATTTAATACCTTAGATTAATACTTTAACATAAGTATTCAAATAAATAGTAAATTAAATTCGCTAAAAAAAGTACATTTACGTTCATTTTATAGTTGTAAGTACAAAATTATACTATAAACATTTTTCTAAAATTAAAAATTCAAATTAAAAATTATGAAACAATTATTTATTGTGTTTGCAGCTTCTTTACTAAGTGCAACATCTTATGCTCAGTTTGAGGTTTCGGTAAGTACTGGATATGCTGTTAGTAGCGCCGGAATGAAATTAGGTGAATCAACTAATTCTGTTGAAACTGAAAATTCTTATGGTAGTTATGGAGAGGGTGCTAATGTACAAATTAGAGGGACTTATTTTTTTAACGAATCTGTCGGTGTAGATTTAGGTTTTGGTTATTTATATGGTACCGATCAAACCGTATCTGAAATTGATACACCTTCTAACACTGTTGATGCAGTAGCAAGAGCGCGTGCTTTTGGAGCATCTACAACTATAGTGTATAAGTTTACAAATAATTTTTATGGTCGCTTTGGTGCGTTATTAAAATTGGGAGGTAAAACTGAAGCTGTAGTATCTAGTAAATCTGTATTTACAGAAGACCAAGCTAATGCATTTGGTGTGCCTCAAGGATCTTATACGCAAACTAATTATGTAGAAGATTTTCATGGCCATTTCCCTTTAGGATTTGTAGGAGCTTTAGGATATAAATTTAATTTAAATGATAATTTAAATCTTTTTGTTGAAGCTGAATATTACGGTATCAGTTTAAAACGTAAAGATTCTGAAATCACAGAATTTAATACAGATATTGTTTTACCAGATGGTACTGTTGCTGTCAGTGGTTTTTACGATATAGATAATTTAGCCCCAGGGTATAATAAAAAAACAACTTACGTTGATAATTTAGCCCATAATGAAACAGATGAATCTAAAAAATTATCACAAAAAGTACCTTATTCATCTTTTGGAATTAACTTTGGTATAACTTACAAGTTTAAGAGTTCTTCTAAAAATTAAGACATGTAAAACTAGTTAATCTGGAAGCTTAATTATATCCAAAACAACTAAAACTTACATTTTAAAAGCCTATTAAAACAACTGTTTTTAATAGGCTTTTATTTTTTTAGTAAAGCATGACATTCTATTTTATAAAATTGGTTCGTAACAATCATATTATACGCTCCATTAATTTAACTTTCTAGAAATAGTGTAATTGCTTTAACGGTTTCCCTCTCCGTTTCACCAATATCATATATAATATCAGAAGTAAATTTTGTCCAATTTATATAACTGACCAAGGAGTAATTAGCTATTTAAAAGTCCGATTGCCAATTGTAGCGATTCGGTTATATTCAATTATACCTAAAGATATTAAGTGGTTTAAATTAGTTACACTTCTTCCTGTAAAAAATAACCGTGATAATTTTATTAGAAAAAACCTCCTTTACTGTAATTCTTTCATAATTTCAGCAAATAACTGATAGGATTTAATACGATCATCAATACCGTATATATTGTTAACTGCAATAAGTTCGTCTACTTTAGTTTTATCCAAAAATTCTTTAACCTGAGCTTTAACAGTGGCTTTGCTTCCAATAAAAGAATATTTAAGCATTTGATGTATCTGCGGGTTTTGCAAAATATCTCTAAACTCGTTAGTCATGCCTGTTGGCGGTTGCACAAAATCACGCTTTCCTGTAAAGATGCCGACAATCATTTTAATTAACGAAGTTGATAGTCGTTCTGCTTCCTCATCAGTATCAGCAATAATTATATTACATCCCACTATGGTGTATGGTTTCTGTAATACGTCTGACGGCTTAAATTCTTCGCGATAAATAGCCAAAGCCTCCCATAAATGGGTTGTAGCAAAATGACTAGCAAATGCATAAGGCAATCCTTTTTTAGCAGCTAAATGAGCACTATCTGTACTAGAACCCAAAATATAAATGGGCACATCAACACCCTCTGCAACAGTTGCACGTACTTTAGCTTTTGAATTTTCTGTAGAAAAATAGGTTTGTATTTTATCTAATTCATTAGGAAAAGAATGTGCCGCCTGCATAAAATCTGACCGAATAGCTTCTGCTGTTTCACGATCTGTACCTGGCGCCCTACCTAAACCTAAATCAATTCGGTGTGGATACAAAGCCCCCAAAGTTCCAAACTGTTCGGCTACTATTAATGGCGAATGGTTTGGCAGCATAATACCTCCAGAGCCAATACGTAAAGTTTGTGTCCCTTGAGCAACATAGCCAATTAATACTGACGTTGCACTACTACCAATATTTGATGAGTTATGGTGCTCTGCTAACCAATACCGGGTATAACCAAAAGCCTCTGCATTTTGTGCTAGTTTTAAAGCGTTATTATAAGTTTGTTTTAAAGTATGACCTTCTGAGACCAATGCAAGGTCTAAAATGGAATATAGAGTGTTATGTTGTGTTTTCATAAATAATATTAAGTAATTCTAATAATAGTATTGACATAGTCGCTATTATGTAAACAAAGTGACAAAAGCGATATACAGCCCTAATGCTAATTGTAATCTTTTAGCATAAAAGCTTAAACGTTATTTTTTCGAAAAGGTAATTAACTAGATCAAGGGGGCAGTCGTACATATATTAGTTACTCATCCCAACTAGATAAGTGATCGACTTATTTCTAAACCCTTCGACTGCCTTGTAATTTCCAAATAAATATAAAATTAAATCTTATATTTCACTTGGAAAATATTTTAACACCCAATTAAGGCCAGATTATAAAATTATTAACAAAAGATATCAGAGTACACATTACTTATATGGACTTACAATTGGTAATAATAAAATTAGAGTTACTATTTTTTTAATCCTTATTGCTAGTTATACATTTTGTATTTTCTTTAAATAGGAAGCTAAATTCTAGTATAACGTTATGTTTATCAATTATAGCGCATGCTTTTGTATCAAAGTCAAAAGAAACTTTTGAATGGCATACATTATCATTGATTGATGCGGGCCAATTGCAAATGTTTGCACGCTGTCATAAACACAATGATTATCAACGATTAGAACTTATTTAAGACTATTTACACACCATCCCCTAATAAACAAATTAACTATAATGTTTAATATTCCGTTTTTTTTAACCTTAATCTAAAAGATCGGTATAATAAGGTCGACCTCTACTGTATTATATTAATTTAAATTCTCTTAGTACTACTTTATAACGAGCACTTTATTGTTCTTATTAATTTTTGGCACGCTTATTGAAAACTACATAATAACAAATCATAAACAGCTAATATTTATAAAATTAAATGGTGCTTATTTATATGCGATGTTACAAATTAATATAAGAAATAAAGAATTATTGTTTAAGGGCCGAAACATAAAATTTTAAAGTTCCACATATTATATAACTAACACACTTATTTTAAACGACTAGCGTTTTTAGCAAAATCGTTCTATTTTAAAGAAAATTACTTTATTTTTGTCATTAATTAAAAAATAACAAAAAAGTAATTCATCGTAAAAATACGCTTTTAACCCAATGAATACGCCGTTTAACGGATAAATATACATTACATAGAGTAAATTAACATCAAAAAAAAATAAAATTGAGTTGTTTATTTTAATAATTTATATAGATTTGTTTTAATATTACACTAAAAACACTTTAAAAATGAAGACAAAGACTACTATTTTAACCCTATTTCTTTTAATGATATTTAGTATCAGTTTCGCTCAAACTAAAGACACAACACCGAGACTAATTACTGGAAAAGTAAGTATTAGGAAATACCACAATTTGGACGAACTAAATAAAATGCCAAAAGGGGAATTGTTAGACTTATATATACAACGAATCGAAGTTCTTGTAAATATACTTCCCAATATTGCTTTTGCAACTAAAACGAATGTTACTATGAAAACTTTAGGTATTCCTGTAACTAAGGAAAACAAAAAGACACTAGAAGCAAATCAAAAGGCATCTGTTGAATATTTTGATAGTACAGTAGATTTTCAAAGATCAATATTACCATACTCGGATACTGGAGATTTAATTGCTGCTATTTTGTTTTATGAGCAGACATTAAAATCACTATTCACTTATGATGACTTTAAAGTTGATTAGCACATCTCGTCAATTATTTGACGAAAAAGTTTTAAACAAAATAATTAATTTTAACCAATGCAGAAGTTTTTACACGGTAAACAGTAAGATCTCCGACTAAAAATAACACTTTATCGATATTATTTGCATTTCATATGAAATTTGTTTAGTTTTGTTCTATACATTATTTTTAATAATCTATTTCAATTAAATTTAACCCTCATGAAAAAATTTACTCACATCACTTTGTTAATATTGTTTTCGTTAAGCACTAGTTTTGCTCAACAGGAAAAAGGTGTCACAGGATATGACAACTGGTTAAACCCTTGGACTGATTTTAAACCGAATAAAACGCAATACGGTAAACCGACTCAAATACTCAGCGGTAATATTGATACAGACAAAAAACTAAACAAAAGAGATATCTATCTTTTAGTTGGTGACGTATTTGTCACAGATAGCACAACCTTAACAATAGAGCCTGGTACTATAATTGTAGGTGATTATAAATCTAAAGGATCACTAACCATCACTAATGGTTCTACTATTATAGCTGAAGGAGAAAATACCGATCCTATTATATTTACATCTAGCAGGGCCGTTAAACAACCTGGAGATTGGGGAGGGCTTTTCATTTTAGGTGATGCTCCAACTAATAGTATTAAAAACACCTCTTTACTAAATTACGGATTAGACGCTTCGGAAACTAAAAACATTACATACGGTGGAGAGAATATAGAAAGTAATTCAGGTGTTCTAAAATTTGTAAGAATTGAATACGCTGGTAAAAGAACTAAATCACATGGCTACTTTAGCGCACTTACTTTAGCTGGTGTCGGTACTGAAACGTTACTTGAAAATATAATGGTAAGTTTTTGCGACGGTGACTCTTTCAATGTTTTAGGTGGAGCAGTAAGTTTAGATAAATTTGTATCATATAAATCAAGTAGTAACGATTATAAATTAAATTATGGTGCACAATGTCATATAACTAATTCTTTAGCCATAAAGTCACCTTATGTTTCTGGTCCTGCACCTTCAAGATGTATGTATGCTTTAAATAATGATGATCAAGGTAATTCAGTAAGTGATAGACAAACATTAGTTCAAGCAAACAATCTGACCCTAATTAATTTAAGTAGAGATTTGGATTATGATATTGAGATTGGTTTAGTTAATGAAGCTATTTTTATAGGTAACGACGTGTCTTTTAAAATTAATGAAAGTGTAATATCTGGTTTTAAGCCTGCTGTAATCTTAGATGAAGCTATTAAAATTAATAGTGAAAACTTAGATAAAATAGAATTCACTAGTACTTATTTTAATAACTGTATTGGAAATATTTTTATTAAGGACAATATTAATAATGAAGATCTAGAAAATTGGTATGGTAGTAGAGCATTTAATAACGTATACTCTAAAGGCCCTGATTCGGAAACTTTTATAGATGCGTCTAGTACAACCCGTCCTGATTTTAGATTAATTATTAACAAAATTGCAGCTTCTAAAAGTCAAGACTAGTTTTAAAAAAAAAATAATTTTTCACCGCAATTTATAGCATAGAAGACTACACCAACCAGATGCAAACCAAAAAACAAAAATGCACACTAAGTATCTTAGTCTGTCTACTGCTTTTTACTGCCCTACAAACAGTGAATGCTCAGATAGTTATAGGTGCTCCAAATTTAGGTTTTACACAAGCCTGTGCTAACGAAAACTTTAATGAATACACTGTTTCTTTTCTTTTTAATCCAGAGAATGAATTAGAGGCTTCAAATGTGTTTTCTTTACAATTATCTGATGCTGATGGTGATTTTACAAATCCTATACCTTTAAATTTGCTTAGCTCAGGTGCAGCAACATCTTCACCTGCCACTTTAACTTTTGCTTTTCCGACTACACTTGCCGGAGAAAATTATAGAATTCGTGTAAAAAGTTCTGCACCTGCAGCAACCAGCGGTAGATCCGCTCCTTTTGCTGCTTATTATAAATTACAAGATGCGCCATTTACTATTAATAATTTAATAGAAACAGGAGTGTTTTGCTCTGGTGGTAGTTATTTATTAACAATAGATAATCCTGGGTCTGGAGATAACGACTCTCCCCTAGCCTACCCATCTCTTACATACAATTGGTACCGCGTCACAGGATTAACTACGTCAGAATTTGTCGCTACAGGTAATTCTCTTATGGTTACCGAAGCAGGTACTTATTTTGTCGAAACAGATTATGGGACCTGTACCTCTGATTCTTTTTCTAATCGTGTCACTATTTCTGAAGTAGGTGCTGGAGGTGCAGATGCTGGTATATCGGCAAGCCTAGGGACTTTATTTTGTCCTGACCAAGGTCCTAATGTCCTAAGTACTATTTCGGGAGATAGCTACCAATGGTTTGAAAACGGAAATAGTATCAGTGGCGCTACAACGCAAATGTATGAGACTACAGAATCTGGAACTTATAGTGTTCAAGTTGATTTGGGTGGTTGTGTTGCATCTGGAGAAATTACTATAGTCAGTCAGACTTTTGAGGCTTCAATCAATGTAGAAGATACCAATACGATAGAAGACGGTGAATCTTTATCGGTAGTGATCACTAACACTGCTATTTCACCGGAGTTTGAATGGTATTTGGATGACGTTTTAATATCTACTGCTACCACAGATAGTTTTGAAGCTACAGATTACGGAAATTACACCGTTATTGTTACACAAAATACAGGTTGTGAAGCGACTAAAATATTTTCATTTGAAGTTACAGAACCTTTTGATCCATTTCCAGAAGTCGATTTAATTCCTAATATGATTAGTCCTAATGGAGACGGCATTAATGATACTTGGATAATACCAACACAATATGTAGTAGGGTCAAATACTCAAGTAACAATACTTACAAATCGTGGTGAAGTTGTTGTAAATACAGATGCTTATCAAAACAACTGGCCTGAAAATGACTTAAATCTTACCAGTATAAATTTAGTATTTTACTACATAATAACAACCTCAGATAATGAAGTTAGAAAAGGCTCAATTACAATCATAAAATAATATGAAAACATACCTTCTAGTTTTAGTGTTATGTATCTGTTCTTTTCAGAGGTCTCTTTCTCAAGAAGGTGATGGCGTTGTTGCACTTAATATTCCAGTAAGAAACTCATTAACATTTAACCGTTTCGCTATTAATCCAACTTTTAGTTTTGTAAGAGAGCAAAATAAATATATTAGCTTTTCTAATAAAAGAGAATGGGTACAATTTGAGAACGCACCACTAACCTATTTAGGGAGTTATTCTGGTAGATTTGGTGAAAATATTGGAGCCGGTTTAGCTGTATTTCAGCAAAATTATGGTGTTTTAACGACTTTTGGAGGAATCTTAAATTTCGCTTACAACGTTAGATTAGATAGAGATAGTAATTTAACTTTCGGTTTAAACATAGGCGCTTATAAAAGTGGTTTAAATACAGGTAGTGTTGTTACAAACTTTGATGATCCATCTATAGAAAATGTTCCTGAAAACTTTTTATTAACTGTAAATCCTGGAATTAATTACGGAAATGGTTTTTTTGATTTTGGTTTATCAATTAATAATTTGGTAGCGTATAATTTAGAGTCCTCTTTAATATTAGAAGATAATCCAGAACAGGGTCTTCAAGCACATTTAATGTACACAGGGTATTTGGATACAAGAGGCTTTTTTGATGAAACTAAATTTTCAACTTTAATAAAATCCGAATTTAAAACAGACGAAACCATACTATCTGCTACGGCAATGTTCACTGTTCCTAAAGGAATTTGGGCGCAAGCAGGTTATAATTCCGTTTATGGTGTTTCTGGTGGTTTAGGTGTTAATATTTCTCCGCAAATAGCTGTTGAATATAATTTTGAAAAAGCGATTGGAGATTTAACAGATTTTGGTCCATCGCATGAGATCACATTAGCCTATAGATTCAAAAACACTGAAAATTATCAATATAGTGGTGATGATGAAGTTAGTGGATTACTTTCTGGTAAACCTAAAAGACGTAAAAAAATAGCTCCATCGAAGCCTAAAGTTGATAGAGAAGCTATTGCCGAACAAAAGGCTAAAGATAAAGAAAATGCAGATGCGAAACGATTAGCCGATCAAGAAGCTAGAGAAGAACTAAAAGCTAACCGATTAGCAGAACAAAAAGCTAAAGAAGAAGCTGAAGCAAAAGTACTAGCAGAGCAAGAAGCTACAAACGAAGTAGATGCCGAAGCTGACGCGAATGCTAAACGATTAGCAGAACAAAAAGCTAAAGAAGAAGCTGAAGCTAATGCTAAACGATTAGCAGAACAAAAAGCAAAAGAAGAAGCTGATGCCAATGCTAAACGATTAGCAGAACAAAAAGCTAAAGAGGAAGCTGATGCCAATGCTAAACGATTAGCGGAACAAAAAGCTAAAGAAGAAGCTGATGCAAACGCTAAACGATTAGCAGAACAAAAAGCTAAAGAAGAAGCTGATGCCAACGCTAAACGATTAGCGGAACAAAAAGCAAAAGAAGAAGCTGATGCAAACGCTAAACGATTAGCAGAACAAAAAGCGAAAGAAGAAGCTGATGCCAATGCTAAAGAAGAAGCTGATGCCAACGCTAAACGATTAGCAGAACAAAAAGCTAAAGAGGAAGCTGAAGCCAATGCTAAACGATTAGCAGAACAAAAAGCTAAAGAAGAAGCTGATGCAAACGCTAAACGATTAGCGGAACAAAAAGCTAAAGAAGAAGCTGATGCCAACGCTAAACGATTAGCAGAACAAAAAGCTAAAGAAGAAGCTGAAGCCAATGCTAAACGATTAGCAGAACAAAAAGCTAAAGAAGAAGCTGATGCAAACGCTAAACGATTAGCGGAACAAAAAGCTAAAGAAGAAGCTGATGCTAATGCTAAACGATTAGCAGAACAAAAAGCTAAAGAAGAAGCTGATGCAAAATTATTAGCAGAGCAACAAGCTAAAGAAGAAGCTGATGCAAACGCTAAACGATTAGCAGAACAAAAAGCTAAGGAAGAAGCTGATGCAAAATTATTAGCAGAGCAACAAGCTAAAGAAGTGGTTGAAGAAACGCCTGCTGAAGAGTTTACAGATGCAGTCGGACAAAAAATTCAAGCCATTTCTAATCAAACGGAAGCATCCAAAAAGACGCAGAGTGATTTACTTCAAAGATTTACTGATATCATTAATGTAAAAGATAGTGATCTTCAAGACTTAAAAGAAGAAAATGATTTAGGAGAACAAGGAATTGTAGTTAAACCAAAACCATTTAAAAGTATTACGGCGGAAAACAACGCATTAAATGCAATTAAATTGGATTTAGAAAAGAGTATTGAAGATAGAAATCAGCAGATTAAAAACTTGCAAAACTACTATGACAATAACTCTGATGGAAATTCACCTAACGTTGACAGGTATTACAATGAGACTATGGAGCGTCTAGTATTTGAACAAGAAGAGGCTATCGCCGCAAAATCTAAATTGGAACAAAAATTAGCCGATATTAAAATATCAACCGAGTACGAACGTAGAAGAAGAATTAAACGTGCTGTATTTGATAACGAAGACGAACGCTATAAGCAAGATAGAACAGCATTGAAAAACATAAAAGATTTTACTATGCCAAGTACTGAAACTCTTACAGCTTCTGATTTTGATTTCGGTGAGAAACAAAGTGATAATATTCAAATATTAGAAAATGTTAATAAAGAAGAAAGTGGTTATTATCTTGTGTTAGCTGTACATAAAGACATTAATAAAAGAAATGACTTTCTGACTAAAGCAGTAAAAGCAGGAGTTAATAATATTAATTTCTTTTATGATGTTAATACCAGTAAGTACTACATTTATTATCAAAAATTTGATTATTTACCAGAAGCTCAAAATGCAACTAAGAACAAAGGAAACAAGGCATACAATAGCAATATGTCTATATTAAATATAAAAAACTAAACACTAATTAATCCCTATTTTATTGATGGCACCTAACAGTGTTTTAAATAAACAAAACTAATAAAAAATGGAAAATCCTACTTTTTCTAAAGTTCTCATTACGGCATTTATACTGTTTTTAGGCTTTACATCTTATAGTCAAAATTATGTGCCTTTTGTTGATGCTAATCCGCCAACATTTGACATGGATGTAAAAGGAGATATTGTCCTTATTGGAAACAATATTCTTGGTCCTGGCAATTCTGCTTTTAATAACAATAATGCATATAATAACCAAGTCAATATGCGATATATTGACATTGATAGTGATGCTTCTACATTCAGTTCTTCTAGTGCAGACTTAACTATTCCAAACATAGACTGCTATCGTATAATTAGAGCAGATTTATATTGGGCAGCGGTTAATCCTGGTAGTCAATCAATTACAGACGTTAAATTAAAAGGTCCTACTGGGGGCTATAATGATATTACAGGTACTGTTATATACGATGCCGGTACTAATTCTGTTGATGGAGGGGATAGTTATTCTTATGCCTGTCACGCAAATGTTACAGACATTGTAACGGCCTTTGGGTCAGTATCTGATTTAGGAACTTATACTGTAGCTAATGTGTCTTCTGCTCAAGGTAGATCCCAAGATGATTCTAACGGTACAGGTCAATCAGCTGGTTGGTCTCTTTTTATTGTTTATGAAGATCCGACATTAACTGGTAAATCAATAACAAGTTTTGATGGTTTTAGTGCAATTAGTCTTTCAGAAAATCCGAACGCAGATATTCCAATTAGTGGTTTTAGAACAGTTCCTAATCCTACTCCAGTACGAGCAAATTTTGCGTTTGCAGCATTAGAAGGTGATAAACAAATTTTTGGTGACCGTTTAAGACTTAATGGTACTGCTTTAAGAAGTGATGATCGAGACCAAAATAACTTTTTTAACAGTTCTATTACTCAATTAAGTGGTTTACCTGTTGATGATAGAGTACCAAATAGTACAAATACTTTAGGTTTTGATACAGGTATTTTGGCTGTTGATAATCCTAGTAACTTAGTGATTGCTAATGATGCCACATCGGCAATCGTAAGTTTAGAAACGAATGGAGACACTTATTTTCCTTACTTTTTTGCATTAGCAGTAGATATAATTGAACCCAATATTGTATTGACAAAAACAGTAGAAGATGACGCAGGAAATGACATTTCAGGAACAACGATTGATTTAGGAGATGCGTTAAATTATGTTATTGGTTTTCAAAATACCGGAAATGATGATGCTACCAGTTTTCAAATTAAAGATATTTTACCCGTAAATATAACTTTTGATTATCCTTCAGGTTTAGTCCTTCCTGCTGGTGTTACAGTAGCAAGTTACGATCCTGGAACACGAACACTTTTATTGGATGTTGCAAATTATTTGGTTGAAGAAAATGATCCTGTCTATGAAATTAGAATAGAAGCCAGTGTTGTTGATGCTTGTAATCAATTAGCAGATGCTTGTTCAAATATAGTTACCAACCAAGCATATGCTACTTATTACGGAACTTTAAATTCTGAATTTGAACTAACAGATGATCCTAGTTTAAACAGTAACGTCGGTTGTTTATTTACACCTCAAGCGACTAACTTCTTAGCAGAATTAGACTGTACTTTTGTTCAAAATGAAGTATTATGTGGGGCAACTTTAGAATTGACCGCTGCTGATGGATACGATTCTTATTCTTGGTCTACTAGTGATACTGGATCGCCAGTAATTGGAACTGGTCAAAGTATAACTGTTGATCAAACAGGAACTTATTATGTATATAACACTGCTATAGCACCTTGTCAATCAATAACACAACAATTTAATGTAGACCTTTTTGGTGGTTCGTTGGAAAATCCTGTAATACCTTACGCTGATGAAGTCGTAACTTGTCCTAACAATGGGAAATTATTACCAAATATATTTTTATGTGGTATAAATGATTCAACACTTATTGAAACAAATATTACTGGAGCATCATCCATTATATGGGAACAACTAGACGAGTCTAGCTGTACGGCAGTCACCAATACAGATTGTGCAAATGAAGATAATTCATGTGTATGGAACGAAGTGGAAACTGGATCTGACTATTTAGCAAACACTTCTGGTCAATTCAGATTAACTATTAATTATGCTGGTGGTTGTTTTGTACAATTCTATTTTAATGTGTATCAAAACTTATTGGAAGCAACCGTTGTTTCTACAGATATCATTTGTACTACTGATGGAAGTATTACCGTTAATAATGTGCCTTCAGGTTACGAGTACAGTTTAGATGGTGTTACATATCAAGACAGTAACGTTTTTGCTATTGATACAGCAGGTCTTTATACGGTTTATATTGTGCAAACAGGTATCGATACAAACCCTTGTGTTTTTACAGTTCCCGACATTCAAATAAGAGAACGTAATTTTACAGTAACATCAACAATACTACAACCTTTGTGTAATGGCGATAAAGGAACCATTCAATTAGCGGCAAATGATGTTGATCCTCAATATTTCTACACGCTATCTATGGGTGGAACAGTAGTTAATAGTGTTGGTCCTATTTTAGAGAATACCTATGCTTTTGAAAACTTAAACCCTGGAACTTATACTGCTACAGTAACAACAGAAGATGGCTGTACTTACACAGAAGATGTAATTATTGTAGAGCCAGATTTATTAACTGCTACATCGGCTATTACAAGTCCTTTGACTTGTAATGATGGTGAAATTACAGTATATCCTCAAGGAGGAACAGCCCCTTATTTCTATTTTGTGAATAGTACAACAGACTTTCAAACAGTACCAGAAATAGTTGTTACATCTGCAGGGACTTACAATATTACTGTAGTAGATTCTAATAACTGTATTGCTACTACAAGTATTACATTAAATGATATACCTGATCCAGAATATAACATAACACAAACAGATGTTTTATGTTATAATGATACAACTGGTGAAATTCAAATTAATGTCACAAATGCTAATGGATACACTTTAGAATTTAGTATTAATAACGGCTCAACATATACTGCTAATCCTACATTTTCTAACTTAAGTGGTGGTGACTATCCTGTCATAATTAAATATACGCTTGATACATCAGAATGTTTTACAACAGTAGAAACAATTACTATAAATCAACCCGATGAAGCTTTAACTGCAACTGCAGGTATATCTGCACTTGCCGGTTGTGGACCATCTGGAGAAGGAACAATTAGAATTACCAACCCTCAAGGTGGAACACCATTTCCTGCACCTAATTTATATGAATATAGTTTTGATAACCAAGCAACATGGATAACATCAAATGAATCATTTGTAGATCCAGGAAGTTATACAGTATATATTCGTGATGCTAATGGTTGTGTGTTTTCTATGGACGATACTATATTAGACCAAGAGCCTCCTGCTCCAACTATTGAAATTGGTGATACTTTATTTAATTGTGATGGTTCTGGAAATGCTACCGTAACCATAACAAATAATGGGGGAACTAATTATACTTATGATTACTATATAGACGGGATACTTAACCCAAACACAGCAGATCCACAAACATTTACAAATGTGCCAACAGGATCTCATACGGTAAGTGTAGAATACAGTTTACTTGATGTCCCTACATTTAGTAATTTACTTTACGAAACTTTTGGTTATGGTCCAAATACTACATCTCCTGGAATAAATACAACTTATTATTGCTTTGAACATCAAATAGCACCTGGTGCTTGTAATGGAACTACGCATATTAATGATGGAGAATATTCTGTTACATCAGATATTATAAATCCGTTTGGTACATGGTTAGACCCTGTTGACCATACGCCTGCAACAACTCCTCCAACACAAGATGGAAGATTTTTAGTTGTAAATATTGGATCATCTATTCCTGTTACAGCTATCTTATATGAAAAACAAATTAATGATATCATTCCTAATCAACCAATACAAGTTGAATTTGCTGCTCTTAATTTACTTAGAGTTGGAACTGGTGGATTTGATCCTAATTTAGTAGTTGATTTAATAGATGCTGGTGGTAATGTAATTGATTCTTATAGTACAGGAGATATACCAAAAACAAATAATTGGATAGAATACCCTAGCACGCCTACAACATTAGACCCTGGTGCAAACACCAGTTTAACTTTTGTTTTAAGATCTAATGTACAGCAAAATGGTGGTAATGACGTCGCTATAGACGATATCAGAGTGTTTCAATTACCAGCTTCTTGTACTACAGTAGTAGATTTCCCTTTTATTATTGATTCCGGAAATGCTTTTACTGCAGATATTACAGGAACGTCAATGGTTACTTGCTCGGGAGATTCAGATGGTGAAATAACAATTGCTGCTCAAAATTTTGATACGACTTTAGGATTTCAGTATTCAATAGATAATGGAGCGACTTGGATTACACAAATGACGTCTCCATACACCATTACTGGATTAACGGATGACACCTATGAAGTTATAATACGTTACGATGATAGTGTTGATACTTGTGAGTTTCCATTTACAGAAACAATAACTGCACCAAATCCATTGACTATTGACCTTACTAATACGGAGGTGACTTGTTTAGACGGTGCTACAATTACAGTAAGCGCCACAGGAGGAACACCTGGTTATTCTTTTCAGTTAATTGACACAGTAACACCTTTTACTACAACAAATTTTGTAAATGGTGTATTAACTGATGTCGCTGCAGGAGCATATACAATTGAACTAACAGATGCTGCAGGTTGTACAGAATCGACAACACTAACTTTAGACGCTCCAATTGCTCCTACAGCTACAATAAGTACTGCTTCAGATTTTTGTTTTGATCCTGCTAGTGGTGCAACAATAGAAGTTACTGCTTCTGGAGGTGTAACACCATACCAATATAATATTAATGGTGGTGCCTTTCAAGATGAAAACGATTTCGCTAATTTAACTCCAGGTACTTATACAATAATAGTAAGAGATGCTTTTGGATGTGAGGTTACTTTAGCAGCTGAAACAATCCAACCAGAATTGGTTTTAAATGCTGTAATAACTAAAGATTTAGATTGTACTGCAACGCCTGATGCTGAAATCACCGGAACGATAACTGGCGGATTAGCACCATTTACATATGCCGTTTCTGAAAATGGAAGTCCTTACACTGACTTAGGTGCTACTGGATCACCATTTACATATGCAATACCAACAGCAGGAACTTACCAATTTCAGGTAACGGATGCACAAGGTTGTACTGCTGAATCAGGAATTAACACTATTGCTGCTATTTCTACACCAACAGGAACTGCAAATGGCATTGATCCTTTATGTTTTGATGATGCTAATGGTGAAATTCAATTGTTTGCAGCAGGTGGTGCTGGAGGGTATTCATTTAGTTTTAATGGTGGCGCATTTTCTTCGACGTCATTATTTACAGGACTAGATGCAAATACAACTACAGCTATAACTAGTGACTACACTTACCAAATACAAGATATTAATAGTTGTGTATCACCTATTTATACGATTACTTTAAATAATCCTACCGAAATTGTTGCTACTGCTACGCTATCTAATAATACAAATTGTAGTACTACAACGGATATTACGGTAGCGGCTTCTGGAGGTACTGGTACGTATACTTATAGTTTTAATGGAAGTACTGCATACACTGCTACAAACGTATTAACAGTAACTAATACAGCTACAGCGCAAACAATTACATATTCTGTAAGAGATGGCAATGGTTGTATTGATACCGAAACTATAGAAATTCCACCATACAATCCTTTAACAGGAATGACATTTGCGGATGCTAATGTAATTACGTGTAACGATGCAACAACATCAGTAACCGTTACACCAACAGATGGTATTGCGCCGTTTATATTTGAAATTACAGCACCTGCGTCTGAAACGTCTAATGTTTCTGGTGTTTCTACTGGAGTATTTACAAATTTAGCCCCAGGAAATTATACGTTCCAAATTACAGATGCTAATGGTTGTACAATTAGTGCTTCTCACAATATTGCTCCAAGCATTAACATTGCTGTAGCTAATACAAATACGGATCAAGTTTGTTTTGGTTCTGATGATGGGACAGCTATTTTCACAATGACCGATGTTAGCAGTTTAGGAAACTATACGTATACATTAACACCTAATGTAGGAACACAAACTCAAACAGATAACGAAGTTACCGTAACTGATTTACCAGCGGGTTCTTATACGTTTGATGTCATAGATACTGCAACAGGATGTTCTACTTCTGCTTCAATAACTATTGATCCAACGACACAAATAACCTTTACCGCTACCGGTAGTAACGTAAATTGTAATACAGACGATTCTAATATTACTTTCACTACATTATCAGGAGGAACAGGTATTTATACTTACGCCTACGTAACTTCAGGAGGTACTGCTCCAATCACTACTGATTATAGTACATCAACAACTGTAGACACTAGTGTTTTAGGGTTGGTAATTGATGTTTATGTCATGGATAGTAATAACTGTGTTGTTATGGATACAGTTACAATTATACGTGATGACTTACCTACTGTAACTGCAACTCTAGATAACCAATGTACTGGGACAGGTAATAATTTTACTATTACTGCAACAGCAACTGGTATTGCTACATTAATGTATAGCATTGATGGTACAAACTTCCAAACTGGAAATACATTTACAGTAACAGCCGGAACTTATACTATAACTGTAAGAGATGGTAATGGTTGTATAGTAACAGATACTGTTACAGTTAATCCTCAATTAACATTAGCAGCGGTATTAGATAAAGACATCACCTGTGTTTTACCACAAGAAGCGCAAATCACTTTAACAGCTACAGGTGGAGATACTATATATACTTATGAGTATTCTACTGATGGTGGAACGACTTATACCACTATGCCTACTAACGTGCTAAATACAACAACACCTGGAAGCTATATTTTTATGGTAACAGATGCTAGTTCTTGTACAGTAGTAACAACAACTCCTATAGAAATCACGCCAGCAGTTACTCCTGATATCACAGTTGCACAAACAGGTTTTATTAACTGTAGTGGTGAAGAAACCGGAGCAATTTCTATTACACCAGATACAACTTTAGGTCAAGCACCTTATGTATTTGAAGTATATAATACAACAACAAGTACGTCTTATGGTTCTCAAACTTCTGGTCTACCAGCTGGTGATTATACCGTAACTGTAACAGATGCTAGAGGTTGTACAGAAGTAGAACTAATTACAATATCTGAACCAAGTCCAATTGTTTTAGATTTTAATGTAACACCAATTACATGTAGTTCAACTGGTGTTTCTCTTGGTCAAATAATCATAAACTCAGTTATTGGTGGTACTGCAAATTATACGTATCATGTAACAGGTGTAAATGGTTATAATCAAGAAGTGCTTAACCAAGATGGTGCAACTCAAGTTTTTGAAGTTGTAGATTTTGGTATCTATGAAATAATAATTACAGATTCAAATGGGTGTACTTTTATAGAACAAAACATACTAGTAGCATCACCACCAGATGATTTAGATATCAATATCGACGCAACAATACTAGATTGTGGTCTTGGTGGACAAGCAGATGTAAGTATAGGTTCTAGTAGTTCTATAACAGGTGTTGGACCATTCTATTTTGCAATATACACAGGTCCAGGGATGACTTGGGATGGTATCCCTACAGGATCACCTACTTGGCAATTAGGTACAGGAGTACCAGTATCTACAACATTTTTAGGTTTAACTCCGGATGTTACTTATACCTTTGTAGTATATGATGATGATACCAAATGTTATTATTATGAAACAGCAACTACACCAATACCTACAAATTCAACATTAACTGTAGATAGTGTTGTTTCTAATAACATTACATGTACAGGAAGTGCTGATGGTAATGTGTCTTTTACAATAAATAATACACAAACTGCGCCTATTGATGTGACTTACGAGATATTTGATTCATTAACATTAGCACCAGTAACACCACCTGCAACAGGATCTGGAACGGTACCAGCAAATGGATCACTTTCTGTTAGTAATTTAGGACCGCTACCATTTGGTAACTATTTTGTGACTATTACAGAAACATCAGGTTCAAATATGGATTGTGGTATAACTACAGATCCGTTTAATATCACGGAGTCTGCTATACTTTTTAACTTAACAGCGTCTGTATCTTCTAACGAAAACTGTAATGATTTAGGTGTTATTACCGGAATTGCTAGCGATGGTACTGCGCCTTATCAATATCAAATTTTATTAGCGTCAGCTACTGCTCCTGATGCTACAAGTACAGCTTGGGCATCACCTAATACGTTTAACGAAGCAGCTGGTGATTATACTGTTTATGCTATTGATGCTTACGGTTGTATTAGAGACTTCGATGTTACGCTAGTTAAAGATTTAGAACCAACAATAGATCCACAAACATCACCGTGTTTTGTTGGTAACCCAATAAATATTACAATTACTGGTGCCGTTACTATAGGAAGTCCTTTATATAGTATGAATGGAACAACCTTTGTCTCAAGTCCAGATTTTACTGTGGCTTCTGCAGGAACCTATACCTTGTATATCCAAGATGGAAACGGTTGTGTGGCTTCAACACCATACATTGTTAACGATCAAGTATTATTAAGTGCTGATTTAACTAAAGCTTTAGATTGTACAACTAGTCCAAATGCTGAAATCACTTTAACCGCTTCTGGTGGTGATAGTGCATCATATACGTATCAAGTATCAACAGATGGTGGTGTTACATTTAGCCCTATGGCAACCAACGTTTATTCAGCTGCAACAGCAGGAACTTACGATTTTATAGTTACTGATGCTGCTGGTTGTGAATCGACAGCAAGTCAAGATGTAGATGCTATTATACCTACAACTTTTACAACAGCAGAAACTAATGTTAGTTGTAATGGTGGTAGTGATGGAACTATTACAGTAACAACAACATCTGCAACTGGTCCTTTTATGTACCAATTAGATGGTGGAACACCACAAAGTTCTAACGTATTTACTGGTTTATCTCAAGGGACATCTTACATCGTTACAGTTATAGATGCTAGTTCTTGTAGTTATGCTAGTGCTCCGATAACAATAACAGAGCCAATAGTTTTAACTGCAACCGAGTCTCTTTCTGCAATAACTAATTGTGATGTCGCAACAGTCATTACAGTATTAGGTCAAGATGGAACGCCAACAGGTTCTGGTGAGTACTATTACAGTTTTAATGGTTCTGGTTTCACAACAACTAATACGTTTACTGTTAACAACAATGGTACTGTACAAACTATTAATTACATCGTAAGAGATGCAAATGGTTGTGAGGTTACAGGTGCTATAGCAGTTGATCCTTTAGATCCTCCAACGGATTTAGATTTTAGCGCGACTCCAATAACATGTTTAGTTAGTACTAGTGATGTGACGTTAACTACTACAGGAGGTGTTACTGCTTTAAGTTTTGAAATTTTATCTCCTGCAAGTGCAACTACAAATACAACGGGAGCATCAACTGGTATCTTTACAGGATTATCTGTAGATAACTATACTTTTCAAGTTACCGACGGTAACGGTTGTTCTTATCAAGAATTATATATCGTACAAGATGTTGATAATATAGAAGTGATAGGACAATTAATAAGTGATGTCACTTGTAACCCAGGAACAGACGGAGAAGTAACATTTACAGTCTCTAATTTTACGGGAAGCTATAGTTATTCAATTAATGGTGCTCCAACGGTAACAGGACAAACTAGTGCTACAGTTTCTGTTACTGGTTTGACATCAGCAAGTACTCAAACTATTCTAATTACTGACGAAACGACAGGATGTACTGCAACGACCTCTATTGATGTAGCACAAGCTACTCCACTAAGTCTAGTGTTAGATACTAACATCAATGCAAATTGTAATGATGGTGCTCAAGTCAGTGTAACTGCTTCTGGAGGAAATGGATCTTACAGTTATTCATTTGTAGTAAGTGGTTTTCCTGCAGGAACGTATTCAAGTTCAAACTCTGCTGTATTAGACCCAGCAATCTCTACAGCTTGGGAGGTTTATGTTCAAGACACTAATAGTTGTGTTATCACTACACCTTTAGCTATCACTATTGATACAGATCCTATTCCAACAGGAATTACGATTGCTGGTTCTCAATGTTTAAGTGGAACAAATGATTATTCATTTACAGTCAGTGTCGCTTCAGG
Organism: Psychroserpens sp. NJDZ02; assembly: GCF_004843725.1. Classification (NCBI taxonomy): domain Bacteria; kingdom Pseudomonadati; phylum Bacteroidota; class Flavobacteriia; order Flavobacteriales; family Flavobacteriaceae; genus Psychroserpens; species Psychroserpens sp. NJDZ02. Next base: position 3,738,615 of record NZ_CP039451.1, on the reverse strand, counting down.
AATAGCACCTTATGAATATAGTATAGGTAGTGGATTCCAATCAAGTCCTGACTTTACAGTTAATGCAGCTGGAACGTATACCATTACAGTAAAAGATGCTAATGGATGTATTAATACAGCACCTTACACTATTGACGATCCTATCGCACTGACACTTGCAGCTATTTCGCCAAGTTGTTCTGATGACGATGGAGAAATCACAGTAACTGGTATTAATGGAACAGGTAGTTATACTTACGCTTTAAGTCCTAATCCTGCTTCAGTAACTTTAACAGGAAATGTATTCTCAGGAGTACCTTCAGGAACATATGTAGTAACAATTACGGATGCAGCAACATCATGTACTAATACTGCAAGTGTAACTTTAGATATAGCAACACCTGTTACATTTACAGCTACTGCTACCGATGTTACTTGTAATGGAGAAAGCAACGGTGTTATTACTGTAGATTTACCTGCAACTAACGATAACCCAGTATATACTTATGAGATCACAGCACCAATTGTTGTAGGACCTCAAAACTCGAATATCTTTACAGGATTAGCTGCTGGTACTTATACAGTACAAGTAAATTCAGGTAAAGGATGTTTCGAAACAGAAGATGTTATTGTTGCAGAACCAAATATAATTGTAGTCTCTGCTCCTACTGTTACTCAATATGAATGTACAACGGATACTAATACTATTAATTACGCTTCAATTACTGTAAGCTCAGTAACTGGTGGTTCTGGAACTTATACTATATACGAATTCGTAGAAAGTGGTACTGTAGTACAATCTGGTGCAAGTAATGTTTATACAGAATCAGATGCTTCTGGAGGAACTTATACTGTAAATGTTTATGATGATAAAGGTTGTTTAGGGACGACAACAACAACAGTTGTTATTAATCCTTACATCGACTTAGATACTATCACTGTAACAGTTGATAATCCAATTACATGTAATGATCTAGAAGATATTACGGTAACTGCATCAGGAAGTAATGGTACACCAACCAACTTAGAATATACAGTAGAAGATGTTACGGGATCAGTAACAGGAGGTGTTTATAGTCAAACAAATACAACAGGTGTTTTCACCGGATTGGATGTTGCCAACTATATTATTTCTGTTACAAATTTAGATTCTGGTTGTACACTACAAGATGTACATTATGTCAACAATCCAAACACTTTTGATCTTATTATAGATACAGTTGTTGATGTGACTTGTTTTAATGATAATGATGGTAGTGTTAATGTTACTTTTATAGATGATGTTGTTTCAGCGACTAACCCAGATCAATCAGGACAATTTAACTATACTGTTTTAGATAGCTCTGGAACAACTGTAGATTCTGGTACAAGCATCGATGCTGGACCAGAAACAATTACAGGTTTAGTTGGTGGGACATACACTATAAATGCAACGTTAACAGGAAATCCATTCTGTACAGTTACTAAAAACTTTACAATTACAAGACCAACAGCAGCTTTAGCGCTTACAACAACGCAAACGTCTGTAACTTGTCTTGATAATATGGGAACTATTTCAGCTGTTGGTACAGGTGGATGGGGTAATTTAGAATATGAATTAACAGGAGCATCAAATGTACCTTATTCAACTAACGGCGAATTTACAGACCTGTCAGCAGGAAGTTATACAGTAAACGTTAGAGACTTTCAAGGTTGTATTGTTTCAGAAAATATAATTCTAGCATTACCAACACCTATTGATGCGACTTTTACGCCAAATGCAACATTGCTTTCATGTTTTGGAGATCAAGATGCAAGTATAACAGTAACTAATGTTACTGGTGGACAAGGTGCTAATTACACATATACACTTAACAGTTCGGCACCTAGTGTAAGCAATTCGGGACCACAACTTTCTAATGTCTTTACAGACTTAGGCGCAGGAACATACTCTGTAACTATAGAGGATGGATTTAATTGTACAATGACATCAGTAGATATCGTTATAAATCAACCTACAGAAATTGACGCTAGTTTAGTAAACTCTAGTACACAACCTTGTCCTATTGCTTACCAATTAACTTTATCAGCAACTGGAGGAACAGGAATATATACTTATAGTGATACAAGTAACTTCTCTAATGTATTAGGAACATTTACTACCTCAGTAGTAATTCCTGTAACACCAGGAACATACCAATACTATGTTAGAGATGCTAATGGTTGTGTTTCTATTGTTTCAAATGAAATTACTATAGATGTACTTCCTGATTTAGAGCTGACTTTAACCAGTGATAATCCTACGATTAATTGTTTTGGAGATAATAGCGGAACCATTACAGCGTCTGCACAAGGTGGATTAGGAAACTACAGTTATACATTGGAAGACAGTTTAGGTAATACTATTGAAGTGACAACAGACAACCCTGCTACTTTTACCGATTTAATTGCTGGAACATATACAGTAACGGTTTCAAGTAATAACTGTATTATGGATTCGGATTCAATTACAATTACTGAACCTTCTTCAGCATTACAAGTTGATTTTGAAGCTACTGATATTACTTGTAGTGGAGAAGATGATGGTCGATTAGTGATTACAGCTAGTGGAGGAACTGGTATTATTAAATATGCGATTTCACCACAACTAAATCAATTTTTTGAAACTAATGTTTTTGAAAACTTAGAAGCTGGTACGTATACGTTTATTGCTCAAGATGTTTTAGGATGTTATTACACAGATACATTTACAATAACAGATCCAGAACCAGTCTTAATTCAGATTGTTTCAGGTTCTCTTCTACCAGAAAATTGTGAAGGCGATGCCAATGGTGCTTTTAGTATCGAAATATCTGGAGGAAGCTTACCTTACAGTGTGGTGTTAGATGACTATGATGGAACATATACTACTGGAACAGCAACTCAAACTGTTTTTGATTTTACTAATTTAAATGGTGGAGATCACCTATTATTTATTAGAGATGCTGTAGGTTGTGAATCAGAATGGAATATTACTTTCCCTGAAGCTGTAAGAATTGATCCTGTTGCTGTAGTAGACTACTTATGTGATAATAATGTACTTTCAAATACGGTTACGGTTAATGTAGATGAAAGTATCACAGATCTAAGTTTATTACAATTCTCTTTAGACGGTGTCGGTAGTCAAGCAAGTAACATCTTTACAAATGTAGACCATGCCAATGGTGTTGATCACTATATCGAAGTGACACATGCTAATGGTTGTGTACAATACACAGAGTTCTTTACTATTGAAGATTACCAACCATTAACTTTAGTTTTAGTTGAAGGAGATGAGCCAGGTGGTATCATAGCAGAAACAACAGGTGGTACAGGAGACTACAATTATACTTTAAACAATATCAATTATGGCAGTCAAAGTGAATATGTCGTAACAGAAGCTGGTTATTACACAGTAGTAGTTACAGATAGCGCAGGTTGTCAAGCGGAAGCAAGAATTAATATAGAACTAGTTGGACCATGTATTTCAAACTATTTTACACCAAATAATGATGGTGTTGTAGATACTTGGGCACCAGGTTGTGTAGAGGATTTCCCAGACTTAACTTTTGATATTTTCGATCGTTATGGTCGTAAAATAGCAACATACCGTGTTGGTCAATATTGGGATGGTACATACAACGGAACAGAATTGCCGACAGGAGATTACTGGTACGTAGTAAAAACTAATAGCACACTATTGGACAAGGAATATGTTGGACATTTTACACTTTACAGATAATAGAATCTAAATAAATAGTTAAATGAAAAAAATCACACTATATATCGTTCTTCTTTTCGCTTCTTACAGTTATGCGCAAGAATTAAATCTACCTGTATTTACACAATACTTGGCAGATAACGATTTTATTATTTCTCCAACATTCGCAGGTATTGGAGATAATTTAAGAATTAGAGCTAACGGGTTAACACAATGGGTAGGTATAAAAGATGCGCCAGATAACCAAGCTTTGTATGCCGATTTTAGAATTGGTAACCAAACAGGTGTTGGTGTTACTTTATACAATGATAAAAACGGAAACACGCTTCAAAAAGGTGCCAAGTTTTCTTTTGCTCATCATATTACTTTAGATTCCAAATCACAACAATATTTGTCCTTTGGTCTATCATACAATTTTAATAGCTTTAGAATTGATATCGATAATTTTGAAGGTAATGATGAAATGCCGATTGTAGATCCAAGTATCACAGACGATCGCTCTATTAACAACAGTAATTTTGATGTCGGTATTTTATACCGTTGGAAACTATTCTATGCTAGTTTTAATGCTAATAACATACTAGATAAGGATATTGATAACTTTACAGGAATAGAACCAAGTAAATTACTAAATTTTCAAGGTTATGCAGGATATATTTTTCAAACTGCTAAATATACAGAGATGGAACCATCTATTTTCTATCAGAGATATAACAACGATGGAAGATCTAGTACAGATATTAACTTTAAGTATAGAAAGTTTAATCGTAATGGAGATTATTATTGGGTTGGTGCATCTTATCGTTTTTTAAATGATCAAGCACTAAAACCACTTAACATTGGACCAATGGCGGGTGTTATGAAAAAAGGTTTTTATTTCGCATATTCTTACCAAATTACTATGAATGACTTATCAGCATATAATTCTGGTACACATGCCATTACTATAGGGATAGACTTTTTACAAGGTATGAGTGATTGCCAATGTACTCAAGGTACAAGTTGGAGAAAATATAGAGACGCAGGTCTAAATTAGAATGTAATAACACCTATAACATTATAATTTAAAAGTATTGTGATCCTAAAAAAATCACAATACTTTTTTGCATTAGTAACCTTTCGGTATTGCTCTTTAATGCCTAGTTGTGTATAATAATTGTATTTTTGTTTCTGAATGGAATACCATTAAAGCAATGTTGTTTACTATATTTCTTAATACCATGCCTTACACCTCAATTCAAAACGGTAATACAACGGAAAACTCTAAACATGACTAACACTATAAAAACAATATCAGTTGTAGATTTAGAAGGATTACCTTTAGATTTAATGGCACTTTATCAAAATAAAGTAATATTACTTATTATCTATAATAATGACTGTTTAGGATGCACGGGACGTGCTATTCCTTTAGCTTATCAATTTCAACAAGACTATCCATCCATTCAAGTGGTAGGTATTCATGCTGATTTTCCAAATAGAGAAGGCACAAAAGCATCAATAAAAAGTATTTTTACCAGTGGAGAGAATCCTTTTCCCATTTACATAGATAAAAACCACAGCGTTTTTGACCAATTTAAATCAGAAGGCACGCCACAATGGGTTTTAATTTCTGAAAAAGGCGCATTATTCCGTTCCATTTTTGGATCGCAAGATAATGCCCAAAACCGTTTATTTTATGCATTAGAAAGCCTTGTTAATTAAGCTTTCTTATAAGAAACAATACAAAGATACCGCTACCATGATTATACCTAAATTACATTATATCAGCCAAGGAAACTCGTCAAAAGACATTTTAGAGAACATTCAAAAAGCGTGTACTTCTGGAGCAGAATTAGTGCAATTACGTTATGACAATGTATCAGAAAAAAAATATTTAAAACTAGCTAAGGAGGTTATAAAAATAACCACGCACTATCAAACAAGATTAATCATTTGCGATTATTATAAAATAGCAAAGGCTATTAAAGCTGATGGCGTATTTTTAGATAAAATAGACGCGTCTCCTACTCTAGTCAAAACACATTTATATCCTTGGCAAAGTATTGGTGGCACAGCAAACACTATAGAAGACTGTGAAAAATTATTAGACGCTCAAATAGATTATATTTTTCTGGGGCCTTTTAAAGACAGTAGCGCAACCAATAATGCAGCTCCTATTCTAGGCATGGCTGGTTTAGCAGCCGTTACCACTATTTTAAAAACACCAATTCCAATAATTGCTTTTGGAGGTGTTACAACAGAAGACGTTACAGCGTTATTAAAAATAGAGATTTCTGGAATTGCGGTATCGGATGCTATCACTCAAAATTTTGATTCGATAAAAATGTTTAATCAATTATTAAGTGCCTCATCAACAGCAGAACAGCGTCATACTTTTGAGTAATTAATCTTGTAGTAAATAAAAGCTTTAATTAACACAACTTTAAATAGTTCCTCAATATATTTTATACCTTTGTAACTTCTTATGAAGCAAGTATTACATAAAATAATGTCTTTTGCAATGGCTTTGGTAGTGTTACTATCTACAATGTCATTTACATTTAACATGCATTATTGTGGTGATACTTTAGTAGAAACAGCGTTGTTCCAAAAAGCAAAAGGCTGCGGTATGGAAATGACACAACCGGCAAAAGAAGGTTGTGTTATTACAAAAAAAAGCTGTTGTAGTGACGAACAACTTGTTGTGGATGGTCAAAATGAGCTTAAGCTTAATTTAGATCAAGTGTCGTTGGAGCAACATTTTTTTATAGCTTCATTTGTTTACACGTATATCAATCTTTTTGAAGGTGTAAAAAATAACACCGTTTCTTTTGAAACGTATCAACCACCACTCGTCAGAACTCAAATCTTTAAGTTAGACGAAACGTATTTAATCTGATTTTAAAACAATAGACTGTAGTATCCAGTGATGTATATCATTAGGATACTGTACTGTATTTGGTGTTTTCCTATTTTGGATAACATCCTTTTCTAATTGTTTTAAACATCAAACCTTATGCTAAATAGAAGCATTAAATTTCTAATAGAAAACAAACTCGTAGCCGTATTATTGCTCGCCCTTTTTATTGGTTGGGGAACTGTAAACGCACCTTTTAATTGGGACAGTGGCTTTTTACCAAGCGATCCTGTTGCTGTAGATGCCATTCCTGATATTGGCGAAAACCAACAAATTGTATTCACAAAATGGGATGGTCGATCGCCTCAAGATATTGAGGATCAAATTACCTATCCATTAACCTCTTCCCTATTGGGTATTCCTGGAGTAAAAACCATTCGTAGTTCGTCTATGTTTGGATTCTCTAGTATCTACGTCATTTTTGAAGAAGATGTTGAGTTTTACTGGAGCCGTAGTCGTATTTTAGAAAAGTTAAATTCTTTACCAAGTAACTTATTGCCAGAAGATGTAAATCCTGCTTTAGGACCGGATGCTACAGGTTTAGGGCAAATATTTTGGTACACTTTAGAAGGTCGTGACGCAGACGGAAACGTCACTGGTGGTTGGGACCTACAAGAACTAAGAAGTATTCAAGATTACTATGTAAAATATGGTTTATCTTCTGCTAGTGGTGTTGCTGAAGTCGCTTCTATTGGTGGTTATGTTCAAGAATATCAAGTCGATGTTAATCCCGAATTAATGCGCCAATACAATATTGGTTTAAACCAAGTTGTAAAAGCGGTTAAAAATAGTAATCAAGACATTGGTGCACAGACCTTAGAAATTAATCAAGCCGAATATTTAGTACGTGGTTTAGGCTATGTAAAATCTGTTGAAGATATTGAAAACGCTGTGGTGACTTCCGCCGACTTTACGGCTATTAAAATTAAAGATATTGGTAAGGTTACCTTAGGTCCTGCTGCACGAAGAGGGATTTTAGACAAAGAAGGTGCAGAAGTTGTTGGTGGTGTTGTAGTGGCAAGATATGGCGCCAATCCGATGGAAGTCATTACCAATGTAAAAGCAAAAATTAACGAGCTTAAAGGCGGTTTACCATCTAAAGTGTTAGCAGATGGACGCACCTCTCAATTAACGGTGGTTCCTTTTTACGATCGCTCAGAACTAATTGTAGAAACCTTAGACACGCTTAATGAAGCATTGACGCTAGAGATATTAATTACCATTTTGGTGATTATAATAATGGTTTTTAATTTAAGAGCTTCTATTTTAATTTCAGGATTACTACCAGTTGCTGTTTTAATGGTTTTTGTTGCCATGAAACTGTTTAACGTAGATGCCAATATTGTGGCGCTTTCGGGTATTGCTATTGCTATTGGAACTATGGTTGATGTTGGTGTCATACTCGCCGAAAACATGATTCGACATCTGGACGACAATGAAAATGTCATTCCGACAGCGCGAGGCACGAGTAACGAGGAATCTCTTCAGAATAATCACAATGCTGTTGAAAATAATAAGTTGTCAATAAACGAAATCATATACAACGCTACTGCGGAAGTATCTGGTGCTATTTTAACTGCCGTTTTAACTACTATTATCAGTTTTGTACCCGTATTTACTATGATTGGTGCAGAAGGGAAATTGTTTAGACCTTTAGCCTTTACAAAAACGATGGCATTATCAGCCTCTTTGGTAATCGCCTTGTTTTTAATTCCCCCTTTTGCAGCGTATTTATTCAGAAAAACAACATTAAAAAATTCCTTTAGATATTTTTTAAATGGCGTTTTAATACTTGCGGGAATTGCAATTATTATTAACGGTTTTTGGTTAGGATTACTCTTAGTCGCTTTTGGTATCACTGGTTTACTAGGTGTTTTAAAGAGATTAGATAAGAAGAAAATAAATCTAATAAATATTATTATTTCTTCGATTGCAATTGTATGTCTACTTGCCGAATATTGGAGACCGTTAGGTTTTAACCGCAGTATCATTGTCAATCTTATTTTTGTTGCTATTATATGCTTCGGAATTTTAGGTGTGTTTTCTGTTTTTAGAAGGTATTATAGTCAGATTCTAAACTGGGCTCTAGCCAATAAAGTGTTGTTTTTAATAATTCCTGCGACCGTTCTTATATCTGGATTTTGGATTATGAAAAATACAGGAAAAGAGTTTATGCCTTCCTTAAATGAAGGGTCGTTTTTATTAATGCCAACCTCCTTGCCACATGCTGGTGTTGAAGAAAACAAACGTGTGCTTCAACAATTAGACATGGCGGTTGCGACTATTCCAGAAATTGAAACTGTAGTGGGAAAAGCTGGTAGAACAGATTCGCCTTTAGATCCTGCGCCTTTATCCATGTATGAAAACATGATTCAATATAAATCGGAATACATGCGCAATTCCGAAGGAAAAAGACAACGTTATAAAGTGAATGCTGATGGGATGTTTGAGTTGAAAAACGGAATGTCATTGCGAGCAGAACAAAGTGAAGCGTGGCAATCTCTTAATGCAAAAGAACAACTTATCGAAGATAACAACGGTGAATATTACAGAAACTGGCGACCAGAAATTAAAAGTCCTGATGATATTTGGAACGAAATTGTACGCGTCACCAAATTACCAGGCGTGACGTCTGCACCAAAATTACAACCTATTGAAACCAGATTGGTCATGTTACAAACCGGTATGCGTGCGCCAATGGGAATTAAAGTAAAAGGTCAAGATTTAAAACAAATTGAAGCCTTTGGCTTAGAATTGGAACGTCTACTAAAACAAGCGGAAGGTGTTAAAATAGAAGCTGTTTTTGCAGATAGAATTGTTGGTAAACCTTACTTACTAATTGATATCGATAGAGAAAAAATAGCACGCTATGGCATTTCAATAGCAGATGTACAAAGTGTTTTAAAAGTTGCTATTGGCGGTATGGCATTAACACAAACCGTTGAAGGACGAGAACGTTATGCTGTAAGAGTGCGGTACCCAAGAGAGTTACGTGGTAATCCGGAAGATATAAAAGATATTTATATTCCTGTAGAAACGGGTAGTCCTGTTCCTTTAAGTGAATTGGCAACCATTAAATACGAGCAAGGTCCACAAGTCATAAAAAGTGAAGACACTTTTTTAGTAGGTTATGTCTTGTTTGATAAATTGGATGGTTTTGCAGAAGTTGATGTTGTAGAAAATGCACAAGCCTTGTTTCAACAAAAAATAGAGTCCGGAGATCTAATTGTTCCAAAAGGGGTCAGTTATAAATTTACTGGAACTTATGAGAATCAATTACGAGCAGAAAAAACATTGTCTGTTGTTGTTCCGTTAGCATTGGCTATCATCTTTTTAATACTTTATTTTCAGTTTAAATCTGTTAGCACATCATTAATGGTATTTACCGGAATTACGGTTGCATTTGCTGGTGGTTTTATCATGATTTGGTTATACGGTCAAGATTGGTTTTTCAACTTTAGCTTGTTTGGCGAGAATATGCGAGACCTTTTTAATATGAAAACCATTAATTTAAGTGTCGCAGTTTGGGTCGGTTTTATTGCACTATTTGGTATTGCTACAGATGATGGTGTAGTTATGGCTACCTACTTAACACAAACTTTTGATCGCGAAAAACCGTCTGACAAAAAAAGTATTAGAGCTGCTGCTTTACATGCTGCCGAAAAACGTATTCGTCCGTGTTTAATGACTACAGTAACCACCATTTTAGCGTTGTTACCCGTTTTAACATCCACAGGTAAAGGAAGCGATATTATGATTCCGATGGCTATTCCAATATTCGGAGGGATGGTTATTGACATTACCTCCTATTTTATTGTCCCAGTTTTATATAGCTGGAGAGAAGAGATTAAAGTGAAAAGATTAAAGTGAAAAACTAAAAGTGAAAAACTAAAAGTTGAAAGTTGAAAGTTGAAAGTGAAAAGATTAAAGTAAAGAGTTCTAAGTGAAACACTAAAATTATGGGAAGAAGTATTTTAAAAGATAAAAGTTATGCCTTTGCTATTTTAATTGTGAAATTATCTCAATTACTAGTTACAGAACAAAAGGAATATGTTTTAAGTAAACAACTTTTAAGAAGTGGAACAGCTGTTGGAGCGTTAATTCGTGAAGCGGAATTTGCACAGAGTAAAGCAGATTTTATTCATAAAATGAGTATTGCTCTTAAAGAAGCCAATGAAACTTTGTATTGGATCGATTTATTAAAAGACACTAATTATATTAATAAACAGCAATATGAAAATCATTTCAATTTAAATAAAGAATTGGTAGCTATGTTGGTTAGTTCCATAAAAACATCAAAATCTAGATTATAATGACAAATTCTATTAAAAAAGTACTGCATTTCATTGTTTTTAGTTTTTCACTTTTCTTTGTTCACTCTGTAAATTCTCAAGAACTAGAAACATACATTACTACTGCTTTGGAAAACAATCCTGATATTCAGACATTTGAATTACAGTATAACATAGCTAATGAAAAAGTAAACGAAGTGAATGCACTTCCTAATACCGAATTTAGTGCTGGTTATTTTGTCAGTGAACCAGAAACACGCACAGGAGCGCAACGCTTTAAAGTATCTGCAAAACAGATGCTACCCTGGTTTGGCACTATTACTTCCCGTGAAAATTATGCGAGTGCACTGGCAGATGCCAAATATGAAGACATCGTAATTGCAAAACGAAAGTTAATCGTTTCTGTGTCTGAATCTTACTATAAATTGTATGTTAACAAAGCGAAACAGGCTGTCTTAACAGAAAATATTGAATTGTTAGATACTTATGAAACATTGGCTTTAACATCTGTTGAAGTTGGAAAAGCATCTGCAGTTGATGTCTTTAGGTTACAAATTCGTCAGAATGAATTAGAGCAATTACAACAGGTTTTAGAATACGATTTTTTAGCAGAGCAAACCGCTTTTAACAAGCTTTTGAATAGAGATAATACTATTGAAGTTTCTATTGTGGCGTCATTAACAATGCCTTCCGAACCACTTGAAATTACGTTTCAAAATTTAGCATTACATCCAGAACTATTGAAGTATGATAAATTATTTGCTTCCGTAGAAAAATCAGAACTACTAAACCAGAAAGAAAGTAGCCCAATGATAGGTTTTGGTTTAGATTATATCGCCATTTCAGAAAGACCAAATATGACTTTTAATGATAACGGAAAGGATATAGTTATGCCAATGGTTTCGGTGTCTATTCCTATATTCAATAAAAAATATAAATCGAAAACCAAGCAAAACAAATTACAACAGCAAGAAATCGAATTTCAAAAACAAGACCGTTTAAACACGCTAGAAACACTATTAGAAAAAGCCATAAACGACAGGAAATCAGCTAGAATCAGTTACAATACACAAGTAAAAAACTTAAAACAAGCTAAAGATGCCGAATCTATTTTGGTAAGAAGTTACGAAACTGGTACTATTGATTTTAATGATGTATTAGATATTCAGGAACTACAATTAAAGTTTCAAATTAATCAAATAGAATCTATTAAAAACTACTATTTACAAACTATAATTATTAATTATTTAACTAAGTAATAATGAAACACACATATCACATACACGGTATGACTTGCAACGGATGTCGCAGTCATGTTGAAGACACCCTTTTAAAAGTAAAAGGTGTTTTAAAAGCTACAGTAGATTTAGAAAAAGCGGAAGCTACGATAGAAATGGAATCACATATCGCCTTAGAAACCTTTCAGGAGGCTTTAAAAAACGATGGTGGTCGATACAGCATACATAATTTAGGAGACCATAATCATGCTAAGAACAATAGTACCACGTCCGTAAACATAAACAAAGGACAAGGTACCGGTACTTTTTACTGTCCGATGCATTGCGAAGGCGATAAAACCTATGACAAATCTGGCGATTGCCCAGTATGCGGAATGGATTTAGTCGAAGAACAAAACCTATCTACCAACACTACAGAGCAATGGACCTGCCCAATGCATCCAGAAATAGTAAAAGATGAAGCTGGAGCCTGCCCTATTTGCGGTATGGATTTAGTACCCATGAAACCAGATGTTTCCGCAGAAGAGAAAACCTATAATAAACTATTAAAAAAATTCTGGATTGCAGTGGTGTTTACCGTACCTGTATTTTTAATTGCCATGAGCGAAATGATTCCAAATAATCCATTATATACCATTTTGGAACAAAAACAGTGGAATTGGGTTCAGTTTACACTGTCTATCCCTGTGGTTTTTTATGCCACTTGGATGTTTTTTGAACGCGCATATAGAAGTATTAAAACATGGAATCTAAATATGTTTACACTTATCGGAATTGGGGCTGGTGTCTCTTGGCTTTTTTCGGTATTTGGACTATTTTTTCCAGATGTTTTCCCTGCTCAATTTAAAACAGAATCAGGCGCTGTACATGTTTATTTTGAAGCAGCAACCGTTATTCTAACGTTAGTGCTTTTAGGGCAATTATTAGAAGCCCGTGCGCATAGTAAAACCAATTCCGCAGTAAAAGAGTTACTAAAATTAGCCCCAAATAAAGCAACAAAAATAGTAAATGACGAAGCTATTGAAGTTAGTATTGATAAAATCATATTGCATGATATTCTTAAAGTAAAACCAGGTGACAAAATTCCTGTAGATGGTATTATAACTGAAGGAAATACAACTATTGACGAATCAATGATTTCTGGAGAACCGCTTCCTGTAGATAGATCTAAAGGTGATAAAGTAAGCGGAGGTACTATTAACGGGAATCAAACTTTTTTAATGAAAGCAGAAAAAATTGGGAGCGACACCCTACTCTCTCAAATTATAAAAATGGTGAATGATGCTAGTAGAAGTCGTGCGCCAATTCAAAACTTAGCAGATAAAGTATCTGGTTATTTTGTACCTGTAGTGGTAATTATTTCTTTAATAACATTCAGTATTTGGGCTATTTGGGGACCAGAACCAATATATGTGTATGCATTTGTAAATGCCATTGCAGTGTTAATTATTGCCTGTCCTTGTGCTCTAGGTTTAGCGACACCAATGTCTATAATGGTTGGTGTGGGTAAAGGTGCACAAAATGGTGTCCTAGTTAAAAACGCAGAAGCTTTAGAAAGAATGGCTAAAGTAGATACTTTAATTATTGATAAAACAGGAACCATTACCGAAGGAAAGCCAACCGTAGAAAAAGCAGCTACCTTTAATACGGTTTTAACGGATAAAGAAGTACTACAATACATAGTGTCTTTAAACAGTAATAGCGAACACCCTTTAGCTGAAGCCACAGTAAAATATGGTAAAGAGCAAAACACAAAAGTTTTAAAATCCGAGGGATTTAGTGCTGTTACCGGTAAAGGTGTTGAAGCGACTATAAATAATAAAAAAGTAGCCTTAGGAAATCCTAAAATGATGGATTACGTAAAGGCTGAAATCACTCCTGAAATGGAGGAAGAAGCTAAAACCTATCAACAACAAGGGAAGACTGTTTCTTATCTATCCATGGACAAAACAGTAGTAGGTTATGTAGTTATTGGAGATAAAATAAAAGCCACGAGTGCAAAAGCTATTAAAGATTTGCAAGATAGAGGTGTTGCAGTAATAATGTTAACTGGTGATAATTATGATACAGCACAAGCTGTGGCTTTGGAATTGAATCTGACCGATTTTAAAGCAAGCATGTTACCAGAAAATAAATTACAAGAAGTAACCAAATTACAAGAGCAAGGAAAAATAGTTGCAATGGCGGGAGATGGAATTAATGATGCACCTGCTTTGGCAAAAAGTGATGTTGGTATCGCCATGGGAACAGGAACAGATGTAGCTATAGAAAGTGCAATGATAACTTTAGTTAAAGGAGATTTACATGGTATTGTAAAGGCACAACACTTAAGCGAAGCGGTAATGACAAATATTAAGCAAAACTTGTTTTTTGCATTGATTTATAACACCATCGGAATACCAATTGCAGCAGGTGTTTTGTTTCCGTTTTTCGGAATTTTGTTATCACCAATGATTGCAGCATTAGCAATGAGTTTCAGTTCAGTATCAGTAATAGCCAATGCGTTACGTTTAAGAAATATTAAAATATAGTCCAATGAAAAAATATATAATTTACATAGCAATTTTAGCAGTTGGTTTACTATTGGGATGGTTTCTTTTTGGAGGCACTTCTAATAACATAACAGAGCATAAACATAATGCTGAAGCAGAAACTAGCCAAATGTGGACCTGCTCTATGCATCCGCAAATAATGCAACCAGAAGCTGGCTCCTGCCCTATTTGCGGTATGGATTTAATTCCTGCAGAAAGTAGCGCAAAAGGATTATTAGCCGATCAGTTTAAACTGACTGAAAACGCTATGGCATTAGCCAATATTCAAACGTCAATAGTTGGTAATGGTAATACAGAAGATAATGCTATAACATTATCAGGTAAAATTGTAGAAAACGAAGACAATACAGCCATACAACCTGCGCATTTTGACGGAAGAATAGAAAAACTATATGTCAAGTCATTAGGTGAAAAGGTTAATAAAGGTCAGGCTATTGCCAAAATTTATTCGGCAGCTTTAATTGCAGCACAGCAAGAATTGATAACCACTTATAGTATTCGAGAATCCCAGCCACAGTTATATAAAGCAGTACAAAATAAGTTTAAAAACTGGAAGATCCATGGCGCTCAATTAGACGATGTTTTAAAAACGGGTCAAGTAAAAACAAGTTTTACAATCTATTCTCACGTGTCTGGTGTTGTTACAGAGATTTCGGTTAGTGATGGCGCACATATTATGAATGGCAAACCCATTTTTAAAGTTTCTAATTTAGCAACAGTTTGGGCAAACTTTGATGTGTATGAAAACCAAATTAGTCAATTTAAAAAAGGACAAAATATTAACGTTGTGACTAACGCTTATCCTAATAAAGTATTTAAAGGCACTGTAGATTTTATAGATCCTATTTTAGATACTAGAACAAGAACCGTAAAATTAAGAGTAGTACTTAATAATAAAGATCAAATATTAAAACCTGGCCTTTTTGTTGAAGGAAAAATTAAAGGGATTACTGCTAGTAAATCAGATGCTTTGTCGATACCAACAACAGCTGTTTTATGGACAGGAAAACGCTCTGTAATCTATATTAAATCGAATCCAAACGACCCTATTTTTGAAATGCGTGAAATTACATTAGGTACTCAAATTGGTGATAATTATCAAGTTTTAGAAGGTTTAAACACTGGCGATGAAGTGGTAACCAATGGTACTTTTACCGTAGATGCTGCTGCACAATTACAGGGCAAAAAATCTATGATGAATAAATCCGTTAAATCAGAACCAATAGCGCCTTCTGGAAACATGAAGATGACATTTCCTCTAATTTTTAAAAATGAATTTAAAACAACACTACCGCTTTACTTTTCTATTAAAGATGCGCTTGTTGCAAGTGATTTCAATAAGGCTTCTGAATTTGCAAAGACAATGCTTCAAAAAGCACAAAAAATTAATCTAAAAGGCTTAAACCAAATGGAATTAGTTCATTTTAATAAAACGTTATCCATGTTAAAAGCTATTTCTGAAAACAGTACTATTGAAAAGCAACGTGCTCATTTTGTAATACTCAATGAAAATTTAGTTGCCATAGCAATGAATATAGATGATTTAAAAACAACATTATATATTCAAAAATGCCCGATGGCAAACAATAATAAAGGTGCGATGTGGCTAAGTACTGAGAAAGATATTAAAAATCCGTATTATGGAGAAGCCATGATGACTTGTGGTAGTATCATTGAAGAAATTAATTAATAATATTAAAACTAATGCTATATGACTAGAATAAAAAAATTAAATTTAATAAGCATTCTGCTGGCAATAACAGCAATAGCCATGCTAAGTATTGGTCTTATATTAAAAATTCCTGCGCCAGCTTTAACCGGCATTGGATTTTTATTAATCGTGTGGGCTATACAAGTAATTAAATAATTGATACAATACAGAAAAGGCTACACAGTATAGTAATTGTATAGCCTTTTTTTATTTATAGTAGTTTTCAGTTTTTCTAGAACAAAGAATAACCAATAGTAAATTGTGCAACCCCATTTCTAAATTTATCTGATGACCCTTCAATATCATTAATATTTAATAAGCCAAAATTATATCGTGCTCCAAAATTCAATCCGTTTTCTAATTTATATTCCAATCCTAAATTAACGCCAAAATCTATAGATTTAAAAGTGTCTTTTACATCTATATCCTCATTTTTAGCAGACAACAAAAATCCTATTTGTGGCCCTGCTTCAAGACTCAGTCCTTTAGTAACGTGATATTTTCCCATTAAAGGCACATTTAAGTAATTTAATGATACAATATTGTCTGTCCCCGTAAGATCGTCAGTAAGACTAAAACCTTGAATAGAGTACATGATTTCAGGTTGAAAAGATAATTTTTCTGATAATGCAAACTCAGAATAAACACCAAAATTAATAACACTCGTTATAAGTTCTACATTGTCATTAGTATCTCCATAAATAGAAGAGAAATTTGCACCAATTTTAGCACCAAACTCCACTACTTGCGCTTGTGCATTTGTAAAACCAAAAATGGTAATTGCCGTAATACATAATAATTTTTTCATTGTAAATTGTTTAAGTTGATTACAACAAATAAATACTTTTAAACCTGCTTAAATTTACTTGTTATAATACTTTTAACTTTTTTAACCAATTTTAACAACGTGTTAAAAGACAGAGTAATACACACAATTGAATACTAATTATCATCTTAATTGTTACTGTTTTTATAACGCATAATAATTACTTTTTTCAAAATAAGACACAAAAAAAAGTGCTATCATATTACTATGATAGCACAATTAATAATTAACAATAAATTAAATTTACTTAGCAGTAATGTTTACAGTTAACTCTACTCTTCTATTTAAAGCTCTTCCCGCATCAGTATCATTAGTACTTATTGGTTGAGACTCTCCTTTACCAGAAATAGTAATATCACTATCTGCAATGTTTTTAGAAGTCAGGTAATTTTTAATTTCTTGAGCTCTAACTACAGAAAGGTTATAATTATACTTATCACTTCCTCTACTATCTGCATGACCTTCAATAGAAATGTTATAATTAGCATCGTCTCCAATACTAGCAGCGATTTCATCTAAAATTACTTTAGCATTTTGATCTAGTTTAGAACTATTGTAATTAAAATACACTTTTCTTAATCCAGTAACTGGCACAACAGGTGTTTCAACTATTTTTAATGGACATCCATTATCAGTTCCTTTAACCTCTGGACAGTTATCTTTATTATCAGGAAAACCATCTCCATCTGTATCAGGACATCCACCAAATTCAATTAAACCTTTTACTTTAGGACATAAATCATCTTTATCAGCAACACCGTCACCATCAGTATCAGGACAACCACCAAATGCAGCTAAACCAAAAGTATCAGGACATAAATCATTATCATTAAGTACACCATCTTCATCTCTATCATTAGATACTACTGGCTCTGCTACTTTCTCTGTTGATAATTTATAAACTAAACCTAAATTATGATTCCAATGTTTAGGTAAATAATCTTCGAAAGAATGTTTGTAAGTTGTTTGTAAATTAATACCTATATCCTCACTAATCCAATACTTAACACCAACAGATCCATTTGCTGTTCCTGCGCCAATTAAGCTATCAGAACCATCAACAGTAGAAGTGTTAAAAGGACCTTCTTCAATCCAAGTGTAACCACCTCCAACAGCAATAAATGGCTGAAGTCTACCTTGTCCAAAGCTATAGTTTACCATACCATCAAGTCCATAATATTTTAAATTATCAACTAAAACACTTTCATCTGCTGCTCCAAAATCACCCCATTTGCTTAATTCACTAGCTGTTCCTTTTGCAGTAATAGATAAATTATTAGTGAAATTTCTTGTAACCGCCGCATAAACACCTAAATTATAGTGATCGTTAAGGTTAAAAAATTCGTCAAAATAATCTCCTTGTGGTGCATCTTCTCCAACAGGATAAAGATCTATAACAGCAGCACCTGCTTCAAAAGACCAACGTTTGCTATTTGGTACAAAAGCACGTCTTGTAATTGAATGGTCTTCACCTTTTTCAAGCGTGTAAACAATACCAAAATTATGATCCCAATGTTTAGGTAAATAATCTTCAAACGAATGCTTGTAAGTTGTTTGTAATTTTAATGCAAACATATCGCTTATTCTATACTTTAGTCCAACAGTACCGTTAGCTGTTCCTGCACCTACTAAATTATCAGAACCTCCGGCAGTAGAAAACGTGTTAAACGTCCCTTCTTCAATCCAAGTGTAACCACCACCAATACCAACAAATGGCTTTAGTTTACCTTGTCCAAAAGAATAATTTAACATACCGTCTAAACCATAATATTTAAGGTTATCAACTAGTACACTTTCATCAGCTTGTCCGAAATCTCCCCATTTAGTTATTTCGTTTACTGTTCCTTTTGCTGTTATAGATAAATTTTTTGTTAAGCTTCTTGTTGCTCCAACGTAAAACCCTAAGTTGTAGTGATCATTAAGGTTAAAAAATTCGTCAAAATAATCTCCTTGTGGTGCATTTTCTCCTACAGGATAAAGGTCAACAGTACTTAAACCGACCTCAAAAGACCAAGGATTAAGTGTGTTTTGTGCAAAAGTTAATTGCCCGAAAAATGTTAATATTAATGTGAATGTAAAAATCTTGTAATACCGTTTCATAAATTTAATTTTTTTAAATTATATCTTCTTTAAATCATCTTTTGTAAGAATTTTCTAAAAAGGTTTGCAAAGAAACAACATACCATATTAGTAAAATATTTTTATTTTAAATATTTTAAAATCAACGTTGTAAGGTCAAAATATCCGTTTTAACAATCCATTAAAAGAAATAGGTGCTATTTATATAATTTGTGATTATTTAAGCTAATACTCTCCTAATAATTTAGTTTTTTATCAACTTAAATAGGACTCTGATATTTTCTGAGCTATTAATGTTTTTGAAATTTTTAACGGCACAAATTATATTCGATTAAAAAAGTACTGTTAAAAATAAATTTACATCGTTTTCGTAAAAACAAGGTCAGTCTTTGTATCGCTCTAAAATCTTAAAAAACCGAAACTATTCTCTTCAGAACATTTACGAAACAACTATATTCGCACCATGTGGATGTATTTAGGTTTATTAGCAGCACTCTTTTTGGGTTTACACAATTTGTGCAAAAAACATGCGGTACAAGGTAACGAAGTGTTTCCTGTACTTTTAGGAACCGTTTCTAGTGGTTTTATATTTGTAGCTACCTTTTATGTGTTATCCTTTATTTATCCAGATTATGCCTTAGCACATGGTTACCAATTTCAAGAAATAGCTTGGAAAATACATGGTTTTATTTTTATAAAATCCATTATAATGGCCAGTTCTTGGGTACTAGCCTATCAAGCTTTAAAATATTTACCTATAACTATTGTTACACCAATACGATCTGCTGGGCCCTTTTTTACGTTTATTGGCGCTATAGTTATTTATAAAGAAAGTCCTAATCCATACCAATGGATAGGTTTCTTTCTTATTATTTTTTCTGTATTACTTTATTCTAGAATTGGAAAAAAGGAAGGTATTAATTTTAAGAGTAATAAATGGATATTTGCTATAATTGGTGCTACCTTTTTAGGCGCTTCTAGTGGATTATATGATAAGTTCCTGATTCAAACCTTAAACTTAAACCCTCAAACCTTACAATTTTGGTTTTGTCTTTATACCATACTTATTTTACTGGTCATCTTGACTATTACTTGGTTTCCTTATGCTAAAAAAAGACAAGCTTTCAAGTTTAGATGGTCTATTATTGCAGTCGGAATTTTGTTACAAGCAGCAGATTATTTCTATTTTAAAGCACTACAAGATCCTGATGCCTTAATTATGTTATTGTCCGCAATAAAACGAAGTCAAATTATAATTGCTGTTGTTATTGGCGGGGTAGTTTTTAAAGAAAAAAATAAACGACAAAAACTGATTCCTTTAGCTGGTATTATGCTTGGTGTTTTTCTGATTTTATATTCAAATTAATTCCATTGCTTTTAAGACACTCTGACAATGCTACCTTTGTAGGTACTACTACTCTACTCTATCGTATTTGTTCTTTTAAATCAAATCATTAATTGTCATCAATTTTATACCGTTTTTTAAAATCTAAAGGACTCAGACCTGCTTTCATTTTAAATAATTTAGAAAAATGCGCATAATCATTATAGCCTAAGGTTTCTGCTGTTCTAGAAAACGAATTATTAGAATGTACTAATAATCGTTTGGCTTCCAATAGTACGCGTTCTGTAATAAGTTGGGTTGTGGTTTTATTAATCGTTGATTTGGTAATCCTATTTAAATGTTTAACTGTAATATTTAATTTGTTTGCATAAAACTTAGCAGATTTCTCTTTTTTATAAAAGGTTTCAATGGTATGCTCTAAAACACTTAAAGCTTTTAAATAGGATGATGACAGGACTTCATGCTTAGCATCTATAGTTGTATAAATACGAGACAAATCAATATAAGTTAGATTAATAAGGCTTGCTAGTTTTTGCTTTTTATAAATATTAGTTTGATGAAACTCCGTATTTATGTCTTCAAATCTAGAAGAAATGCCCTTAATTTCCGTTTCACTTAAACCCAAATAAGGTGGGTTTTCATAAGAATAGTAAAATGGAAATTGAGTTATGGTTTTATTCAAAAAATAAAATTCGTAAAATTCCTGAGTATGAAAAAATATATAACCTTTTGGTGCACTAGTAAAAGACCAACTATGCGTTTGACCAGGCCTTAGAAAAAAGACACTGCCTTTACTAACATCATAACTATTAAAATCGATTTCGTGTGTTCCCGTTCCTTCTAAAAAAAACACACATAAAAAAAAGTTATGACTATGCGGTTTATGCACCATTAGTGCGTTATTTTTTAAGTGCGTACTTAAATCATTACTATAAAAATTTGAAAAAGAATCCTCTTCAAACTGTTCAATATTTAAAATAGGTATCGTATTCATACATCTTCAATATGTCCTAAATATACAAATATTAGCGACAATATTACAACAATCCAATTTTAGATATAGCTTATATTTGTAATATAAAATTAAAGTTTTTTATCAAAATATATGTTTAGCAGTATACGACATTTTAACATACAGCTACTTGCATATATAAATTACAAAGTATTATCATTAATTGATATAAGTCAAAATTATGGAATTTTTAAAAGGCACAAAAATTAATAGCATTTTAACTGGAAATTGTCCTGTCTGTCAAAACGAAAGCATGTACACCGTAAAAAACCCATATAAGGTTACAAGGACATTAACTATGAAAGAGCGTTGCAGCCACTGTAACACCAAGTATAAAATTGAACCGTCTTTCTTTTTTGGGGCGATGTACGTTAGTTACCCTGTCGGTATCTTTTTTGGTGCCATTTCATTTTTTCTAACCTTCTATGTCTTAAATCTTTCTTTTATGACGTCTTACATTATATTAATAATTGTTATGTTACTGTTGCTTCCTATAATTTTAAGGATTTCAAGAAATATATGGATTAACATCTTTATGACATTTGATAAAACAAAAGCATTAGCAATAAAGGAAAACTAGTAACTATAAGGATTTACACTTAAAATATTAATAATACAAAAACGCCCATCAATAATTTGATGGGCGTTTTTGTAAAAGAGAAAAAGGGATGACTGTCTACCAATCTATAGGAAAATAGTCTTTTAAAAATTTACCACACCAATGTTTTCCTGTGTTAATACCATCAATTAACGGATCCATAACACGGGCTGCACCATCTACAATATCCAAAGGCGGTTGAAAATCGTGTACTTCTACCTTTTGTTTAGATAATGCTGCAGGATCTTCATCTGTAACCCAACCTGTATCAACAGCATTCATATAAATACCAGATTTAGCAAAAGTTGTAGCAGAGGTATGCGTTAACATATTCAAGGCTGCTTTTGCCATATTAGTATGTGGGTGTCGGTCTTCCTTCTTAAAACGATGAAACTTCCCTTCCATTGCGGACACATTAATAATATGTTTTTTACCTGTGTTTTCTTTCATCATTATATTAGACAAACGATTACATAGTACAAATGGAGCTACAGCATTTACCAACTGTACTTCTACCATTTCTGTAGTTTCAATTTCACCTAATTTTAAACGCCAACTATTTGTTTTACGCAAATCGACTTGTTGTAAATCGGCATCTAATTGTCCTTCAGGAAAAACCTCTTCCGTTTGTAACGAATTGTCAAAACTGTATGGTATTTGAGATAATTCTGCAGAGCTACGTAAACCAATACCAGGTTCTGGACCATGCCAAGTTACCGGTAATACATTATTTTTATCTGTTTTAGAAGGGCCAACACTTAAGCTTGATAATTCTTCCAAACAACTTTCGTGATCCTGTAGTAACGTTTGTGCTAGTTTAGGCAATTGGTCTATTGGAAGTTTTTCATTCTCCATTAAATGGAAATAAAAACCAGACGGACGCCTTACTGTTTGTGCTGCATTATTAATTAAAATATCTAAGCGATCGTATTTTTGTTCGATGTAATTACAAAATATTTCTACACTTGGAATATGTCTTAAATCTAAGCCATGTATGTGTAAACGATCACTCCAATCTTTATAATCATCCTCTTTAGAAAAACGAATAGCAGAATCGGCAGGGAAACGCGTTGTTGCTACAACTGTCGCCCCTGAGCGTAATAGCATTAATGTAATATGGTATCCGATTTTTAATCTAGACCCTGTAATTACGGCCACTTGATCTTTTAAATCTGTTGTTTGAAAACGCTTAGCATAATTTAAATCGCCACAATCTGTACACATCGTATCATAAAAATGATGCAATTTTGTGTACACTGTTTTACATACATAACAATTTCTTGGTGATTCTAACTCCGGCGTATCTTCAGGGATTACAGCTGCAGCCAATAATTTTGGCGCCACAAATAAAGTCGCTTCTCTTGCAGATCGTATTCCTGTTGTTTTTCTAGCGTGCTTATCGCTCTCAATCATTTTACGTTTTGCTGCTTTTTTAGCATCCTTACGTCTACGTTGAAACTCGTCACGATTTGGTCTAGATAATTCTCCTGCTACTTTATATAATGCAACGCGTTGTTCTTCTGGCATATCAAACAGTTGATTAGTATCGTCTACTAAACGTTGTAATGTCAAAATACAATTTTGTATGTCTTGATTTGTGTTATTATCACTCATAAATTACTAAAACTACTTCGTGCAAATATAATCACTCTTTTTTGGAGTGCAACATTGGTATATTAAAAAAGCCCATCTAAAACTAGATGGGCTTTTTTTTGAAAATATATAGATATATCTTAGATAACTTTTACGTTAACCGCGTTTAATCCTTTGTTTCCTTCTTGTAAGTCAAATTCAACTTCGTCACCTTCTCTAATCTCATCGATTAATCCAGAAATGTGTACAAAGTGGTCTTTATCAACTCCTTCTTCAGTGATGAATCCAAAACCTTTAGTGTCGTTGAAAAATTTTACTGTTCCTTTACTCATTGTAATGTAATTTTATTATTAATACTTTATTAAGTTACAAAGATAGTGCCAATAATTAAATAATACCTAATAAATTAATCTTTTTGTACAACTGTCGCTTACACCCTCTAATTATTTTTCCATACCTTTTATCCATAGCTAACTGTGGGATGAAATTTTACTACGAAACAAACGTTAAATTTTATATTTTAGTTATTAATATAATTGAATTAGCGCCTTTTTCTAATACTATTAATTAAATTTGAATCTATCAACCTTATATTATAAGACTTTACTGTTTAAATGAATCTTAAAACGTTGTTTTCTTTTAACGTACTCAAACAAAAAAGCCGCTTCGACTTTTTATTTTATATCTGCTTTCTTGCTACGGTTATAGTTAGTATTACTATGGACAGTCGAGTATTGAGATACTTTATGCCAACATTAGTGTTTACCATTTTATTAAAATATATTAATCGTACAAGACATAAATCAAAAGCACTTTTTATAGTTGCTCTATTAGCAATAGTCCTCTCTGATTTTCTGACTTTTTATGATTACGACGCCTATTTTATGTGGATTACAATTTTAACCTCCACATATTTAATCTGTTCTACTTTAATTATTAGAAAGTATCTCAATAAAGGAAAACTAAAAGCTGTTTTGTTTTTATCAGTTTTTATTGGTTTTTTATTGGCAAGTTATATTCTCTATTCTGTTTTAGATTTAATAATTAATTACCTGCCTGAGGGTATGCTCCTTTTTGTTTTATTCACTGCTTTATGCCTATTATGTTTTGTTATCATTTGTGCCATGATTTATGTCAATGATAATTATGACCATGCTACATTTTTATTAGGTTCAGTACTATTTAATATGTTTCATATGGGACTATCACCTATAAACGAATTTATATCTTACAACTCTACCTTCACTGTACTAATAGTAATCTCCCATATTTTAGCCATTTATCTTTTCATGAAATTTATTTCAGAAACTAAAGTAATTAAAGCTGAGGACGTCAAAGAAAAATTCTTTTAATTAGACAGCATTTACCTAATCTAAACCTAGTTACCTTGTCGAGCTACGTTTTAGTTGTTTGATAAGCTCTAACGTCGGCTTATGTGCTCGTCCAGCTGCTTTTATTAAATCGGACGTTACATTATAAGCACCATTTAAAATTCCTTCATAAATTCCCGTTATTACAGTCCCTATAAATGCTCCTAATTCAACTATTCTTTCCTGTTTATATGCTTCTACACTAATTGCATTACAGTCTGTGAAATTAATTATAGTAATAAAAATGGTTAATGTTGAAACTTAAAGACTTTATGTATTCTATTTAGGAGAATAGATAATGCCTAATAATAACATCACATTTATCTAATTAAGTAATCAATACTTATTACTCTTTAATTAATTTATTTAGCGATTAAGTCAAATGAAATCTTGATTCCCTGAATAATCATACCTGTACCAATAATAGCGATAATTAATCCCATTATCTTACCTATTACAGAAATTACATTATGCCCAACCATTTTTACAATAAGATCACTTAATTTGAAAGTAAAAAAAGTTAATAAGCTCATTGATCCAAAAATAGCAATGACTAAAAACATCTGTAAAGGAGCTGCATTAGATACAAAATTCATAGCCGTTACAATAGTTCCGGGACCTGCTAAAATTGGTATAGCTAGCGGTGATACTGCAATATCTTCATCAATATGCACATCATTTAAACTTTTCACATTGGATTGTTTTGACTGTAACATATCAAAACCAATAAAAAAGATTAAAATACCCCCCGTTATTTTAAACGCAGGAATACTAATATTAAATAACTCGAAGATATACTTACCTAATAAAATAAAAACCGTTACAATTATAAAAGCTATAATATTTGCTTTTTTATTAATAGCTCTTTTTGTATCTCTATTAGCGCCTTTGGTTAAAGAAACAAAGACAGTCATATTTGATATCGGGTTGGTTATAGCAAAAAAACCTGTAAATACGGTAATTGAAAATGTAATTAAGTTATCCATTATAGTGAAATTATAGTCTGCAAAAAAATCGAATTACTTCTGTTCCACCAAAGCAATTACCACTTATTTTCAAATAATTATCCTACTTAAAAAGCAAATCAAATTATTTGAATTCATAATATAATAAATGCTGAGACGAATAAAAATTAATCCAGCATTTATCTGAGCCAGATAATTTTATCCATTTAAAATAGAAGTCCATACCTCCGTTTCTTTAAGAATAGTATTACAGAATCGCTTTACAATACTTGTTTTAATTATTGTTTATCCGAATATAAATTTTCTAAAAACATTCAACATAAGGCTTCAGTATAATTTCTAAAGATTTTATAATCAAGGCTAAATTGTAATAAATTGAAGTATATTGCTCAAATATGAAATGTATAGTGGAAATTCCGTTATACTAATGCTTACCCCTAAATTATATATTAAATGGATTTTACAAACCCGTTAGTCTATGGAGTCCCTTGTTTTTTGGGCTTTATCGCAATAGAGCTTACCTACAGCAAAACTCATGACAACAACGAATTATACAAATGGAAAGATTTTTTTTCAAGTCTATCGCTTGGAATAGGATCGGCAGTAATTGGCGCACTGGTAAAAACAGTTGCCGTGATATTAGTCTTTAATTTTGCTTATGAACTCTTTAATCCTATTGTGGATGGTGTACGAACAAACATTATGGGATGGCAATCTTTTGGATATGCTTGGTACGTTTGGATTATCTGTATGCTGTTAGACGATTATTCTTATTACTGGTTTCATAGACAAAATCATATGGTTCGTTTTTTATGGGCTGCACATATTGTACATCATTCCTCAGACAACTTTAATTTAGGAACAGCTGTACGTAATGGTTGGTTTACTATTTTTTACAAGCCTTTTTTTTATGTTTGGATTGTAATTATAGGTTTCCCGCCAGAAATGTTGGTCGTTTGTATGGGTATTGAAGCGCTATGGCAATTTCAACTCCATACGCAATATGTCAAAAATTTAGGGTTTTTAGAGACCTTTTTAAATACACATACCATGCACCAAGTACATCACGCCCAAAATATTGAATATATGGACAAAAATCATGGTGGGATCCTAAATGTATTTGATCGTATTTTTGGAACCTGGAAAAAAATAGACCATTCTATTGATATAAAGTATGGTGTTTCTGTTCCTCCTGAATCTTATAACTTGTTTATTATTTTAACGCACGAGTATAAAAACATTTGGGATGATATGAAAAAATCTAGCAATTGGTATCATAAATTTAAGTATGCCTTTGCTGCGCCTGGCTGGAGTCATGACGGAAGTACATTAACTATAAAGCAAATTAGAAAAGAAATGGCAGAAGATTCTAATAACAATTTAGAAATATCAAATCCTAAGCCCATTTTTATAAAGAGTGATGTAAAATAAAGACACCTTTTTAGTGTTAAATAACAAATGCACCCATTAGTCACGTGATTAATGGGTGCATTTTAGTATAACCTTTTTTCTATTGAAAGAAAATTTCATACTTTAAAAGGATATTTTCTTAATCCTATTTAAATTTTTTGAAATTCATTATAATATTCATCTAGAATATCATTTATGAGGATGCTTATTTTTTCAAAATCTTCAGAATAAGAATTTGCTAGTGAAAATCTAATAGTCCAATCGGGACCGTCAAAACCACCACCTGGCATAGCTACAATAGATTCTTCTTCAGCCAAGCGAATTACTGGATCTAGAGCGTTATAATTCTCGCCAACCCATTTACTAAATGCTTCATTGTATTTATCTCTAGCTAAATTCAGGAAATCTACCAAGGTGTAATAATATGCTGCATTCTTATTATCTTCAGATATTAATGGTTTACCAGGTAAGTCTTTATAAAGTTTATCATATCTATTTCTAACCAATTTTTTTACATCTTTTTTATACTTGTTTTCAGTATCAATTAAAGTTGCTAAAGAGAATAGAGACATTTGAATTTGTTGTGGTGTAGATAAACCAGCAGTATGGTTTAAAGCTACACTACGACTATCGGCAACAAAACGATCTATCATTTTTATACCATCTGGATTTAATGAAATAGTTCCATAACGCTCTCGCAATTCTACTTTATCTTCCTCAGGAAGTTTGGCTAACATTTTATCAAAATTATTATTTTCATTCAATGCTATTACACCAAGTCTCCAACCTGTAGCTCCAAAATATTTTGAATAAGAATACACTAGAATGGTACTCTCAGGAGCTTTAATTGCTAGTGATGTAAAGTTTTCTGTAAACGATCCATAAACATCATCAGTCAATAAAATCAAGTCTTCTCTATCTTTTGCTATTTTGGCAATTTTATCTAACGTAGTCTCACTTAATTTTACTGAGGGCGGATTACTTGGATTCACTAAAAAGAATGCTTTTACTTTGGTATCCTTTAGTTTATCGATTTCAGAATCTGGAATTTGCCAGTTATCGTTTTCGTCTGAATTAATCAAGACCATTTTTAAATCGTAATCTTTTAACGCTGGCATTTCAAAATAAGGCGTAAAAATAGGCGTCCCAATAGCAATGGTATCTCCTGCTTTTAAAAACTTGTTTGCTTTTAAAGAATTGAATATGTAAACCATAGCAGCTGTACCACCTTCTGTAGCAAATACATCATATTTTGATTCTGGAGGCGTTGCTCCTGCGCTCATTTCTTTCATTAAATAAGCATGAGCAATAGTTTCAGAATGCTTTAACATGCGCCCTGGTTCTGGATAATTATTTCCAATAATACCATTAACCCATTCAAACATTAAATCGTCTGAATCTATACCATAATTAGCCACAGCAAATTGAAATAAGTCATTTAAATAACGTAATCCAATAACATTTTTATTTAAAGCTAAATATGCTTGAAATCTTTTTGTAATACCATCTTTATCTGTGATTCCACCAAAACCATCTAGTTCCTGAAATTGTCTTTTGCTTTCTTCTAAACCAAATAAACCAAGTTGAAAAAAGGCATCTCTAGGCTTTGTTGCAATCCAGTTTGGATTACCTCTACCCGCATTAATCATGGAATGCTGATGATTTGATTTTGCTAGTTTTATTAGTGTATCTTTTACTTCAAACGGACTTAACGTATTAAGTTCTACTTCTTCTTGTTTTTTCATTATAATGTGTTTTATAATTTAAGGCATCAATGCAATAATTATTGGTCCCCAAAGTGTTAAAAATATATTTGCAACCGCGTATGTCATTGTAAATGTTGGCGTTGGTGTTGCGTTTTGTGTTTTATCTAATAGAGATGAGAATGCTGGATTGGCACTTTTACTACCTGTAAGAACTCCTAGAGCTTCTACAGGATTTTTTATTTTTAAAATATAGAAGTTGATAACAAACTGAACAATCATAGGAATCATTGTTACTAAAATCCCTAAAAGGAATAAGGTAATACCGCTTTTTAGAATAGCTTGAAAAGCAGGTGCACCAGCATTTAAACCAACGATACCTACAAAAACAGCAAGTCCAAAAGTTTGAATAAAACTAGCAGCACCAACGTTTATACCTCCCATTTTCGGGTGTTTTGTTCTCAAAAAACCAATGATTAATCCAGAAACTAAACATCCTAATCCTGAGCCTAACGCAACGTTTGTTCCATTGATATCAAAATTAATTTCGCCTATTAAATAACCAACGACCATCCCTAAACCAAAGACTATAAAATCTGTACTATTGATTGACGTTGGCTTGTATCCTATTTCTTTTTCTATTCTATCTAAGTCTTTGGTCTTACCTACCAATGTAATTTCGTCACCAGCATGAATTTCGGTATTATCTAAAACCGCTAATTCATGAGACATTCTAACAATGCTATTTATATAAACACCGTGTGTTTTAGTTAAACCTAATTGCTTACGAATTTCAGCTAATGTCTTGCCTTTTAGTTTTTTGTTTGAAATGATAACGTGTCTTTGCTCTTCTGTAAAATCAATATTTCCTCCAAATTCTGAAATCTCTTCACCTAAAGTATTACTAGCATTAGAAAAGGCAGTTATTAATCCTGTTACAAATAAAATATCGCCTTCTTTAATTTGAAAATCTACAGTAGGCTCTATGTTTTTACCATCGCTAATAACAAGTTCTACGGTTAAATTAGAATCAAAATCAGCTTCAAAATCTTGAACTGTTTTACTCAAATACTTTGATGTTTTTGAAGTTTTGAATACTCTAGTATCTACCCTTTTGATCGGATCAAATTCGCCTTCAACCATTTCTTTACTACCACCAAGTTTTGCTGCTAGTTTCTTAGCCTCTGCTCTAATATCCCATTTCATTACTATAGGAATAAAAGAGACCATTAAAATTGGACCAATAGAACCAAAGATGTAAGTAATAGAATAACCAACAGCTACGTTTGTTTTCATAATTTTAGCTGCTTCTGTGGCTAATCCTAATTTATCTATCGCTTCTCCTGCTGTACCAATTATTGCAGATTGCGTTAATCCTCCGGCAGCCAATCCGGCTGCCATACCTTTGTCAAGCCCCATCCACATTGAAAGACCGACTACAGCTAATAATCCTAAAACGGTCATTGAAAATGCGGCTACTAAAAACTTTAAGGAGGATAATTTTAATGAAGCAAAAAATTGCGGACCACCTAAATAACCTACCATAAAAATAAACAAAGCAAAGAAGAGGCTTTTAACTTCTCCACTAATTTCAAACCCACCAACTTGACCAATAACAACAGCCATAATTAATGTACCTGCTACACCACCAAGGGTGAATTTTCCAATTTTAAACTTCCCTACAAAATACCCAATAGCAATTGCTAAAAACAAGGTGAGATAAGGGAAATTTCTGAGTGTATCGTAAATAATTTCCATAATTTATTTTAATTTTAGTTCTGATTTGTAGTTAGATTATAGGTGGTAGATTGCCATGAATTGTGCCCGGTATCCTACGCCGTTATCACCTAATTTATTTTGATTTTTTCCATAAATAAGTTCTATTCCATAATCCAATCTATCTACAGGAGACCACATATAATTTACTGCGCCATACGTAGAAAAATCATACATATTATCTTCTGTATAATCAGAATTATCAATACTCGTAAAGCTAAAAACAGCACTAGAAGTTGCTGTTTTACTCCATGCATGCTTGTAGGCTACAAAACCGCCCATAACAGGTATTGGTGACATATCGCCTATATTATCTGGTGCGGCATCTAAACCTTGACCTCTTAAATCGTTTATGTAATGTGCAATGCCAACTCCATACGTGTAGCTAAACCGAATGTCATCATTAATTTCTTTTCTATTAAAAAATTTAACGATACCAGAAACCGCTGCACCTCCACTAGTTATGCTTTTAATAGCATCTGAGCTGGTATTTGTATATGACATGTTTTTAAGAATCCCTGTTAGTCTAAGGTTTCCCCAGTTACCGTTCTTTTGTATATATCCTATTAAATCTGGAACATATAAAAAAGCCATACTGTCATCTATATTAGCATCAAAAGGGGTATAATCTTCGCTATGCGTTTCTAAAGCTACAGCATAAGAATATTTGTTATTGATGGACTGCGTATATCTAATCATTGGATTTCTAGGTCCTGTAATACTATTAGGTCCTTCGAAATCTACTTGTACAGGAAAAGCTGACGTGTTTTTCATGGTACTCCACGTTTGACCAATTAAAAACCCTTTATATTCTCCGTAAGCATGGCGTAAATGTGGTACAAAGCTGGTAGCCGCTTCTGTGTTGAAAAAATCCATTTCCACATAAATGTGTACTTTATCGGTACTAGACACCTCATACTCACCATCTACAGCAAGTCGTGTTTGTCTAGCATCTAAAAAACTACGAGGTTTTTCTTCACGCAAGGTTGGATAAATGGGAATTTTACTGGGATAAAACTCGCTAGTATTTTGAATATTCCCTAAATCGACTCCGCCAATCAGTTTAATATAACCAATGAAATCGAGAGATATTTTCTTCGATTTCCGATTCTCATTATAACGACTCCTTTTTTCTCGAACCGGAAGCGGATCCTGATTGTCTTTTGTATTATTTTGTTGTTTTACTGATAGTGTATCTATGCTATCTTGTGCAAAGGCATAAGCACCTAGCATTGTAAAGCAAAAAGCTACTACTATTTTAAAGTTGGTTGTCATTTTTTTTGGTTTTCGTCTTAGAAAATCTTAACGATTTTAAATTATACTATTATCATCTGTACTACTCTTAAGCCATATTAATGACTGTCTTTAATTACTAAACTAGGTCATCTATTTAAAAGCTTATATTGGCGAAACTACTCCTCAATAAAAGCCCTACAAATGACCTAGATCAGTTTAGTTAAAAAAGAATTTATACTAAATGATTAATAGTGTTTAAGCTCGCTTATTTGATGTAGATATTCAAGAATAGAGCTATCTAATGTTACAAATAAAACTTTACCTGTTTCTATTGAAAATCTGATGCTTTAAACGGATATTTTCTTGGTGTTTTCTGAATGGTAATCCAATGTGCTACGGTAAACGATTTAACTCCCCATTGTCCATTAAAACGACCTAAACCTGAGTTTTTAACACCTCCAAATGGTGCATAAGCACTATCATTTACCGGTTGGTCATTAATATGCGTCATACCAGCTTCAATACCTTGTGCAAATGCCATTCCTTTAGCTTCGTCTTGTGTAAATACAGAACTAGACAAACCAAAATCTGTAGCATTAGCTAAACGCAATGCGTCTTCCATATCTTTAGCACGTGTAATAGATACTGCAGGTCCAAAAATCTCGTTTTTGAATAACGGACAGTTTTCATCTGTATCTACAAAAACGTGTGGCGGCATATGTAAGCCATCTGCTTCACCACCTAAAGCCATTTTATAACCTTGTGCTTTAGCTTGGTCTATTAAGTTTTTAACGGTGTCAAATTGTGCTTGATCTATGATTGGTCCTACAAACGTGTCAGGATCATTCATATCTAAACGTTTTAAGGTTTTTACTTTTGCAATAAACTTCTCTGTGAATTCGTCATAGACTTTATCTTCTACGATAATTCTGTTTATAGCCATACAAATCTGACCTTGGTTCATAAATTTACCCCAAGCAGCAGCTTCTACAGCTTGATCAATATCTGCATCTTCAAGTACTACAAACGGGCTGTTACCACCCAATTCTAATTCGATATTTTTAATAATATCGGCACTCAACGCATTTTGCCCTACTTGACGACCAACCGGAGTTGAACCTGTAAAAGAAATTAATTTTGAGATTGGATGCTTTGTAATTGCTGTCCCAATAGTACTACCACCACCAGGTAATACACTTAATAACCCTTTTGGGAAACCTGCTTCTTCTAAAAATGAAGCAAAAATTAATCCTCCAGTCACTATAGATGTCGATGCTGGTTTTAAAACCACTGCATTACCTACTGCTAAGGCAGGACCTAAAGTACGCGCAGTTAATTGTCCAGGGAAATTCCAAGGAGAAATTAGACCAATGACTCCTAATGGTTTTCTTACTGCAATAGATTCTTTACCCTCTATATCTCTTGGTAAAATTTTACCTTCTACTAATAATGGTAAATGCACAGCGCTTTCAAAAACACTAGCTACTAACTCAGCTTCAAAATAGCCTTTCGCTAAAGTTGCTCCTACTTCTTTTCGTGCCCATTCTGCAAACTCTTGTTTACGATTTCTAACAACCGTAGCTAGTTTCTGCATCATTCTGCTCTTTTCTGGAGGTAATACTGCAGCCCATTTTTTTTGCGCAATTGCAGCCGTTTCAAAAGCTTCATTTACATCATCTTCTGTTGCACTACTTAAAGAAAATAATTCCTCTTGATTCCAAGGGTTAATATCTTTTATTACTGGTCCTTTTCCGTCTTTCCATTCGCCACCAACAAATATTTTTTTGGTGTAATTAGGTAATTCTTCTTGTGTTTTCATTTTCGGTATGTTTTATATGTTCTTAATTAAAGAGTAACAATCACTTTGCCAACCGTTCTTCCTTTTTCTACTTCTCTATGTGCGTCTGCCATGTCTTCAAAAGCAAAGGTTTTATAGATGTTTGGTTTAATAGCTCCGCTTTCTAACATTCCTTTTAAAGTGTTCATGTCTTTAGCGCTTGAATGCACTAAAATATTAGAAACCGTTTTGTTTCCTTTCTCTGCTATAGCTTTAGCTTCTTCGGGCATATCCATACCAAAAGTGGTAATTACTGTTCCTCCATCTTTTAAAACCTTAGTGGAGTTCACTAATACCTGACCACCTTGAGTATCTAAAACAAAGTCTATATCAGACAACAACTCTTCAAATTTTTGGGTATGATAATCAATAGCTTCATCTGCACCAATAGATAGTACAAAATCTTTGTTTTTTGCTGAAGCAGTAGTAATTACATACGCACCAAAGCTTTTTGCTATTTGTATTGCAAAATGACCAACACCACCAGAACCTGCCTGTATTAAAACTCTGTCACCTTTTTTAATTTTTCCTTCTAATATTTGTAAAGCCGTTAAAGCAGCCAAAGTAGTTGCTGCAGCTTCTTCAAAAGAAACGTTACTTGGCATGAGTGCTAAATGAGCTTCTGGTGCTGCAACAAATTCTGCGTATGCTTTACCTGCTCCTGGAAAGTTTACCATTCCAAAAACAGCATCACCTACTTTAAAATCGGAAACGGCTGTACCAGCCTCAGTTACTGTGCCTGCAATATCCCAACCTAAAATAACAGGACGGTTTTTACCGTACATTGAATCCAACATGGGTTCCTGATACTTTGGTTTTACATCTGCAGGATTAAGTGAAATTGCTTCTACGCCAACAAGCACTTCATTATCCTTAATAGTTGGTTTTGCTACTTCTGCTAAGTGAAGGTTCTCGGGTCCTCCAGCTTTTTCTAATACAATAGCTTTCATATAGTGAATGTTTTAAATTGATTTATTGTTAATTAAATACAAGGCAAAACTAGAAGGATTAGAAAGGAGGGGAATGGTAAAAATGGTCCCATCTAGTGTACTTTTATGCCTTAATAGATTTCAATTGAATACTTTATGATTTCGTTAAGAAAAACCGCTCTGATTAAAAGTTTTAGGATTTCTCTTTTCTATTTTTCTATCTGATTCACAAAAAATTCTTGCTGCGAAGATGCTATAATAGCCTCTTTCATTAATTTATCTGTAACCTGTGTATACGATTGTTTTCTGTGGGTAACACCAGCTTCATCATTTTTCCAACGTTGTTGCAATGCAAAAGAATTTTCTTTTCCTTTAATGCTGTAAAAATCAAAACGGATGTTGCCTTCTTCTTGTCTGGTAAGTTCTGTGTGCTTTATTAATTGTTTCACAAACTCTTCTTTATAGCCTTCTTTAATTTCAAAAATGAAAAACAATAACACTTCATTATTGTCCACTTTAATTTGACTAAAATTATTAGTTGGTAATGGTTTTTCGTTATTTAAAAACAAGGTTTTAGGCGCTTCTATCAAAGCCGATTTTACGCGATCTGCAATTCCTCTTTTGTCTACTGCTTCCGTATGAGATTCTAAAGTCTTTTCTCCTTCATTTATTCCGAAGACCAAAAAATTTTCTGGATTGTTTTTATCTTGAAACAACTTCATTTCTAAAGTTCCAGCCTCTTTACGCACCACATCTTGATTGGCTAGCATTTCCTTTTTAAACAAATCAATCTTATCCGATTTTATTTTAAAAGTTGATAAAATGGTAATTTCTGGGTCTTTCTTTTTATCATAAACTACAGACATTCCTGTTCCTTTATTTAAAATTAATCGCATTTTAGTATCTGTAACATCAATCTGAATACAGTCTGAACCTAAATCCATCGTTCCTAGTGTACTTGTTCTACAGAAATATTCGCCTTGCCAATCCCAAGTTCCTTTTAATTCTTGTCCGCCAAAGTTTCCTTTAATTATTCCGTCACTTGTAGCAATAGACGCTCCACCTTCATCACCATAATAATTGTCGGCTCCTTTTTCTATATAATCTTCTTTAGTAGTAATTCTATCCCAAGAAACGGGCTGGTAGGCAATCAATTTATTATCGAAAATATAAGGTGCATAAATGATTTTACCATCTGTATTAATGTCTGCAATTCCTTTGGAAGACGCATCAATTAAATAGCTTTTATCACCATCAAACGTGAATAATTGTCCTGTTGGGTTACTGCTGGCAAGTAAAACACCGTTAAAAGATGTAACACCATCAAACACTCCTTTTTTATTTGAAGAAGTAATTAACGTTACCTTTTTAGAGGTGATATCAATGTTATATAATGAACCAAAATCTTCAGGTTTCCATTCTTTTCGCATTAATCCTTCTCCATTTTCTAATCCGTAATTAGCAACAACCAACGTGTTGTTTTCTACAAAAACACCATTCGGAAACGGAATTTTATCCGACTGTAACCACACCACTAATTTGTCATTCTCAATAGTGTAAATTTTACCTCCAGGCACATCAGAAATAAAAACTTGTCCTGTTTTTTGGTTTATGGTTAAGTCATTTAAAGAACCTGCTTCGTTGTCTGTGTAACTTTTTATGATACTTCCGTTATCTAGATTTATAAGATGCACTTGCTTTTGGTCGGCAACATACAAGGTGTTTTTATAAATATCAGAACCTGTAGGAGCAGTTAATCCGGTAGTCCAATTAAGGTTGTCAATTACTCCATCTTTAGAAACTCGACTTATAAAACCAGGTGCTGCACCATTGGTGTTAGAAACATACAACCATTTATGATTTGGTGAGGCATACACAGATTCCGGCATTTTAAACCCGTCTAATTCCCATTTTATAGCTACAGAAAAATCGTTAGCAATTAGCTCCTCACTTTCTTTATCTGTTGAAACTTTTGGCACTTCTTTGTCCTTACATCCTGCTAATACAATGACTAGCAGTACTACTATTGTGTAAATTGAATTTTTCATATCTCGTTTACTTGATGTAAATATTCTGGAATAGGACGTTCTAATGTTTCTGATAACACTTTACCTGTTTCCATAGAAAGTGCGTCTGTTGTAGAAAACTTCTGAGCAAATTCTTGCGTCTTCCATTCTTCAATAACCACTAACTGATTTGGATTTTCTAAAACCGTATATGCATTGAAAGAAACACAATCATCTTGTGCTCGCACATTCGGAATTTGCTTCTCGTATTGTGCGATCAGTTTTTTGTTTTCATCAGCTTTAATATCAAACAAAGCAATAACACGTAGTTCTGCTGAATTTGCAGTACTGCTAAACTCTTCAACTCCTTTTTCTGCGGAAACTTCACCAATCAAAACATAAGCTTTAGGTGGATTTACAAGTGCTTCATTTGCTAATTCTGCTAGTTTTAGTTCGTAGGGTTGAGAACGATGAAATGCCACAGCCTCTTCTCCTGTAAACAATTCATATCCAAAAAACATATTAGGGTTTTGCTTATCTTCAAACAAGCGAATTCCCAAACATCCTGGTTCTTCAACACTTCCCTTTTTTACAGTCATTAAAGCCTCTTTAAATTGAGAACGGAATGCTGGTTTTACTTCAAACTGACCTATAACTTTTATCATCTTATCTCGTTTTTTTATTGCTATTTATATAGAATTCTTATGCTCTTTTAATATTCGTCTAAGCGCAAACACAAAACTCTCAGGGCTTTCCTCTTGCGTAAAATGATCTGCATTAGGCAATAATTGAACATTTGCATTTGGATAATAAGAACGCCATTTAGCAATAGATTCTGGATTTCCTAGAGTTCTATTTTTCTCACCAAAAATCAATTCCACTGGCTTGTCTGCTAAAAGGTGTAATTTTTCTTCTATTTCTAGAAACCAAGATTCTGAAAGTGTAATATGCTGTGGAAAAATCAATGTTCCTTTTCTAGATTCTGGTGTTGGAAATGCCATTTCATAAGCATTAATAATCGCTTGATTATTGCCAGATTTTTTATTCATACTTTTTAAAAGCAATGTTCTTACAAAATAATTTTCCTCATAAATAAGTCTCTTTCCTTCTTCCGTTTTAAAGAAATTAGAAAATTTTTCTGATTCAGGATTCGCTTTCCACGCCCAAGTATTAGAAATAACGGTTCCTAGAATCCTATTTGGATGGTTTGTAGCAAGATGCAATGCAGTTGGTCCGCCCCAATCTTGCACAACCAAAATAAACTTTTCAAGTTTTAAATGATCAAGCACCAAAGATTTTACCCATTTTGCGTGCTCCTGTGGCGTATAATCAAAATCTTTAGGCGTATCTGAAAATCCAAAACCTGGTAAATCATAAGCTATTAATCTTGCTTCACCAGATAACTCTTTTATAATATTTCTATATATAAATGACCATTCTGGATTTCCGTGTGCTAATACAATAGGTATGCCTTTTCCTTCATCTATGTAGTGCATCGAAACACCGTCTTTGTCATACCAATTACTTTTAAAAGGATACTCTTCTTTATCTACTAGAAAAGGTCTTTTCTTCTGGTTTGATGCATCTTTGTTAAAAATTAAAGCATTTGTAGAATTATTATTTTCCATAACCAAATTGCTCTTAAATAGTAACAATTACTTTACCAACTGTTCTTCCTTTTTCAACTTCTCTATGTGCGTCTGCCATATCTTCAAAAGCAAAGGTTTTATAGATATTTGGTTTAATAGCACCACTTTCTAACATTCCTTTTAAAGTGTTCATATCTTTAGCGCTAGAATGCACTAAAATATTAGAAACCGTTTTGTTTTCTTTCTCTGCTATAGCTTTAGCTTCCTCGGGCATATCCATACCAAAAGTGGTAATTACTGTTCCTCCATCTTTTAAAACCTTAGTGGAGTTCACTAATACTTGACCACCTTGAGTATCTAATACAAAGGCGATATCAGATAAGATTTCTTCAAATTTTTGTGTGTGATAATCTATAGCTTCATCTGCACCAATAGACAGTATGAAATCTTTGTTTTTAGCTGATGCAGTTGCAATAACATACGCACCAAAACTCTTTGCTATTTGAATTGCAAAATGACCAACTCCACCAGAACCAGCTTGAATTAAAACTTTATCTCCTTTATTAATTTTTCCTTCTAAAATTTGTAATGCCGTTAAAGCAGCCAAAGTGGTCGCAGCAGCTTCTTCAAAAGAAACGTTGCTTGGCATAAGTGCTAAATGAGCTTCTGGAGCTGCAACAAATTCCGCGTATGCTTTACCTGCTCCTGGAAAGTTTACCATCCCAAAAACAGTATCACCTACTTTAAAATCGGTAACGGCTGTACCAGCCTCAGTTACTGTTCCTGCAATATCCCATCCTAAAATAACTGGACGATTTTTACCGTACATTGAATCCAACATTGTGTCAGCATACTTTGGTTTTACATCTGCAGGGTTTAATGAAATTGCTTTAACAGCAACTAACACTTCGTTTTCTTTTATGCTTGGCTTTTCTACTTCTGCTAAATGAAGGTTTTCTGGTCCTCCTGCTTTTTCTAATACTATTGCTTTCATATTGTGTGTGTTTTAAAATATAATTAATTGAATATTTCGGTTATAAATTATATGTCGCACCGAAATTAGTATTGCTATACTACTGACTGTTATTAGTTAAATGGTGACAACCACTTTTCCTGTCAATCCTCCTTTTTCAACAACAGTGTGTGCTTCTCTCATTTTTTCAAAAGGAAATAGCTTATGTATATGCGGTTTTAGGGTTCCTGCTTCCAACATAGATGCAATTGTATTAATGTCTTCACTATTAGAATTAACAACAATACCGTGTAGTTCCACATTACGTTTTTTTGCCTTTTGCTCTAATTCTTCAGGTATTTCTTGTAATAAAGTAGATACTAAAATACCCTCAGGCTTTAATAAAGACATTGATTTTTCTAGAATTTCTCCTCCAAAAATGTCCAAAACGAAATCTAGATTAGAAACTTCCTCTTCAAAGTTTTGAGTTTTGTAATCTATAAGCTCATCTGCTCCTAAAGATTTTATAAATTCTTTATTATCACCTGAAGCTGTAGTAATAACATAAGCATTCATTGCTTTGGCTATTTGAACAGCAAAATGACCAACTCCGCCAGAACCACCTTGTATTAAAACTTTATCTTCTTCTTTTATTCTTCCTTTTAAAGTCTGAAGTGCTGTTAATGCTGCAAGAGTTGCTGCTGCTGCATCTACAAATGAAATAGCTTCTGGAATTTTAGCAAAACCTGATGCTGGTGTGGATACATATTCTGCATAAGCACCGCCTTTACCAGGGAAATTTGCCATACCAAAAACCCTATCTCCTTCTTTAAATTGACTCACATTTTTACCAACTTTAGTAATTGTCCCAGAAATATCCCAACAAAGAATTAACGGTCTTTCTGTTCCGTAAATCATATTTAGCATTTCATCAGAATACTTTGGTTTAACATCTGCAGGGTTTAATGAAATTGCAGCTGTTTTTATCAAAATTTCATCATCATTAATTTGAGGTATGTCTATTTCACTTAAATGTAAATTTTCTACACCTCCTGCTTTTGTTAATACTATAGCTTTCATATGGTGTATTTTTTAAAAAATTATATTTGATGAATTTGATTAAAATAAAGGATTATCGTTCGCAGATTTATCTCCTTTATTGAAGGTGTTAAACGCATCCCAATGTTCAGAAATTTTACCGTCTGTAATTCTAAAAACATCCATTGTAGAGGTTCTATCACCTTCTTTATTTGTAATTACTTGTACAAAAACTAGGTCTTTTTCTGCAACAATAAGATTGAAGTTGAGTTTAAATTTAGGAGCATCTTTTAACCAAATAGGTAACATTTCTTTAAGCGCTTCTCTACCATCTGCAACATTAGGGTTGTGCTGAATGTAAACTGGACCAACATATTTATCCATGTTTTGATAATTCTGGTTTCCGAAGAGGTCTTGATAAAAATCTGTTACTACTTTTTTGTTTGCCTCTAAAGTCGCTTGCTCCTGATTTTGAACTTCTATTTTAGATTCCAAATTTGTAATGTTTTCATTTAATTTTTTTAATTCCGCAGAATTGTCTGTACAAGATGCAAATAAGATAGCACCAATTAATACTACTGTTAGTTGTACTTTTTTCATAATTTTAATTTTAGTTATTTGTTAATTTTAATGACACTATAAATCTATAAATGTCTTATAATTTAGTAATGGTAAAAATGCTCCCTTGGACTGTACTTTTGTGCCCTTCTTGATGTTTTGTGATTTTATTAAGAAAGAGGCTCCATACTTTTTATCGTAGACTACAGTCGCCCCTTTACCTTGTTTTAAGGTCAATCGCATCTGTGTAGCATTTACTTCGATTACAATTTCGTCATAACCCAAATCCAAATCGCCAATTTTACTTGTACGAGTAAAGAAAGCATCTTTCCAATCCCAAGTTCCTGTTAGTATTTTTCCGCCAAAGACTCCAAATATTTGTCCGTCGTGAGTAGCTACTGATGTACCCTCTTTATCACCATAAAAATTATCGGCAGCTAATTTTAAATACTCCTCTTTTGTTTTAATTCGATGCCAGTTATCATCAATAGTCTCGCTAGAAACCAAATTATTTGGAACTGAAAAAGCTTCAATTTTATTACTAAAGAGAATTGGAGCGTATAGTGTATTGCCTAGAATACTTATATCTGCTAAACCTTTTGGAAAAGTTCCAATTAACTTTTTGGCATTATCGTTAATAAAAAACAAATCGCTAACCGTACCACCTGTAACTAAAAATCCATCTTTAACTACTGCTAAACCATCTAAAGCACCTAATTGATAGCCACTTTTAATCATCGTAGCTGTTTTGTCTTTTAGGTTGACTTTATATAAACTACCATACTTATCTGGAGTTAACTCTAATGATAATTCTGCACCAAAATCAGCTATAATTAAATTATCATCTTGGATGAAAATTCCGTTTGGATGCTTAATTTCTGGTGTTTGAAACCAAACTATTAGTTTGTTATTTTCTAAAGTGAAAATTTTTCCGCCTGCAATATCAGAGATAAAAACCTGTCCAGTTTTAGAAACTACAACATCATTTAATGAAACCACATCTGTTGATGTAAAGCTATTTATCAGCTTACCTTTTTTTACATCAATTATATGAAGTTCCTTACCATCACCTACATACAATTTGTCTTGGTATAAAACTAAACCAGCAGGGTTATTTAAACCTGTAACCCATTTATAATTATCTACTTTACCAGCTTTTGTAATTCGGCTTATATATCCTTTTTCATTCTGATTTACGTTAGAAACATACAACCAATCTTCAGTTGGAGAAGCTACTATAGATTCTGGCATAGCAAAACCCTCTAATTCCCAGTTTTTAATTAATTGATCCGTAGAATTTATTTTAGAAGAGGTAGCATAATTAGTTTCATCTAAAACTTCTTTCAAAGCAAAAACCCCATTGTTAGCAGCTGGAAAACCAGTATAGAGACTCAACAAAATCATCGTTTCAGAAATCTCATCTGGAGTTACACCAAGGTTTAGTGCAGCTTTCATATGCGACTTTAATTGCGATTTTGCATTGGCTTGTGTAGTAAGACTAGCAATTATTAATAATTCTTT
Organism: Psychroserpens sp. NJDZ02; assembly: GCF_004843725.1. Lineage (NCBI taxonomy): Bacteria > Pseudomonadati > Bacteroidota > Flavobacteriia > Flavobacteriales > Flavobacteriaceae > Psychroserpens > Psychroserpens sp. NJDZ02. The sequence continues at coordinate 3,695,883 of NZ_CP039451.1, read as the reverse complement.
TGTCTTAAAATCTAAACCTGGTCTGTTGTAAATTTCACCAAAACCATAGCGAATAATATAATCTGCCATATCTGGAGACACGCTTTTAAAAGCGGCTTCCAAACCTTTTGAAGCGCCATCGCCATTTACCTCGTTTACAATTTTTACACCTGTTTTATAGTTGTCTTCTTTTGTGTTTTGCGCAATAGTTGTAAAAGAAAAAAACAATGCTAAAACTAATATTATGTGCTTTTTCATAATATTATTATTTTCCGTTTTGTTTAGCTGTAGCCTTTGGTGCTGCACCTTGTTTTAAATCTTTATTCCTGAATTTTTCTGTTTCTGGAAGTTGTAAATTAACTTGGTTTACTTCTTGAATTTCAATAGACAGTTTATCAAATTTGATGTCTTCTAAATGTCCGCCAAGTTTAATGTCGTCTGATAAGAAGTGAAAATGCATTCCAGGAATTACGATGTTTCCTAAATAATCTGGTGTAAATAAGCCAACCAAAGTCCCCTTAATGTTGTCTCTAGTATACATTACACGTGTATCTAAATATTCAAATAAAGACACATCTTCATTCTCTACTTTATGGGCAGAAGCCATTTTTAAGTGCTTAAATTCACCTTTAATTCTATACGCGTAAAAGCTATTTTTAGAGGTTGAATATTTTTGAAGTTCTCTAGTTAAATCTTCATACGACTCAATATTTTCAACAGTTACGGTTTGTTTCGGCTGAAAATTTATCATCGTCATATTTGGTGATTCTAAATCTTCCGGTGCTTCTGCTATTCCGCCTTCGGCATCAATCGTGTAGACCACTCCGTCTACAGCAACCAATTCGCCAGCCAAATGATTTACGGTTCCAATACCAATGTTACCCTGTTGTACCATTTGTTGCGGCGTAATATTACCTTCGTAGATACTATTTAATAAGGCAACCGTTGGTGCATATTGGTGAATGGTATTTTCGGTATGAGGCGCCAAACCGTGTTCGTCCGTAACTTGAGAATGTGAATGTCCGTGTCCTTCTTCCGAAGTTGACGTTGCTTCTTTTTTAGTCTCATTTCCGCAGCTTGCTAAAAGCGCCAACGAAAATAGTAGTATTAGTTTTTTCATAATAGTAGTTTTTTTTGTTTAACTGAATTAGTTTTCAGTAAACAACATATTTGCACTTCCTAATAAGTAGTTTCTCCATCCAAAATTAGGATAGGCTTTATCCATTTTCTGAATAAATTCTTCGCTATTTTTAGAAGCTGAAAGAATAGCTTTCATCTCTTTAAGATAGTTGATTTTAATGGTCACATCTCCCGAAGTTTCGGGTGCACTGTGTGAAGAAAAATAGGTGGTATACCCTTTTTCTTGAAAAGCAGAAAGCTCGTTAATTACGGTATCTATAAATTCTGAATTAAAAATCATAGTATGGTTATCGTGCCCAACCATATGCAAGTGAACAGCCTTTATTTCTGGCATTTCTACATCAAAACCAAAACCAGTTGGCGTAATAATAAAAGGAATTCCTGAAATTTCTTGTGCTCCTGCTTCTAGCAAATCGGTTGGTACTATTGTAGTTTCGTCTAGATCTTCACCTGAAACTTCTGCTAATTTTGAGAGCGATTCATTACCCGAATTCGTCATATAATCTAAAGATTTTTGATCAGAATATATATGGTTAAATTTTAGTTTATCCGTATCAAAAAAGTGCTTTCCTATTAAATGATAAGAAACCATCACATCAATATTTGTGTAACATAAACCAACAATATAATTTACAAGCTCCTTGTAATTATCTTTCATTGGTGGTGTTTCAATCAATACTCCTTTTCCGTTTTTTTCAATAAAAAAAGCGTGTGTATTAAAAAAACCTTTGGTTTCGTAAACATGAACTTTAGTTTCACCATAATCAAAAATTTGCATCGTACCCTTATCTAATTGTACTGCTTTTGTGTTTTCATTAAAAGTTCTCATACTTGGTTCTTGAGCAGAAATTTCCTGAATACTAACTGCAACGATAATTCCGTAAACTAGTGCTGTAATTATATTTTTCATTTTAAAAAATTTTTAAATTTCAGTTACAAAATTCATATACTGCTTTAAATCACCAATAACAGCTTCTTCCATAAGTTTACCCGTTTTTTCTGCGTATGGTTGGTGAAAGTGAATGTCCCAAACATCAGATTCTTTTCTCCAATGCTCATAAACAGCCAATGTATCGTCTTGGTCGTCTACTGTGTATAAATCAAAAAGAATGTTTCCTTTTTCCTCTTTTCTAGTATGTGTAATGTGATCTTCAAACTGATTTAAAAGTTGTGCTCTAAATGCTGTTTTCAACTTAAAAATGAAGAAAATGATAAATACTTCATCTTCTGCGTTTGCAGATTTAGAATGGTCTGGTAACGGATTGGTATCCCCTAATAAATAAAAATCTGGAGCACCTGCTAATGCAGTTTGTCCAACTTTCATTAACTTCTTTGTGTGCGGCTCGTTATCGTGAGATGTTATTGCTGCTTTGTCTGCCCAACGTTCGTAAACAAAAAATACATTGGCATCTGTATTCGATACAAATACTTTAATTTCTTTATTACCAGCTTCTTTTTGTGTTGCTGCTTGTGCTTCTTTTAAGGTTGCTGCAAAACTAGTTGCGTGTTCTGGTTTTGCTGTGAATTTTACTATTGTGCTTTTCATAATTATGTGTTTTTATAGTGTTCTTGTTTATTTTATAATTTGGTAATTATGGTTTCTTCTGAAAATCTCGATTTTGGAAGCTTCGCATTAAAATCGGTATCTTTTCTATATCCTAAAGACACAACAGCTAATGCTGTATACCCTTTTTCACGTAAGCCGAATTCTTCATCTAAAGCTTTAACATCTACACCTTCCATTGGGCAAGCGTCTATACCTAAAGCAGCAACTCCTAATAAAAGAGACCCCATATTTAAATAGACTTGTTTTTCCATCCAATGTGGTAAATCTTTAAGGTCGTATTTATGAATATCTGCAAACAACATACGTCCACCGTGCATTTGGTCTTTAAATTCTTGTGCAGCAAAACGACCGTCTTTATCTTCTTGCTCTAAAATGCTAGCCATATAAACATCATCTGCATTTGTGCGAGCAGCAATAACAATTACGTGAGAGGCATCTAAAACCTTAGGCGTATTAAAATGAAAAAATCCTTGTGTGCCTTTTGCAATACGAGCTTTCCCTTCTGGAGTATCTGCAATTAAAAAATGCCAAGGTTGTAAATTTATACTTGATGGACTTAAACGTAATACATCTTTTACTTGTTTAAAATCTGCATCTGAGATCTTTTTAGTAGCATCAAACTGTTTTACAGAGTAACGGTCTTTTAAAATATCTGTTAAATTCATGTCTTTATATTTAGTCGATTAATTATACTATCATTTTTATAGTGACAAAAGTATATATAGTATTGTTATCTTGCAATAACGGTTTAAAAGTATAGTATAGCAATAAATATATAACAACCTGTTTGTCAATACTATAAACATAATAAATAAACTATAAAAAGTATAGTTGCATATTAAATTAAAGCTGCTTACCTTTGCTTTGTAATAACAAATTAACATTGAAATACATTTTAGTTTATATATAAGAAGTAATGGATAGAAAAGAACTATTTGAAAAGAAACCAAAAATTAAGATCAACGATAAAATATCCTTTTGCCCAACAAGCGCAGCTATGCAACTTATTGGCGGAAAATGGAAGAGTGTTATACTTACACATTTAACTAGTAATAAGAAGCGGTATAACGAGTTACGTAAAGAAATACCGGGTATTACAGAACGCACCCTAAGTTTGCAATTGAAACAACTAGAAGCTGATGGTATTGTAAGCAGAAAAGTTTATACTAAAAAACCACCTTTAAAAGTAGAATACACGCTAACTGAGTTTGGACAAACTCTTACTCCTATTTTAAATCTAATTACGGAATGGGGCTTATTTGCTGCAGAAACTAAAGGCGAGTTTTTGTTTGAAGAGGTTAAATAAATAAGGCTACTCTATTAGGTAGTCTTATTATTTTTTTAAACTAAAGCGTTTAGAATAAACGATCCGTTAGTACTAATAATTTTTCAATTTTAGCTCCATCATAAGCATCTTGATATGCTTGCAAAAAACACCCTTTTGGATCTCCTTTATCGTTATCAAAATACTTCCCGGAATCGTTTTTATAAGCCTCAGTTTTTCTGCTGGAGACCAATAACCAGTTCTGCGAAGTGTTCTGATAAATCTAAGTGTTGCTATGCGAATGTCTCTGACTTCGTACCCACAACAATGAGCAAACAATAATATACAAACAAAAAGCACAGCGAGAGTTGTGCTTTATTTATTATTAATGATAATAAGCGGCTGCATTTTGTTTATACCAAATGAATTTCGAAATGATTGATAATAAATTTGAATTATTTTTTCTTAATATGAAATAGAAAATCTAATCATAGCCTTAGTTATGGTTCTATTTTATATTGAAATATTAAGGAAAAAGAAACGAATTTAATTTGTCATTTTGATGTTTATTTGGTATTACTTCATCTTTGCTGTAAATATATTTCGAAGCACCTCTAGTTCTTTCTTGTATTTCAAATCTGTTCTTGAGGCAAAATACAAGGTGTTTTCGGTTTTTACTTTTCCTTCCCAAACTAAATTGATCTCTTTATTCGAAATCTCCTTTTGACATAGAAAATCAGGCACTAATGCCAATCCGTTTTCATTAGATAAACATCGAATGATAGAAGTGATATTAGGCAAAATATAGTTGGGTTTAAAAGAAGGTTTTTTATTGAAATTCTCAAACCAAAAACGTCTAAAATGCTCCATTTCGTTGGAGGAACTATACCAACTATTTTTCAATAATTCTGCTTCTAAGGCATTCATATTATTAGCTTCGATGTGCTTTTTTATCTCGGTCGTATCCGTTTTATTTCCTGCAATGAGAATAATTCTTTCTTTCGAAAAAGGGACATACTCCACCAGCGATTTTTTATCATTTTGTTTTTTGGGCGTAATCACTAAATCTAAAATGCCATTATTCAAGTCTTTTATTAAATCGGTATGCGCACCAAATCGTGCCACTAGGTCAAAATCCAACTTCGGAATTTCGGGTTCAATAATCAGTTGGAACATCTCAGAACACATACCAATATTTATAGAAGGATTTGTTTCTTGAGTTGTTCTTTTAAAATGCTGTTCGGCAATTTCCAACTTGTTCAGCGATTCTATAATGTATTCGTATAAAAATTTTCCATCCTCCGTAGGAATCATTTTTCTGGAAGTGCGTTCAAATAATTTTTTTCCAACATAGACTTCTAAGGCATTCAAATGCACGCTAACACCAGGTTGAGATGAATATAAAGCAATTGACGCTTTAGTTAAAGTGCCGTTTTCATATACTTCTTTAAATGTTCTATACCATTCTAAATTGACCATAACTATTAATATTATAATACAAATGTATGATTTGTATTATTTTTACAATACAAAAAATCAACTTAATTTTGACCCATAATTAAACAAAGAAAGATGAAAAATATATTTATAATAAATGGAAGTCATCCATTTGCACATTCTGGAGGTCGATTTAACGAAACACTTTTCAATGATACAATGGGTTACTTTGATTCAAATGAGAATTTTGCTGTAAAATCTACTCAGGTTGGTGATGATTATGATGCAAAGGAAGAAGTAGAAAAATTTAAATGGGCAGATATCGTTATTTACCACACCCCAATTTGGTGGTTTCAGATTCCATTTGGTTTCAAAAAATATATCGATGAAGTTTTTACCGAAGGTCATCAAAACGGAATTTATAAAAGCGACGGAAGAAGCAGAACAAATCCAGATATCAACTACGGAACTGGTGGATTAATGCACGGAAAAAAATACATACTCACCACTAGTTGGAACGCACCCAAAACAGCTTTTACCTTAGAAAATGAGTTTTTCGATCAAAAAAGTGTTGATGAAGGGGTTATGTTTGGGTTTCACAGAATGAATGCTTTTACATGTATGGAATTGATAGGTACACACCATTTTCACGATATGGAAAAAAATGCAGATGTACCTCTGGAGTTAGAAAATTACAGTGGCTTTTTAAACAAAATTATTTTGAAGATGTAATTACTATGACTTTCTAAAAGTTGGTTTTTAGAAATATAAAACAACTTTTAGTATGCAATCGAGCGAAGCCGAAATCTATTATTGATTATTGGCTTCGCTCGATTTTGCAATTGTACTATGTTGTAAATCGGATGGATTTTAATTTAACTATTTTGTCGTTTTGCAAGAATGGCACATATACATACACAACGAGCATCCGCAATCAAGGTCATTGCGAGGAACGCGGCAATCACGTACAGTGCGTCACTTTTTATTTTGATGTTAAACGATTATAATTGGTGGTTTTTGTTGTCTAATAAAGTATTTCGCCAGTTTAATTGTCTATAAGAATGGGCGAAAAATCGGAGACATTTGCGCAGCGTTCACGATTGAATTGCCGTTTGAAATTGAATTGGGAATTATACTTTGCGGAGCGGTTTTTTTCCACAAACTGTTTACTTTTAAATTCATTCCTCAAATTTTAAATATGGGTTTAAATTAATCATTTTCCAAAGTCCATCACTTTCATCATAATCAAAAAAGACACCGTCAACATCATTTACAGAAGAGAAATCTATTTCAGAAGTATTTATATCTTCAATTAGTTTATAATCAGGACTTGCTAAATATTGTATTCCATTAATTTTCTTAGCAAATAAACGAGTAGTTATCTTGTGCTTATCAGGAAATGTAAAATTATGTACTGTCTGTAAAATACTAATTTCTCTTTTCGAAAATTTAGATAATAGCACAAGCCATTTAAATGCTCCTTCAGAAATCAAATCTTTATATTCTTCTAAACTATTGATTAAATCATTCTTATAAAATTTGATGCTTTTATCCCATAATTCATTGTCGTATAAACCACTAATTTCATAAGCTGAAGACCTTGACCTAATACCTGATTGATAAATTTTTACACTTACTAAATTTGGTAAACCGAGTTCAACTAGAATTGATAATTCCTCAATTGTTTCTGATTCTATGTCGAGTTCCTTGTTCTTTAATTTTTTTGAGATTCCATTTAAAACCCAAGGAAGACTATATGAATAATATTTTGTCACAATACTAGTTGCTTGCTCAAGAGGTGCTATCTCTGATAAAGGAATTGCCTTTAACCATTTTTCTCTTATTTCATCTTGATTTACACTTTCTATAAACTCTTCAGAAAGAACATTGATATCATTAATTTCGTTTTCAATATTTTTAAGTAGATTTATTTTATTATCAATATTATTTTCACCTGCTAAATACTCTCGAGTAATACTAATTAGTAACTCTAATTTTTCTTCGATTTGCAAGTCACTATTTAAAGGTATGCCTGATTTAATTATTGATTTCCATTTAGTTCTGTCTTCACCTACTTTTGCAACAATTCCTTTTGTTCTTGCCTTTAAAAACTGAATAACTTGTTCTCCCGTAATATCTTCGGATTGTTCAGCTTGAATATAAGCTAGAGAGTTTCTGAAATAATCATCTGTCCATTCGTAATCATTATTATCAAGACTATTAATGTCGTGTAATGATAATAACCCATCGTCAATCCAATCAAGTAAATTATTTGTTTCTTCGGAATCACTTTTAATCTCAGAGATATTATTGTCAGCTAATAATTCAATTAACTTCACGAAAGAAATATCATTTGATTCGGCTTCTCTTTTTAGATATTTAATTAACTCTAAGCATCCACTTTGGGCATTATCAATTTTTGCTTTGTCAAAGTAGTCGAATATTAGGTTTCTTTCCCAATTAATTTTTCTTAATTTTTTATTTACAGTATCTAATGCTACTAAAATCTTCCCTTCGTGGTCGACAAATGCTCTTCCAGCTCTTCCTGCAATATTCCAAAAATCTCTAGAAGTAATTAGATTTCCAGCTTGATATAATGTCGAGAATATTACTGTAGATACGCCTAAGTTAACGCCTTGACCTAAAGTTGAAGTTGCAATTATAACTCTAGGTTTTTCTTTACTCATTAACCTTTCAAGTGGTAATCTAACATCTGATAATAAATCAGCATTATGGCATAAGATACCTTTTCTAGCAAAATTTAACCATTCTGAGTCTTTACCATAAGATTCAATACAGGCTAGCTCAAACGCACTCCAATCATTTTGATTTTTAAATACAAAAGCTGTTTCATCAACCAAACATTTATCATATTCTCGTGCAATAGTAAAAACAGACCTTTTTTGTCCAACAAAGATTAAAACAGGACCGAAGGTTCTAAGTTTATAAGCTGTGCTAGCAATTGCTTGATTTTTTGTCTCAGGAAAATATCTTTTTCTAGTTTGTCTACCTATTAGTGGTTGTTCTATACTTTGTATAAATTTAGGGTTAAAAGAATTCCTTTCTGTATCAATACTTTTCCAGTTTAAATCAACAGAACTACCATTCCATTGAAGTACACCTAAACGTTCATCTGAAGGTCTCCAATTTTCTTTAAAAACGTTTTCCTTTGAGTCAGTAAGCCATTCTGCTAAATCTTCAGCATTAGGAAGAACCGCCGATAATAATAAAAATCTGCCAGTATTCTGTTTAATAAAATATCTTAACTCTTCGTAAAAAATTTCATTTACAATAAGTCGTTTATCTGCTCCAAGCAAATGACCTTCATCTATAACAACAAGTTTTATTTGATTCAGAATTTCATTGTTACCTCTAAGCATAGCTTTTGCTTTCTCTGGTGTTGCTATAATTACATCAGATTCGTCAATTACTTTCTCGTCAAGTTTACTAAATAAGCTACCACCATAAAGGTGTGATACGGATATTCCGATACTATGAAATATTTCGTCTAATGAATTTTCAATCTCATAAGCTAATGACCTAAATGGTGCGATATATAATACTTTACTTCCTTTGTTTTTTGAAATAGAGTCTAATATTGCTATTTCGGCAATTCTTGTTTTTCCGCTACTTGTTGGTATACTTACCACGCATCCATTATTTTCTTCGCCAATTACTTTATATAATGAATTACGTTGAGTTATGAATAATTCATATATCCCTCCATATTTTTTATACGTTAACGAATGAATATAATTGCGAGCTAGTCCATCACTAGTGTCAAAATATTTTTCAAGTGAATCCCATTAAAGATGCTTCTGAAATACCATCTGTTATTATTATCAATAATCGAACTACCCACCAAACATCAGGTTCGTTTTTAATCTCAGCAATTATTTTTAAATTTTTAAGATTGGTTTTGGCTAACTCTAAAAGATATTTATCTCCTGTGTAGAAATATTTAACGAAGTTATTTAAAGATTTTGCAATAGTTATTTCATAGATGTTTTTACTTGAATCTATCTCTTCATTATTTTCTGATAAATAGTCGTCAGTGTAAATGTCATTTACCATCATGCTATTTATTATCTCCTGAAGTTCTTGATAATTTCGACTTAGAAATAAGGAAATAATTTTTGAAATAACAGTATTATTTTCAATTTTCTTAATTAATATGAATGCTTTTGAGTATTGAAAACAAACGTAATAAGACAGAGCCGAAATAAGACCATAGTAATTGCCTAGATTAGTTTTAACTTCAGGTGAACCGTGAATGTTTTCTAATATTGAGGCTCCTTTTTCTAAAGGAAATATCCCATTTTTTAAATGTTCATTTTCAATAAATCTACATCCTAAATTAAGATAATAAAATGCGAGAAGATTTAACTTATCGTCTTTAATAGTGTATTTGGGAAAGTTATCTAGACTTTCTGCAGTATTATAAAGAATGTATCTAGCATTTGCTTGAGCAATTAGATTCTGAAGAGTCGAGTCTTTTTCAATTTTATCTAATTTTTCTTGAATTTGGTCAAATATCATAAAGTTGACGGATTAGCAATTAGTTCATTTGCTTTATCAAAAACAAGATTTATGAAATTTTCTGGATTTTGAATACCAATTGAAATAAAAATTAATTCTGGATTATCATTGTTAAGATTTCTCTCAACATTAGCAGATGTGTTTTGATTACTTAACAATAAACCAGTATAAATTAGTTGACCTTTATCCTTAATATCTTGCACAATAAAATCATCTAATTTCGAAGCCAATCCTTTATTGGTTTTAGCAATTTCTTGAACTAAAAAAGGATAGGATAAAGGCATTTTTTCTTTTTCTAAGGAAAACGAAATATCGTTTACGGCTGTTTTATCTGGAATTTTTCGAAATTTAGATTCTCCTAGATAAATTTTCAAATCATCTCCGCTTTCTTGTTGAAATAAGTCAACTAATAATGTGTCATCCCCTTTTATTGCTTGATCAACATTGGGGTTATATCTAAGTTTAAAAGCGTGTGTTAATTCCTTATTAAGTGTGCTTTGAATATATTCAATGAGTATAATTTCTGTTGCATTTCCTTTTTTTACTTTATCAACTATTGGTAATTTCCTGTTTTGTTCAGCGTATTTTGGAAAACCTAATTCTGCATATTTTTTCTTGAGTTGTTCTAGTCGAAAAGAATCGTAGTGATGGCTGATTATTTTTTTTGCCATCCATAAAATTAAATTTTCATTTTCTTCATTATTTATCTCAGTTAATTCTCTATGACATTTGGTAGCTGTAGCAGGAATGTCATTCGCTTTTAGCCAAGCTCCAAGAGGATGTTCTGCGTTTGGATGATTTCCAATTAAATCAGTTTGTTTAGTCATTTTATTGTATTTCTAAGCGTTGGCAAAAGCTAAGTTCTTTTATTTTGTGGGGCAGGGAGCTACAAAAGAGCTTGCCGTGCGGTAGAATATTCCTTTTTTCAGCTTGTATCTAACTCATTTATAAGTAACACAACTATAATACTTTACATATTACGCTAATGTAAGATAAAACAATAAAAAAATTACATATAAAATGTGCAAAGAAAAGTTATGTAAAAAAAACATTCCTCGCATACCCAAAACCCCTAGCCCAGATAGCAGTGAAAATCCTTTTGGAAAGGCGTTTTTCAGCCTTGCCAAAAGATTGTAACGAATAGCTGGAAATAGCTCCAAAAAAAAACTACTATCATCAAATTATAACCAAAAAAAAGAGCTTTTGGACCATGTATTCACATTGGTCGCAAAAGCTCCATTTTCAAATTAAATGGTGTCTTACTTATGCAAGCATAGTCATTTTATTGACTGCAAATTCGGCAATAGCATCTTTAGCCGCAGTTTGGAACGCTACATAATGAGGCGTTGCAGCGTGTACAGTAAGTGCCTCAGCATCTTTCCAGTTCTCATACATTGTAAATGTATTGGCGTCGTCATTGTCTTGAAGGCAGTTGTAGTTGATACAACCTGCTTCTTTAACACTACTGGCAACTAATTTTAGTAATTCGGTTTTAACCAATTCTCTATTTTCTTCTTTGGCTACAATTTTAGCCACAACAGTTATTTTGCTCATGATTTGTCTATTTTTAGTGTCACAAAATTACAGCTTTGAGATGGCTTTACTGCCTAATTTAACGTTCTCTTCTCTGTTAAATTAGGATTGAAAAGCCAACCAATCTGCTGAAATATGATCTCTATTTTTTAGTTTTTTTTAAATAGTCAGGAAGCTCTTTAGATAACCAATCTTGACGTACAGGCACGTGCACATCTAAATCTACAGTTTCTTCTAAAGCCCAAAATTCGTGTGGTACATTTTCAGGAAAAACAATCACTTCTCCTGCTCCAACTTCTACAAATGTTTCTTTACCATCAATAATAGTCTTGATTTTAACCTTACCAGACATGATGTAGGTGATCTGTTCGTTTGGGTGTTTATGCCAAGGAATATGTGCGTCTTTTTCTAAATTGAAAATCGTCATTTGTCCTTTTTGACCGTGAAACCATTTACGTTTAATTCCTTCACCGATAGTTTCTGATTCCATTTCATCAAAATTGAAATGTTGCACTTTTGATGTCGCTACAGAATCTATAGTATTTACTTGTGCATTTGCTGTATTGCTAACAAAAAATGCTGTTATAGCTACTGCTATTATAATTGATTTGAAATTCATTTTATGTATATAATATGTGTCTCATTGAGACTAAAATCCTTCTAAAACTATTTTACCTTTTGCTTTTCCTGTTTCTAAGAAAGCGTGTGCTTTACGCAAGTTTTTAGCATTAATAATTCCGAAGTTTTCACCTAAAGTGGTTCTAATGGTTCCGTTGTCTATTAATTGAGAAACGTTGTTTAAAATGTTATGTTGCTCAATCATATCTTCTGTTTGAAACATAGCACGCGTAAACATTAACTCGATGTGCGTAGATACTGCTTTCCCTTTAAAAGGCATCACATTCATCACTTTTGGATCATCAATAAAACCGAATTTCCCTTGTGGTTTAATCAACTTTACAATTTCATCTACGTGTTGTTCGGTAGCATTTAAACTTACCACATATTCTGGAGCAGGAAGGCTATATTTTTCAAACTCTTCGCTCAATTTGTTTCTGTGATTGATAACCGTATCGGCACCTAATTCTTTTAACCAATCTGTAGTTTCTTCACGAGAAGCAGTCGCAATAATGTTCAATTTTGTAAGCTTTTTAGCCAATTGAACCATTATAGAACCAACGCCTCCAGCTGCTCCTATTATTAAAATAGATTTATTGGCATCGTCTTTAGAAACCTCTAATCTATCAAATAACATTTCGTAAGCAGTAAGAGATGTTAATGGTAACGCAGCAGCTTCAACATACGATAAACTTGTTGGTTTTTTACCCACAATACGCTCATCTACCACCTGAAATTCTGCATAACTACCTTGACGTGTAAAATCACCAGCGTACCAAACTTCATCACCAACTTTAAATAAAGTAACATCTTCTCCAACTTCCTTTACAATACCTGTAGCATCCCAACCAATAATTTTCCAATCGTCACCTTCTACTGGCATTCCTGCACGTACTTTATAATCTGCAGGATTTACAGAAATAGCTTTAATTTCTACTAAAACGTCTCTTCCTGTTGCTTTCGGAGTCGCTATTTCTATGTCTTGTAGTGAATTTACATTGTCTATTGGTAAATTCTCTTTGTATCCTATTGCTTTCATCTGAATTAAAATTTTTGCAATTATATTACAGTGATAATTTCACTTTGTGGTAATCTAGATTTTGGTGTTTTATCAGTCGAATTAAAATCAGATGCTGCTCTATATCCTAAAGAAACAACGACTAAAGATGTAAATCCTTTTGCTCTTAATCCAAATTCTTCATCTAACGCTTTTACATCAATACCCTCCATTGGTGTTGCATCGATACCTAAACTTGCAACTCCTAATAAAAAGTTACCAATGTTAAGATATACCTGCTTTTCCATCCAATGTTGATAGTCTTTTAAATCATATTTATGAATGTCTCCAAAAGCGTTCATTCCACCGTACATTCCGTTTTTTATGTCTTCATTAGGGAATCTTCCGTCTTTATCCTGTACTTCTAAAAGGTGTTTAAAAAAAGTATCATCTGCACCTTCGCTTGTTTTTGAACAAAACAATACTACAGCTGATGCATTCGTTATTTTTGGTTCATTAAAATGAAAAAAGCCTTGAGTTCCTTTTGTCATACGTGCTTTACCTTCTGTAGTTTCAGCAACGATAAAATGCCAAGGTTGCAGGTTTATACTTGATGGACTCATTCGTAATAAGTTTTTAACTTGTGCCATATCTGCATCAGATATTTTCTTGGTTGTGTCGTATTCCTTCGTAGTATATCTCCAGTTTAATGTGTCTTGTAAATTCATTTTTATATGTTTTTTTAATTAACTATCATTTTTATAGTGACAAAAGTAAGTATAGTATTAAAACCTCACAATAACGGTCATAAATGATAGTACAAAAATAACTAGAAAATCAATCCAATTTAATGTAGAAAAACAGGGAATACCGCTATAATTAAAGGTAATTCCTAAAGTTTTCATAAAAAAGATAATAAGCAATTTCCAAACTGCAAAACGTACATTTAGTTTTAGTTACTCTTTTTTTAATACCATTTTAGTTTTATCCAACCCATCTAAAGGTCAAGTTTATTCGTGGTCTAATTTTTTTTGTTGTTTTCGGAATTTTATGCTTCCAATTATTTTGAGTAGCACCTTGCATTAGTAATAAACTACCATGTTTTAAAGGAATGTCTATGCGTTTTAAATCTTTACGCGTGGCGTGTTTTAGTTGAAAAGGTCTAGTTTCTCCAAAAGTAACGGAGCCGATAACCGTGTTTTTGCGTTGATTTACTTCATAATCCTGATGCCAATCTACGCTGTCTTTTCCATCTCTATAATAATTAAGCAAACAGCGCGTAAATTTGATGTCTACCTCCTGCTCTATGCGTTGTTTGATTTTTAATAGCTCCGCAGTCCAAGGACGTAGTTTTGTTGTTTTCCCAACATAGGCCACTTCTAAATCCGTATCGCCATACCAAGCTGTAAGTCTGGGTAAGTCTATTTGTTTACCGTAAATAGCCATTTGGTCTTGCTCCCAATTGGTGTTTTTTAAAAGGCTATTATACAATCTATCGCTTTCTTCTATAGAAAAGAAATTCTCAAATAAAGTAACAGCAGCACCAGGTAAATCAAATTCCGTTTTATGGACCTCGTTAGTCGAAAACAAATCTATTTGATTGAATGATTCCATAATTACCCTATTCTTTATTATTAACTTTTAGTCGGTTTTTTCTAAGATCTTTTACAAAAAAACCAAACATAATGATGATAAAAACCGAAAATGGTAAAGATGTTATAATTAACAAGCGTTGCACAGCTTCCAATACATTGACATTTGCCTTAATATTACCTAAAAGAATTAAGGCAATAGTTGCTAATAAGATAAAAACAGACCAGATGACACGATGCGTTTTATTTGGGTTTTTAGACCCTTTATCCGTAAACATACTTAGCACGAATACAGCAGAATCGACAGAAGTTATTAAAAAACTGATTAATAAAAATATAGAGGTTATATTTAAAAATGTTGCGAACGGATAGTGTTCAAAAAACACAAAAATAGATGAAAACACATTCCCGAATTGGTTATCGTAAGTGCCCCAAGCTTCAATTAAATGAAAAGCTGAAGATCCGAAAACAGAAAACCAAAAAAAAGTTCCCAAAGACGGAATAATTAAAACACCCAATAGTAATTGTCTTATGGTGCGTCCTTTAGAAATACGAGCTATAAATATACCTGTAAAAGGCGCCCAGGCTAACCAAAACGCCCAATAATAAAAAGTCCAACCGGTTAAAAATTCTAAACCTGGATTATAATTTCCAATAGCTAAACTCATTGGTATAAAGTCGATTATATAATGATAAGTAGATGTAAAAAACGCAATTAAAATACGTTTCATATCACTAGTAAAAAAGATAAACAACAAAATACCAAGGGTGACAATGATATTTAAATTAGAGAATATTTTAATCCCTTTATTAACACCTTGCCAAGCAGAATAACAAGCCACTGTAGAAATAAAGACACAAAGTAAAATTGTAGTAATCAATCCAAAATCTTGGTTTAACAGATGATTTAAGCCACCATTAATTTGCGTAGTTCCTAAACCGATTGCTGCTATTAACCCGAAAACAGTAGTAATAATAGTTATAACATCTACACTATTTTTTAGTGTATTACTTTTAACGCTGTCTTCTATAGTTGCACTAATTCTTACCTTCTTTTTATTGACATGTAATGCATAGCCAACAATTACTGCAAAAAGTCCATAAAAAGCCCACGCCGTAAGCCCCCATTGGTAAAACGTAAACTCTAAAGCTACTGTTTGCGCAGGTAAACTAGAGTTAAAAGGCGGGTTTTGCTGCATAAAAACAGGTTCTTGCACTGCTCTTAATAAAATACCAGATCCCATTCCTGCGCTATAAAGCATAGCAGTCCAAGACCATAAAGAGTACTCGGGATTAGATGATGGTTTTCCTAGTTTTATCCTTCCATATTTTGAAAAGGCAAGTAGTAAAAGCGCTATAACACATCCAAAACCTAAGTATAAATAAAAATATCCAAAATAATTGCGTACCCACAATGAAGCACTTTCAATAGCATTATAACTTGCTTCAGTAGCAAAAAACACAACTAAAGTGCATAGAAAAATGATACCTACCGAAATAGATAAAATGGAATGTTTTTGAATGTATTTAACCATTTATTGCGTTTTGCTTAAAACAAAAATAAGGATTAGAATATAAATCTAAATTAGAGTTAACGATTCACAAAAAAAGAAACGTATTTTACTGTGCATTCAAAGTTTATAAAGTATTTAAGCTATTAATTCCATTTTTTTAGATTCACGTATTAAAGCAGCAGCCAAAACGGTTGTTGCATCAATAATAAGACTATCCTCTATTTTTTCGTATTGGATTGCTAACGGAATCTCGGTACACCCTAAAATAACAGCTTGCGCGCCTTTTCTAGACAAATAAGTGGCTGCCATACCAAGGTTTTCTTTAGCTTTTTGATTTACAGGGTTAGAAAATGCTTTTATCCCGTAACTAGTGTCGTAAATAGAAGGATGCACAAATAAGTCTTGAATGTCTTCCGATGGTTGTATGACTTCAATATTATATTTAGCCAAGACTTCAGGATATACTTTTGCCAAAATAGTTCCTGTGGTACCTAAAACCCCCACTTTTGTGATTTCTGGATGTTTTGTAGAAATATACAAACCAACTTCTTCAATAAGATTAACCAAAACACAAGACTCAGGAATACTTTTTTCAATTAAACTTAAAATAGGTCGGGCATGTGCAGTATTACACGGAATAGCAATTATACTAGACCCACTAGCTATTAATGACGCAATAATTTCTGCAATAGCAATACCTGGATTTATTTCGGTTTCACCTAAAAGATATTTTGTGCGATCTATAATCTTATGTGGTACAGATAACATAGATACTGGTAAATGGTCTTGATCAGATAAGGCTTCTGTAAGATCGTAAACCTTTTTAATTAAGTCAATACCAGCGTAACTACCTACGCCACCAACTATCCCAATCATTTTGTTTGTCATCATAAGTTCTTCTTATAAATTATAAAAGAATAAGAGCTCAAATTAAAGGCGATAAATTGGTTTTTAATCTTAATGTTTTACTAATCTTTTTAAGAAAATTTAGAAGCTATTATTTTTGACTTAATAACAACTTTTTAATTTCTTTAAGCTCGTTTTCAAAAGCCAATTGCTTCTTTTTTAAGGCTTCGTTTTCAGATTTTAATAACTCAATTTCTGTAGATTGCTCTTGTATAGCTTTTACCATTGGCGCCATTAAATCGTTATACCTAACGCTTAGCATACCTTCAACATCTTCGGTTATAATACCATTTGTTTTGGCACTGCTATTTTTTAGAGTTTCTTGTAACTGTTGTGCAATAAAGCCATACTCTAATTTGTTTCTTTTATCGTTAGTCCTGAAATAAGACACAGGACGCAATTTATTAATAAAGTCTAATCCTAAATCGGAATCTTCTATGGTGTTTTTCCAACGTCTATCAGATGTTACAGACCATGCTACTTGCACTCCGGCATACGTTATTCCAATCCCACCTATGCGTACTTGATTATCTAATGTTGGGTCAGGCACAGAAGATAAATAACCTATTGCTGTGTTATTACTTCCTGTTGTTACGTTATCTAACGACCTATAACCAATACCTGTATTGTTACTACCTGTTGTATTTAACCTAAGCGCCTGGAAACCTACTGCTGCGTTATTATTCCCTTCCGTACTAAGGTTTAATGCATTATACCCTAAAGCCGTATTATAATCTCCAATGGTATTATTGGGCAGAGAAGTTTGCCCCATAGCACAGTTCCCTATTCCCGTTGAATTATCAAACAATGCGGCACCTCCTATCCCTATATTAAAATCACCTGAATCGTTAAACCTCAAACTACTTGATCCAATTCCTACGTTATTATTCCCTGTTAAATTACCTTGCATTGCACCCAAACCAATCGCAGCATTATTATTCCCCTCGGTATTATTTAGAAGTGAATTTATTCCAACAGCAGTATTACCACTACCCGAAATGTTACCATACAAGCTATTTACTCCATTTGCCGTGTTATTATCACCGCTTTCATTCTTGTAAAGCGCATTAATTCCTATGGCTGTATTACCATTTCCTGAAATATTACTAAAAAGCGAGCTAGTTCCTGACGCTGTATTATTAGCACCAGACTCATTACTATAAAGCGCACTTTGACCTAAAGCTGTATTATTACTACCTCCTAAATTTGAATACAATGCATTAGAACCAATACCTGTGTTACGAAGCCCTGTAGTATTAGCTGTAAGCGAATTTAAACCATTGGCAGCGTTATAACTACCGGTTGTATTTGAAGATAATGAATTTGCTCCGGTAGCTGTATTATAACTTCCTGTTGTATTTGAAGATAAAGCATCTGCACCTAACGCTGTATTTTCAAAACCATTAGCATTTACTTTTAAAGCATTTAAACCAACTGCTGTTACACGTCTTGCTATTACAACAGAAGCTATTGCGTTAATCCCGAATCCCGTATTGGATGCGTCTAAAACACCTGCAAAAACATTATTTCTTTTAAAAACTAAATCTTGATCATCTGTTGTACCAATAAAGTTTACTGCATCATCAATACCAGTATTACCTAGAATACCCCAAGCATTATCAACTATTTGTGAAGTGGCTAATTTAGACCACTCGGTTCCATTCCAATAATAGTAACCTGGAAATACATCTGCAATAGTAGCCGTATTATAAATCAATAAACTAGTTAATGGTGATGCAATTGTAGTAACATCTAATGTTGATGTTAAATCAATTCTTGGCACTAACACACCTTTATCAGTGCTAGTAATATCTAAAATAGATGATGGATCTGGAGAAACAGTGTTTATACCTACTTGAGAAAAAGAGCGGATAGCGCAAAAGAGTAATAAAAAGGTTAAGTTTTTCATTTGATTACAGTTTAATTTGGGTAAAACAAATTTAAACGATAAAAAATGTATTATATCGATTATATTGAAGCAAATAGTGTATTTCACCGAATTTAAAGAATCTACAACGAAAGGGATGTTAAATTCGTAATCAACTAGCAATTATACTCTAAAACTAAAAATAAGAGCAAATCACACCCAAAACCACACTGAATAACTAAGAAATTGATCCCATAAACAACTATAAAAATAAAACTAATTACTTTATTTATAAAAACCGAACGATTACACCCGTAACCATTTGGTAAACAGATGCTTTTCTGTTTAAACTAACGTCATAATTATTATTTACCCTTCCTACTATAAAAATAGAATAAAAACAATAGATACCACCGTAAATATCTAATAGAAAAAACCATTAATAGCGTTAGAATCTTTAAACAAAACTATATTATAAATTAATTCTAAATGTAATTATTCGAAATATATGAAAGTAAATAATTATATTTAATAAAACAAAACCCTATTCAACCTAACACGAATGTTTAAAGACAAATTAAAATCATTACTTTTTATAATAAAAATTAATGTTTTTGATATCTTATTTTTTGTTGCTTTTTTAACTGCTTTAGTTATGAGCATAACTTTAACAGTAAAAAAAGATTTGATTTATATAGCTCCTATAGTCATTATAACTCTAATTATAAAATATATAAGCATTACAAAAAAGAAAGCAGACCCTTTATTTTTATTAGCTCTATTCGCTTTTTTAGGGCTTAATTTTTTAAGTTTTTATTCTTTTAACAAATATTTTAATATCATAAGCCTTTTAACATCTGGATATCTAATTTTATTTACGCTGTTACTTAAAAAGTATCTAGTAAAAAGTAAATTAAAATCATTTCTGTCATTATCCGTCATTATAGGCTTCTTTCTTGTTACCTATATTATTTATTCAGTCGTAGATTTATTAATGGGCCACATTCCTAATAACAACATGGTTTTTGTCATCATATGCGCGTTATGTTTATTTATTTATGCTATTACTTTTGCTATAATATATATTAGTGATAATTATGCTAATGGTACGATTTTATTAACTTCAGGTGTTGCAACCATATTCAATTTAGGATTATCACCTATAAATGAATATTTTCTATACAGCCAAACGTTTACGGTTCTAATATTGATATGCCATTATATGTCACTTTATCTTTTTATGAAATTTATTTCTGAAACTAAAGTTATAAAAGCTAAAGATGTCAAACCAAATTATTTTTAATAAAAAAAAGGGTAATTATAAAATCACCCCTTTTCAACCATTAAAAATCAACCAAAATTCTAATAATTTAATCCATATCTATAATCCCTACAACTTCGTAAGCTCGTGTCCCATCTACCTGTACTTTCTCATATAAAACATTAGCATATTCATAATACGTCTGATCATTTAATATTACTTTTTCATAATCGCCTGGTAACTCATAAACAACAGTCCCAACCTCTGGATCTACAACTTCATATTCGTTATTTGTTTGTGTATAAAAGATACCATTTACGTTAAAATAGAAACGATTATTAAACTGCACTCTCTTATAATTTGTTGGTAATACTTTTATTCTAAACCCTACCTTTGGAGCTATAACAATATAATGTCCCCTAGACTGCGTATAATACTTATTATTTGCATAATAGTAATTTTGCCCTTTATGAGTAACTACAGACCTATTTGGTACATTCCTAACAGAAACCACTTTCTTTTTAGGCGTTTTATAAGTTACTTTATTACTTGATATTTTTTTATTGTTTTTTATCGCTACAGTGCGCTTTGTCGTTTTAGTTACTTCTTTTGTATTTGAAACATGCTTTTTTTGAGCTAATACTTGTGTTGTTAATGCTAATAAAAAAGCGACTGATAATACGTATGTTTTAATATGTGTTTTCATAATTATTTGTGTTTAATTTTAACTTCAATACTTTGTGACCCCGTATTGCCTCTATAGCTTAAAGATACAGGTATTAAAACTTTAAAAAAAGACAAATAGACCAATGCCCATATTGTATCTATTAAATAGCTGGTTTTACAGACCACATTTGTTCCAGCTTAAATACCTAATATAATTATGAGATAAAACAAGAAAAGGTATACTTTAGACTATGCTTTTCTTTAGACTAATTAAATAAAAATATTATTTCAATAAACTAGATAAACCTGTTAATTCGGTAATATCTAAACTTGAGTTTCTGTCAGCATCTAAACGCATAAAGTGTTCTGCTATAGATCCAATAGCTTCTGTAGTACTAATAGCTTTATCCTCATTAGAATCTAATAAACTAAAAAGGCTTACAATTTGTTGAACTGAAGAACTAGAGTTTAATGAACTTAATAATACTGTTGCTTTAGACAAATTTGATGTATCCATGTTTTTAACGCTATTGCAACTAAATAAACTTATAATTATAACTAGTGATAGTGTGACTTTTTTCATAATAATTTGAGGTTTTATGTTGTTACAAAGGTACTCCGAGCATTAGCTATTCTTAAAAATATTAGCCCAGTGAAACGCCCCAACCTTTCAAATACAAGAAGATATAGATGAATGGATAATTCTTTTCCTCAAAAGTGATTTATTCATTTACAAATTCAAGAAAAACAGAGACAAACTACTCAGAAATAATAATAATAATAATAATAATAATAATAATGTATTTGTTATTCATAATGACCTAACTACATTCTATAGCTTCATTCTTTTTTTTAAACAATAAAAGCACAAGCTAAACGTAAAAATTGAGTTCCCGAGAATTCTTCATGTAACGACCATGGCTTACTAAGACTAAAATAAGCCTTGAATTATCCTTTTACATCATTTTAATGCACCACTTTAGTTCTTCAAAATATATCACAGTAGAAAATGCTATACCTAGACTTCTTGTATTACTATTATAATTATGGCACAAAAAAAAAGTACACAATGAAGCATACCTTTTCTTTAGACTAATTTAATAAAAATATTATTTCAACAGACTCGATAATCCTGTTAATTCTGTAATATCTAAACTTGAGTTTCTGTCAGCATCTAAACGTGTAAAATGTTCTGCTATAGGTCCAATAGCTTCCGTAGAACTAATAGACCTATCTTCATTAGAATCTAATAAACTAAAAAGGCTTACAATTTGTTGAACTGAAGAACTTGAGTTTAATGAACTTAATAATACAGTTGCTTCTGATAAATTTGATGTACTTACGTTTTTAACGCTGTTACAACTAAATAAACTTATAATTATAACTAGTGATAGTGTGATTTTTTTCATAACAATTTGGGGTTTTATGTTGTTACAAAGGTACTCCGAGCATTAGCTATTAACAGAAATATTAGACCAACGAAACGCCCCAATCTTTCAAATGCAAGAAAACAAGGATGAATGGCCAGTATTTTTTACTTTAAAGTGAATTATTACTCACAAATTCCAAAAAAACAGGTTTATACTGCTCAGAAACCGTAATACGCTGGTTATTAATAATAATCTGACTACGCTCTATAACATCTATATTTTTAAGTGAAACAATAAATGAGCGATGTACTCGCATAAATTGAGATTCAGGAAGTTCTTCCTGAAGCGATTTTAAACTCATTAAAGTTAAAATAGGTTTAGGATTATCTTTTAACCATATTTTAATGTAATCCTTTAACCCTTCAAAATACAAAACATCAGCCAACTTAATACGCAATTGCTTATATTCTGATTTTACAAATAGGAATTCTTTTTCATTGGATACACTACTACTCTGCTGGTTTCCTTTTAGCAATTCAAACCAAGCATTTGCTTTATTTGCGGCAGCAAGAAACTCGGCATAATCAAAAGGTTTTAATAAATAATCTAAAGCTTCTACTTTAAAACCTTCTAAAGCATATTGGTCGAATGCTGTTGTGAAAATTACACGTGTTTCTTTTGGTAACATTTTAGAAAACTCAATACCAGTTAAATCTGGCATTTGTATGTCTAGAAATAATAAATCTACAGGTTCTGTTTTTATAAACTCCATAGCTTCAATAGCGTTACTACACTTCTTTTTCAGCTCTAGAAAAGGTGTTTTCTCTACATAACTTTCTACTAAATTAAGCGCCATAGGCTCATCGTCTACAATAACACAGGTTATTTTTATATTACTCATAATTTAGTGTGTTTCTATTTCTAATTGCGCAATATAACGCTCGTCTTTTACAAAGGTCTTAAAACTACTTTTATTTGGATACAATAATTCTAAACGTTTTTCGATATTAAGAAGTCCTATTCCAGAACCACTTTTATCATCTGTTTTTTTAGGAAAATTATCATTTACAATACTAAACAAAACTGTTTTATCATTACACGTCATATTTATATTAATCGTACTTGGTTTGCTTGCCGATACACCATGCTTAAAAGCATTTTCTATTAATGAGATAAATAATAAAGGTGCAATTTTAATTGTTGTTGCTTCCGAAGGAAAACTATAATTAACCACTGTTTTATCTGACACTCGTAACTTCATTAATTCGATATACTTTTTCATAAACTCGACTTCCTTAGATAACGCTATGGATTCTTCATTTGTTTCATATAACATGTAACGCATTAATTTACTTAAGCTATGAATCGAAGTCTTCGCTTGTTCTGGTGAAATATCTACCAAAGCATAAATATTATTCAACGAATTAAAAAAGAAGTGTGGTTGTAATTGGTAATGTAAATGTTGTAATTCTGATTTTAATTTAATGTTTGTCGCTTCTTTACGTTCAGCCTCTGTTCTTACCCATCTTTTTGTTGTTTTTATTGCTATTGAAAACAACAAAGGTGCCATATAAGACAGTACTCGAATGTATACAAACATTTTAAAAGGAGGTCCTTCACCTCCATTACTGTTAGAGCGTTTTTTTGCTAAATCTGAAAAATAAGTGTCTTCTATAAATTCTTTTAAGAATAAGAATATCATTATAATGACAGCATTAATAATAACAAATTGCACCATTTTTTTGGGAAACAGAAATGCATCTATTAATATAAAATAATTGAGATAAAATATAATTGCAGAAAATATTAATGGAATCCAAAAATGAGCCACTAGCCTATTTAAATCTTGTTCCTGTCCATAAGATAAAAAGTATGGCATACTAAATAGTACAATCCAAATTAATACGTGAGAAAAGGTTGTTATGTTTTTATTTTCATGCATTTGGTTATGATTTAAGTCTTGTTATAAAATCGAATAACACTAACAGAATTTATAATCAATGTTGTGTTAATTCCGCTTTCACAGAGCACTTCAAATATAAAACTAATTGTTATTTCTTTTTAACGTAATAGATGGTTTAGACTATTTACTATACCAATGTTAAGATTTTATCTATAGTAATTTTTATTTATTATAACGATAAAATGAAAATACACATTTATTAAAGATTAAAACCTATTTATTAAAATAGTAATCCCGGTATTAATTAAACAAACTACAAACATAGTCCGCTATTCAATTTAATGATCTCTTGCAGTTCTTGTTCCTTATAGCGATTTCTTTTCTTTTGCTTTTGTATATCACATATCTATATTAACATTAGTATTTTTGTTGGTGATATTTTTATAATTAATTTAATGAGATCTCAGGGATTACTACCAAAAGCAATATCTTCTGGAATGTCATTTAAAATTTAGCAACCTTTACTGATTATGATTGTAGCAGAATTAATATTTTCTACTACCTTAAACACCTAATTTAGCATATAGAAACAAAGAAAATAAACATGAAATTAAAGATTGATAAATTTGTCCTCTCTATTATTGGGACTATTCTAATAGCTTATTTTTTCCCACAATGGGGAGCACAAGAAAGTAAAATTCCTATCGACACGATTAGTGCGATAGGAATTTCGCTTATCTTCTTTTTCTACGGATTAAAATTAAACCCGACACAGTTAAAATCAGGTCTTAAAAATTGGAAATTACACCTTTTAGTACAAGGTGCTACTTTTTTAATGTTTCCGTTATTGGTTTTATTATTTAGACCATTACTTCAGAATGAAGAACAAGAAACCATTTGGTTAGCTTTCTTTTTCCTGGCAGCACTCCCCTCTACAGTATCATCGTCTGTTGTTATGGTGTCTATGGCAAAAGGAAATATACCTGCAGCTATTTTTAATGCAAGTATTTCTGGAATTATAGGAATTGCAATTACACCACTTTGGATGGGCTTGTTTGTAAATGATGCTCAAACCGATTTTGATTTTACAGATATCTATCTAAAACTGATTGTTCAAATTATTTTACCTGTAATTTTAGGGCTCTTATTACAACGTTTTTTAGGTGCTTTTGCTCACAAACACAGGAGTAAATTAACACTGTTTGATAAATCTATTATCTTATTAATAATCTATAAAAGTTTTGCAGAATCTTTTAATGATAATATTTTTAGTGCCGTCTCTCTTTTAGATTTAGGCATTATTTTTATTGGTGTGATTGTATTGTTTGGCATTGCTTTTTCACTAACAGGTTTTATCTCTAAAAAATTAAAATTGAATGCCGAAGATCAGATTACAGCACAGTTTTGTGGTACTAAAAAATCACTAGTACATGGTACTGTTTTTTCTAAGATATTATTCGGAAACATGGCATCGGTTGGTATTATTCTTTTGCCGCTCATGTTGTTTCATGCCACACAGATCTTAATTATTAGTATTGTCGCTTCTAAAAAAAGTAGAGCGCAAGTTCTTGAAAGTTAAATTTAAAAAGAGCAACCTTTTCATAAAATAAGTTCAGCAGTTATTTGTTATCCGAAAAAGTAGTTCTGATATTTGGCGATTGAAAATAATCCAAGATTTTAAATTTCTAAAAAATGAACAAAACATTATCAAATTCCGTATTATACTTAATGAGTATATCTGCTGGACTTGTTGTTGCAAACCTATACTACAACCAACCACTTTTACATCAAATGGTTGTAGAATTTGGAGTTAGTGAATCTGCCGTAAGTAATGTGCCTTTAGCTACACAATTGGGTTATGCTTTTGGTTTATTATTTATTGTCCCTTTGGGTGATAAGGTTTCCAACAAAAAAATATTACAATTCGATTTTGTTTTAATGATTCTCTCACTAATAGCGGCATCATTATCAAGTACTTTATATCTTTTGATTATAAGTAGCTTTTTCATTGGTTTTTCGTCTGCCTTACCACAATTATTTGTGCCAATGGTTGCTCAATTATCTGACGACAAAGGTCGAGGACGTGCCTTAGGTATCGTAATGAGCGGATTGCTAATTGGTATTTTAGGAAGTCGTGTAATAAGTGGTGTTATAGGAAAATGGTTTGGCTGGCGCTTTATGTTTTCTGCTGCAACGGTATTAATGGTATTGCTGTTTGTTTTACTTCAATATAAATTACCGAAAATTAAGCCCAATTATAAAGGAAGTTACGGAAGTTTATTAAAATCGATAGGTCATTATTTTAAAACAGAACCTTCCTTACGATTGGCTGCTTTACGCGCTGGACTT
This sequence comes from Psychroserpens sp. NJDZ02, assembly GCF_004843725.1. Lineage (NCBI taxonomy): Bacteria > Pseudomonadati > Bacteroidota > Flavobacteriia > Flavobacteriales > Flavobacteriaceae > Psychroserpens > Psychroserpens sp. NJDZ02. The sequence continues at coordinate 3,669,381 of NZ_CP039451.1, read as the reverse complement.
GGTTTTGCAGGTTTGAGTGTTTTTTGGACCACCTTTGTTTTTTTAATGGAAGATCATTTTAATTACGATAGCGATGTTGCTGGTGCCTTTGGTGTCTTTGGTATTGTTGGAGCACTTGGCGCAACCGTTGTTGGTAAAATGAATGATAAATATACTAGAAAAAGTATGATTATCTTCTCTACCGTATTATTAATGATTTCTTGGGTGATTTTCCTTTTTTCAGGATACTCTTTAATTGGTTTAGCCTTAGGCGTAATTGTAGTAGATTTAGGGATGCAAGTATTACATATTACTAACCAAGTTACTATTTTTTCTAAGAATCCAGAAGCTAGAAATCGAGTGAATACGGTTTATATGGTGGGCTTTTTTATTGGTGGAGCTTTAGGTACATTTTTAGGTGCGTATGCTTGGCAACATTTTGGTTGGCAAGGTGTTTCTGTTTTAGGGTTATTAATATCAATAAGTATTTTAATTGTTCAATTTATTTTTGAACCAAAACATCAATCATAAAAAAAAGACTAACTGTTTAAAACAATTAGTCTTTTTAATATTTATATTAATTTAAAAATCAAACGCTATTATTCGTAACGTAAAGCGGTTATTGGGTCTAAAGCCGATGCTTTTCTAGCTGGATACCATCCAAAAAAGATACCTGTTACTGCACACACAGCAAAAGAAATAACAATAGAATACAGCGCGACACTTGTTGGCCAGTTTAAAAAGTTTTCAATAAAAACAGTAGCTGCGAGTCCTAAGAGAACACCTAAAATACCACCGGTAATACTTATTAAAATGGCTTCAATTAAGAACTGCATTAAAATATCTGCTCCTTTAGCACCTACAGCCATTCTTAAACCAATTTCTTTTGTTCGTTCTTTTACAGAAACGTACATAATATTCATAATTCCAATACCACCAATTAACAAGGAAATACTTGCCACTGCAACTAATAAAACCGTTAACATTTCACTAGTCGAACTAAATGCAGAAATCAACTCTTCCATAGAACTCACATTAAAATCATCGGCTTCTGTATCCATTAATTTATGTTCTGTACGTAAAATTTCTGATACTTGTATTACCGCCGCTTCTGCATCATCTTCACTAATTGATGATGCCATAATTTGATTTAAATGATCGATTGCCAAAATACGTTTTTGTACCGTTGTATACGGTGCAATAACAACATCATCCTGGTCTTGACCAAAGGTATTTTCACCCTTTTCTTCTAATACACCAATCACTGTAAAAGGAATGTTATTAAAACGAATCATTTGACCAACAGGATTTTGACCATCAGGAAATACATTTTCTACAACGGTTTGCCCAATAACAGCCACTTTAGAAGCCGATTTAACCTCAGCATCTGTAAACATACTACCACTTTGTAAGCCTACAACTTTAATTTTAATATAGTCTGGGTTTACACCGTAGATACTACTTGGCCAGTTATTAGAACCGTTAATAATTTGTCCACTTCCATTTACAACAGGCGTTACATAACTCAATAAATCTGCGTTTTCTTTAATCACTTCGTAATTTTGAAGTGTTAAGGTTTGAACATCACCTCCACTACCTCTTGCAGGCCCCTTATCATCTGCACCAGGTTTAACGGTTATCATATTAGAACCCATGGCAGAAATTGAAGCACGAATACTCTCTTTTGAGCCTTCCCCTATAGCTAACATTGCAATTACAGAAGCTACCCCAATAATAATCCCCAACATAGTAAGCAAAGTTCTCGTTTTATTGAGAATAATTGCTTTCATCGCTATTTTAAATAAGTTTAATACTCTCATAATTAATGGTCTTGTTTAGGTAATTTTGCTAATTCGGTTGCTGCAGATTGCACATCATGATTTTGATAATCTTGCATAATTTCGCCATCTTTTAACACTACTGTTCTACTACTAAATGTAGCAATGTCTGGTTCGTGCGTTACAAAAGTTATGGTAATACCTTTTTTGTTTAGCTCCTGAAATAACGACATAATCTCATAAGACGTTCTAGTATCTAAGTTACCAGTAGCTTCATCTGCAAGAATCATTACTGGATTATTAACTAAAGATCTTGCTATGGCTACACGCTGTTGTTGTCCTCCTGAAAGTTGCGAAGGTGTATGATGTAATCGTTCGCCCAAACCAACCATCTCTAAGGCTTTGATTGCGCGTTCCCTTCGTTCTTCAGTACTAACTTTACTGTTATACAACAATGGTAACTCTACGTTTTCAATAGCAGAAGTTCTTGCTAGTAAATTATACGATTGAAAAATGAAACCTATCTTTTCGTTTCTAATGGTTGCTAACTCATTTCTGCTTAAATCTTTTACACTAACACCATCAATTTCATACACTCCAGAAGTTGGTTGGTCTAAACACCCTAAAATATTTAACATGGTACTTTTACCAGAACCACTAGATCCCATGATGGTAACAAACTCACCTTCTTTTATACTAAACGATATTCCTTTTAAGGCATGAACCGTTTCGGTTCCCATCGTAAACTCACGTTTTAAATTTTCTATTTTTATGATTTCTTTTTTCATAATCTTATCTTTTTCCTCCACCGCCTCCACGTTGTGGCATAAATGGACTTGTACTTTTAGCGTCTGTTCCTGCTTCTGATTTAGAAACTCCTAATAAACTATATACTAATTTTTCTCCTTCAGCAATACCGCTTACTATCTCTACATTAACACCATCACTCGCTCCAAGAGTTACCTTTTTAGGAGTAATTGCGCCATTATTCTCTAATACCCAAAGCGTAGTTCCTTCTCTAGAACGTTCTATAGAACTAGGTCCTAATTCTTCTTGTTTATTATAAGCTTCTAAAGTCGCTTTTTCTGGTTTAAAATTGACAGCTTTTGCTTCTGCAGTCAACACATCATTTAACTCCATAGTATAAATTGAAATGGTTGCTGTTAAACCTGGCTTAAGTTTTAAGTCTGGATTATCTGCTTTTATAACTACAGTATAAGTTACTACATTTGATGTTACTGTTGGATCTAAACGTACTTGTGTTACAATTCCGTTAAAGGTTTCACCAATATATGCATCAACGGTAAACTCAACACGTTGCCCTTCTATTACTTGTCCTATATCTGCCTCATCTACATCTGCTTCTACTTGCATTTCTTTTAAATCTTGTGCAATGGTAAATAACGTTGGTGTGCTTAAACTTGCTGCAACGGTTTGCCCTTCGTCTATAGCTCTTGACAATACAACGCCGTTTATTGGCGAATAAATATTAGCATAACCTAAGTTTGTTATGGCAGATTGTAAGTCTGAATAACGCTGAGTAACCGTACCTTTTGCTGTTTGATAATTAAAATTAGCATCATCAAAATCTGATTTACTAATTACTTGATTATCATACAATGTTTTTTGTCTTTCGTAAATTGTTTGCGTGTAATTTCTCTGACTTACAGCATTATCATAAGCCGCTTGTGCTTGTGTTTTTGATGCGTTAAGGTTGGTTTTGTCTAATTCTGCAATTAATTGGCCTTCTTTAACAATACTGTTGTAGTCTACATATATTTTTTCTACTACTCCAGACACTTGCGTTCCTACTTCTACTTGCGTAATAGGCTCCATAGTACCTGTTGCTGTAACCATAGTTGTTACATTAGCTTTTTTCGCAACAACCGTTTTTGCTTCTACGATGATGGCATCGTCACCTTTTAAAAACACAAAGGCTACTGTGCCAATTGCTGCTAATATTAAGATGCTGATTATAATTTTCTTTTTCATAATGGTATTGATTAAAGTTTGATATCGTTTCCTTGATAAAATTGTAATAATTGATGATATAAGATATTTAAGTATTTAGATTGTAAATAGTTTTGTTGCGTATTAGTAAACGTGTTTTGACTAATCACTAAATCAGTTGTACTTAAACCACCTAACTCATACTTTTTCTGTGCTAGTTTATACGACTGCTCTGCTGCTGTTTTAGATGCTTCCGCCGCGATGACTTGCTCTTGAGCAGAAACTGCATTTTGATACGCTGTTTCTATTTTTTTGTAAACTTCTTTTTCTGCACCTTGTTTTTGTATTTGAGCTTTCTCAATGTTTACAGTAGCGGTTTGAACCGCGGCTTTTGTTTGGTTTCGATTAAAAATTGGGATTGTTAATGATACACCAATTTTCTGATTAAAATTAATATCAAACTGTTCTGAAAACGTATTATCATTAATACTCGTATAACCCGATCCTATACTTCCTGTTAAAGACAATGTTGGCAAAAAACCACCTTTAGCAATGTCCAGTTCTTTCTCGTTTGCAGCTATATTTAATTTGCTTGCTTGTATCTCTGGTAAAAAGCCAATAGCATTATTGTATAATTGATTTTTATCAATTTCTAAATTAATTAAATCCATATTTTCATTAATGGTTTCAATCTCTAACTCCTCTAAAGGCGATAATTCTAGTAATTGCTTTAACTGAATGATGTATTGTTGGTAATCGTTTTTAGAAGCAATCACATTATACTTATTTGTCGCTGCTTGGCTTTGTGCTTCTGTATAATCACTTAAGGCAATAGTACCTGCATCTAAACGGGCTTTTGCTCTTAGTACTTCTTTCTCTGAAGCGTCTAAGTTGTTTTCAGCAATAGCGATACTTTCTTTAGTATAAAGCGTTTGTAAATAGACTTCTAAAATATTCAATTCGATATTATTCTTTTCGACCTCTTCTAGAAACATACGTTGTTCCAATACTAATTTGTTTTGTTTAATTTGATTAGTCAATTGGTTTCCTTGAAACAAGGTCATCGAACTGTTAATACCAACATTAGTACTGTTTATTTGATCTGTAACATAACTACTTGTAATTGGGTCAATAGTGTTTCCGCTAGAAAAATTTTGAGACGCTGTACCAAATAGGTTTGGTAATCTTGACGATTTTGATTTACTATAATCTATTTCGGCAATACTTTTATTTAAAGCAGCTTCCTTAACCGTAATGTTATTTTCTATAGCGTAAGTAATACAATCTTCTAATGACCACACCTTAGATGCTGTGTTGATTGAAGCGTCTTGTGCAAATGAGAATTGCACGAAGAACAGACTTACTAGTATTAGATATAATTTCATTTTTTTAAGTGTTTTGATTCTACACTTCAAAGATGAAACTATATACTAGTATATTACAAAGCGATAGACGTTTGCGGCAATTCACTATACAAAACCTCATTATTTATCGATGAGATTTATAGTAAAAGTCTTAAAAAAGGGATTCAAACCATAAACAGCCTACAAACAACCCGTTCACCACAAAATAAAAATTTTAATTTTGTGGTGAAGAATTAACATTTTTTAAGAATTACAATACCATATAAGCACTATTTTTGCCCACTTAAATAAATTATCAAGAATCTCAATAAAAGGAGATAGCAACCTGCAATAACGAGCAAGGTGCTAAATAGATAAGCCAAGTATTTGGAACAAATGTTAATTCATATTTCTTTTTATTTGTCCATTCTATTTCCTTTTCAAAATGAAATATAATTAATGGAACAGTCAATTAAAATTACTCCAAAATTTTCAGCATTAATACCTTTATTGGTCTTTGTTTTTACATTCTTAGGTGCTGGTATTTATCAAAACGATTTTTATGCACTTCCTGCTCCTATTGCAGTAATTACAGGTATTATTGTTGCTTTTTTAATGTTTAAACAATCTATAAACTCTAAAATTAAAACCCTTTTAAAAGGGTGTGGTGACGATAAAATTTTAACCATGTGCTTAATCTATTTATTAGCAGGTGCATTTGCTGCAATTACTAAAGCAACAGGTAGTGTAGATGCTATTGTTAATCTTGGGTTGGACTATATTTCGATACACTATATCTATTTTGGTGTTTTTATAATTGCTGGATTTTTATCGGTTTCTACCGGAACTTCTGTAGGGGCCATCGTTGCATTAGCTCCTATAGTTGTTGGTTTTGCAGATAAAAGTAGTGTTGACTTAGCTATCCTATGTGGTGCGCTATTAGGTGGTAGTATGTTTGGAGATAATCTATCGGTTATATCGGACACGACCATTGCAGCCACACAGTCTTTAGGTTGTAAAATGAGTGATAAATTTAAACAGAACATCAAAATTGCTGTTCCCGCTGCTTTATTTACTATTGCCATATTAATTTTTCAAGGTTTTGGTTTAAAATCTACCGAAACAGAAACAGTTGTTTATAGCTATTCTATTATAAAAATACTACCCTATTTACTGGTAATTGTATTGTCTATTATAGGTGTCAATGTATTTATAACTTTACTTTTAGGTGTTATATTTGGTGGATTGTTAGGTATTATTTACGGTGATTTTACACTTATCGAATCTACAAAAATTGCCTACACTGGTTTTACAAGCATGACAGAAATTTTCTTACTATCACTACTTACAGGAGGTTTAGCTGCGTTGGTAAAGAAAAATGGTGGAATTGAATTCATACTAGTAAAAATAAAAACTCTAATTAAGAATAAAAAAACGGCTCAATTAGGCATTGCAACCTTAGTCAGTACGACTAATATGGCTATTGCTAATAACACGGTCTCTATAATAATTACTGGGCCTATTGCAAAAACTATAAATGACGATTACCAATTAGATAATAAAAAGACCGCTTCTATTTTAGATATTTTTGCTTGTATTACGCAAGGTCTTTTACCTTATGGAGCACAAGTTTTAATGATTTTAAGTTTTTCTAAAGGAAAAATAGATTATTTAGATTTAGTATCAAACACATGGTATTTACTACTTCTGTTGATCTACACTCTACTTTTTATCAACTTTAAACCCTTACGTTTAAGTTAAAACAATAAACAGCAGGCTTAACCCCAAACATTACAAAACAAAAACAGCATCTAATTCTAAATTAGATGCTGTTGTAATATACACTGTATTTTAAATATTATGCTTTAAGAGACTTCATGTCAATTACAAATCTATACTTAACATCGTTACTTGTAATACGCTCGTAAGCATTGTTTATATCTTGCATGTCAATAAGTTCGATATCGCTTGTAATATTATGTTCCCCACAAAAATCTAACATTTCTTGTGTTTCTTTAATACCTCCAATTAATGAACCAGCAATACGCTTACGTCCTCCGATGATACTTCCTCTATGAAACGGTTTTAAAGGCTCCACCGCTCCAACTAATACCATAGTAGCATCAATTTTAAGCAATCCTAAATAAGGATCCATTTCATGACCAACAGGAATAGTGTTTAAGATAAAATCAAAACTACCTTGGTGTGCTTTCATAGCCTCAGCATCCTTAGACACCAATACTTCATGCGCTCCTAATCTTTTGGCATCTTTCCCTTTTTCTGGAGACGTTGTAATCATTACCACTTGAGCTCCTAATGCATGCGCAAACTTTACCCCCATATGTCCTAATCCCCCTAAACCAATAACGCCTACTTTATCTCCTTTTTTTACTTTCCAGTGACTTAATGGTGACCAAGTAGTAACTCCTGCGCATAATAATGGCGCTGTAGCTGCTTCGTCTAAATTCTCCGGAATACGTAATACAAATTTTTCGTCCACAACTACCGATGTAGAATACCCGCCATAAGTTTGCGCACCTTCTATATGCTTATCTGGACTATTATATGTCCAAGTCGCTCCTTTCTCGCAAAACTGTTCTAAATCTTGTTCACAAGAGGCACATGTTTGGCAAGAATCTACTAAACAACCTACACCTACTCTATCTCCTACTTTATATTTAGTAACTCCTGGACCTACTTCTAATACACGACCAATAATTTCGTGTCCAGGAATGACAGGATAAGTAGACCCTTTCCAGTCATTTCTTACGGTATGAATATCACTATGACATACACCACAAAACGTAATATCTATCTTTACATCGTCTGCTCCAACCGCTCTACGCTGAATATCTAACGGTTTTAAATCTTCGGTTGATGCGGTTGCACCATATGCTTTTACTGTTGTAGTTGTCATTATTATGATTTTTTTAAAGTTACAATTAACTCAATTTCTGTGTTTAATACTTTCGAAACAGGGCAAACCTCTTTGGCTTTATGTGCTATTTGTTGAAATTGTTCTGCATCAATCTCTGGAACAATCCCTACTAGGTTTAGCGTGATTTTTGTAATCGCCCCATCCTCAAAAGTAACGTTAGCGTCAACATCTAAAGTCGTTGCCGTAAAATTACTTTCATTTAATAAAAAACTTAATTGCATAGCAAAACAACCCGCATGTGCCGCTCCTATTAATTCTTCTGGATTGGTTCCTTTCTCGCCATCCTCAAAGCGTGTATGAAAGGAATAGTTTGTTTTATCTAAAACCTTACTTCCTGTCGTTAAGCTCCCTTGTCCATCTTTACCACTACCTTTCCATTCTGCAGTTGCTTTTCTTGTAAATTTCATGTTGTGTGTTTTAAGTTAAACTAATTAATTATTTAGATGCTTTTGGGTAATCTGTAAATCCTTTTACTCCTGTTGTGTAAAATGTCTCTTGATCCCAATCTGCTAACTCTAAATTATTTTCAAAACGTTCTACTAAATCCGGATTAGAGATAAATGGTTTTCCATAAGCTACCAGATCAGCTTCACCAGCGTCAATAACTTTGTTTCCTTTATTTTTATCAAACGCAGTGTTAATCATTAATGTTCCGTTATATAATGGTCTAAAATGCTTAGCGATTTCGGTTACCGCAAAAGGTACTTCAGAAACATCTGTAAACGGTTCCGATAAATGTACGTACGCTAAATTGTAATCGTTTAGTTTTTTAATGATGTATTCAAACGTAGGAATCGTGTCTTCATCTAAAGTAATTCCAAACATACCGTGCAAAGATGGATTGAAACGAACACCTATTTTCTCCTGAGGAATAACAGTCTTCATAGCATCTACAACCTCAAAGAAGAACCGCGCTCTGTTTTCTAAACTACCGCCATAGTCGTCCGTTCTTTTATTTGAACAACCATTAATGAATTGCTGAAATAAATACCCGTTTGAAGAATGAATCTCTACGCCGTCAAATCCCGCTTTTATAGCATTTGTTGCTGCATTTTTAAAATCATCTACCGTTTGCTTAATATCCGCAATAGTCATTGCTTTGGGCGTCACTGTATCTTTAAAACCTTCTGGAGTAAATGATTTAGCATTTGGATTTAAGGCTGAAGCCGAAACTGGCAATTCACCATTATGAAAATCGGGATGCGACATACGTCCAACATGCCATAATTGAATAAAGATTTTACCACCTTTATCATGTACACGCTTAGTTACTTTTTTCCAACCGTCTACTTGTGCATCTGTATAAATTCCAGGTGTATTTATATACCCTACAGCTTTTTCTGATACTTGAGAACCTTCTGTTATTAGTAAGCCTGCAGAAGCGCGTTGCTCATAATATAAACCTTGCAACTCATCCGTCGCTACTTTACCTTCGTTATTAGCACGACTACGTGTCATCGGTGCCATAACGACTCTGTTTTTAAGATTTAAATTTGTATTGTATGGTGTTAATAAGGATTGCTTTTTCATTGTAAATAATGTAAGTTATTAATAATAACAAAGTTACACTACATAACAACCAATAGCATTGATGTAAATCAATTAAGATAGATTTAACTTTTTATAAGCCTTCGGACTCTACTCAAGTTTTCTGGTGTAACACCCAAATAGTTAGCAATATCATAGTTTGGCACACGGTCTTCAATCAATGGATACGAGGCACAAAATTCTAAATACCGCTCTTTGGTATTCTTTTCTTGCGAAGACAATATGCGTTTACTTTGACCGATAAAAGCGCTTGTTAATAATAATCTAAAATAGCGCTCATAAATAGGTGCTTGCTCATATATCTTTTGAAGCGTATCATAATTAATGGACAATAACTGTGCATCCTCAATAGCCTCGATATATAATTTAGCAGGTGTTTGATTAAAAAAGGCTTCAAAATCTCCTATCCACCAATTTTCCACAGCAAACTGTATGATATGATTATTCCCTTTATCATCTATATAATAAGCCTTTAAACAGCCTTTTACTACAAAATACTGATGCTTTACATAAGTTCCTGGCTTAAGTAAATATTGTCCTTTAGAAACAGACACTTGAGTTAAAACAGAATTAAATAATTGCAGATCGTCTTGCGATGGCGAGATGTGATTAGTAATATGTTTTGTAATAGACTGATAAATCATATTACAAAGATGCTAAAAGGAAAAGCATTTTACAATAGCAAATCTATAGATTTGAAACTATTTTGTACACCTACTAGAAGTCTCATTTACGACTTAAAACAGTATGTAAATAAAAAACCTGTCCAACTTAAAGTTAGACAGGTTATAAATACGCTACAACGTATTTTATTAGTTTAATATATATTTAATTAACGACTTAGGCTTACATAAAAGTTAATGAAGCAACAATCATCCAACCACCAACGATAAGACCTAGTATACCTAATTTACCTAATTTTGGCGCTAATTTCACTCTTAATTCTTCTGCTTTTTGTTGTGCAGCATCATTGTTACTTAATATTAACTTATTAATCATTCCAAATCCTAACATGAAACCTAAAACAGCTTGCACTAAACTTCCTGCTAAAAGTGTAATCCACCAGATTGGTAAAGTAGTTAACCAACCAATGTTTAAAAAGGCTGAAATAATCCCCCAAATACCACCTAAACAAAAGATTAAACCAATCCAACCTTGGTAAGGTTCAATTTTGTCTAATAACTCTTGTGCGTTAGGTTTTTTTGCTAAAATTAGCGATGGTACTGCGATAATACTTAAAAGGATTAATGTAATTCCGTAAATCATAATGTGTAGTTTTTAATTTGTTATTTGTTATGGTGCAAAGATGCATAGATTTATAAATCTATTTAATACCAAATGTAGTGAAATTTACCTCCCTACTTTCAGGGATAGCCAAAATTTAAACTAATCTATAAGCCCATGCTCCATGGCATAACGTGTTAAGCCAGCAATGTTGCGCACCTCTAACTTTGAAATTAAATTTTTACGATAACTTTCTATAGTGTGCGTGCTTAAAAACAATTGAGAGGCAATTTCCTTTGTTGTAAACTCTTTGGCGATAAGTTTCAATACTTCTTTCTCTCTTTTAGTTAAAGAAATTTCTGGCTGAGATCTAGCAACAAACAAAGCTTCCATTAAAATATTTTTTATCCTAGGAGAAAAATAGTTCTCTCCACTAAGAATAGTTTTAATCGCTTTTAAAAGTTCTGATTTTTCAGCATTTTTAGATAAATACCCATTAGCCTCAGCATCAATTAAACTTTGAATTTTAAGAGGCTCTTCAAGCATACTTACTACTAAGGTTTTTACACCAGAAAATTGCTCTTTTATAGCCTTATTTAAAGCAATCCCATCCATTTCAGGCATATTAATATCCGTAATTACTAAGTCTATTTTTTGATCTAAATTAATCTCTAAGTACTTAGTAACTTGGGTTCCTTTTGTTGCTGCTAAGACAATCGTTATGTTTTTTTCTTCAGAAAGAATACTTCGTAATCCGTCTAAAAACATACTATGGTCGTCTGCGATAATAATATTGTACTGTTCTATCATAATACTAGTCTTGTTTTGGAATGCTTATCGTTATTACTGTACCTCTATTTAAAGCGGAATTAATTGAAAGTTTTCCATTAAATATTTTAACTCTATGCTCTATGTTTTGTATTCCAATACCTTTGTTAATTATTTCTAAATCAAAACCAACACCATCATCTTCATAAAGTAACTCAATACTTTTTTCGTCTTGAAGTATACTAATTTGCAAATCTATCTCAGCCGCTTTAGCATGCTTGAAAGCATTAGTCATCAATTCTTTTATAATATTCAATATATTTGATTGCTGTGTGTAGTTTAAAGCGTTCACTGCTTTTTCTGGATAGGCTTCAAAATTAATAACCACCGCATTGCTTTGTTTTAGCGTTGCTATATAATTTTTTACTAAAACAGTAAAATTATTTTCTTTAAACTCATTAGGAATCAAACTGTGTGAAATATCTCGGACATGTTGATACGTTTTTTCTAATTGCGCTAATAAGGATCCTACTTCAGGATTATTATCTAGGAGATTATTCATTTGTAATTTTACACCCGCAATATTACTACCAATACTATCATGTAACTCTCTAGCAATACGGTCTCTTTCTTTATTTTGAACCACAATCGTATTCTTTACTAGCTCTAATTCTTGAACTTGTAGTATTGAAGTCATTTCCTTCTGACGCAATACCTCTTGTTGTTTCGCCAATAAACTTTGTGTTTGCAACTTCTGATAATACACGATTAATAATAATATTATCGGAATAAGCAAGATAAAAAAACCAACAAGAATAGCATATTTTATTGTCTTTTGATATTCTATTTCGCGTTCCTTATTAACTTTATCTTCTTGTAGAGTTAGTATCTTTTTTTCTTTATTTAAGGTTTCATATTTAAACTCAAAATCTTTTATATTACGTTGGTTTTGATTATTAGCAATTTCATAGTTTAACGCCTCTAATTGTGTTTTTAGGTTATACGCATTTTTATAATCCTCTTTTAAAACACAAAGTTGCGTCAACCCTCTAATAACACGTTGTTCTAAGTTTAATTGATTCCATTGTACAGCGTTAACATAGGCTGTACTTAGTATCATTTCCGCAACTGGATAATTTTCTTTTGCACTATAAATTTCTCCTTCATATAAAGTAATAGTAATATATAAATCATAAAAACCTCCATTTAAAGTTTCCTCTTTAATTTCATAAAAAATAGATAAGGCTTCATCTAATTTACCTTCCTTTAGTTTTAATCGACCTAAAATGGTCTTCAATCTTAAATATACTTTGAGATATTTCTCTTTGTCTATAAATGGGAGTGTGTTTTTAATTAATTTTTCCGCTTTATCAAATTGATGCGTATAGATATAATAATTAGAATGCGTTGCTCTAAAATAAAGTAACATTAATGGAGTTGTACAAATGGGCTCTAACACTTTTAAAATAGACTTAACCTTTTCGATCTCACCTTTTAAAATATAAGTATCTGCTAACGCTAATTGAAAACGCTGAAACATTATCCCGTGGTCCTCTGCTAATGTAATTCCTTCTATAAAATAACCAATAGACTCATCCAAAAAGCCCATGTTTTGTCCACCTAGACCTTTATAATACAATGCCTTTAAATTGTATTTATCTTTTAAAACAGTATTACTTTTTATCTTAAAAACTTCTTTTTCGATTGCTGTTCCATAATAAAACAGAGAATCGGCATTATTAGATGGTAAAAACTGAACTGCAATACTATCCAAAAGAACAAGTCGATCATTAGGCGCTTTTGCCTTACCTAAGCTTTTGTATAGCTGCTTGCTTACAACCTTTGGTGTATGCCCAAATACGGTGTAATCATTTTCATTTTGAGACCATAGTAATGATGGCAAAACAAAAATAAAGAACAGTATTTTTTTGAAGTTGTAATTGATGAATTGAGTCATTTAAAGCAAAAATAGAATACTAGTATATATAAAGTCACAATATTAAACAATATACTAAACAATAAGCACACTGTTTTCAGGGGGTTTTATTGTTTATTTACAAATATCATAAAACAAAAAAAAGGCTTTATGTAAACATAAAGCCTTTTAAATAGCACTATCAATCCTATTTAATATAATACATTTATTTAGTTAGGGTTAATAAACGTATTAATGTCTTCTGTACTAAACTTAGGGTTAGCGCCTTCACTACCCGCCACTAAAGCGCCAATAGCACAAGCAAAGTCAATAGCTTCTTGTGGGTTGTCCCCTTTTAGCAGTTTACTAATTAAGGTTGCTAAAAAAGAATCTCCTGCACCTACTGTATCAACCACTTCAATTTGATAACCACTATTGTAGTAATACGTATCGTTATAATATAAAATAGCGCCATGACGTCCTTTTGTAACACAGATCGTTTGGGTATTTGTATATTCTGCTATAAATTTAATATTCTGTTCTAAACCATTTGTTTTTGAATTTAGCTGCTCTCCTATTTCAAAAATTTCATCATCGTTAAATTTTATAAAATCAGCTTCTTGCATTAAATAGCTTAAAACGTCTGTTGTATAATAAGGCGTTCTAAGATTGATGTCAAAAATTTTATACTTGGCTAATTTTAAAAGCGCATACAATGTATCTCTTGAGGTATCGTCTCTTGCGACCAAACTCCCATAAATAAAAGCATCTGCTTTTTCTGTCACTTTTTTATTAGACTCAGTTAACTGAATAGCATCCCAAGCGCGAGGAAACATAATATTATAAGACGCAGATCCTTTTTGGTTTAGCATCACCTTCACCTTTCCTGTCTTCAATTTTTTATCAACCTGAACGTATTCCGGATTTACACCTTGTGTTACGATATACGCCTTAATTTTACGCCCTTTTTTATCATCACCAATACGACTAATAATAGACACATTATTATCTAAAGATTGTAAACGTAATGCCACATTTAATGGTGCACCCCCTATTTTTTTATGTGTTGGAAAAACATCCCATAATACTTCTCCAAAGCAAACTATATTTTTCATTAAATCTTTGTAAAATGGTTAGCATTTCTATTTTTTACACATACTTCAACACCATGCTTTTCAATATCTTGATAAGCGTCAATATAAGCCTCTACAAAAACTGAAGACGTCTTAAGGTTTCCAAAAATAGAGTCTATTTCTAAAAATGCTTCTGGATTAGTTTTGGCCTCTAAAGCTTTTTCTTTTAATTCCAATTGCATGGCATCTTTAATAATTAAATCTGCACCATTCTCATCTTTACCTAAGCTATAAATAGCCCAAGCTGCTACAACAAAGGCTGCTAACTGCACAGACCCTTCACTTTCTAACTGAGATTGGACCGTTGGTAAAATAAAGATTGGAAATTTGGCAGAGCTTTCTGAACAAATACGATCTATTTGATCTTTAATATTAATATTTCCGAAGCGCTCTAAAAGTGATTTTTTATAGTCGTCTAGATTAACACCTTCCAAATCACCTAAAGTTGACGTTACCTCTACATCCATATAAGTATTTAAAAACGTAGCGATATTTGGATTAGACACCGATTGATCGATAGTATTATATCCTATTAGCGCTCCAAGAATACCTAATACAGAATGCCCCGCATTTAATAAACTTAGTTTCATTCTCTCATAAGGCACCACATTATCAACAAATTGTGCTCCAACAGTTTCCCATGCTGGACGACCTGCTATAAAGTCATCCTCAATCACCCATTGTTTAAAAGGCTCGCAAACTACAGGCCAAGCGTCGTCAACCCCCAATGTTTCGCTTAAAATAGTAATATCTATCGGAGCAGTTACTGGCGTTATCCTATCCACCATTGCATTTGGAAATGACACATTATTTTCAATCCACGCTACTAAATCAGGTGCTGCTGTAGTAACATAACTCAATAACATCTTTTTGGTCATGTGTCCATTACCTTGAATATTATCACAAGATTGAATCGTACAACCTACTAACCCTCTATCCTTTCTTAATTTTAAGGCTTGCGTCAAGTATCCAAAAATAGTTTTTGGAGCTTGCGGGTTTTCTAAATCATGTTGAATTAAAGGATTAGTAAAATCAAACGCTTTAGTCGCTTCATTATAATTATATCCTCCTTCTGTAATGGTTAGAGAAATAATTTTAACCTCTGGACTTGCCATTTTTTCAATAACCTTTATAGGATCTTCTGGCGCAAACAAATACTCTACTATCGATCCAATCACACGATTGGTATGTGTCCCATCTAATTGCTTAACAACCAAAGTGTACAAACCATCTTGCGCTTTTAAGGTGTTATAAATTTTAGTGTCAAAATCTAATAAAGCGACACCACAGATTCCCCAATCAGTCACTGAGTTATCATGTAATAACTGGTCGGTATAAAACGCTTCATGCGCTCTATGAAAACCACCAATACCAACATGTACAATACCTGTTTTAACTTTAGACCTATCGTATTGCGGTACAGCAATTCTTTCAGAAAGGTTTGAAAGGTTTGCAGAGTTTAATTTGTAATTTTTCATTTTAATCGTGTGTTTATTTGCTTTCAAACCTTTGAAGTAAAACCGCAAATATTATAATTCCTCCTTTAACTACTTGTTGTGGGTATGATGGTACATTTAATAAGTTTAAAATATTCCCTATTAAACCTAAAATCAAAACTCCCATTAATGTATTTATCGCTGTTCCTCGACCACCATTTAAACTAGCCCCACCAATAACTACAGCTGCAATAGCGTCCAATTCCCATGACATCCCCATATTTGGCGATCCTAAATTAGTTCTAGAGGCTACAATTATTGCTGCGGTCGCTGCCAAAGCACCAGAAATAGCGTACACTAAAAACTTATACTTATTAACTTTAATACCTGATAATCGTGACGCTTCTTCGTTACTTCCAATCGCTATTATTAAGCGTCCAAACACGTTGTAACGCAACATAACCATAGCTACAATCACAATAAGAAAAAAGACGATAGCTATATTAGGAATCCCTAGTGTTGCGTTATTTGCAAAGTCTGACATAAATACCCCTCCTGCTGTCTTAAAAGTAACTGGAGAGCCCTTAGAATATATAAACCCTAAACCTCTAGCAATAGTCATTAAGGCTAAGGTGGCGACAAAAGGAGCCATTTTTTGATAAGCTACTAGATATCCAGAAATACTCCCCAAACCAAAACCAATAGCAATAGTAAATACAATGGCTAGTGGTAAAATTATAAGATTTATTAATATAGCAAAGGTGACTGCTAATAAAGCAACCATGGATCCTACAGACAAATCAATACCACCTGTTAGAATCACGATAAGCATACCAATACTAATAATACCTATACCTGACACTTGTTTTAATAAATTGGAAAGGTTTACTGATGTAAAAAACACATCAGAAATCAGTGCTGAAAACAGGACTAATAAAAGGAAAATAAATATGGTATTATACTTTACTAAAAACTTTAGTATGCCTCCAGGACTGCTTAGTTGTTCTTTTATTGTTAAAGCCATAACGAAAATGTTTTATTGTTTAGTTGTATTATTTTAATTGCTTACCGATAGCGTATCTTAATATGTTTTCTTCTGAAAATTGCGCTTTCTGCAACTCGCCATAAACCGTACCTTTATGCATCACTAAAATCCGGTCTGAAATTCCCATAATTTCTGGCATATCCGACGATATTACGACGACACCAACCCCTTTTTTAGCGACTTCATTTATTAGGTTGTAAATTTCAATTTTAGCACCAACATCAACCCCTCTTGTAGGTTCGTCAATAAAAATGACTTTACTATCGATGCTTAACCATTTTGCTAAGGCTACTTTTTGTTGATTTCCACCACTAAGGTTTTTAACATTAACCTCAGAACTTGGGGCTTTGATATTCAATTTTTCAATTAAACCCAAAACATTTTTATACTCATCATCCACCTTAATAAAGCCTAGTTTACCAGAAATAGACTTAAAGCTAGTCACGCTAATATTCCGTCTAATGGATAACGGTAAAAACACACCTTCTTCTTTTCGGTCTTCAGACACAAAGCCAATTTGATGCGTCGCAGCATCTACAGGAGATTTTGTTTTAATCTCTTTACCGTTTAATAATAAGGTGCCTGACTTCTTTTTATCCGCGCCAAAAATTAACTTAGCGGTTTCCGTTCTTCCACTACCTCCTAATCCAGCAATACCTAAGACCTCTCCTGGTCTTACAGAAAAAGACACATCATGCACTAGAGTCTCTTTTGCGGTTAAGTTTTTAACTTCAAAAATAGGATCGTGTCCAATCTCAACATCGCGTACTGGATACAAATCCTTAAGCTCACGACCAATCATTAAGCGAATAACACCATCCGTATCCGTATCTTTAACCGCCATACTTCCTGTATCTACACCATCCCTTAGAACCGTAATAGAATCTGCTATCTTAAAAATCTCGTCTAAATGATGTGATATATAGATGATAGAAATCCCTTGATCTCGTAATCTAAAAAGGTTGTCAAATAACTTTTTAATATCTGTTGGATCAAATACCGTTGTTGGTTCATCCAAAACCAACACTTTAGTATCTTCAGATAGTGCTTTTGCAATCTCTACGACCTGTTTTTGGACAATACTTAAATCTCTTACTTTGGCTGAAGCATCAATTTCAAAACCTAAAGAATCAATTAAGGCCTGTGCGTCATTTGTTATTTTATCCCAATTCATCCAAAACTTACTCGCCCCTAATTTGTGCAAATAGATATTTTCTGCAACCGATAAATCGTTTACTAAAGATAATTCTTGATACACAACACTAATCCCTAAAACCTGGCCTTCATGTGTGTTTTTAGGATTAATCTCTGTCCCATTTAAAACAACTCTTCCAGAATCTTTATGATGGACACCACTTAATATTTTAACTAAGGTTGATTTCCCGGCACCATTTTCACCTAACAACGCATGAATTTCTCCTGGTTTTACTTTTAGGTTAACATCTTTAAGTACTGAAACCACACCAAAACTTTTGGAGATTCCTGTCATTTCAAGACGGTATTTATTTTCTGAAGTTTTCATAATACATCGTCTTAAAGATTAAAATAAAGCATTTGGGTTGTAATACTTGGCAGCATTTTCTTTAGTAATCAATAAAGGTGCTGTGTACGATTTTTTATCAAAATCTCGTTTTCCATTCATATATTCTATGGCATGTTTGACAGCATTCTTACCAATTTGCACGGGACTATTCATGGCCGTACAACCATAAAAATCGGTATCCATTATATACTTTATCGCTTCCTTTTGTCCATCTGCTCCTGCTACTATTAAAATATCATCTGTTTTCTCAGCTTGAGCAATTGCTTTTATAGCACCCAATACACAAACATCTGATTCTGTGATAACCACATTAATATCTGGATGTGCCACTAAAATATCTTCCATCGCTTTTAAACCACCAGCATAAGACCATTCTGTATACGCTTGTGTTTTAACATTCAAATTTATTTTACCTTGTGTTCTTAACTGCTCTTCAGTAATCCCTTGCAACAACCCTTGTTTACGTGTTCTACCTACTGGGTTTCCAGCATTCCCACTTAATAAAGCAATATTCATTGGCGTATTACCCATTTTTTTTGCTAACCAAGCCCCAGCTAATTCACCATTAGCTAAGTTGTTAGATTGGATTGTTGTTACAAAATCTGCTGAAGGATTAATAGAACTATCAATTATAAAGACAGGAATACCCGCTGCTTTAGCCACTTTGGTTATTCCAACTAAAGCATCTGGATCTTTAGGGTTTAATAACAACGCATCAACACCTCTAGTAATCAAATCTTCAACCGCTGCTATTTGCTTATTAATATCATCCTGACCGTCTGCCGAGTAGAATATCATCCCATTTTTTTCTGTAGTCGATTTTATACTTTGTAATAAAGCTTGATAATACGGTGCATTTAACGAAGGCGTGCAATATCCTATTTTTTTACCGGTTAAATCTAAAGCACTTTTAAATATTTCGCCTCCATCATCTCCACTATTAGCAGTTGCTTTACTGGAGTCTAAATGCTCTACACAACTAGAGACACTGCTTATTAATGCCAATAATACTATTGGTAATAGTAGTTTATTAACTGCGATTTTTACGTTTTTAATTTTCATAATTATAACTATTAATTAAAGCATTATATACCTTTAAAATAAAGTAATATCTAATTGTAATACTGTTTTCTCTTGTTCAGGATTCCACATCACGGTAACATCCACCGGCAATTTGTAATTTTTAACGGCAATTGCTTTACTAAAGGTTGCACCTACATTTATAATATTTCCAGAACCTTCCGTATAAAATGTTTTATCCGTTATAAAAGACCAAGCACCACCTGCAAATAAAGATAGACTAGAGTTTTTGTTTTCCCAAACCTTACTACTCACTTCAAAATAATGTGTCCAAGACTCTTCTAAATCACCATCTACTTCAATTTGATAATCTCCAGAACCACCGTTAATAATAGTCGCAAAATACAATAGCGTGTTAGGTGTAATGTTGTAACCAAAATTTAAGTCCACAAAATTATACCCCTGTGTTTTATCGTAACTCCAATAATGTAATTTGTCACCTCGCTCCTCTACTCCTGTATAATTATTATGTGATACTGCTTCAATAAAAAACTTGTCAGAAAAACGATATTTAGTATATATCGAAAACTCTTTATATAAAGCACTAACAATTTCTCCTGTGTTAGTAACTATATCAGCTCCTGCAAAACTAGCGCCACCCCAAAAACCAAAAGTAAATTTTTCGTTTTTTGAATTATACTCAATATTTGTGGCTATTACAGCCCCTTGATGCACAACAAATCCATGCCAAGTATGCATGTTTTTTAGATGTGCTCCAATACTAAATGGTTCATAGTCGTTCTCTTCTATCGCCTCGTCAACGACTTCTTCCTGAGCAGCAACAGTATTAATACCTAAAAATAGTAATAGACCTAACGCTAATAAAAATACGTTTTTATTTTTATTTTTTCTAATAATTGAATTGTGGTCCAACAATGTTATTGTGCTTACGTTCATCTTATTATCGTTTTAAATTACAACTAATTTACAAACGTCATTTTTACGTTTGTTTTTCAAATGTATTATAAAAAAATTATAAAATCCTAATATTTGAATTAAAAAATATGTTATTTTAACTTTTAAGTATGCAATTTTACCCCTAAATTGCCTTTTTGATAATTAACAACGTCATAATAACATGTGTATAAATGACGTTTAATTAAAATAAGCGTACATTAGTAACTTTAAAATAAAGTCTCTCTTTTTAATTGAAATAGCGTATGGCACCAGAAAAAATTTTAAATATATCTGTAGATTGTGTTGTTTTTGGATATGATATCACCTCTAAATCCTTAAACGTATTATTAATACATCGTTTTTTAGAAACTGAAAACAAAGTACTAGTAGACGATTATGTTTTAACAGGATACCACGTCTATAAAACGGAAACCTTAGACGACACCGCTACGCGCGTTTTAAAAGAGTTAACGGGCCTAACCAATCAATATAAAAAACAATTCAAAGCCTTTGGGAATCCAGACCGGTTGATGAATGAAAAGGATTTAATATGGATTAAAAATGAAGAATTCAATCTAAGGACAGTCACCATAGCCTATTACTTTTTACTTAAAACTGAAGATGTTAATTTAGACAGTATCACAAACAAAGCCACGTGGTTTCCTATTGACAACCTACCAGAATTAGGTTTTGATCACAAAAAAATTATACTTGAAGCCTATGACGATTTAAAAGTAAAATGTCTTTCAGAACCTATTATATTTAAATTACTCCCTGATAAATTTACTATTAACGAAGTCCAAGATTTATACCAATCCATTTTGAATATAGATATTGATAACAGAAACTTTAGACGTAAATTAATTAACAAAAAGTATATTATTGCATTAGACGAAAAACAAGTTGGTGTTTCAAAAAAACCAGCCCAACTCTATATGTTCAGTAAAGATATTTACGATAAGATGTTTAGTAAAAATTACCTGATAAGCATTTAGTCTTTAGCATCAGGCTAATTAAAATTAAGGGTCATGATAATTTATATACACAATAAAACAGAGAGATTCTAGCAAGATATGGCATGGTACACTACTTTTACAATCCATTTAGATCAAGCCAACAACTATCTATCTTACAACACACTACAACCCTAGCGCTTTAACAAAAATGTAACATGTCTTCATTTTATAATTCTTTGTTAAAAAAAAGAATGAACATTCATTTTTAAGTATCTTTGCACAGATAAAACAAAAAAAATGAAACTAATTTGGACGGTATTAAAAGTATTACTCGCTGCATTTATCATATATGCAGGAAGCCAACATTTTATTAAACCAGCGTTTTTTAATGCCTTTGTACCTGATTTTTTAATCTATAAAACAGGTATAATTTATGCTTCTGGTGTTATTGAGGTGCTTTTAGGTCTTTTATTACTTGTGCCAAAATATGCTAGCAAAGCGGCTTTTGGTATTTTTATTTTAATGCTTCTTTTTCTACCAATACATGTTTGGGATGTGTTTTCTGATACACCCGCTATTGGAAGTCATCAGGCCGCAATGATAAGATTACCGATACAGTTTGTTTTAATTGCTTTGTCTTATAAACTTTATAAAACTAACGCGTAATGGCAAAACTTCAAAAAAGTATTGATAAACGTAACGCATTGATTAAAGCAACCATTGAGTTGGTAAACAACAATGGATTTCACGCGACACCAATGAGCAAAATAGCTAAGATGGCTAACGTCTCTCCTGCTACTATTTATCTGTACTTCGAAAATAAACAAGATTTAGTAAATAAGACTTACGTCGAAGTCAAGGCCAAATACACCAAATATGCATTTGAAACTTATGATGCTACCATGTCGGTTGAAGCTGGTTTTGAATTAATATGGACACGTATTGCCGATTTTAAACTTAAAGAGTGTGATAACGCCTTGTTTTTGGCACAATGTGATAACACACCAATGATTGACGAATGCAGTAGACAAGAAGGCATAAAACACCTACAACCGCTGCTCGATCTTTGGCAACGTGGTAGACAAGAAGGGATTATAAAACCATTGTCAGACTATTTATTATACGCCTACGCGATAAACCCTTTATCATTTTTAATGATGACGGAAAAACGTGGTGCTTTTAAATTAGACCAAACCCATTTAGACGAAGCCTATCAATCTGCTTGGAGCAGCATAAAAGTTTGTAGTTAACATGAAAAAAACAGCAATCATATTAGGAGCCTCAGGTTTAACTGGAGGTCTTTTACTCGACAAATTAATTAAAAACGAAGACTATTCAGAGATCAAGTTGTTTTCTCGTTCTAAAATTGAAGGATTACCTAGCAAAGTCATACAATTTATAGGCGATTTATTGGATTTAGACCAATTTAAAGCTGATTTTAAAGCACACCAAGTCTTCTGTTGTATAGGTACAACCGCTAAAAAAACGCCAGATAAGTCCGTTTATAAGCAAATAGATTATGGTATCCCTGTAGCAGCAGCAAAACTAGCTAAAGCCAATGGTATAGATACATTTTTAGTCGTGTCGGCATTAGGTGCTAACCCAAAGAGTAGTCTATTTTATAACAAAACAAAAGGCGAAATGGAACGTGATGTTCTTAAACAAGACATTCAAAAGACATTTATACTACGCCCGTCATTAATTGGTGGTGATCGCAAAGAGTCCCGAACCTTAGAAAAAATAGGATTGGCTTTGTTTAGGATCATTCAACCGTTATTTATTGGGAAATTAAAACAATATAAAATCACTGATCCAGGAAATATGGCACAAGCCATGATCAATTTAGCAAATAGTACAAGTCATGCCGAAGTCATTATTACTTCAAACGATATTAAAAGAATTACTAAAAACAATTAAAAAAATAAATTAACCTTATGGAATTATTAGACAAATTAAATTGGAGATATGCTGCAAAAGCAATGAATGGCGAAAAAGTAGCAGAAGATAAAGTAGAACGTATTTTAGAAGCAGCTCGCTTAGCTCCAACTTCTAGTGGTTTACAACCTTTTGAGATTTTTGTTGTTAAAAATCAAGATATTAAGGAACAAATTAAGCCTGTGGCTTGGAATCAATCGGTAATTACAGACTGTTCTCATTTATTAGTCTTTGCTGCATGGGATACTTATACTCCAGAGCGTATTAACCATATGTTTGATTTAACTAACGAGATTCGTGGTTTCGAAAACGAAGGATGGGAAAATTACCGTCAAATGTTATTAGGTATGTATCCTCAAAAAGATCCAGAAGAAAACTTCAACCACGCTGCAAAACAAGCTTACATCGCTTTTACGGAAGCATTAACCGCTGCTGCTTTTGAAGGTGTAGATGCAACGCCTCTAGAAGGCTTTGAACCAGATGCAGTAGATAAAATATTAGGCTTACGCGAAAAAGGACTACGTAGTGCTGTCATGTTACCTATTGGTTATAGAAAAGAAGATACAGATTGGTTAGTAAACTTAGTAAAGGTTAGAAAACCTATGTCAGAGTTAGTGACCGTAATTGAATAATTATTAAAATGAAAGCAACTAATTACACAGCAATAGCTACCGCTAAAGGCGGAAGAAGTGGTCATGTAAAAACAAATGATGGTGTCTTAGATTTAAAAGTATCTGTCCCTGTCGAGTTTGGTGGTCAAGACAACGGTTATACCAATCCAGAGCAATTATTTGCTGCTGGTTGGGCTGCCTGTTTTGATAATGCCCTTATCATGGTTGCTAAAGCTAAAAAAATAGAATTAGAATCTACAACAACTGTAGAGGCTACTTTAGGCGCACTAGACGATGGTAGTTTTGGATTGTCAGCAGTCATAAAAGTCAAAATTGATAATTTACCGACTGAAGACGCTAAAAAAATTATTGAAGGCGCACATCGTGTTTGCCCTTATTCAAAAGCGACTAAAGGAAATATAAATGTTGAAATCATTCAACTTTAAAATTAAACATCATGATTAAAACCATAGTATTAAATAATAGACCGGAAGGAAAACCTACGGTTTCAAATTTTGAATTCACGTCGGAAGACAAAACATTAGACATCACTTCTGGAGAAGTCCTTTTAGAAGCAGCTTACGTTTCTGTAGATCCTTACTTAAGAGGACGCATGAGCGACGCTAAATCTTATGTCCCTCCTTTTCAATTAAACAAGCCAGTACAATCTGGTGTAATTGCTAAAGTCATCGCGTCTAAAAACGCTGATTTTTCTGAAGGTGATTATGTTTCTGGACTATTAGACTGGTCTACACAACAAATTTCTAATGGTGAAGGGTTAAATAAAGTCGATGGGTCTAAAGCGCCTCTAAGCACGTACTTAGGTGTTTTAGGAATGACAGGATTAACTGCATATTTAGGTTTAACTCAGATAGGCAAACCAGTTAAAGGTGAGACGATTGTAGTTTCTGGAGCTGCAGGAGCTGTTGGTAGTGTTGTTGGACAAATAGCAAAAATATTAGGACTTCATGTTATAGGAATTGCAGGTACCGATGAGAAGATTGACATGCTAAAAGACAAATTTGGTTTTGATGCAGGTATCAATTATAACACGAGTACAGATATTAATGCGGACTTAAAAAAACTAGCACCAAATGGTGTTGATGTTTATTTTGATAACGTTGGTGGTCCAATATCTGATGCTGTATTATTCAATATCAATCATTTTGCTAGAATCATTATTTGTGGTGCCATCTCTGTGTATAACGAAACGGAATTACCTAAAAGCATTAGCGTACAGCCCTTTTTAGTAAAAAATAGTGCTTTAATGCAAGGGTTTATTGTATCAAATTATGCAGATAAATTCACAGAAGCCATGCAAAAATTAGCTGGATGGTTAGCGGACGGTAAATTAAAGTATACTGAAACCATAGTAGACGGTTTTGATAATATCCCAACTGCTTTTATCGATTTATTCGAAGGTAAAAACAAAGGAAAAATGATTGTCAAAATCTAAAGAATCCACTCCTGTCTCATATAGTGGACTTTAAGTGTGTTTTGATAAAAGAAAAAAGAACGAATTAAAAGAAAAGAAGATGAACAATTTTGATTTTAAAAATCCTACTAAAATTATTTTTGGAAAGGATACGATAGCAAAAATAAAAGAAGAAATCCCTCAAGACGCCAAGGTATTACTACTTTATGGTGGTGGGAGTATTAAGAAAAACGGAATATACGACCAAGTTAAGACAGCATTAGCTAGTGTTGACGTTGTCGAGTTTGGTGGTATTCCTGCCAACCCAGAGTACGCGACTTTAATGGAAGCGTTACAGGTTATTAAAGACCAAAACATTACGTATTTACTAGCTGTTGGTGGTGGTTCTGTAATTGATGGGACTAAATTTTTATCCAGTGCTGCACGCTATGATGGCGATACACCATGGGATATTTTGACAAAAAATATCAGAACTGAAAAAGGAATGCCTTTCGGAACTGTTTTAACATTACCAGCAACAGGATCGGAAATGAATTCTGGCGCCGTAATTACAAGAGCAGAAACTAAAGAAAAATTAGCTATGGGTGGTCCTGGTTTATTTCCTCAGTTTTCAATTTTAGACCCTCAGGTGATACAATCTATTCCACAACGTCAATTAGCTAATGGACTTACAGATGCGTTTACACACGTCTTAGAACAATACATGACGTATCCTATTGGTGCTTTATTACAAGACCGTTTTGCGGAGAGTATTTTACAAACCTTAGTCGAAGTTGCTCCAACAGTACTAAAAGATCCTACAGACTATAAAGCGGCTTCAAACTTTATGTGGAGTTGCACGATGGCACTAAATGGATTAATACAAAAAGGAGTACCTACAGACTGGGCTGTTCACGCTATTGGTCATGAGTTAACGGCTCTATTTGGTATCGATCATGCCCGTACATTAGCTGTGATTGCTCCAAGCCATTACAAGTTTAATTTTGAGGACAAGAAAGAAAAATTAGCACAATATGGTGAACGCGTTTGGAATATTACCGAAGGTAGTACAGAAGACAAGGCTCATACTGCTATTGAAAAAACAGTTGCTTTTTTCCATGAATTAGGTATTGATACTAAATTATCAGATTATACTAAGGATTATGAAGGTACTGCTGAAAAGATCTCTCAGCGATTTACAGATCGTGGTTGGACAGGATTAGGAGAACATCAAACATTATCTCCTGATAAGGTTGAGAAAATAGTAAAAATGGCTTACTAAATATAAAACGTCACAATGGGTGCGGTCGGAATGCTATAAACGCAACATTCTAAGGTTTTCGACTGCGCTCAAACTGACAATGGTAGTTTAAATTACAAGTATTATAGTAACATAATTGTCACATTGAGCGAAGTCGAAATGCTAACAAAACATAACTGTAATAGGTTTTCTACTGCGCTCAAACTGACAATAGTAGTTTAAATTACAAGTATTATAGTAACATAACTGTCACATTGAGCGAAGTCGAAATGCTAACAAAACAAAACTGTAATAGGTTTTCGACTGCGCTCAAACTGACAATGGTGGTTTAAATTAGAAGTATTGTAGTAACATAACTGTCACATTGAGCGCAGTCGAAATGCTAGCAAAGCATAACTGTAATGAGTTTTCGACTGCGCTCAAACTGACAAGAGTGGTTTAAATTATAAGTATTATAGTAACACAACTGTCATATTGAGCGTAGTCGAAATACTAGCAAAACAAAATTGTAATAGGTTTTCGACTGCGCTCAAACTGACAATGATGGTTTAAATTATAAGTATTATAGTAACATAACTGTCATATTGAGCGCAGTCGAAATACTAGCAAAAGCATAACTGTAATGAGTTTTCGATTGCGCTCATACTGGCATTAGTAATCGCATTAATAATGATTATAAAATAGTACAACTGTCATATTGCCCGCAAGTCGAAATGCTAGCAAACTAAAACTGTAATAGGTTTTCGACTGCGCTCAAACTGACAATAGTGGTTTAAATTATAAGTTACTTATTATAAAACTGTAATATCAATAAAGGTCACATAACAATACAACTGTCACATTGAGCGCAGTCGAAATGCTAGCAAAAGCATAACTGTAATAGGTTTTCGACTGCGCTCAAACTGACAATAGTAATTGCATTAATAATGATTATAAAATAGTACAACTGTCATATTGCCCGCAAGTCGAAATACTAGCAAAACAAAACTGTAATGAGTTTTCGACTGCGCTCAAACTGACAATAGTAGTCGCATTAAAAATGAATGTAATAAAAGCATTAGCGTTAACGCTAACAATAGTAACAGCATCAAGCTGTAACAACAACACAAACAAAACACCTTCTGAAAAAGTTTCAGAAGTAAAAACAGAACTAAAAAAAGAAAAAACTATGAAAGTATTATTTGTATTAACCTCTCACGATCAATTAGGAGACACAGGAAAGAAAACAGGATTTTGGGTTGAAGAATTCGCAAGTCCATATTACTCATTATTAGATAAAGGTGCCGATATTACAATCGCGACTCCAAAAGGAGGTGCTGCACCAATAGATCCAAGTAGTGATTCTCCTGATGCTGCTACCGAAGCTACAGACCGTTTTAATAAAGACGATGCTGCAAAAGCTAAGATTGCAAACACTAACAAATTATCAGATATTAATGCTGACGATTTTGACGCTGTATTTTATCCAGGAGGTCACGGACCATTATGGGATCTAGCAAACGATGCAACATCAATTGCTTTAATCGAAAAATTTAACGCTCAAGAAAAGCCAGTTGCATTTGTATGTCACGCGCCTGCAGCCTTAAAAGGTGTTAAAGGAACGGATGGAAAACCATTAGTAAATGGTAAAAAAGTAACAGGATTTACTAATACAGAAGAAGCGGCTGTTGGATTAACAGATGTTGTCCCATTTTTAGTGGAAGATATGTTAGCTAAAAACGGAGGTATCTACTCTAAAAAAGAAGATTGGGCAGCTTACGCTATTCAAGATGGTAATTTAATTACTGGACAAAACCCAGCATCGTCTGAGTTAGTTGCAGAAAAATTATTAGAAAGCTTAAAATAAGCTTCACTTTATATACTAGTAAAAAAGGTTGCCCATTTGGACAACCTTTTTTTTGTTTGTAACACGCGGCTAAAACCAGTCTAACACTTTAGTAAAACTGATCTCAGCTTTAGTAAAGCACTATTTAACTCGGGGTTAAGTTTAGTGCAAAAAAAAAGGCTACCTTTATAGGTAACCTTTTTCTTGAATTGTACTGAATATATATCTTAGATAACTTTTACGTTAACTGCGTTTAATCCTTTGTTTCCTTCTTGTAAGTCAAATTCAACCTCATCACCTTCTCTAATCTCATCGATTAATCCAGAAATGTGTACGAAATGATCTTTATCAACTCCTTCTTCAGTGATAAATCCAAATCCTTTTGTGTCGTTGAAAAACTTTACTGTACCTTTACTCATCGTAATATAATTTATTTTATTAATACTTAATAGATTACAAAGATAATGCCATTAATTTACAATTCGCTTTTTTTCTTGTTTATTTTTTGTTTTTATTAAAAAAAGTTATAAAACCCCTAAATCACCCGCTACATCCTCTCCTACTAACCACCTCTTTTAGTCCTATTTCATAGACTTCAAACGCCCTTAACACTAGATGTAACAAAGCTTTTGAAACATTATGGCATAAAAAAAGGCTACCCGTTTGGATAACCTTTTTCTTGAATTGTACTGAATATATATCTTAGATAACTTTTACGTTAACCGCGTTTAATCCTTTGTTTCCTTCTTGTAAGTCAAATTCAACCTCATCACCTTCTCTAATCTCATCGATTAATCCAGAAATGTGTACAAAATGATCTTTGTCTACACCTTCTTCTGTGATAAATCCAAATCCTTTTGTGTCGTTGAAAAACTTTACTGTTCCTTTACTCATTGTAATATAATTTATTTTGTTAATACTTAATAGATTGCAACAATGATGCCACTAATTAAAAACAGGTGTTTTAATACTATAATTAAGTCAAAGGACTTTCTTGACTTTGGTTTTACAACCACGTAGAGATGACCAATAGTTTTTAAGCACAAAAAAAGGCTACCTTTATAGGTAACCTTTTTCTTGAATTGTACTGAATATATATCTTAGATAACTTTTACGTTAACCGCGTTTAATCCTTTGTTTCCTTCTTGTAAGTCAAATTCAACCTCATCACCTTCTCTAATCTCATCGATTAATCCAGAAATGTGTACGAAATGATCTTTGTCTACTCCTTCTTCAGTGATAAAACCAAATCCTTTTGTGTCGTTGAAAAACTTTACTGTACCTTTACTCATCGTAATATAATTTATTTTATTAATACTTAATACATTACAAGTATAGTGCCATTATTTGAAACCACAATCTTTTTTAATGTTTATTTTCATTAAATATTGAAAAAAAAGTATTCCAAATCAAAATCATTCGGCTACACCTACTCTAAATCCTCATCAAAACCAGGTAATTCCAATGCTTTTACAGACTGAATCGCATTTCCGGCAATTCCTTTAATTGAGCCATACATATCTATAGTGTTGGTTACCACCTTCTCTATTTGCTTTTCTCTTTGTTTCCAAATACGTTGCATGGATCTTTTTTCGCTTTCTAAATCCGATTTCATTTGTGTAAACCCTTCCACAATCGCTTCAATTTGCATTCTAAACGTATTACTAGTTAAGTAATCGTACAGCAAATCCATTTTATCTCCTTTATTTTCCTGAGTGACTATGGCGTTATTGACTTGCACAATACCCTGTCTTAACACCGCACACAAGCCTTTAAACTCGTCGTAGTTACAAATCCAAATCCCATCTCTTAATCCCATACGGTCCATATCGGATGGCATAACCTCGGTTACTAACACACCAATATTGGCGCCTTTGTCTCTAATGTCTGCTTTAAACTTTTCTATCCAGCTAGGCTGAAAATCTTTTGTACGTTTACTTTCGTAATAGATAGTACCACAATTTTGCTCGGTTCTAGTATGTACAATTTGAATACAGTCACCACCTCTAGCTCCTTTTTTAATTTCTTGAATCGTATCTAACGGAAACTGCGCTGCTAACCACTCCTCTATTGCTAACTCTTGCACTTCACCCTGTAATTGCATGGAGCCCTGCTCCTGCTTACGTTTCATTTCTTCGGTTAGCTTTTTCTGGTCTTCCAATTGCTTTTGCATTTCTTTAAAACGCAATTCGTTTTTGTCTTCCTCAGATTTTTTAATCTTTTCCTTTTCCGCAGTCAGGATTTCGTTTAGTCTTTTCTGTGCTTCTGCTTCCGCCGCTTCTTTAAGTTCGCCTTTTTCTCTTTTAAGCTTTTCAATTTCGGCTTTAGAGCGGTTTAACTCTTTGACTTGCTCAGACTTTTCGTTTAATTCCTTTTGAAGCGCCTCAAACTGTTCCGACTGCTCTTCCTTTAACTTTAGCTTTAGCTTCGTTTCTATTTCCTTTTTATCTTCTTTAAGCTGATTTTCTAAACGTTCTTGAAATAACACATTCTCGCGCTTCTTCTTTTGCTCAAAATCATGCTGTGCTTGTTTTAGCTTTTCTTGCTGACCTTCGTAACGCTTTTTCTCAGCAGCTATTTGCGACTGATACTTTTGTTTTATTTCCTCTTCTAATTGATGCGATAAAATATCTTGAACATCTATGGAAGTCCCACAATTAGGACATTTTATTTGATTTTCGTTTTTCATTTAATCTTTGATTTGATTAATTTGGCCTTCAAATTTACTATTTACAAAATCAATAACAGCAGTACATCCTTTTTTAATCATCTCATCATTGTAAGGCATTTGTTGTCGAATTGACCCATGAGAAGCATCATGCATTAAAGAATAAATAAATTCATTGTTTTTTAATATATTATTATCTTCACAATATTCCTTTAATTCTTTGTCAGGTGACTCAAACTTGTTAATAGTTTCTAATATATGACGTATTGAGTTTGGTATGGTATGAGAAGACTCTTTTCCTTTTACAACATTATAAACATCTCTCAAATGCTCTTCGTATGGCATTATTAATTGCCTAGAAAGTATCGATAATTTTGAATTTACTAAAACAAGAGAAAATTTGATTATTTTATTTCTAATTAAAATACTCATGAATTCAAGATTATGAGTTAAAATAATAAATCTTGTCCGCTTTAATTTCAGTGTTTCACGCAGATCTCTTATAACTTGAGCAACTGCATAAACATAATGAAAATCTAAACTAGAAATAGGATCATCAATAATGAAAAATATTTTATCATAATCATCATTTCTATCAACTAGTTTATGAATATCAGCCAGATAATAGCAAAACGCTACTATACTTTTTTCTCCATCACTTAAAACATCAGTGGCATTACTAGTTAATACATGTTTATTAAACTTAAAACAGAAATCGTCATCAACACTATATTTCTCACCAAAAAATGATTTCAAATGCATCTTTAGATTTTCTAAAACCTTAAGTTTTTTACGAGTTTTCTCTTTACTTTCCTTTATTTTTATTTCCTTTTCTAACACTTCCTTTTCACTTCGGATTTTTCTAATTTCTTCTATTAGATTTTTCTGTTCGGCTTGTATTTTTAAATACATTGCCTTACATAATTTCCTATTTACCTCTAGTTTTTCTACTTTTAAATTATCCTTTTTATCATTAAAATCTATCAGTATTTTATTATTATTAAAGCTATTAGCTTTTAATACCTCTAAATACTTATTCATTCTTAAGAATGAAATAGAATAGTCCTTTAAAGGAATTTCTTTTTCAATATTTAATATTTTCGTATTAAGTAAATCTATAATATTGTCTAGTTCTTTATCAAGGTTATTATTTTTTAACCCTTCCAAATTAACATCAATTAATGAAGGAATATAATTTTTAAGAGTATCAAATTCATTTTTAGTTTTTAAAAATAGACTTTCGTCTTTTTCAACACACTTCTTCTCCTCTTTTACGTATTCCAAAAGTGTAGTAATTTCACTATTAACTAGTGATTCCGAATCATCCAAGTAAACATTATACTGCTCAATTAAGTTCAAAGCATTAATTCTTAAATCTTGTTCACAGAAAGGACATGTAGCCTTATCTTCCTTAAGATTCTGCGATAAATATTTTATTCCTTCTTTAATAAAACTTTGCTTTGACAACACCTTTTCTTTAAAAGATTGTGCTATTTTACTTTTTGTATATTCTGTTTTAAATATCTTAATTATTCTATCAAAATAATCATCATTAAAAGAATAATTTAATTGTTTTATATTTTCAATATCATCAGGAGTTTGACTTAAGTTTTTATTGAGCTTTACTAAATCATTATAAGATTTTCTTTCTAAATAATTACATTCATTATTATAAATACTAGAATGAGTAAATTTATATTCGCTTGTTCCTTTATTTATTTTTTGTTTGTCTAGTTCGCCTTTAGCCTTCTTTACTTCTTCTTTAAATAATTCATACTTTTTAATATCTAATTCATTTAATTCTTTTAATTTATTTTTTTCATTTGTTAAATCTATTTTAGTTCTTCCAAGAATATACCCCTCAATTTTACCATCTGGATTATATTTTAATTCTTCTATATTTTCTTTTATGTAATCACTGTTAAAAACATGAAAAATATAATCTGTATTGTCAATTATAACAGCTTCTTTATCTTTATTTAATTTTATAGATAACTGAGTCTTTTTATCCTGCATATTAGTCACATTAAATTTAAAAGAACCCTTTGTTTTGTTAATCGATAAAATTTTATTTACATTTTCAATACTATTATTATTTATCAACCGAAAAGCACGACTAATGAATGTTTTACCACTACCATTATTCGCAAATACACCTAATTTCAAATCACTTATCTGAAAAGAATCATTTAAAGATAAATGAGGTCCTATATTTTCAGCAACCATCTCAATTGTATTCTTTTTCTTCATATTTTCTATAATCTTAACTTACTTAATCCTTAAAAATACATTAATTAAAAACACAAACCTTACGGAAAACCTCATTCCTCTAAAATTTCACATTAAAACAAAAAAAAGACCAAGTATAAAACTTGATCTTTTCCTCACTAACTAATATTCCCTCAAATATTATTTACTGTTATTAAGCATGATTGCTTTTGTGTTTACAAATTCTGTGATACCAAAACCACCATGCTCACGTCCATAACCAGAGTCTTTAATTCCTCCAAAGGGCATGTTTGGGTGTGCTAATCCGTAGGAGTTAATGTTTATCATTCCGGTATCAAAATGGTCTTTGGCTAATTGTATGGCTTTCTCTTCGTCTTTACTAAAAATTCCGCCACCTAATCCAAAACGACTATCGTTAGCAATACGCATAGCATCCTGATTATCTTTTGCTTTAATAAGCGATGCTACAGGTCCGAATAACTCTTCGCTATACGCCGGTTGCCCAGGTTTTACATCGCCTAGTACTGTAGACGGGTAAAAATAACCTGTAACATCTGGTATTTTTCCTCCACATAAAATGGTGGCGCCATTACTAACACTATCTTCTACTTGTTGGTGAATTTTGTCTCTTAAATCTTTTCTAGCCATAGGCCCTAATTTAGAGTCTTTGTCCATTGGATCGCCATAGGTCACCGCTTCCATCCCTTTTACAAAGGCGGCTTTAAACTGGTCGTACACTTTATCTACAACAATAAAACGTTTGGCAGCCACACAGGTTTCTCCATTATTATACGTACGTCCTACAATACTGGTTTGTACTGCTAAATCCACATCGGCATCATCTAATACTAAATAGGCGTCATTACTACCCAACTCCAAAACGGTCTTTTTTAATACTTTTGCTGCTTTTTGAGCAACATACTCTCCTGCTTTAGAACTTCCTGTTAAGGTTACACCACGCACTGCTTTATGTTCGATAATTTTATCTGACGTCTCGTGATCTATAATTAAAACGGTAAACAGGTTTTTTGGTAAGCCTGCTTTTTCTAAAACCTCTTTTAATTTTAAAGCTGATCCGGTGACGTTTTTAGCATGTTTTAATAACACACCGTTTCCTGCCATTAAATTAACTATTGTATAACGAATGGCTTGGTACAATGGAAAATTCCATGGTTGAATACCATAAATAACGCCTAAAGGCGCTTGTTGTATGATTCCTTTACCACCATTTTCCATGGTTCTCACCTCATCTTGTAGCTTTTTGACACCCTCGGTTGCTGTGTATTCGCAAATACCAGCACATAATTCTATTTCGTCATAACTGTGTGCTACTAATTTACCCATTTCTTGGGTCATTAATTTAGCATAGCTGTCTTTTTCTTCTACTAGGGTTTTACCAACTGCCTTAATAATTTTGGCGCGGTCTTCTAACGGTTTTAGTTTCCAGTCTAAAAAAGCGTCTTGACACTCGTCTACTGCTTTTAAGGCTTGATCAACGGTCATGTAATCGTAATGTTGTATTGTCTGTTCTGTTGTTGGATTAATAGTTTCGAATCCTTTATTTGTGCTAGTACTCATGTGTTTTAAGTTTTAAATATTATGTATGCTCTGCCTCGTCCATTTTGGACAAGTACTGTAATTATTGAGGGTATATAGGTTGCCTTTTCGTTTTAACTATTTGGGAGTAGTTACTAAAGGACTTTGTCCATTTTTGGAAATGGGTATTGGATGGTCTTAGAGATCCAACCAAATGTATAGATGACTATGGTGCGTTATCTATGATACTGAATCTGATGATGGCTTCAAAATTTATTCCATCTTGCCCCTTGTAAGGTGCTTGTTTTACACTATTCTGTTTCATTTTCTTTTCTGTTTTGTATACCTTAAAGATACGCTATATCTGTATCTTTATTATTAGCTTTAAGACGACTTTATGATGGGTTTAGCGTAATTATAACACTACGTCAGCCTTTTTGTACCGCTTACTGTAATTCCGTTTTACTTTTAACAAACTGATTAGAATATTGCCTTGTAAAATGTGCTCCGAATAGCAAAATAAGACTGGAATACGAGACCCAAAGCATGATTAAAATTATGGATCCTGCAGCGCCATAAGTTGATCCCGGTTGCATGGTGCTAAAATAAATAGCTAGTATATATTTACCTAATAAAAACAGGATGGTCGTTAATAATGCACCTACCCTAACCGATTGCCAAGGTATTGTTGCAGAGGGCAAAAATTTGAACATCGCTGCAAATAAGACGTAAATAAAACCGATAGAGACCAAAAAGTCAAAGATATACAGGTATTCAAAAAGATTATCAGGAAGAATACGTTGTAAACTGTTACCAAATGTGCTTAATACTGAGGTTAGTATAAAACTGGTTAATAGTAAGAATCCGATGATTAATATAAAACTGAAGCTTTTTAATCGGCTAATAATTACCGCCATAACGCCGTTTGTAGCGTCTTCTTCTTGTTCCCATATTTTATCTAATGCCGATTGCACTTGAAAAAACACCCCTGTCGATCCGTATATTAAAGTCCCAATACCAACTGCTGTTGCAAATACTGATGTGGCTTCATTACCTTTTCCGATAATCATGACTTTAATTGCCTCTGCAGTATCAGGTCCTAATGCCTCCGAAATCTGTCCTAACAATTCGCCTTTAACAATATCACGTCCCCAAAATGCTCCGACGACATTTAAAATAATAATCATTAATGCAGGAAGCGACAGTATAGCATAATAGGCTACAATGGCGCTTCGTTCAAAAGGTTCTCCTGCATACCAAGCACGTGCTGTATTAAGAACTAGTCTAGGAAAATGAACCAATTTAAATGTTGTGCTTTTGCTCATGTTAGTTATTCCTGACTGGTGTTACGACGTGTTTTGCTCGGTTTTAATCTATTGTAATTAGTTGTTATAGTATTACGCTTCTCCTCTTGCAGGATAATCCGCTTTTAAGATATAATCAATCCCACCTAAGACATCGTTAAACCCTGGGCGTCCAAATGGCATAGATTGGATAGATTCCCAATACACGGTTTGGTCTGGTGTGATTAAAAACAATCCAGGTTCTGTAAATAATTCTGGTTCTTCTTTTATACCTGAAGAAATGAATAATCCCCATGCTCTAGCTTTCTCTATAGATATCCCATAACCTAATGGTATGTTTGGAATTTCCCATGCTTTATGTGTTGCTTTTGCGACCGCTTCTGTATCTGCACTAATTGCAATAACATTAACACCACGGTCTGTAAATTTGTCTAGTTTTTTTTCTAAGTCTTCTAACTGTGACTTACAAACTGGACAGTGTTTTCCTCTATAAAATAACACTAATGTGAAGTGTTCTGGCGATTGCTCACTTAACGTCCATGTGGTATCATTTACTAATTGAATGTTTAATTCTGGTGCTTTTTCTCTTGGTTTAATCATTTTGTATGTTTTTGATAATATACTAGTTACAACAGTTAAGTTAAACTTTTACATTATATGTTTATAATGTGCTTACTACAAAGATAAGAACAAACAACAGCTCTTATATTATACAATTACCGATGACGCTTACATGATTTACATATTTGGGTATCAACAAAAAAAGGGTTGCTAAAATAGCAACCCTTTTTATTCATTTGTAGTACCACTTATTAAATGGTGTGGATACGTACTTTTCTTTTCTTTAAACGCGAGTTATTGGTTTTGGCAATAATACCTTCAGCTTTAGCTTTAGGAACCGCAACAAAGGCACAATCCTGCTTTAACTCGATAATACCAATTTCTGATTTATCTAAATCACATTGTTTAAACAACATCCCTGCAACATCACCTTTAGAGATTTTATCTTTTCGGCCTCCAGAGATAAATAGCGTCACCCACTCCGTCCCTAAGGTCTTAACAGTTCCTTTTGGCGTCACAGTGTCATCAAACTTAATAAAGTCCGGTAAACGCTCTCCTTCCCATTGTATGACGTAAGACGTTCCCTCAGCATTCATACGCGCGGTACGCCCATTACGATGTGTAAACTCCTCTGCCTTTAACGGGAGTTGGTAATGGATAATATAATTTAACTCCGGAATATCCAAACCACGCGCTGCTAAATCTGTTGCGATTATAATTTGATGGGTTCCGTTTCTAAACTTTATTAAGGCACGCTCACGGTCTATTTGCTCCATTCCCCCTTGGAAACATCCATGCGGAATGTCGTTTTTGTCTAAAAAATCGCTTACAAACTGAATGGTGTCTTTATAATTACAAAAGATAATCCCGGGTTTGTTACCAATATCATGCAACAAATCGACTAAGGTTTGCAATTTGTTTTTATCCGGAGAAATCACTTGCTTGATCGCTAGATTAGTAACTTCGGTATCAGAATAGTCAATAATCAATTCGTTTTCTAAACCTACAAAGCGCGGAATCTCCATGTCTTGCGTTGCTGAGGTCAAAATACGTTTTTTGATATGTGGTAGATTATTAATAATCTCGCTCATTTCCTTTTCGAACCCCACTTCTAGAGATTTATCAAACTCGTCTAAAACCAACGTATTAATATCATCTACTAAAAACGTTTCGCGTCTTAAGTGATCCGCTACACGACCTGGAGTACCTACTAAGATTGCAGGCGTGTGTGCTAATTCGATTTTATCTTTACTAAAATGGCGTCCGCCATATACGGCATTGGCTTTAAAACCCGTCCCCATCGTACGGATGACTTGCTCTATTTGAATAGCCAGCTCACGAGACGGTACTAAAATTAGTAATTGTACATTTTTGCAGTTAGTATCTAGCGCCGCAATAGTTGGCAATAAAAAAGCCAACGTCTTTCCGGTTCCTGTAGGCGACAACAACACCGTGTTATCTGCATTAGTAATAGACAACAACGCTTCCTCCTGCATTGGATTAAGCGTTTTGATATTTAGTTTGTCTAAAATATCCTGCTGTACTTTTATATAACTACTCATTATTTATTTCTTCTTTTTTTTCTTAACCACCTCTTGCTTGTCTACAATCGTATTGTTTTCGGCAATGTAATTGGATAAGATTTTATCAACTAATTCTTCTTTTGTTAAATGATGAAAAATAGTTTTTACTTTCGCTTTAAAATCTTCAGGAATATCACGATTAGGTTTCGTTTTAAAAATCTTTCTTGCCCAAAGCAACCCGTTGTTTTCCTCAATACTTTTAGCGTCTGCTTTTTGGTATTGTTTGAATGCAATCCCTAATTCGTCTTCAAACTCCGGAATCTCTTGTACTTCATCCTCTTGAATCACACTTAACGCTAATCCATTGGCTCCTGCTCTAGCCGTACGTCCACTTCTGTGCACATACGCATCATACGTATCTGGTAAATGGTAATTAACCACAAACGCTAAGTCTTTAACATCAATACCACGCGCTGCTAAATCTGTAGCCACTAATATATTAATATGACCTTCTCTAAACTGTCCCATAATACGATCACGAATCCCTTGAGATAAGCTTCCGTGAATGGCACCAGATGAAAATTTGTTTATCGCTAAGTTTTTAGCCAACTTATTTACTGCTGCTTTGGTCTTACAAAAGACAATACCACGTTGCCCCTCATGCGTGTTTAAAAAATGCATTAATACATTTAATTTCTCGATAGGCTCCACAACCACATATTGGTGATCGATCCCTTGGTGACCAATCGTTTCCATATCAGCTTCAATAGTTACCACTTTTTTAGCTAAACTATTTTGTACCAATTGCTTGATTGTACCAGGCATGGTTGCTGTAAACAATAATGTTCTTCTAGATTTTGGCAATGCTTTTATAATAGCATCCACACCTTCTTTATGCGCGCTAACCATCTCATCCGCTTCATCTAGAACAAAATACGAGATTTCTTTTACGTTTATCGCGTTACGCTCTATCAGATCGGCTAAACGTCCTGGAGTCGCCACAACGATATGTGTGGTATTTTTAAGGGTTTCTATTTGTGGCTTTATTGGAATACCTCCAAAGACACCCGCAATAGTAACGCCTAAACTAGTCGCATTAAAGGCTTCTAGGTTTTTAAATATTTGTTGCCCTAACTCTCTTGTTGGTGCTAATATAACTGCTTGAATATTGCTTTTAGTAACGTCTATTAACTGTAATAAAGGCAATCCAAAAGCAGCTGTTTTTCCGGTTCCTGTTTTTGCAATAGCAACAACATCGTCGGTATTATTAAGTATTACAGGGATGGCTTTAGATTGTATATCTGTTGGCGTTGTGATTTGTAAATCCGCCAAAGCACTCTGCAATGCTGTATTAATACCTAAACTAGAAAACTGTTGTGACATAAATTATAATTTTATGCAAAGATAGTAGAGTTTTATTGGTTATACAGATTTAAATGCTGGGATTTAAAACACTCTGTTTAACAGTACTGGCTAATGTTATAGTAAAAAACAAAAAAAAAGAGGATAATTATATAATTACCCCCCTTTCCATTATTAAAAATCAACCAAAATTTAAATAATTTAATCCATATCTATAATTCCTACAACTTCGTAAGCTCTTGTACCATTGACTTGTGTTTTTTCGTATAACACATTTGCATATTCATAATAAGTCTCATCATTGATAACCACTTTTTCATAATCGTCTGGTAACTCATATACAAGCGTTCCTACTTCTGGTTCAACGACCTCATATTCATTATTTATTTGCACATAAAAAATACCTGAAGCATTATAATACTTATGATTATTATAACGAATACTTTTATAATTTGTAGGCAATACTTTAATTTTAAACCCAATCTTTGGAGCGATAGCAATATAACGTCCTCTAGATTGTGTGTAATATTTATTATTAGCATAATAATAGTTCTGCCCTTTGTGCACAATAACAGTTCTGTTTGGTACAGTTCTAACAGACACAACTTTACGTTTTGGTGTTTTATAAACAACAGTCTTACTAGGCACTCTTTTGGCAATCGTGCGTTTTTTTACTACTGTCGTTTTTGTTGTCTCAACCCTAGTATTACGTTTTGTTTGTGCAGAAACCTGTGTTGTTAGCGCTATTAAAAAAGCGAATGGAACTACGTATGTTTTAATTAATGCTTTCATAATTTTAAATTTTTAAGATTATACGATACTTGATACTTAGATTCTATTTCTTAGTAATAGTTTAAAGGTATGTGTAAAAAACATCTTAAAAAAAGCAACTAGACGATTGGCTACATTGTATCTACCAATAGGACGATTTTAAAGACCATACAATTTTATCACTATAAAAACAGACTATTTATGACACAAAAAAAAGAAGGTACACCTTTCGGCATACCTTCTTTTAAGACTATTTCAATAAAATATTATTTCAGCAAACTCAACAAACCTGTTAATTCGGTAAGATTTAAACTTGAATTACTATCAGTATCTAACGTATTAAAGTTTTCTGATACCGAACCTACTGCTTCCGTAGAACTAATAGCCTCATCCTTATTAGTATCTAATAAACTAAACAAGCTAGAAATTTGTTGTACCGTAGAATTTGAAGTTAACGAGCTTAATAATGTTACTGCAGTCGATACATTTGATGTATCCATGTTTTTAACGCTATTACAACTAAATAAACTGATTGCTATAACTAATGATAATGTTATTTTTTTCATGTTTTGTATTTGTTTTTTTATACAGCCGTAAAAGTAATTACACTTCTATTTTTGTAACTAAAAAACAAAGCTTATCACAGGTTAATCTATCAAGTGTACGTTTTTTGAGATGAACGGAAGGAATTAAGTGTTACCCAGATTGCTATAGACTAATATCCATTAACGTTCTGATTTGTAGATTTGCCACATTCTGAAATACACTATTCCCTTAGACTAGAAGATTGAGACCTAAATTATAATATTAAGCAAAGACCATAGCCTTTTATTCATTTAGCAGATTTATAGTCGAAATATTACTGCATAAAAAAAGCCTATTAAATAATTAATAGACTTTTATAATACGTTGCGTAGTTGTAATTACTTTTTACGTTTTACGTTTACGGCATTTAATCCTTTTTCACCTTCTTCTAAATCAAACGTCACTTTATGTCCTTCGCGAATCTTATCTTTTAATCCAGTAACATGAACAAAATGCTCTTTATCTGAATCTTTTTCTGCGATGAATCCAAAACCTTTAGAATTATTAAAAAACTTTACAGTCCCCTCTTTACCAGTTTCGCTTTTCTTTGAACCAAATAATTTACTTATTAATTTTTTTAACATTGTTTCCGTTCTTTTAATTTGTGTTTTATTATACTACAGGAGCAATTTCTTCTTTTACCCGATAATTAAAGCGTTTTCTATATAATCCCATACCTGCACTATTAATTTCTTTACATAATATGACATTGCAAACGCTGCTTCTGTTTCTGATACAATATTAGTCATTTTTTTTAATTTACATGTCACACATCGTTAAGAACGTGACGTTCTTCCCGATAATTTAATGTTAGCGTGCATAAAAACGACCTTTTAGCGTTTGAAGTCAAGTTAGTTGTCGTTGGTAATTATTATTTATACGACACCTCATTTTAGGTGTAAAAACAAAAAACCCATTAAGATTAACTCTTAATGGGTTTTAATCTAAACGTTATTGTTAGATTATATTTTCTTCACTTTTACAGCGTTCATACCTTTCATTCCTCTTTCAAGTTCAAAAGATACTTTATCGTTTTCTGCAATTTGGTCTACTAAACCACTGACGTGACAGAAATATTTCTCGTTGTTTTCTGTATCAATAATAAATCCGAAACCTTTAGAGGTATCAAAAAATGATACTTTACCGTTTCTTACTGGATCTTCCTCTTCTCCTTCAACTTTTTTAGGCACTCCTAAAACAATTTCTTCTGCATCAATCTTCTCTTTCAACTCAGGATCCGGCGGAGTGTCCACCAAGTTACCATTGTAGTCTACGTATGCAAACTGTATACCATCAGAACCTCCGTTAGCTTCTTTATCAAGCTTACGAGCTTCCATCTTCTTACGCTTATCTTCTCTTTTCTTTAAGCGTTTCTTTTCTTTTTCACTTTTATTAAATGTTTGTTGCGACTTAGCCATTAGCGTTATTAAATGTGTGTTTTAAATGAATTCATTTAACAAAAAGTAATTAAAAGCTATGTTCTGCTTAACGATTCTAAACTACTAAAA
This sequence comes from Psychroserpens sp. NJDZ02, assembly GCF_004843725.1. Taxonomy (NCBI): domain Bacteria; kingdom Pseudomonadati; phylum Bacteroidota; class Flavobacteriia; order Flavobacteriales; family Flavobacteriaceae; genus Psychroserpens; species Psychroserpens sp. NJDZ02. The sequence goes on along the minus strand of NZ_CP039451.1, from coordinate 3,626,755 downwards.
AGTGAGATTAAGGAAAGGTTTACTTGCTTAAATGAGCTACAAAGATAGTAAAATTTTAAATAATTGTATATTAACTCTTTATCCTAATTACAATTAATTTTAATTTTAGTAAAAATAACTACTTTTTAAATCGTGAAAAGATGACTATTTTTTTCTTAGAATTGATAAAATAAACGCCCGTTAATAAAATCAATGCAGCGACTATAGATTGCTGACTTAATTGTTCTCCCAGAACATACCATCCTAAAAATAATGCGATCACAGGATTAACATACGCTGAGGTTGCCACCTTCTCTGTTGGGACTTCTTTCAGTAAATAATTAAAGGCTGTAAACGCCACAATACCACCAAAAACGATTAATAATAACATCGCTCCTTGTGCTTTACTACTCCACTCCAATGGTGTTTTCCACGTTTCGTTAAAAAATAAACTTAGGGATACTAAAAATAAACTGGCAAATAGCATTTGATAGCCTGTCGCCACAAAAAAACTTTTTGGTAAATCTGCTTTAGACACAAAAATACTCCCATAACTCCAACTTAAGACACAAGTAAAAATCATGACAATTCCAATAATACTATCCTTATTAAGTTTTAAAGTATCTTGACTAACTAGTAAATACATGCCTACAAAACCAAACAAAACACCAATAATAGATTTTGTTTTTATTTTAGAACCATGTAGAATTCGCATTAAAAAGATAACAAATAACGGTTGTGTTGCCGCAATCAATGCTGCAAAACCACTATCAACATAACGCAGTGCCCATACAAACACACCATTACCATAGACTAGGAATAAGAAACCAGCTAATGCCGAATTCTTTAATTGTTTTGTTGATGCCTTTAATGACAATTTTAAGCCTTTTGCTATTATAAAAATTAATACTCCAGCACAGAAAAAACGAATCGCTGCTAAATAAAATGGCGCGACTTCGGAAACAACAATCTTATTAAGTAAATATGTAGATCCCCAAATACAGTAAATCGAAAAAAAAGCAAGTACAATAAGTATAGATTTTCTAGTACTATCCATAGAATTAATTTTAAACGAAATTAATGATTAATCATTTATAAATCATAATTTGAAAAACAATATTTATCTTTGTAAAAAAAGGTCTTTATTATGCTAAAAACGTTCCGTATTGTTGCTTTATTAGAAGGTGTATCTTACCTATTATTAATGGGTGCATCTGTGTATAAAAGATTACCTGGAGGCGATGATGCTTTTGTGAAATTATTAGGCTATCCTCATGGTTTTCTGTTTGTTCTCTATATCCTAATAGCTTTTTTAATTAAGCCGGATCAAAAATGGTCTTCAAAAGTATTTGGTATTATATTATTAGCATCTATACTTCCTTTTGGGACTTTTTATGTTGATAAAAAATATTTGAAAGCGTAGTATTGCTAAAGACATAAAAAAATAGCCTCATTAAAAATAATAGTATTATTTTTAATGAGGCTATAAACTTATGTATTCATTTTATAACTAGACGATTTAGCGCAATTAATTTGCCAATCTATCTTTTATAAATTCGGTTTTAGTTTTACCATGTGGTTTAGGATTACCTTCAGCATCCAAATTAACCATAATAATATTTTCCACAGTGATAATCGTTTCGCGATTACGCATATTTCTAACTTCACAGTTTAAAGAAATAGATGAATTTCCAAATTTTTTGATTTCCATCCCTATTTCAATAATATCGCCTTCTACAGCTTTACTCATAAAGTTAATTTCGCTCATATACTTTGTCACTACTTTATTGTTTTCCAATTGTATGATTGTGTATAACGCTGCTTCCTCGTCAATCCATGCTAATAATTGACCTCCAAATAATGTTCCGTTTGGATTTAAATCTTCGGGTTTTACCCATTTTCTTGTGTGAAATCTCATATTTTAAATAAATTTTGTTGTAAATTTTCGTTTGGGATTTTTAACGAATATCCCAATTCGCTATTTAATTTTTCTGTAAAATACGCTGATAATAACGGGGATTCTTTTTCAATATTTTGATGAATAAAAAAATTAATCTCTTTAACTCCTTGTGTTTTCCATAGTTTTAGACGCGCGATCCAATCATCCAACCGCGAGTAGTCACTCTCATGATTAGCGCCTACATATCGCACAAAAGCAGTAGTATTGGTTAATCTCATGTGCATTAAATCTCTTCTTCCAGCCGTATCGACAATAATATTAGAGACATTATTAACTTCCAATAATTGATATAACTCTTCTGCAATTTTTGGGTCGTTAAACCAATCCGTATGCCTAAACTCGACCGCTAAAGGAAGTTGCTTCGGCCAACTTTGAATAAAAGCCACCACACGATCAAAGTCTTTAGGCGAAAAATTAGAATGCAGTTGTAAAAAGATAGTCCCTAGTTTTTCTTTTAAATGAACTGCCGACTGCAAATAATCTTCGACAACAGCTTGAACGTCCTGCAACCGTTTATAATGACTTATCTCTTGAAAAAGTTTCGGGAAAAACTTAAAATTTGAAGGCGTTTTATCGTACCATTTCGAGAATTGCTCAGGCGGAAAAATACGGTAGAATGTTGCATTTAACTCAATAGCATTAAACTGTGTCGCATAATACGCTAGCTCATCCTTAGTACCTTTAGGATAAAATCCTTTTAAATCGGCTTTATTCCATTTGGCACAACCTACATAAACCTTAGGAATAGTTTCATCCTTAACCTTGCTTAACACGCGCTTGGTGTCTTTATGATCACTAGGCAAGGTAAAATCTATAAGTTCTGGGTTAGGTACGTTTCCAAATGTCATATTACAATTACTTTATGTAAAAATACAATATCTTGATTGTTAACAACACCGTTAAAAAGTATATTTTACTATACTACTATTGGTATTTATTATTGATATTTTTAATAAAACTTAATTATTATGACTGGAAGAGACACACAACTGTTAGCGATTAGACCCATTATAGAAAGTATAATTATTAGACCAGACATGAGTGCTGAAGAACGGTTTCAAAATGAAACATTGCGACCTATAATTAAACTTCAAAACGATTTATTACTCGCCATTTTTAGCAATTATATAACAAAACATAAGAATGTTTTCTATCAATTAACTATCGAGAAACGTTTAGGTTATATCGAAAATGCGACCCAAAAAGACATTAAGTTTAGAAATAATTTAAAAGGTGTGATAATTGGTCAATTTACTGTATTAGAATATGAAAATTATAGACTACATTCGCCCGCTTTAAATAAGCGTATGATGACCATTGTCAAACAACGTTTACAAAGCAATATTCAATTATTCGAAACACCAAAAACAATAGAAGCTTCATAGGCTAAACAATGACAATTAAACAACAACTTTTGCAAATTTGTAATCAACATGTTGCTCAGCGCATAACGGATTACACCAATGAAATTGAACTTATAAAAGAGTCGATTGAAAGTAACGACAAAGGAGGTTCTGAAGGAGACGATTCCGGAAATGGCAAACTTTTAAATGATCTTGAAAAAAACATGGACTTTCTTAACGACGCCCGTAAAACTCAAGAGTATTTAAAACAAGTTAGAGCTAATTTATTAACGACTACAGCTGCCTTAGGAAGTCTTGTTAAAACAGATAGTTTGCAGTTTTTTATGTCTATAAGCGTTGGGAAAATTGACATTGCAGATCAGGTTTACTACGCCATATCCCTACAATCCCCTATAGGTCAATTATTACAGCAAAAATCTACAGGAGATACGTTTGAATTTAATGGTACTAAATACACAATAACCGACGTGGTTTAATCTTTAATTAAAGACACACCATTTAGGTCTGTGGTTAGTACATCACTCATATAATCAAAGAATGGTCTGATGGTCTTAAAATCGTCACTCACTTTTTGAGCAAACCCTTCTGCGATAACTTCTGCATCAGTATACTGTTTTGTAAAGATGAATTGTTTCTTTTTAATCAAATCGATTGCAGGATGGGTTTTATCAAAATCTCTAGGCGCCGTTTTAAGCTCCTCGCCTTCTAAAGGTCCCCATACAGATTGTAATGGATGGTCATTAATGATACTTCTAATCTCTTGATCGTCCATTTCAAACTCTTTTCTGATTCTTAACAAATCTTCTTTTTCAGGACTCCAAAAGCCTGTAGCTATAAAATTATTGCCAGGTTGGATTTGCATATAATATCCACCTCTTAATCTCGGTTTTACTCTGTGGAATGCAGCACCAAAATTATTTTTATACGGTTGCTTATTTTTAGAGAATCTAACATCTCTATAAATCCTAAAAACTTTTAATTTCTCAAATTCATCATGCGCTTGTATATTACTATAAACCGTATTAAACAATGCTTTGACAGACTTTAAAGCCTTATCATATTCTGGTTTATTATCGGCAAACCACTCTCTATTATTGTTTTTTTCTAATTTTTTAAGGAAATCTAAAGCTACTGTAATACTCATAAAATATAGTTATTGCATAAAAATACAAAAGTCCTAAATTTAATTAGGACTTTTGTTGCTATTAATCCAACACGTTTTGGATCATGTTAAATTATCTTTTTCTTTTTCAAAGCGGTTTTATTATTAATCTACTGCATCTTCAACTTCATCTGCTGCATTTTCTACTGCGTCTTCTACTTTTTCTCCGGTAGATTTCTCTTCTCTACATCCTGTTAATAGCATAGATAATGAGAATAATATAATAAAGGTATGTGCTAACTTTTTCATGTGTTTTGGTTTTTAAGGTTGTTTTTTATTTTAATGATTAAGCTTAACAACACTAATCAGCCAACTTATTTTTGCTTAAAAAAATGATTATTTAACTGATTAGGTTGTTTACTTAATTTATGACTTTACTCCTTTTTTAAGTAATGTAAGTACAAATAGTACTATAAATACAAAGAATAAAATTTTAGCAATTCCTGCAGATGCTCCTGCTATTCCACCAAACCCTAAGACTCCGGCGATGATTGCGATTATGATAAATGTGATTGTCCAACGTAACATATTTTTTTGGTTTTAAATGGTTATTAATTCAACTAAAAACACGATGCTTTTAATTGTTCGAGAATTGATTCTCTGCTTCCTGAGGCGCTTCAAAAGCTAACTTATTGTCAAATTGTAGCGTCCTAATCGGGAAGGGTATATTTATATTTTCTTTATCGTAAGCTTTTTTAATTTCAATAATAGCTTTACTTTTTGATTTCATTTTCTCTAATGCATTCTCTGCATCAATCCAGAACCTACATAAGTAGTTGATTGAGCTTCCACCATATTCCGTGTAATAAAACTCTACATCTTCTGGTTTTTCAATTTGCTCAAATGTGTTGCAAATAGTTTGTTTAGTTAACTGTTCTACATGATCCAAATCGGATTCGTAGCCCACACCACATTCTAAAAAGACTCTCATCTTAGTGGTTAGTGTGTAATTTTTTAATGGATTATCTAAAATCATCTTATTTGGGATGATTACCATGTTATTATCAGCCTCCTTAATTGTAAAGTCCTTAAGATTAATATCTATGATTTCTCCAGAATACCCATTAGTTTCTACCCAATGTCCGATTTGTATTTTTTTTCTAAACGATAATACTATACCAGCAAATGTGTTAGATAACGTGCCTTGTAAGGCTAAACCTATTGCTAAACCAGCAACCCCTGCTCCTGCTAATAAAGAAGTTAATGTTTTACTTAAGTTAAGTATTCCTAAGGCTAAAAAAAGACCCGCCAATACTACAACTACAGACGATAGTGTTCCTATCATTCTAGTAATTGAATTTTGTTGTACTTTTCTAGCAACTAATTTGGTGACATACTTTTTAACGTACTTAGCAATAAAATAAGCCGTAAATAATACAACAATAGCTAAAATTAAGTTTGGAATATTAGATACTATGGCATTAAGCCAAGCGCCTAATTTTTCTACTAATAAATTATAGGCTTCTGATAATTGAGATTTCATAAGATGTTTTTTTAATTAATTCTTGTTTTAATATTTTTAAGTATTAAACCTTAATTAACTACTAGTAACAACTTCTTTTAATTGATCAGATGTGTTTTTTGACCAAGCATTAAGCATCCAACTTGATTTTTCTAATTCTCTAATATAAGCACCGATTAAATCGATCGTCCCTTCATCTTCTGCGTCTTCTGCTTTAGTAAGCACTTGCTTCATTTGTGACAACATTGTTTTGTGGTCATTTAGCAACTCGTCAATCATTTCTTGATCAGTAATCATACTAGATGCTTCCGATAATGACGATATTTTTAAATAGTCGCTAAATTTACTTACAGGATGATGTCTTAAGGTTAAGATGCGTTCTGCAATTTCATCGACTTTTAATTTAGCCTCATTATACATGGCTTCAAACTTTTCGTGTAAATCAAAAAAGTTTTTACCTAATATATTCCAATGGAACGTTCTTAATTTTTGGTAGTATAAATTGTAATCGGATAATAATGTGTTTAACTCTACAACTACAGGTAGTACTTTTTCATCTTGCATATTCAAATAATTCATGTTTTTCTGTTTTTTAGTGTTATTAATATCTCTGGTACAAAGATGCAACACTAATCAAGCTGACATGTTATATGATTTTTTAAGAATGTTATAGAATTTCAATAAACACCTCAAAAAAGGGTGTTTTCTTATTAAAATGGTGTTAAAATGAAGTGAAAAGACTAATTATTGATTGATTTACTCAAACTCAATGTTTTTCAAAATCAATCCAGATGCTGGAGCCACGTAATAAACTTCTCCTGTAAAATCTGGTTTTAAACTCGCTTCAATATCTTCTAAAGTACGCTTTCCTTGTCCTAAATGGATTAAGGCGCCCATCATTAAACGGATTTGATTACGCATAAACCCTTTTCCCTTTACACGTAGTATGTAACTCTTCTCTGGAAAGAAACTCGCCGTATATATCGTATTTTCCACTATTTCGCATTTTAAAATAGTACGATTGTAAATTCCGTTATCTGTTGGTTTGTAGCAATACTTCTTTAAATAATGCTCCCCTTCAAACAGCTTAGCTCCTTGTTTCATCAACTCAACATCTAAAGGATCTAAAATAGTCGTTAATATTGGTGCACAAAACGGGTGAAATTTATCTCCAAAAGCAAACACATATAAGTATTCTTTTACTTTTGAATGCTGAATGATATTAAACTTATTATCGACTTCTCTAATCGTTAACGCCCGAAGATCTTGAGGTAAGTTAGTATTAAAAATTGCCATAAAAGCATCAAAATCGTCAATAGGTTCTTCCAAAAACAACTCGAAAGCAGCACTCTCCGCACTAACCATAGCATCTGTACGACCTGAGGTTAGCGTTTTAAATTTCTTTTTTTCTAAAATAAAATTTAACGTCCTGTCAATCATTAAATGTAATGTTTTCAAATTAGGTTGCTTTTGCCAACCGTGAAATCTATACCCTAAATATTGAATAGTAATAACGTAGAAAAACTTTTTTTGCATGATAAATTATGAATGCCGAAAATACAGTTTTACTAAGCGTCTCGCAAAAATTTTATACCTTGAAACGATTTTAACTTACTAATACTATAATAATGACTGATTCTGCAATTCAAAAATCACCTATCTGGTTTATCGTCGTAGGTATTCTTGCTTTAATTTGGAATATCATTGGCATTATGGCTTATATCAGTCAAGCGTATATGAGCGAGGAACTTATAGCCCAATTACCTGAAGCCGATCAACAGCTGTTTGCTAATCTGCCTACTTGGTACACCGGTGCTTTTGCTATTGCTGTTTTTGCAGGTACTTTAGGAAGCTTAGCTTTAGTCATGAAAAAAAAGTGGGCCATTACCTTGCTATTAGCCTCTTTAATTGCTGCTGTGGCACAAATGAGCTATTTAACCTTTGTATTAAAAATGGCAAATACAATGACAGCTTTAGTTGTTATTATTGGATTTGCTTTGGTATTGTTAGCTAAATCAGCTAATAACAGAGGCTGGTTATCTTAATGTTTTCAATTTTTACAACTTTTAAAAATACAAAGCAAAAAAAATCAGTCATAAACACTACTTTAGAAACCAACGTATTGTTAGTTTAGTATGGTCTATGACTGACTATTATTTTCTATTCTTCTATTACCCGAGGTTATCGCATTACATTATTAATAAAACACCAATATAACTTCCTCTACTATCTGCTTAATTTATCCAACAGCCATCCCAAGGTGTATTTTCCTGTAAAGGAATATCAAAAGGTGCTCCATTATAAGTATTACCTGTTGCACTTCCACTAACTTCTAAAAAGCGATACGCCCAACACTCACTTGGATGATCTACTGCATTATTTTCTAAAGTAAGGTTTGTCATCTCTTTAAATGCTAAATGACCATTATCCATAAAGTTATCTGTAATTTCTAAATCTGCACCTTTATACATATACATTCCACAATTGTTTAATGTATTGTTATAAATAAAAGTGGTTGCTGGATTGGTTTTAGGATTATCATTAGAATACATAATAATACCATTCCAATTGTTAACCGAAACTGTGCGCATTGTTATACTATTGTTTCTTATGGTCCAATCTGCATTTTTCCAATACACAATAGGGCCATCAATATACTGGCTATCGTCCCCTTGCAATAATATATTGTCTTCCACAAGTATATTTTTACCATCTGTATTTACAATATCCCCTCCTCTATTATTATGGAAATAATTTGTTCTGATCGTCACATTTTCATTTAAACGACCAGCACCTTCTAAATCGATTCCAAATTGCGGAGAAACCCCATTTGTATGGTGTATTTCGTTATTTTCTATCAACACTTCAGAACTCCCTACTAAAGAAATCCCTTGTCTTCTATTGTCAGAAAAATTATTTCTTCTAATTTCAATAGCTCTAAGTAATTGTTCTGCCGAGCCATTTGGACTACCCACCATCAAAACACCATCACCGTTAGCTTTACCTAACGTTACATTTTCGACGGTTACAAACTCACTTTCGCCTTCAATACAAATTAAATGCCCTTCGTCGTGTGCTGTAGCACCATCACTTGTTCGCGGTGTATACTCGTGACCATCTCTGTCTCCAAGTAATGTTCCTCCAGAAATAACAACATTAGATTTCCCTCTAACTGCAATAGCACAATAGTTCCACTTATCATTAGGTGCCATTTCAATAACTGCATTTTGATCTAATAAAAAGGCCGTATTACTTTCAAGCACTAAACCCGCTTGATAAATATCATTCCCATATTTTCCTATTAAATAATGTCCTGCTGGTAAACAAATCTCACCATATCCTTCGGCTACAGCCCAATCAATGGCGGCCTGAATATTATCTGTTGTTTTAACGGGCTCTCTTCTATCATTTGGTATATCCCAAACTTGTAAATCGATACAATAACGATTTGTAGAAATAGAGGCGTATGGCATTATTTCAATCGGCGCCATAACTCCCGAAAACGGATTAGGATTATTTGAATCCGTAGGACTTAATGGTGTAATAACAGTAGCTTCGGTCGCGTCATCCAAGTCGTCAAAACAAGACGATAATGACAACAATAAACCTAATGCTAAAAGATGGTTTTTGTAAGACATGTGGTTTTTAATTTTTAATTGGAATTTTAGTATTAACTAAAATACGTTTAAAAACATAAAAAAGACTTTATTATTTCTCTCTACTTTTCAATACGTCTACTACATCATTAAGCTTAAACCCTTTAGCTTGTAATAACATTAAATAATGAAACAGTAAATCTGCACTTTCGCTTAAAAACAAGTCGTCTTTGTTATCCATTGCTTCAATAACAACTTCTACCGCTTCCTCACCTACTTTTTGTGCTACTTTATTAATTCCTGAAGCAAATAACGACGCGACATAAGATTTCTCTGTATTTCCGGCTGCTACTCTACTTTCAATAGTGTTTTCTAATTTTGAAATAAAACCGAAGTTCTCAGAATTGGTATCGTTCCAACACGTATCAGAGCCTTTGTGACATGTTGGTCCTTTAGGGTTAACTTGAATTAATAACGTGTCGTTATCACAATCTAGTTTTATATCTACTAGGTTTAAGACATTACCACTTTCTTCACCTTTAGTCCATAAGCGGTTTTTAGTACGACTAAAAAAGGTTACTAATTTAGTGGCTTTAGTTTTATTGAATGCTTCTTCGTTCATGTAACCCAACATCAACACGTTTTTTGTTGTGGCATCTTGGATTACTACTGGCACTAAACCGTCGTTGTTTTTATTGAAATCTATTGTCATCTTGTTGTTTATTGGAATTGCTAAGTGTTTTTATTTACTTAGTACTGTTTTCTTAATTATGCGATACTGAAACTAGTTCAGCTTGACGTTGTATTATTTCTATGTCGTCAGTTCGAGTGACATTGCTTTTTTTGCTATTTTGTATCGAAAACTTATTTTGTTGTGCTTCTCGATACAATTTGCTCATGCTTCACAAATCACTCGAAGTGACGTAATGTTTTCTTTGCTCTGTTTAATTTAGAGCAAACTACTCTTTTATGCTTTACTTTATGTGATACTGAAACAAGTTCAGTATGACGTTGCGATTATTTCTATATCGTCAGTTCGAGTGAAATTGCTTTTTCTGCAATTTTGTATCGAGAACTTATTTTGTTGTGCTTCTCGATACAATTTGCTCATGCTTCACAAATCACTCGAAGTGACGTAATGTTTTGTTTTTATTGGTTTCTTGTAATACAAACCAATCTATTCTTCTTTATTTTATGTAATACTGAAACAAGTTCAGAATGACGTTGCTATAATTAGTGTGTCGTCAGTTCGAGTGAATTAATATGACATGTTACAATCTAACTTCTATATTATTTTCTCGTAGTTCTTCTTTTAAATCTTGTATTGCTATTTCACCAAAATGAAAGACACTTGCAGCCAAAGCAGCGTCCGATTTTCCGTCTTTAAACGTATCTATAAAATGTTGTACTGTTCCCGCGCCTCCCGAAGCTATTATCGGAATATTTAATGTTTCCGATAACTTTGCTAAGGCTTCATTTGCAAACCCTGCTTTTGTACCATCGTTATTCATAGACGTAAACAAAATTTCTCCTGCGCCTCTACTTTCAACTTCTTTTGCCCAATCAAATAAATTCAATTCTGTTGGAATACTTCCTCCAGCTAAATGCACCATCCATTCGCCATCTATTTGTTTAGCATCAATAGCAACCACAACACACTGACTCCCAAATTTATTGGCCAATTCGTTAACTAATTCAGGTCTTTTAACTGCTGAAGAGTTGATAGACACTTTATCAGCACCAGATTTTAATAACACATCAACATCTGCTATTGAAGAAATACCACCTCCAACTGTAAACGGAATATTAACATGTTCGGCCACTTTTAAAACCATATCAATCATGGTTTTTCGACCTTCTAATGTTGCTGAAATATCCAAAAACACTAATTCGTCTGCACCTTTTAATGCGTATTGCTTAGCTAACTCTACAGGATCACCGGCATCACGTAGGTTTACAAAATTGACACCTTTAACGGTTCTTCCGTCTTTAATGTCTAAGCATGGTATGATTCGTTTTGTAAGCATAGTTATACGTTTGATATTTACGATAATCAGACCATCCTTTTTTATAAAAAATGGCTTGGTCTTTCATCATGATACTTCTTTATTAATTATTTCCCGAAAAAACATTATTTACGCCACCATCAAAAAAACCTTCTAAACCATTACTATTTATAAAAGTATTATTTATGATTGTAGAATTATTTCCTAAAAAATGTAAAGGAGATCGGAAAGTAGACTCGTTATTAACCGTATTATTTTCCATAGATATATACGCCCCTTCTGTAACAGAAATTCCTGTATTATTATTTCCAACAGCCTTAACTATGTTATCATTAAAAATAATATTTGATCCTGATAACGTTACAGCTGTAGATAAAGTCCCATCATTAGTTCCCTCAAATGTATTACCTGTAATTTCTACATCTGTCGAATTACCAGCACCAAAAGTAACTCCATTACTGGAATTTATTAATATATTATTTTTCACCATCGTATTACTAGTTCCCGATAGCCCTAAACCAGCACCGTTAAACTCATTACCCATAATAGTTATATTAGAAGACCCTGATATTATTCCACTTCTAGATGCATTTATTATATTATTCATAAAAACAAATTGATAATCCTCATGTTCAGGTTCTGTATTTATAGCCAGTATATTTAAAGGTTTTCCGTCTTCTAAGGCAAAATCATTATCATAAACATTTACATTATCTAAATACGTTTGTCCCAATATACCAACAGAGTTTTCGATGTTACTTTCGAAGTTATTATCATAAACTTCGGCATTCAATAAAGAAGCCAATTGAATCCCAACCTTACAATTGATAAGATTATTATCATAGACTTCTACATTTTGATCAGTTAAAAAGATACCTACACCATCTGGGTTAGTCACTGTATTACCTGACACAATATTATCAATACCATTAAATCCTAAAAAACCTCCATAAATTTTACCTGAAGTATTATTTGTAACCCTTACATTAAGTGACGTACTCCATCCAATACTGTTCTCTGCTGTGTTACCCGAAATTTCAATATCAGTAGAACCAACCGTTAAAATATCATGATTAGAACTTGAGTAGCTATCTTCGACAAAATTATTTCTAATAATAACCCCTGTTACTACTTGCATTACCTGTGTTTCAGTTAATATCCCAATTTTTGGAGCTCTTCCTTCTGATGTTCCAAAAGGTGTTTCAACATCAATACCTGCTCTATAAGAATAACAATCTTCAATAATAACATCCATTCCATCTGTGACCTGAAGATTATTTTTTGCATTAGAATCCATTGTACAGTTCTTTACTATCACATTTTGACTTGGTATATAGTCGCTGTTTTGTTGAAAAGAATAACTTTGGATTACTATTCCACTATCTCCAGCAAAACTAACACTTACATTATCTATAACTGTATTTTCTGCTCCAGTAATCTGTAGCACATGACTACCACCCACTGTTGGTCCATGTCTTAATCTATCTCCAATTAAATGACCTCCAGAAACGTTAACATTAGTAGATTGATATATTTTAACAAGTTTAGAACTTAAAATACTATTCACAGGTAAAGCTCTTATGTACGTATTGTCAGCCATTTTTAAATGAAAATTAGATGACGGTAAAAATAGCACCGCATTAAAAGCTGCTGCCGCATTATCCTCTCCATTATGACAATCAAAAAAAGCATTAAGCTTACCAATAGTAAACACAGAAGCTCCCATATCATGGACGGTATTCAAAGTGTTTTTGATAATTTGATAATTATTATAAGCATCCACTTGCGAAGATGGCTCAGGATTATTTTCGCCTTCAACTTCTACGATTCCCCATCTGAAGGGGTAAAAAACAAAATCTTCATCTACTAAGTCTACATTTCCTTCTACAGTTAAATCAGAATTTAACAATTCTCCTGCTATTGTTCCTGAACCTTCAAAATTTAATGTACCATTAAAAATATTACCACCTTCGAAACTAAAAGTGACACCCGCCGGGACAGTAATTGTTTGTCCCTCTAAATCTAATAAACAATTGATAACGACAGACGTATTTTCTTGAATATCAAAATCACTATATAAACAAGTTTCTGTTGCAGTAATAAGAACGCCCTCTACGGAACCTGATTCTTGATCTTCATTATCAATGCTATCATCTTTCTTACATGATGTTACTACTGTAATTATTAACAGTAGAAAAGGGATAATTTTTTTCATCTTTTTAATTTAAAATTTAGGTTGATAACTACTCAAATTTATCTATTACTCATTATTAATAGTAAATCTCACTAGTTGTTTTTGTTTTATTTTTTTTTAATCAATATCTCTATGTACAATAATACTCCTATTTGTGATTTCAGCTATATTAAAATACAATCTTGCAATTTATGGATACTTCGACTGCGCTCAGTATGGCCTCAATATTATAATTATTTATGTAGCAACATCACTATAAATGACCTTATAAAAAACGTTCTAATTCTTTTAAAGTAATTCTGTTTTCATATAAAGCTTTTCCGATAATCACACCTTCACATCCAATATCTGCAAGCTTTTCTAAATCTTCGATAGTTGTAACACCTCCTGATGCAATTAATTTAACCGACTGGCCAGAACTATCATTGCTACATTGTTCTATTATATTTTTATACAACTCCAAAGAAGGCCCTTCTAACATACCATCTTTAGAAATATCTGTACAAATTACATATTGTATGCCCTGTTTTTGGTAATCCTTAATAAATGGAATCACCTCCAAACTACTTTCTTCTAACCAACCACTTATTGCAATTTTTTCGTTATTACAATCAGCACCAAGAATAATTTTCTGTGTTCCGTATTTACTAATCCAACTCTCAAAAGTAGCCCTGTTTTTTACAGCTATACTTCCACCTGTAATTTGTTTTGCTCCAGAGTTAAATGCTGTAATAATATCGTTATCCGACTTTAAACCACCTCCAAAATCGATTTTTAGATTAGTTTTAGAAGCGACTTGCTCTAAGACTTTATAGTTTACTACGTGCGCTGCTTTTGCACCTTCTAAGTCAACCATATGCAAGTATTCAATTCCTGCATCTTCAAATTGCTTAGCGATTTCTAACGGATTTTCACTATAGATTTTAGTCGTACTGTAATCGCCTTTAGTCAAACGTACACACTTCCCTTCTATAATATCTATTGCTGGTATTATTCTCATGGATTAATTTGTTAATCAACCCTGAATTTATTTCAGGGTCTGTTAATTTTCTGATTACTATTTGTTTTAATTTGAGACCTTTCGACTACGCTAAAGGTGACAAATTTATGATTTTACAATTCTAAAAAATTCTTTAATATTTGTTCTCCTTCAGTACTACTTTTTTCAGGGTGAAACTGTACACCATAAAAATTATTATGTTGCAAAGCAGAAGCAAAGTCTAAACTATAAGTAGTAGTAGCGATACTTTCTTTACAGTCTTCAGCATAAAAACTATGTACAGAATACATAAACGCTTCATTTTTGACACCTTTAAATAAATCAGATTTTAAATCTGTAATAGTATTCCATCCCATTTGCGGTACTTTAACAGAGTTGTCAAAACGTTTGACCGCTACATCAAAAATACCTAAACCCTCTGTATTTCCTTCTTCAGACGATTTACACATTAATTGCATTCCTAAACAAATCCCTAAAACAGGTTGTGATAACGTCGGAATCAACACGTCCAAACCACTTGTTTTTAGCATGCGCATTGCTGAGCTAGCTTCTCCAACTCCTGGAAATATCACTTTGTCTGCAGCTTTAATTTCTTCTGGATTATTAGATAATATAGCATCATATCCTAAGCGTTTAAACGCAAACTGTATGCTTTTTATATTACCTGCTCCGTAGTCTATAATTACTAGTTTCATTACAACATCCCTTTAGTTGATGGTAAAAACATTTTGTTAGAATCACGCTTTACGGCCATTTTCATAGCTTTTGCAAATGCTTTAAAGATACCTTCTATTTTGTGATGTTCGTTAGTGCCTTCTGCTTTAATATTCAAGTTACATTTTGCACCATCTGTAAACGATTTAAATAAATGAAAGAACATTTCAGTTGGCATATCACCAATCTTTTCACGTTTAAAATCCGCGTCCCATTCTAACCAGTTTCTACCACCAAAATCAACTGCAACTTGCGCTAAACAGTCATCCATTGGTAAACAAAACCCATAACGCTCGATACCTAATTTATTACCTAAAGCTTTATTAAACAACTCCCCTAAAGCAATCATAGTATCTTCTATCGTGTGGTGCTCATCCACCTCTAAATCACCTTCTACTTTAATAGTTAAATCCATTGCTCCATGACGACCAATTTGGTCTAGCATATGGTCAAAAAAGGATAAACCAGTATCAATATTATTTTTACCAGAACCGTCTAAATTTAATTTGATATAAATTTTAGTCTCGTTAGTATTTCTTGTGATTTCTTGAACACGATCTTCTAATTTTAAAAACTCGTAGATCGCTTCCCAATCTGCGCTAGTCAATGCTATACAATCAATAATCGCTTGTTTTGACGTTTCAATTTCGTCAGCACCTAATTCTGGATCTTCGGACAAAAAGATACCTTTTGCTCCTAGGTTTTTAGCTAATTCCATATCTGTAATGCGGTCTCCTAAAACAAAACTATTTGCTAAATCGTACTTTTCTTTATCAAAATACTTAGTCAATAAACCAGTTCTAGGCTTACGTGTGTCTGCATTTTCGTGCGGAAATGTTTTGTCTATATACACATCTGTAAACACAACGCCTTCTTTTTCAAAAGCAGTCATCACTTTATTTTGCGCAGGCCAAAAGGTGTCTTCAGGAAATGAATCTGTTCCTAAACCGTCCTGATTGGTCACCATTACCAGCTCGTAATCCAATTCTGAAGCAATTTTAGCCATATATTGAAACACTTTTGGATAATACTCCAACTTCTCTAAACTATCTAATTGATAATCTACGGGTGGCTCTAGCACTAATGTTCCGTCTCTGTCTATGAATAATACTTTTTTCATGTGATATATTTTGTAGTGATACTCTGAAACACATTCAGAATGCCGTTATTTTTATTAAATAGTATTTAGTGTTGCAATTAACCTCTCATTTTCCTCTGGAGTTCCAATGGTAATACGAAGACAGTTTTTTACTTGTGTATTTCTATTTCTAATAATTACTTTTTGCTCAATTAAATATTGATATGTTTTATTAGCATCATCAACTTCTACTAACAAAAAATTAGCGTCTGTAAGATATATCTTTTTAACTATCTCTAATTTACTTAAAGCCTCTTTTAACTTCGTTCTTTCTTCAAGAATAGTCTCAATGTTTTGAGTTACTACATTTAAGTTATTCAAACTATTTAAAACCGCTTCTTGATTTAAAGTACTCACATTATAAGGTGGTTTTACACGATTATAAAGTGCTATTATAGCTTGACTAGCATAAGCAACTCCTACTCTAACGCCTGCCAACCCCCAAGCTTTACTAAATGTTTGACTAACAATTAAATTATCGTATTTATCAATATTTTTAATAAACGACGCTTGTCCGCTAAAATCAATATAAGCTTCGTCTACAATTACGATACCATTAAAATTCTCCAAAATATATTCAATATCCTCTGGATTTAAACTGTTTCCTGTTGGGTTATTAGGCGAACATATAAAAATGATTTTTAAATCTTCAAAATCTAAATACGGTTGTAATTGATTTAAATTAATCTGAAAATCGTTAATTAACGGTTGTTCTATAACTTCAATATTATTAATGTTTGCAGACACATTATACATCCCGTAAGTTGGCGTAAAGGTTAAGACCTTATCTTGTCCTGGTTCGCAA
Source organism: Psychroserpens sp. NJDZ02 (assembly GCF_004843725.1). NCBI lineage: Bacteria > Pseudomonadati > Bacteroidota > Flavobacteriia > Flavobacteriales > Flavobacteriaceae > Psychroserpens > Psychroserpens sp. NJDZ02. The sequence goes on along the minus strand of NZ_CP039451.1, from coordinate 3,609,375 downwards.
AAAATACGAAATGCTAAATCAATAACTTCATCACTACCATTACCAATAAAAATCTGGTCTGCTTTGACCTTCTTAATAGCAGATAACTTCTCCTTAATCTTTTTCTGCTGTGGATCTGGATATCTATTTAAATCTCCAAATGGATTCTCGTTTGCATCTAGAAAAACATCTGCAGTCCCTTTAAATTCATCTCTTGCAGAAGAATACGGTTTTAGTGCTTTTATATTAGCTCTAACAAGGTTATTTATGTTTATTTTTTGGCTCATTTTTTCTTATTACTAAATGTATTGGCAGTATTCTGTTGTATTATTCTTATGACCTATCACTTGTTTCAACCATCACGTCACACTGAATTTATTTGAGTGTCTCATTATTTATACTTGTGTGATACTGAAACTAGTTCAGCATGACGTTGCGACGCCGTGTCTACATTTTAAATCATGAATTATAATTAACAATTCATGATTCTCGTTTCTTAACTCTTGTTTCAACCATTGCGTCACACTGAATTTATTTCAGTGTCCCATTATTTTACTTATGTGATACTGAAACTAGTTCAGCATGACGTTGCGACTTTGTGTTAATTTTTAAATTATGATTTATAATTAACAATTCATGATTCTTATCCTCTATCTCTTGTTTCAACTATCGCATCACACTGAATTTATTTCAGTGTCCCATTATTTATACTTGTGTGATACTGAAACGAGTTCAGCATGACGTTGCGACTTTGTGTTAATTTTTAAATTATGATTTATAATTAACAATTCATGATTCTCGTTTCTTAACTCTTATTTAAACCGTCACGTCACACTGAATTTATTTCAGTGTCTCATTATTTTTATTTGTGCGATACTGAAACTAGTTCAGCATGACGTTGCGACGCCGTGTCTACATTTTAAATCATGATTTATGATTCACAATTCATGATTCTCGTTTCTTAACTCTTGTTTCAATCATCGCGTCACACCGAATTTATTTCAGTGTCTCATTATTTATACTTGTGTGATACTGAAACTAGTTCAGTATGACGTGGCGATAGTGTTTACATTTTAAATTATGATTCACAATTCATGATTCTTGTTTCTCATTCCCTGTCTCTCGTTTCAATCATCGCGTCACACTGAATTTATTTCGGTGTCCCATTATTTATACTTGTGTGATACTGAAACTAGTTCAGCATGACGTGGCGACGCTGTGTTTAAATTTTAACTTATGATTCATGATTCACAACTCATGAATCTTACTTCTTCTCTCTTATTTTAAATCCTTTAATCGAATAGTCACCGCATTTTTATGCGCTTGCAATCCTTCGGCTTCAGCCATTAACTCAATAGTGCTTCCTATATTTAGTAACCCTTGTTTTGTAATATTCTGAAATGTAATCGCTTTTGTAAAACTATCTAAATTCACACCAGAATAAGCTTTACTAAATCCATTAGTTGGCAAAGTGTGATTGGTCCCTGAAGCATAATCCCCTGCACTTTCTGGCGTGTAATTACCAATAAATACCGATCCTGCATTCTCGATTCCGTCTACATAAAAATCATTGTTATTTGTACAAACAATAAAGTGTTCTGGTCCGTACTGATTAATTAAATCTAAGGCTATGGCATCAGTTTCAACTAAAATAGATTTAGAATGATCTATTGCTTGTTGTGCAATATCTTGTCTTGGAAGCGCTTTTAGCTGAAGCTGAATCTCTTCCGCGACAGCGTCAATTAAATTTTGAGAGGTAGACACCAAAATAACTTGGCTATCTGCACCATGCTCTGCTTGACTTAATAAATCCGAAGCCACATAACTAGCATTTGCAGTATCGTCTGCCACAACTAATAACTCACTTGGACCTGCAGGCATATCAATAGCAACTCCATATTTAGTCGATAATTGCTTAGCAACAGTTACAAATTGATTTCCTGGTCCAAATATTTTATAAACCTGAGGAATACTTGCTGTACCAAAGGTTAAACCAGCAATAGCTTGAATTCCGCCCACTTTTATGATTTTAGTCACACCACAAAGTTGTGCTGAATATAAAATTTCGTTAGCAATTTTACCGTCTTTATTTGGTGGCGAACATAATACTATCTCTTTACAACCTGCAATTTGCGCAGGCACTGCTAGCATTAAAACCGTCGAAAACAAAGGCGCTGTACCAGCAGGAATATAAATCCCAACTTTTTGAATTGCTCTTTTTTCTTGCCAACAGTTAACACCTTCCGTCGTTTGCACACTAACTTTTTCTGTCTTTTGCGCGGTATGAAATGCTTCAATATTGCTTTTTGCTTGCTGAATGGCTTCTTTTAATGGCTTTGAAACTTTAGCACTTGCTGCTTCAACTTCTTCAACTGTCACCACATTTGATGCTAATTCTGCTCCATCAAATAATTGCGTGTACTTAGCGACCGCTTGATCACCATTACGTTGTACGTCTTCAAAAATTTGAGTTACCGTAGCTTCTATATCATTAACGGTTTGTGTTGGACGTTGCAAAATGTCTGACCATGTTGCTTTTTCTGGGTTGTTTATAGTTTTCATTATAATACCATGTTATCGATTGGACAAACTAGGATACCTTCTGCTCCATTTAGTTTTAGTTCGTCAATAATTTCCCAGAAATCATTTTTATTAATTACAGAGTGGATCGAGCTCCAACCCTCTTGTGCCAATGGTAAAACCGTTGGACTTTTCATTCCTGGTAAAATATTTATAATATCGTCTACCTTGTTATTTGGTGCATTTAATAAAACGTAACGTGATTGTCTAGCTTTTAAAACAGATTGTAATCTGAATTGTAGTTTATCAAGTATAGCCTGATTGTCATCAGAAATTTGAGGAGATACGGCTAAAACAGCTTCTGACTTTAAAATAACTTCTGCTTCCTTTAAACCGTTTTTAAATAATGTACTTCCGCTAGAAACAATATCTACAATAGCATCTGCTAATCCAATATTTGGAGCAATCTCTACAGATCCATTAATAATGTGTAAGTTGGCTGTTACTCCGTTTTTCTCTAAAAACTGATTTACAGTATTTGGATATGACGTTGCAATGCGTTTTCCTTCTAAGTCTTTTACTGAATTATACTTTACTCCTTTTGGCACTGCCACAGACACTTTACAAGTAGAAAATCCAAGTTTTTCAGAAATTGTAATACCATTTCCTTTTTCTATTAAGACGTTTTCTCCAATAATAGCGACGTCTACGACACCATCTTTAAGATATTGGGGAATGTCTCCATTACGTAGATAAAAAATTTCTAATGGAAAGTTTTTTGCTGATGCTTTTAATTGGTCTTTACCATTATCTATGGCAATACCAACTTCTTTTAGAATTCGCATGGAATCCTCGTTTAATCTTCCTGATTTTTGAACTGCAATTTTTAATTTACTCATCTTGTTTTCTTTTTAATTTTTTAGATTCTTTTGAAAATTTGAGTAAATCTTTAGGAAAGTGTATAAATACAAAAAACCGCTTGATTTACTCAAACGGTTTTAAAATATATTTTGTTTTTATTCAATACATTTCTAACTGGCTTGAGTGCTAGTATGGAAATGATGATGATGTGATTGAATAAAGTTCATGTTTTTTTCTTATATACAAATATTGTTAAATTTTATTTTAAAAACCAAATTAATCTGCAATAAAATTCTATTTTTATTCTAAATATAACCTAAACCCATGAAATTAAAACTAATCTTACTGGTTTCTCTATTTTTTATTACGAGTCAAATCGCTAGAAGCCAAGAGTCAGCGGACGTGATTTTAAAAGAAGCACAAGTCACAGCTAAAAAAGAAGGAAAACATATTTTTATAATGTTTCATGCGTCTTGGTGTGGCTGGTGCAAAAAAATGGACAACAATATGATGTCCGATAGGACAAAAGCGCTTTTTGAAGGCGCTTATGTAATCAAACATTTAACGGTTCAAGAATCTAAAAAGAATAAAAACTTAGAAAACCCTGGTGCTCAAGAACTACTCGTTAAATATAAAGGTGAAAATTCTGGTATTCCTTTTTGGTTGATTTTAGATGCAGATGGCAACTTAATAACCGACTCCTTAGATAACAAAGGGAATAACATCGGTTGTCCCGCAACACCTGACGAGGTTAAACAGTTTACAGCTAAGCTAAAAGCAAGCTCTACTTTAACTGAAACCGATCTTAAAGTTATTTACAATCAATTTGTCGATCGTCCTTAACATTATATTAAAAGCATAAAAAAAGCAACACTAAATTTAGTGTTGCTTTTTTTTTTATAAATGTTTTTTTCAGTTTTACTGATTACCTAAAATAATAGGCATTCCACTATCCCCTGATCCAATAACAATCACTTTACTATTAGGCGACTCAGACAACTTTACCGTTGCTTCAATACCTTTATCTTGTAAAATTTTATCCGTTAATGATGCACTTAAAATACGATTGGCATCTGCTTTTCCTTGCGCCTCAATAATTACTTTTTCTGCCTCTTTAGCAGCTGTAACTAATCTAAATTCATACTCTAAAGACTCTTGCTCCTGTTTTAATTTACGTTCAATAGCATCTTTTATTGTTGGCGGTAGCGTCACGTCTCTGACTAAAACTTCATTCAATTGGATATATTGATTTTCGACTAATTTTTTTGTTTCTTCAAAAATCTCTTCCTGAATAGCATCTCTTTTACTCGAATACAGCTGCTCTGGAGTATATCTACCTACAACACTTCTTGCTGCCGAGCGAATAGCTGGTAGTAAAACACGATTAATATATTCTTTACTTTTCTCTTGATGTAGTTTTCCTAGATTTTTAAAATCTGGTTGAAACCAAATCGAAGCATCCAATTTAATATCCAATCCATTTGACGATAAAGCACTCATTTTTTCGAAAACTTCCTGCTGTCTTACTTCATATATAAATACCTTGTTCCAAGGCGCTACAATATGAAACCCCTCTCCCATTGGTGGCTCATCAATAACGACTCCGTCTCCAAAAGTTTCAAAAAGCACACCTGCTTGTCCTGAGTCAATAGTAACAGCCGATTTTGCAATTAAAATAATAGCTATCACAACTCCGATAAGTATTGGAAATGCAATTTTTGGTAATTTCTCCATAGTTTTTCTTTTTTAAATTAATCCTTGATATTTTCTTATAAACCACTCTAAAGATAAGCTCAGCGCTATAATAAATAGTAAATAATACCAATCAATCAAAGGTACAACACTTTTATTACTTTTTTGAGTAGCTTGGTACCGCTTATCCATTAATAGCTCTTTTGCTAAAGCATTATAATCACTTACAAAATAAGCATTTCCATTACTATTTGTAGCTAACTGTTGTAGCTTTGTTACATCGGCATTCAAAAATTGCTCCTCGACATTATATTCAATAATTTTAAAGCTTCCTGAAACTGATATTTTCTCTGAAGCCGAACTAACCGTGAAATTATAATTCCCAGCCTCTAAACCATTTAAATTAGCTTGGTAATTGTTTCCTTTTAAAATCAAAGGTCTATTGAATTTTATTCCTGTGTCATTATTTTTTAATGACATTGATAAAGAAGCATTGGCATCAAACTCATAATTCTTATTAAAAAATTGAGCACTAATCACAATATTATCACTTCCATTATAAAATGAATTATAATCGATGTTTAATCTGTTTTTACGTTTGTTTGAAGCTAAGTATTGTACCAATTTGCCTATAAAATTATCAAACTGCAAAAAGTCATCTGTGTTTAAATAACTTTGAGCGCGCCATTGCCATATATTTTCTCCAAATAATATAGCTTCTCTTCTTCCATTAGTTTCTAGTGTTGCTAACAACGGGTGTTCTGTTTTTATTCCAGATACAGTTTTAAACAAAATAGATTCAAAAGGCACATTAAAATCCGCATCACCAAAAGTAGCTTTTAGAGGTGGAAAGCTTTGGAAATCCAAATCTTCAATAATAAAAGAAGTGTAATTTGTATTCAAATTTGGTTGATAATCCTCCGTTTGAGAAGCACTATCTAAACTATAGTTTGTCGAGACACTATTTAAAAAACGCCAATCTGTTTTGGAACCTGAAATAATCCATTTATTTTTATTTTGCTTATCTAACTCCTGAAAAACAGACTTAAAGCTATTGTTTGGCTGATACAAAACAACCAATTGAAAATCATTGATTTGATCCAAAAATTTATTTGGTTTAAAAAACACAACCTCACGTTGCTCGTTACTTTCTATACTCTTTTTTAAAGCTCCTAAATCAGGATGTAAAACTGTACTAACAATAGCAATTTTTGATTTTTGATCAATGAATTCTACTGCAAAATTCTTATAATTATTGGTCTTATTTTTCTCTGTAGACAACGGAATAATCTGCGCTTTATAACTTTGTACGCCAATACTATTTGCAGATAACGCAAAGTTTAAAACTTCGCTATTATTACTTTTATCCAGTTTTACAACTTTAGAATAGACTGTAGTATTACCTTTTGTAACCACAAATTTACTGGTCACAGCTTGCTCTCCATTATACACTACAATAGCTTCAACTGGAAATTTATTCTTTGGATAGGCATATTTATTGACATTCAATTTACTGATTTGTAAGTCAGAATATACAATTGTATCCCCTAATATAATAGGATAAATTGCTTGGCTATATTTTTTTGCAGAGAACTGGTAATCATTACCAATGGTTTGATTTCCATCAGTGACTAGCAGTGTTGGTGATACCGTGTTTTTATAAACCTGAGATAATTCTTTAAAAACCTTATCTAAATTAGTCTGAGACTTGGTAAAAGACAAGCTATCTTGGGCGTTTAAAACATTTCCAAAAGAAAATATTTCAACATTAAACTTATCGTTTAATTGCGAATTGGTTGTAATAGCTTTTAAAACCGCTTTTGCATTTTCGGTTTGCTTTAAATGCTTTATAGACGCAGAGTTATCCACAGCTATCACCAAATTCGGTTTTTCAGTATAATATTTTACTTGCTCAAATTTTGGATTTATAAGCAGTAATAAGACTGAAAAGAAGGTGATAAAACGCAAAAAAGCAAAAAGCGCATTAGATTTTGATGCGCCTTTTGTTTTGTATTTATACTGGAACAACGCTAGTAAAAGCGCTACTATTCCTGCTAAAATGATATATAAGAGTGTTTCTGTTGACATTAATCAGATTATGTTAACATTCCGCCATCCACATTTATTGTCTGTCCAGTTACATACGCTGACATGTCTGATGCTAAGAACACACAAACATTTGCGATATCTTCAGGTGTACCTCCACGTTTTAATGGGATTGCATTACGCCATCCTTTTACTGTGTCTTCATCTAGTTTTGCTGTCATTTCTGTTTCAATAAAACCAGGAGCAATCACGTTACTTCTAATATTTCTTGAGCCTAACTCCAACGCTACAGACTTTGAAAACCCAATAATACCTGCTTTTGAGGCTGCATAGTTAGTTTGTCCTGCATTACCTTTAACCCCAACAACAGAACTCATATTAATAATAGAGCCTTTACGTTGCTTCAACATTGTGCGTTGTACAGCTTTAGTCATATTAAAAACAGATTTTAGGTTGACTTCGATAACTTTATCAAAATCGTCCTCACCCATTCTCATTAATAAATTGTCCTTAGTAATTCCTGCATTATTAATTAACACGTCAATACTACCGAATTCTGCTAGTACATCTTCACCTAATTTTTGAGCTTCTTCAAAACTAGCTGCATTACTTTTATATCCTTTTGCTTTAACACCTAAAGCATTTAATTCTTTTTCCAACTCATTTGCAGCCTCTACAGATGAACTATAAGTGAATGCTACATTAGCACCTTGCTGCGCAAATACTTGAGCAATACCCTTACCAATACCTCTTGAAGCACCTGTGATGATTGCTGTCTTTCCTTCTAAAAGTTTCATTAAAATTATATTTAATTTATTTCCGTAATTACGGAAACGGATTGTTAGTTTACTATTTCAAATATAGTAATTACAAATTGTTATGTATAAAAAAACCTCATAATTTATACTAATTATGAGGTTTTAATAAGTTCTTAAATGTTGTCAAACAACTACTGTTATCTATAGTCTAACGTCTTCTGATTTTTCATAATTAAATAAATGGTCAATATCCATCTCTTGAACTTTCCCTAATTTATTTAACGCCGTTAAATCCACATCTTTCTTGTTTCCAATGACCATAACGTTGTAGTCTTCTCCTTTAATATTATTATCAAAAAACTCACGTAAATCTGCTAATGTCATGTCCTTTATAGCATTATACATTGCTTCTCTATTATCTTCAGACATTCCTAATTTTTGAAGTCTCTCATAACTCCAGAAAATACTTGACTTATTAATACGCTGAGCAGCAATCTGTTTTAAAGTAGACTCTTTAGCTGCATTAAATTGCGCTTCAGATTCTGGCATATCATTCATCAACTCCATCATAGCATCAACAGCCTGAGGCATCTTATTAGCCTGCGTACCAATGTAAGCCATAACATAATTAGCGTCGTCTTTTTCTCTTGCTGTACTATAATTAGACCAAGCAGAATAAGCTAACGATTTAGACTCTCTAATTTCTTGAAAAACAATAGATGATAATCCACCTCCAAAATAGGTGTTAAACAACGTTGAAGCTGCCATGTTTTCTGCTTTAAAAGGTTCTCCCTTAGCTAAAAACATCATTTCAGATTGTACCATATCAAAATCTACAAAAAATACATTTCCACCTGTTTCTTTTTCTTCAAAAGTCATTGCTTCTGGATAGTCTTTCAATTCAGCATTTACTTTATGAGATACATTTAAAGCAGCAACTGCTTTATCGATATCTTTACCGTAATAAAACATACGTTGTTTATAGTTTTTTAAATCTTTAGCTAAATCCACTAATTCTTGTGGGTTAACTTTTTCTAAATCACTAACAGAAATAATATTACGTAAACTTGATTCTTCTCCGTATTTAGCATAATTTAATAAACCACGTCTTAAGATACTTCCTTTATTAGTTTTATTATTTTGTCTTCCTTTTGCTATAGACTGTACATACTTGTCATACGCGTCTTGATTAGGCACTGCGTTATCAAGTAATTCTTCTAACAACTCTAATCCTTTAGGTAAGTTTTCTTTTAAACCACTTAAACCTATATACGTTTTCTCGTTACCTGTGTTTACGTAATAATCTATACCTAACTTATAAAACTCTTTTTTCAAATCTTCATTTGAATATTTGTCTGTTCCTAGGTATTCTAGATATCCAACAGCTAAATCTAATTTTTTATCACTATCACTTCCCATATCGAAAATGATGTTCATATCAAATAAATCATTCGTTTCATTATCAATATATGATACTTTTATTCCACTATCCGTTTTCGTTTCTTTTATAGCAGTAGCATAATCTACATACACCGGTTTTAAATCCTCTGAAACGATTTTATTGAAGTCTTCAATATACTTAGAATTAGCACCTCTATTTAAGTTTACAGGTGTTATTCCTGGGTTTTGTACTTTAACAATTTTATCATCGGCTCCTTTACGCTTATAGGTTACCACGTAATTATCTTTGTAAAATGCATTAGCAAAATCAACTAATTGTTGTTTTGTTATCTTTTTTAACTCATCCAAAAATGCTACTTTATCTTCCCATTTTTCGTTATGAATAAAAGCATTGACATAAGCATCAGCTACAGCCGTACTACTTTCGTATTGACTTAATTGAGATTTTTTTAAATCATTAATAACCGCTTCGATCATCCAATCTTCAAATTCTCCTTTTTTAAGTTTTTCTATTTGCTCTAATAACAAACCTTTAAGCTCATCTAAAGACTGACCTTCTTTAGGAGAACCGCTTAATACGTGATACCCATAATCATTTAAAAATGTAGGTGAAGACCCTGCGTACTGTACTAATTGTTTCTGATTTAAATTTAAATCCATCAAACCTGCATTACCATTAGCCAAAACCATATCCGCTAATGTCACCAATTTTTCGTCTTCCGTATTCACACCACCTGTTCTATACGCAATAGAAATACTTTCTGCTGTTGGTCCAAATACTTCATTTTCTACTATTGCACTTAATGGTGTTTCTTTAGGCAATTCAGGATGTTTAACTTCTTTTCTTTCAAATTTACCAAACGTATTATTCACCTTATTTATAGTAGCGTCAAAATCAAAATCTCCCACTAAAACGACCGCCATATTATTCGGTACATAGTATTTATCAAAATAATTATGAATATCCACCATTGATGGATTTTTTAAATGCTCTGCAGTACCAATAGTATTTTGCTGTCCATAAGGATGATTAGGGAATAAATCTTTTAACATTGCAGCGTAACGCTTACGTCCATCACTATCTTGCCCTCTATTAAACTCTTCAAAAACTGCTTCTAATTCTGTATGAAATAAACGTAACACCACTTGGCTAAAACGCTCACTTTCTAAAGCTAAAAACTTATCCAACTCGTTAGCAGGAATCTTATTTGTATATACTGTTTGCTCAAACCATGTATAAGCATTTGTACCAGTAGCTCCTAAAGAACTTGACATTTTATCGTACTCATTAGCTACTGAATAATTAGAAGCTTCTAACGACACTCTATCAATCTCCTTATAAATAGCTGTTTTTTTTACGAGATCTTTTTCTGCTCTATGGTTCTCGTATAAATTAGAAATAGTATCTAAATACTTTTTTTCGGTTTCCCAATCTACAGTACCTATTTTATCTGTTCCTTTAAAAACCATGTGCTCTAGATAATGAGCTAATCCTGTAGACTCTTTAGGATCATAATTTGAACCTGCTCTTACTGCAATGTAAGTTTGGATTTTAGGTTCTTCGGTGTTTTTGCTTAAATACACTTTAAGACCATTGTCTAAAGTATACAATCGTAAACCAGTCGGATCATTAGCTACGCTCTCGTAACTAAAACCATTGGCATCTTTTTGTGTTTCTGTCTTAACAGCTAATTGATCAGAATTACCTTTTTTGCAACTAGCAACAAAAGTAATCATAGCTACAGCCAAGACTAATTTTAAATGTTTCATTTTTTTTGGTTGGTTATATTAATAAAAAAAGTTCGTTGGCTAAATTAAGCCAACGAACTTTAAACGTTTATTTATTTGGAATATTTTAACACACTGGTGTTAGAATAATTATGCCATAACTTCAGCAACTTTTTTACCAATTTCTGCTGGAGAATCTACAACGTGAATTCCACATGCTCTCATAATTTCTTTTTTAGCTTGAGCTGTATCATCAGATCCACCTACAATTGCTCCTGCATGACCCATTGTACGTCCTGCTGGTGCAGTTTCTCCTGCAATAAAACCAACGATAGGTTTTTTACTTCCAGAAGCTTTGTACCAATTAGCAGCATCTGCTTCTAATTGACCTCCAATTTCTCCAATCATAACAACACATTCCGTTTCTGGGTCGTTAATTAATAACTCAACAGCCTCTTTAGTCGTTGTTCCGATAATCGGATCTCCACCAATACCAATTGCAGTAGTTATTCCTAATCCTTGTTTTACAACTTGATCAGCAGCTTCATAAGTTAAAGTACCAGATTTAGATACAATACCAACTTTACCTTTTTTGAAAACAAAACCTGGCATAATACCAACTTTAGCTTCTCCTGGAGTAATTACCCCTGGACAGTTAGGTCCGATTAATCTACAGTCTCTATCTTTGATGTAAGCCGCAGCTTTAATCATATCTGCTACAGGAATACCTTCTGTAATACAAATAATTACTTTTATTCCTGCATTAGCTGCTTCCATTATTGCGTCTGCTGCAAATGCTGGCGGGACAAAAATGATTGATGTATCAGCTCCTGCCTTATCTACAGCTTCTTGAACTGTATTAAAAACTGGTCTATCTAAATGTGTTTGACCACCTTTACCTGGTGTTACACCACCTACTACATTTGTTCCGTATTCAATCATTTGACCAGCGTGAAAAGTACCTTCACTACCTGTAAATCCTTGAACTATTATTTTTGAATCTTTGTTTACTAAAACGCTCATGTTTTGTATTGATTAAGAAGTTTTGTATTGAATTGTTATTTGCAATGCAAAAGTAAGATTTTGATTGCGATTACTAAAAGTATTTTAAATTTTTATTTTTCTGAATATGAAGATAAACTAGATGGGTTCTCATCAAACAACTGACTTATTTCATGTCCTCTGTATAAAAGTCCATCTTTTACCTCCCAAATAGATATAAAATGCGCGATTGGCTCTACCTTATCAGGTCTTTCAATAGTTGCCGCATATGCCGTATATCTTGCGGTAATTGTATTGTTTTCTTTTAACAAATGACTTAATTTATAAGTAAATGTTACAAAAGACTGTCTAACTTCTTTTAGTTTTTTGCTTATAGCATTATAATCTAAAGCAGTATAACCTTTACTGCTATTCCAATGTAATTGACAATCTTTGTCAAACAAATCTATAGCATCTTCTGCTTTTGCTAAATCTAAATTATAAAAGGCTTTTACAACTGCTCTGGCTGACATCTACTTGTTTTTTAATTGTTTAATTATATCTGGAATTCGCTTAATATAAGCTAACTCTTTTAATTTCACTCTTGATTCTTCAATTGGTGTTCCAAAATACGACTTCCCTCCTGCTATTGATTTTGTCACTCCTGTTTGACCTAAAACATTTGCTTTTTTACCAATAGTTATTCCACTTGTTGTACCAACTTGTCCCCAAAGCGTCACTTCGTCTTCAATAATACAACAACCCGCAATACCCGTTTGCGAGGCAATTAAACATTTTTTACCGATAACAGTATCGTGTCCAACTTGTATTTGATTATCTAATTTAGAGCCTTCTCCAATAATAGTATCTCCCGTCACACCTTTATCTATAGTACAAAGTGCTCCAATATCAACATTATCTTCAATAACGACCCTACCTCCAGATTTTAATTGATCAAATCCTTCTGGTCTATTTTTATAGTAAAAAGCACTTGCTCCTAAAACAGTTCCTGCATGTATGGTTACATTATTACCTATAACAGCATCGTCATAAATACTAACGTTAGAATGAATAACACAATCCGCTCCGATGACCACATTATGGCCAATAAAGCAATTAGGCTGTATTTTCGTGTTTTTTCCAATTATGGCTGAAGCCGAAATAGCACTATTAGCACTTACAAAAGGTTTAAAATAATGCGTTAACTTATTAAAATCTCTAAACGGATCATCACTTATTAATAATGCTTTACCTTCAGGACAGTCCACTTCTTTGTTAATTAAAACAATAGTGGCTGCACTTTGTAATGCTTTATCATAATATTTGGGATGATCTACAAAAACAATATCTCCAGGAGTAACAACATGAATCTCGTTCATGCCCGTCACTTCAAAATTTTCATCGCCAATAAATTGACAATCTATAAGTTTTGCAATAGCTTCTAAAGTATGTGGTTTAGGGAATTTCATAGTATAACCTAACTATTCTTTAACACGTTCTTTATACGTTCCTTTGTCTGTTTCAACTTTAATTTTATCTCCTTCATTAATAAACAAAGGGACATTTACAGTTGCTCCAGTTTCAACAGTTGCGGGCTTAGTTGCGTTTGTTGCAGTATTCCCTTTTACTCCTGGCTCTGTAGCTGTTACCTCTAAAATAACAGTTGCAGGCATATCTACAGAAAGTGGCATATTATCTTCTGAATTAATCTGAATAGTTACCACTTCTCCTTCTTTCATTAAATCTGGTGTATCTAAAGCAGATTCTAATAATCTAATTTGAGTATAATCCGTTTCATTCATAAAATGATAAAATTCACCATCATTATATAAATATTGAAACTTATGTGTTTCTACTCTTACATCTTCCAATTTATGACCTGCAGAAAAGGTATTATCCAATACTTTTCCGTTGGTTACACTTTTCATTTTAGTTCTAACAAACGCTGGTCCTTTTCCTGGTTTTACGTGTAAAAATTCAATGATTTTATAAATATCGTTATTATATCGAATACAAAGTCCGTTTCTAATATCTGAAGTAGTTGCCATTTTTATTTTTTAATTTTAATTTCTAATTTGATTTGAAATACCCTTTCATAATTCCACGATGAGAATTCTTGATAAACTGAAGAATCTCGTCACGCTCAGTCGTAGCTTCCATTTCTGCTTCAATAATTCCAGCAGCTTGAGTATTATTATAATTTTTTTGATATAATATTCTAAAAATATCTTGAATTTCTCTGATTTTTTCTGTGCTATAACCTCTACGTCTTAATCCTACCGAGTTAATACCTACGTAAGATAGTGGTTCACGCCCTGCTTTTACAAATGGTGGCACATCTTTACGTACTAATGACCCTCCGGTTACAAATGCATGGCTCCCTACTGAACAAAATTGATGTACAGCAGTCATCCCCGCTAACACAACATAGTCTCCAATATTAATATGTCCTGCAAGTGTAGAGTTGTTTGAAAAGATACAATTTGTACCCACTATACAATCATGCGCAATGTGACAATAGGCCATAATTAGACAATTATCGCCAATTACGGTTTTCATTCTATCGGTCGTTCCTCTATTAATAGTAACACATTCTCTAATTGTAACATTGTCACCAATTATAGTTAATGTGTCCTCATCGTTATATTTTAAATCTTGTGGTACAGCTGAAATTACAGAACCAGGAAAAATATTACAATTTTTTCCTATTCTTGCGCCTTCCATTATAGTTACATTACTACCTATCCAAGTACCTTCTCCAATTGTTACATTGTTATATATAGTCGTAAATGGTTCAATAACAACATTTTTTGCGATTTTCGCTCCTGGATGTACGTATGCTAAAGGTTGGTTCATTTTTATTGTTTTGTTCTGATCAATTTGTAAAAACGTATTGTCCATCTTAACTTATAAGATTACAACACATGTTTTTATATTATTTTACTTTTGAAATTTGCGCCATCAACTCTGCTTCCGCGCACAACTTACCGTTAGCATAAGCATACCCTTGCATATGACAAATACCACGTCTAATTGGTGTTATTAACGAGCATTTGAATATTAACGTATCTCCTGGTACTACTTTTTGTTTAAATTTAACTTTGTCCATTTTCATGAAAAACGTTAAGTAATTTTCAGGATCTGGGACCGTACTTAATACTAGAATCCCTCCGGTTTGAGCCATAGCCTCTATTATCAATACACCTGGCATAACTGGTGCTCCTGGAAAATGACCTTTGAAGAATTCTTCATTCATAGTCACATTTTTAAGACCAATAACATGGGTATCTGATAATTCAAAAACCTTGTCTAGTAATAAAAAGGGTTGTCTATGTGGTAACATATCCATGATTTGCATCACATCCATTACTGGTGTTTGATTCAAATCTATATTTGGGACGTTATTACGTCTTTCATTCTTAATTAATTTAGACATCTTTTTTGCAAATTGTGTATTTACAAAGTGTCCTGGCTTATTAGCAATAACTTTACCTCTAATGCGAGTTCCTATTAAAGCTAAATCACCTATAACATCTAATAATTTATGTCTAGCGGCTTCATTTGGATAGTGTAACGTTAAATTATCCAAAATCCCATTCGGTTTTACAGAGATAGAGTCTTTATTAAAGGCTGTCTTTAATTTTTCCATTGTAGACTCAGACAATTCTTTATCTACATATACTATAGCATTATTTAAATCCCCACCTTTTATTAAACCGTGCTCTAAAAGTGATTCCAATTCATGTAAAAAACTAAAGGTCCTAGAGTCTGAAATATCTCTTTTAAAATCTGAAATAGCATTTAATGTTGCATTCTGAGTACCCAATACTTTAGTCCCAAAATCTACCATAGCAGTCACTTGATAACAATTTGATGGCATTATCAAAATTTCGCTACCTGTTTCCTCATCTGTGTAAGAAATAACACTGGTAACCACATATTCTTCACGAAAAGCCTCTTGCTCTTCTATCCCAGCAGTTTCGATTGCTTCTACAAAAAACTTAGAAGACCCATCCATGATTGGTGGTTCTGAGTTATCTAATTCTAAAATAGCATTATCTATATCTAATCCTATTAAAGCCGCCAAAACATGTTCGCATGTTTGTATTTTTACTCCGTTTTTTTCTAAACAAGTACCACGTTGCGTGTTTGTCACATAATTTGCATCTGCTTCTATTACAGGGCTACCTTCTAAATCAATTCTTTTAAAAGCAAAACCTGTATTTTCTGGAGCAGGCTTAAAAGTTAAGGTTACCTGTTTTCCTGTATGTAAGCCCACACCTGTAAGAGAAATTTCCTTTTGTATGGTTTTTTGCTTTATGTCAGTACTAATTATTCCCATTGCCTTTTTTTTCTAATTCGTTTATAGTTTTAACTAATTTAGGTAAATTTTTAAAGTAAACATAAGATTTATTCCAATCTCCATAGCCAAATGCTGGCGATCCTTGTAATACTTCGTTATCTTTAATATTTTTACCTACACCTGATTGTGCTTGTATTTTTACATTATTACCAATAGTTAAATGCCCAGCAAATCCAACCTGACCTCCTATTTGGCAATTCTCACCAATTTTAGTTGATCCTGCAATACCTGTTTGTGCAGCTATTACTGTGTTTTTACCAATTTCCACATTATGTGCTATTTGTATTTGATTGTCTAATTTGACACCACGTCTTATTATTGTAGAGCCTAAAGTAGCTCTATCAATTGTTGTCGCCGCGCCAACATCTACAAAGTCTTCCAATATAACGTTACCTATTTGCGGTACTTTGGTATATTCTCCATCTTCATTAGGTGCAAAACCAAAACCATCAGCTCCAATTATAGCTCCGGAATTAATAACGCAGTTTTTACCTATTATACAATCTGAATATATTTTAGATCCAGCAAATAAAACCGTATCATTATCTATTTTCACATTGTCACCAATGTAGCAATTAGGAAAAATTTTAACATTGTCCCCAATGGTCACGTGCTCTCCTATTACCGTAAAAGCACCAATATAAACATCTTTACCAATTGTTGCCGTTTCAGATACAGACGTTGGTTGCTCGATTCCAAACTTATTTAATTTTACTTGATTGTAATATTCCAATAACTTTGAAAACGATTTATAAGCATCATCCACTCTTATTAGTGTACTACTTATATCATGCTCGGGCACAAAGTCTTTATCAACAATAGCAATAGTTGCTTTTGTTGAGTATATATATGATGTATATTTTGGATTAGCCAAAAAGGTTAAAGCACCTTCTACACCTTCTTCAATTTTGGATAATTTAGAGACCTCTGCTTGAGGATTGCCGTCTACGACACCGTCTAAAATACCAGCTATTTGTTCTGCAGTAAATTTCATTGTCAACAAAAATAGAAAAAATGTGCTAAAGTTGGCCTTTTGGATAACATATATAATATTTTGTCACTGGTTTTGACAGTGCTTTTAAGCTAAGTTGGTCTGAAGCCTTAACTATATCCACTACTTTACCATTTTTATTCAAAATATTTATATTTTGTTTTTTTCGCGAATAAGCCAAATTACTGACTTGTCCTGTAAAAACAAAATAACTTGCATCAGCATCCGATATGTTATGTCGCCCCTTTAAATCTGACATATGTTTTTGGAATACTGCTTCAGTTATAGGTTTCTTTTTGACTTTAATCTTTAAAAGATGTCTATTAATTATCATCTCACAAAGGTTTTTCAAAACAAAATCTTCATGATATTGCCAATTTTTCATCGCTGCGACGATATCATAATCATCTAACTTAGCAAACGTTTCAAGACAACTACCATTAAATTCCTCTAAAGTAATTTCATTTTCCAAAAAGAAGGTTAATGGTTTACTGGCTTCTAAAGTCACACCCTTTTTAACTAATTCCTTTGCTCGTTTTAAAACTCGTATTAATAATTGCTCGGCAACCAAACTTGTTTTATGTAAATAGACTTGCCAATACATCAAACGTCTAGCGTCCAAAAACTTTTCGACACTATAAATACCTTTATCTTCTACAACTAGTTCATTCTCTTTAACATTAAGCATCGTAATCAAACGCTCACTATTAATATTACCTTCAGATACGCCAGTATAAAAACTATCTCTTTTTAAATAATCGGCACGATCCATGTCTATTTGACTAGAAATCAACTGAAGCATAAACTTCCGATGATAATCCCCTTTAAAAATCTGAATGGCAAGTGTTAAATCGCCGTTAAATTCTGTATTCAATTCTTCCATGAATAACAACGAAATTTCCTCATGAGAGATCCCACTCACAATACTATGCTCCATGGCATGACTAAATGGTCCATGGCCAATATCGTGTAATAATATAGCGATATACAATGCTTTTTCTTCATCATCAGATATCTCAACACCTTTAAAACGTAGGACTTGAACCGCTTTTTGCATTAAATGCATACAACCTATCGCATGATGAAATCTGGTATGATGCGCTCCTGGATATACCAGATAAGACATCCCCATTTGCGAGATACGTCGCAAACGCTGAAAGTATTTATGTTCTATTAAATCAAAAATTATAGAATTCGGAATAGTAATAAATCCGTAAATTGGGTCGTTTAGTATTTTAAGTTTGTTACTTGATTTCAAGCTTAAGACTTTATTTAATTAATATACACAAATATACATGAACAATATAAATATTCTTTGGGTTGATGACGAAATAGATTTATTAAAGCCTCATATCCTGTTTTTAGAGAAAAAAAATTATACCGTTACGACTTGTAATAGTGGAACGGAAGCTTTAGAAATTTTAGAAGACAACACTTTTGATATTGTTTTTTTAGATGAAAACATGCCAGGATTGTCCGGACTTGAAACTTTAAATGAAATTAAAGAAAAGCAAGACACACTTCCTGTGGTTATGATTACCAAAAGTGAAGAAGAATATATTATGGAGGACGCTATTGGTAATAAAATTGCCGATTACCTTATAAAACCCGTCAATCCTAATCAGATTTTACTAAGCTTAAAGAAAAATTTAGATCACTCGAGATTAGTGTCAGAGAAAACGACTTCTAATTACCAACAAGAATTTAGAAAAATCGCAATGGACATGGCTATGGTTAATAGTTATGAAGAATGGGTTGATTTATACAAAAAGCTGATTTATTGGGAAATTCAACTCGAAGATATTGAAGACGCCAGTATGTTTGAGATTTTAGAGTCTCAAAAAAACGAAGCCAATACTCAATTTGGTAAGTTTATAGACAAAAATTACCCCTCTTGGTTCGAACCAAAAACGGATGCACCAATTTTATCTCACACCTTATTTAGAGAAAAGATTGCTCCAGAATTAAGTAAAGAACAACCAACACTATTGGTTGTGGTAGATAATTTACGTTATGACCAATGGAAAGCGTTTGAACCTTTTGTAAGCAACCATTATAAAAAACAAAAAGAAGACGCCTTTTATAGCATCTTACCTACTGCCACGCAATATGCACGAAATGCAATATTCTCTGGACTTATGCCAAGTGACATGGAGAAATTACATCCTGAATATTGGAAAAATGATACCGATGAAGGTGGGAAAAATTTACATGAAGCCGATTTTTTAAACGCACAAATGAAACGCTTAGGATTAAGCAACTTGAAACACGAGTATTATAAAATCACGAATTTATCTTCCGGAAAAAAATTAGCAGATAATTTTAGAGGTTTAAAAGACAACGATTTGACAGTTGTAGTTTATAATTTTGTGGACATGCTATCACATTCTAAGACAGAAATGGATGTGGTTAAGGAGTTAGCGTCTAACGACAAAGCTTATCGCAGTTTAACACAAAGTTGGTTTAAAAATTCGCCATTATTAGAAATGATTCAACAAGCACAGCAAATGGGCTTTAAATTAATTATCACAACGGATCATGGAACTATTAATGTCAAAAATCCATCAAAAGTTATTGGAGATAGAGATACTAGTCTAAACTTACGTTACAAAACGGGACGTAGTTTGAGCTATGAAAGCAAAGATGTTTTAGCAGCAAAAGACCCAAAAACCATACATTTGCCTTCCATTAACATGAATAGCTCTTTTATATTTGCTAAAAGCGATTTGTTTTTTGCTTATCCTAATAACTACAATCACTATGTTAGTTATTATAGAAACACTTACCAACACGGAGGTGTCTCTTTAGAAGAAATGATTATTCCTTTTGTAGTACTAAGCCCTAAATAATAGGGTTCTTTAAAAGAATAGGACTATAAAATAAAAGCGCTAATTATTAAATAACTTGTCTTATTTTTGACAAAAAAAAATAAAAGTGACTATAAATTATAAATTAGAAGAGGTGGAAATGGTCGCTAAAAAACTTTTAGATACCGCAACCTCTAAAATTATATTATTTGAAGGCGATATGGGCGTTGGTAAAACAACACTTATAAAAACATTGGTTAAACTTTTAGGATGTAATGATGTCGTCAGCAGTCCTACTTTTGCTTTAGTTAATGAATATGTAGGTGATACTAATACTATTTATCATTTTGATTTATACCGCATTGAAACAGAAGACGAATTATATGATTTTGGCATAGACACCTATATTGATAGTGATCACTATGTTTTTGTAGAATGGCCTAGTATTTTAAAACCCTTAATTCAAGACCAATTCACGGTCGTTGATATCACTTTGTCAGAAAACACAACACGACAATTGAAAATGAAGAATTTTGATTAAAGATTCTTCATTTTTTTTCCAAAAAAGAGTGCTTTTTTTATCAAATGAGGTTTTAACCACAGTAAAAAAAACAGAAAAGCCTGATTTTAACTTTTTTTTAACTTTTCATTAAATTCCAAACATTACTTTTTATATACTTTAGATGTATAATTTAATAATATCCCTAAAAATGAAAACTAAAAAGTATGTAATAGCTATTGCTATTTTCGGTGGAGCATTATTCTCTGCGCAAGCAACAAACCTTATTGATTTAGATGGACAACAAACCACTGAAGTTCAAAAATCGAAAATCAAAAAACCAAGTAACGAATAATAAATCCTTACAATTAGGAAGTCTTATAGTAACTTTAAGTGACTATAATACCTTTTATTCTTAAACTTTACAAAAGTGTCCCTAAAATTAATTTTGGGACACTTTTCTCTTTTTATAAGTCAACAACTATTACAATTATCTACATGTGATCATCTGGACGTAAATAAACAAAACCATACCCGTGTTATAATTATTTATCGTTTAACTATATCGACACTGATGATATTACACTCTTGTAAACTATACAAATCTTTTAAATCCTTAATTCTAGACTATTTTTAAATAGCGAATAATGCTCTATCAGAAAACACGACAAGTTGCGCCACAATGGATGATATCGAATATAAATCGTCTTTTTTATTTCAATAAAAAGTATAAATTTGACCGAGTACGGTTTTAACCACAACTGAAATTTCAAAAAAGATGGTTTTTAACATTATTTTAATATTTAATCAGATTTTGAAGTTAGATTTAACATACTTTAGAGGCGTAATTAATTAAATCCTTAACAAAGGGAAACTGAAAAAATTGGAATAATTAGGACTATTTTCTGAGGCACATTTTTTTTTGTATCTCTGGCAACAAATCTTATTGATTTAAATGAACAACAAACAACAGAAAGACAAAAATCTAAAATCAAAAAGCCAAATAACGAGTCATAAGACACAAGTTTTTGGATTAGCTGTTGCAGTATTTATTGCGCTAACCCCATATTTGTATTATTTATATGAAAGTGTACCCGAGACCAAAGTATGGCATACTTTTTTATTTGACTACAACAGTAATCATTATGAAGACGCTAATTTAGCGATGTGGGTGCTGACTGGAAAACTGCTACCTCTCATATTATTATTGTTATGGTTTTTTACATGCAGACACTGGTGGTACCATGCGCTTTTAGTACCCATAGTAATGTATAACTATCAAATAATTGTATTTTTCAATGATGAATACACCTACATCGATGAGCTGCAATTAATATACTTATTACCTTTTATGGCGATAATAATTCCTTCTATTTATTTAGTTAGAGCAAGAATTTTCGATAGACTCAATTCCGTAGATCAATCTATTCAAGATTTAGAAGACGAACTGACTTTTAAACCGAAAACAATTAAGGAAAAAATTAGACAATATTTTTAACACCTTTGCTAATAATTATTTTTGTAATTTGTTTCCGTTTTAAAAACTAAATTAACTATGTCTAAACCACTCTCTCCTTTTTCGAAAGAAGAACTATTACCTCAAGAAGAAACCTTAGAGATTTTTAAACATAAAAGCAATCTATTTATAGGGATTCCTAAAGAAACTGCTTTTCAAGAAAAGCGTGTATGCTTGACCCCAGATGCCGTATCTGCAATTGTCAACAATGGTCATCGTGTATTAATAGAATCTAATGCAGGAATTGGCGCTAATTTTAGTGACAAAGATTATAGCGAAGCTGGGGCTGAAATAACAAAAGATACAGCAAAAGTCTACGCTTGCCCCATGATTTTAAAAGTAGAACCCCCTACTCTAGATGAATTAGAAATGATGAAACCGCAGACCACTTTAATATCTGCACTTCAAATAAAAACACAAACTAAAATCTATTTTGAAAAACTAGCTTCTAAACGCATTACCGCTCTAGCTTTTGAATTTATACGTGACGAAGATGACGCATATCCTGCTGTACGCGCTTTAAGCGAAATTGCAGGAACTGCATCTGTCTTAATTGCTGCAGAATTATTAAGCAACTCTAGCAATGGTAATGGTTTAATGTTTGGTAATATTAGTGGCGTGCCGCCGGTAGAAGTTGTTATCCTTGGCGCTGGAACTGTTGGCGAATTTGCTGCTAGAAGTGCTATCGGCCTAGGAGCCAATATAAAAGTATTTGACAATTCTATAACTAAATTACGTTGCTTACAAGCTAATTTAGGTCGTACAATTTACACATCAACTATACAGCCTAAATATTTAAGTAAAGCACTAAAACGTTGTGACGTTGTTATTGGTGCCGTTAGTGGAAAAGACAGAGCACCAATTATTGTCTCTGAAACAATGGTGGAAAACATGAAAAAAGGCGCTGTAATTGTAGATGTCAGTATCGATACTGGCGGGTGTTTTGAAACTAGTGAAGTTACAACACACGACAAACCTACCTTTAGAAAAAATGGAGTTATACACTATTGTGTTCCAAACATACCAGCCAGATATTCCAGAACAGCATCAGCCTCAATAAGTAATATTTTCACGCCCTATTTACTTAAAATAGCAGACGATGGCGGCTTGGAACATGCTATCCGATTTGATAAAGGATTAAAGAATGGATTGTATTATTATCACGGAATTTTAACTAATCGTGCAGTTGGAGAATGGTTTGACCTAAAACATAGTGATATTAATCTATTAATATTCTAAATTTGCAATTCAATTATTTAGAATGAAAATACTACACAGATTTGGTTATTATTTTGGCGGTTTTGCAATTGGATTAGTCATACTGGCTTTTTTCTTAAACGG
Organism: Psychroserpens sp. NJDZ02; assembly: GCF_004843725.1. NCBI lineage: Bacteria > Pseudomonadati > Bacteroidota > Flavobacteriia > Flavobacteriales > Flavobacteriaceae > Psychroserpens > Psychroserpens sp. NJDZ02. Next base: position 3,585,892 of record NZ_CP039451.1, on the reverse strand, counting down.
AAGAGGCGTGTCTTGCGAATATAATTACGGGCCAGAAGCAAGAGTACTTAAAAACATTAGAACAAAAACCCTTCAATTTTCTCCTGAAAGCACATCAGTAATAGTCTCAAAAGCTATTGATACGGCTCTAATAAGTTATATACTAAAAAAAGGAGATGTTGATTTTTCAAAAAGTGAACCGAGAAAAGAACCTTGCGGAATCTATTATATCTCTGGAGAAACAAAAAATAAAAAACACTTAGAATTATATATTCAAAATTGTGATAGTATCGCTACTTTACAAACTATCCGTTTTTTAAATTAAATATATAGGACAAATAAAAGAGTGGTTTGATTTTATTATTAAAATCAAACCACTCTTTGTAGTATTACTGAGCACAAAATACGCTTTATAACTTATTTTTTTCCCTTTCTTCTTTTACGCTCCGCTTTCAACAATGTTAACTCGCGTCCAGTTTGACCAGCAACCGATGTGTTTTCTTCAGCCCGTCTTATTAAATAAGGCATCACATCTTTAACAGGTCCAAATGGCAAATACTTAGCCACATTATAACCTTCGGCTGCTAAATTAAAACTGATATGATCACTCATACCATATAACTGCCCAAACCAAACCCGATTATCCTTTTTGTCGATACCTAATTTATCCATTAATTCTAAGGCTAAAAAAGAGCTTTCTTCATTATGCGTCCCTATAAAAATTGAAATCGCACTTAAATGATCCAATATATATAATAAGCAATCATTAAAATTTTGATCAGTAGTCATTTTATCTTTACAAATTGGAGACACATAGCCTTTCTCTTCTGCGCGTACGCGTTCCTTCTCCATGTAAGCACCTCTGACAATCTTATATCCTAATGTGTATCCTCCAGATTTAGCACGCTCATGAGACGCCTTTAAAAATGCTAATCTATCATGTCTGTAAGTTTGCAATGTATTATACACGATAGGTTTATCTGTGTTGTATAATTTCATCATATCCTCAGCTAAATCATCAGCCGCCTCCTGCATCCAGCTTTCTTCCCCATCAATTAAAACTTCAACATCTCTTGCTTTAGCTAGTTTGCAAATAGCATCATAACGTTCTACAATTCTATCCCATTCTTGCTGCTCTATATCAGTAAAAGCTTTTCCTTCCCCTTTTTTCTGAAATAAATATAATCGCCCTAAACCTGTCGGCTTAAATACAACAATTGGCATCGCCTCTTTTTCATCGCAAAAATCAACTAATTTCAATATTTTAGCTTTAGCCGAATCAAATTGATCCTCGATTGCTTTTCCTTCAACTGAATAATCTAATACGGAACATACACCTGCAGTATACATCTTGTCAATAACCGACAAACAATCCTCTTCATTCACCCCTCCACAAAAATGATCAAATACGGTAGCTCTAATTAATCCTTCTACAGGCAAATGTGCTTTTAACGCAAAATTAGTAGCCGCTGTACCTATTCTTACCAAAGGTTGATGAGATATCATTTTGAACAAAAAATAAGCACGTTCTAGTTCTGAATCGCTTTTTAATTTAAAAGCTACTTCAGTATTTTCAAAAAGAGTGTCTTGTACCATGTTATATTTTAAATTAGACAAAACAAATATACCATCTATTACCATTATTTTTTAAAAAAACTATTAATTTTACGTCTTAACACTTTCACCATTTTATGACTCCTATTCATACTCAAGATTACAGCATACAATTTAACAACGATTGCTACACAGCACTTAATAAATACATTGGCGTTCATTCATTTTCAAACATCTTTATCATTGTAGACAGTAACACTTCAGAACACTGTTTACCAATCCTTTTAAGACAGTTAGAGACAGAGTTAACTATTGAAGTCATAGAAATTGAGGCTGGAGAACACAATAAAACGATAGAAACCTGCTCAGGCGTATGGCAAACTTTATCTGAATTAAGAGCAGACAGAAAAACATTAATATTAAATCTAGGAGGTGGTGTTGTAACCGATTTAGGTGGTTTTGTCGCTTGTACTTACCAAAGAGGAGTTAGATTTATCAATATCCCCACAACACTTTTATCTATGGTAGACGCTTCTATTGGTGGTAAAAATGGTGTAGATTTAGGGAACATAAAAAACCAAGTAGGAATCATAAAAACACCTAACATGGTTTTAATTGACACCAACTATTTAGAAACACTATCTAGTAGAGAAATGCGTTCTGGATTAGCCGAAATGCTAAAACACGGCTTAATACGTGACGAACTGTATTACAATAAGTTATCAGAATTATCTAATCTAACCCTTCAAGATTTAGACCAGCTTATTTACGACTCTGTATTAATAAAAAAAGACATTGTTGAACAAGATCCAACTGAACAAAACTTAAGAAAATCACTAAATTTCGGCCACACATTAGGCCACGCAATTGAGTCTTATTATCTAAATCATGAGACCAAATCCTTGCTGCACGGAGAAGCTATTGCAATAGGTATGATTTTAGAAACCTACCTGTCTAATCAATTATTAGATTTCCCAACAGACAAAACAAACCTGATCAAAGAGAACACACTAAAAGTATATGGTAAAGTGGACATTCCTGAAAAAGACTACGCTCCCATTATTGAACTGATGAAGTTTGATAAAAAGAACGAAAAAGGTACCATTAACTTTGTATTATTAAACACTATTGGTAATCCTGAAATTAATTGCGTTATATCTAACGACTTATTAATTAAATCTTTGAATTTTTACAACAACTAATTCAATTGCATTGCTGCAATTTCTTAATCTAAAGTAATTACAGCAATGCGACACCTTCTAACCTGTTAGTTTAGAACATATTTGCAAACATAAAGTCATCATAGATTGTAAAACATTAAAACCAAAAGCATTAACATTACTAAAAAGTATCCCGATGACTATACTAATAAGTGCATTACCTCTCTTCTAAAGATCACAAGTAAGCTACGTTAGACTACAACAACTTTTGACGCTAATAAATATGCCAAAACAAACAATGATAGCCCAATTGCACTTAAATACAACGCAGAAACACAAGATAGCAACTACATTATATCTGCCGAAGAAGAAAAATCACTCTAAGTAACGCTCTTTAATCACGTTTACGTGATGCTTTTCATGTCCGATAATCAAAAAACCCAAAGCCCTTACCGAAACCGAACCACTACCCGCTATACCGTTACTAATAAGAACAGTCTTAGAAAAGCTTTTAAACAACGCTATGGTTGCCTTTCTAACTAACGTATACTCTTCCAATAAATCGGCAATAGATCGCTCAGAAGCCCCAGACGCTAATACATATGCATTCTCATCAAATCCTGAAAGATCCGTTTTATCCTGCCTAGCAAAGCGTAAAGCCCGGTAACAAAAAATACGTTCCGTATCTATTAAATGACTAATAATCTCTTTTATTGTCCACTTACCCTCAGCATATCGATACTCTAACTTTTCGCTAGCAATGGAAAGATAAAAGCTATGTATCGTTTTAAAACTAGATTCTAAACCTGATAATAATGACACTCCTTCTGCTTGATCAATATACCCCTTAAAATAAGGCAAATACTCGTCTTGTTGTAAATCTAAAATAGTCATTGTGTTTCTTTTTAATAAAATTAAACAAAAAACGCCTCATAAAAATGAAGCGTTTTAAAATAATGTACTGTAAAAATCTATAAATCGTTAAAAATGCTGTGCATTAAACGTTTTTTATCATTTATACTTTCTTCTAAAGATATCATAGTTTCCGTTCTATACACACTTTCAATGTCATCTAACATAAAAATAACATCCTTTGCATGCTCCGTATTACGAGCTCTAATTTTACAGAAGATATTAAACTTACCCGTTGTTACGTGTGCTACGGTAACATATGGTATTTCTGCAATACGCTCTAAAACAAATGATGTTTTAGAAGTATTTTGAAGAAAAACACCAACATAAGCTATAAATGAATATCCTAATTTTTTGTAATCTAATGTTAAAGAAGACCCTTTAATAATCCCCGCATCTTCCATTTTCTTCACCCTTACATGAACAGTACCTGCAGATATCAATAGTTTTTTAGCTATATCTGTAAAAGGTACTCTTGTGTTCTCTATCAACATATCAAGAATCTGATGATCTATTTCGTCTAATTTAAATTTCGCCATTTTTGTGTTTTTAATAAATAATAAGCAAAATTAAAACATTTTCCATGAATTTAATATATTAAAAATAGATAATTTTAAACATTTAATGATAATTTCACATTATCAATAATCACGAAATCGTTTTCGTAACCCACAGACACAACCTGCTTATTTGTCGTAAAAACCTTACTATTATTAGCAATCAGCTCTTTATGACCATAAAAACTTGACAAATCCGCAATAGTAATTACTTTAGGTCTAAATTTAAGCTGTTTACCCACTAACACCTCTTCATAATTAATACCAATATCCAATATTTGATCTTCAAACAGCGCTTTTCGTATTATTATATCATAAAAAAGCTTTCCGTTTTCAGGAATATCAAAATAATTAACATAATTATCTCCAGTTATTTCTGTATTTACAATAACATCTAACCCAGCTATTAAAGCTTTATAAACAAAACACCTCACCGCTTCCCTATCATAATCGTCTTTATAATGTCCCGCTTCAAACAAGACCGTTGGTGTTTCTAAAAAATGAAACGTATCTCCAACACAGTTTATATTAAAACCATCGTCATAGCGCCCTATTTGATCAGGTAAATCCCTTTGAAGACTGTGGTTTATAGCATTAATAACTTCCATAGCTTGTTTTCGAGCCACAGTCAAACCTCTTTGCTTATCTGCAGAAGGCGACAAAAAAGACAGTGTTGCCACGTTATTAGTCTGTCCAGCACAAAACAAGGTGCGTTGCCCATGTAGATTAAAACAGAAATCAGGCTTAAAAGCGTCATAACAATCACGAAGCACCTTACTTTCTGGTTGAGATAACTCTTGAGCATCCCTATTTAAATCAACCTGATTAGCATTTAGTCTAGTATAAGCTTCACAACCATCAGGATTAAGCATTGGTATAATAACAATAGTACACGCTTTTAAAATATGAACTAAACGGTCATCCTTAAAGCTGTTTAATAAATCAAAGACAGCCTTAGTTGTTGTGGATTCATTTCCATGCATTTGAGACCACATCAATATTTTTAAATCCCCAGAGCCAATTGTAATAGATTGTATAGGCCTACCTAAAACGGAAGACCCCAAGCTCTCAATTTTATATCCCGAAGGTAGCTTAGCTATTAAAGGCGTCAAGTCGTCTAGTCTGATATAACGACCAAATAACGCCCGCTCTTTATACGTTTCAAATAAGTTGTTTACTAATGTATAATCCATGTGTGTTTTATTTCGTTTACAAATGTAACCAAATAGTTATTTACATTTGTAAACAATATTATTTACAATTGTAATTTACTTCTGTAAACAACTAAATCGAATTCGCTGCAAATAAACACAGCCTAAATACTAATTTATTGACTGATTGTTAAATAATTACATAAAACACTATATTTCAGTAGTTTAAAGCATTAAAGTTAAAGCGAAACTATAATAATACAACCCACTATACAAGCACTATTTGATGAGTCATTTTGTAAATTTTACAATTGTAACATTGTATATTTACTATAATTGTTTACATTTGTATCACTATGATAAATAACGCCGAATTCTCTAAAAGACTACAAACAATCATCGATTACTATAGTGAAAGCGCGTCTTCTTTTGCCGAAAAAATAGGTGTTCAACGCTCTAGTATTTCACATATATTATCTGGTAGAAATAAGCCTAGTTTAGAATTTGTAATGAAGGTTCTCTCCTTTTTTCCGGAAGTAGAATTGTATTGGTTGATGAATGGAAAAGGAGAATTTCCAAAAACTGAAATCCAAAATGACATAAAACAAGTGGCTCCTATTTCTAAAAATGAAGACCAAAACTTATTTTCAAATTCAGAAAAAACAGAATCTCTAAATACACCAAATTCTGAATTAGTAAAAAATATAAGTCGAAATTCTTCCGATGGAAAAATTATTGAACGCATCGTCATTTTTTATTCCGACGGTAGTTTTTCAAATTATGACAATTCGTAATAAAACACCAAAAAGTATTTTGACTCTTTTTTAAAAATTATTAAAATAGAAAACTTTCAAAAAATGACCAAAACTAAAAATTGTACTTTTTTTGTTAAAAATTCTTTTTTCAGAAACGAAAAACAAAATTTCAAAAATCCTACAAAAATCTATTTTTTTTTAAATAATTTTATTTTTCAAAATAATTTAGGATCTAAAAACACATTAAATTTAAAATCTTTAAACAACATTCCTTTTTTATGGTTGACATTAGAATTTTTCAAATTTTAAGAATTCGTAGTCTAGTCCATAAATTTTTCAAATACGCGAATTATAGAAAGCTTGAAATTTTAGAATATTAAACAAACATTTGATTAATTTTGTAATAAACATTTTTCTGATGAAACTTAAATTTTTATACCTATTATTATTGCCTACATTATTTAGCTGTTACAATGTCGAGCGTAAATGCAAAGATTTTAAAACAGGACGATTTTACAGTGAAGTAAAAGTAGCCGACAAAATATATAAATCCACTTTTACAAGAACCGAAAACTTACAAGTCGAAATTTACGATGGTAAAATTGACAGCTCTCAAGTAAGATGGGTTAATGATTGCGAAGTTATTTACAGAACCATTAACCCGAAAAACATGGCAGAACGCAAAGATGTTCATTTAAAAATATTAACGACAACAGATTCGTCTTATACTTTTGAATATTCTTATGTTGGAGAAATTAATAAACAAAAAGGAATTGCATATAAAAAAGATTAAATCATGTTAGACTTCATAACTTCCAGCGACGCTATTTTCGCATTAATCACATTAACGTTTTTAGAAATAATTTTAGGAATAGATAATATTGTATTCATATCTATTGCGGCCAATAAACTTCCGGAAGAGCAACGCTCTAAAGTAACTAACATTGGATTATTATTAGCGATGGTCCAACGTATTATTCTATTGTTTTTTGTGTCTTTTTTAGTTGGCCTTTCTGAACCTTTTTACAAATTAGATTTTAGCTGGCTTTATTTAGAAATTAGCTGGCAAGCCCTTATTCTATTTTTTGGAGGTTTATTTTTAATATACAAATCCACCTCTGAAATTAGAGAAAAAGTAGAAACGCCAACACATGATGAAGACGAAATAAAAGGAAAGGTTATAAAATCATTTAATCAAGCTATAGTGCAGATATTAATCCTAGACTTCATCTTCTCTATAGACTCTATTTTAACAGCTGTAGGAATGACTAATGGCTTATCAGAACACCATAACTACAATTTAATATTAATGATCATAGCAGTTGTTATCTCGATAACTATAATGATTGCTTTTGCTAATAAAATTAGACTTTTTATAGACAACAACCCCAGCATACAAATACTAGGTTTATCCTTTTTAATTTTGATTGGATTTATGCTAATTACTGAAGCAGCACACTTATCAAACACTACTTTTTTTGGTAATACTGTTGGCGCAATACCGAAGGGGTATTTGTATTTTGCAATTGCTTTTTCTTTACTTGTAGAGTTTCTTAATCAAAAAGTAAGTAAAAAGAAATAAAGTGAAAATAGAAGAAATAAAAAAAAGACCATCTTTCGATGGTCTTTTTTTTTCATAAATTAGAATCTAATTATTTAGACAAATATACCGCAGATGCTGCAGCTAAGCTATTGTTTAAAATTGGCGTGATATTACCTCCTGCTTGAAAATTATTAAAAGCTAAGATTCTTCCTCCACCATTTCCAGCTTCCGCAATATAAACTGTTTGTGTTGCTGAGTCATAAGCGACATCTACTGGGTTACCTAATAATGTAGATGCACCAGAAACTCTTACTTGTTGTGCAGCACTTAAAGCACCAGCGTTAGCAACTCCATTAAATTTAGAAGTAAAATTTTCGATGTAATGGAAAGCACCATCATCTTGACCATTTGTTGCATCTGCTATGTCAGTTAAGATCATAACATCAGAGCTAGCATCAAAAGTTAAACCGTGAGTTCTAACAATTCCTTCAACAAAAATTCTTTTAGAAGATGCTAAAGCCATGTCTGTAGTGTTAGATAAAAAGTCTGAAAACACTGCTAACTCATTAGTTGCATCTACTACTGCGTATAAATTGTTGTTATCAAACGTTATTCCCCATAATTTAAAAGATGTTGTAATTGTATTACGTAATGTAATGTTGTTACCCTCTTTGGTATAAATATATAATCTTCCGTCTGGCGTTAAAAGATCACCATCTACATCTGCATTATCTGCAACTACTATAAAGTTTCCGTTTACTGCAACTTCTCTAGGACTTTGCATATCATTAGTACCATTAACATCTACCGCTAATGTACTACCAGAAACTAAATTATTAGTATTGTTATAACCTTCTAAACCTAAATCTGTTCTAGAGGCTTGTAATAAAAAATCGTTAGTAGAATCATAGTACACTCCATCCGCAGCAATACCTGCAGTAATTAACGTTTTAGTAGTAACAGCAGACTGATCTGTAACATCATAAACAGTAATATTACCATCTGCATTGTTAGATGTGTATAATTCTACTGATGTTGGTGTACCATCATTAATTTCAATTGCATCGTTATCATCATCACTACAAGAAAAAAATGACGTTGCTACCAAAATTGATAATGCTGCTGTTTTTGTTAAATTTGTTGTTTTCATAATTATAAAATATTTTATTCTTTTCTTTACCTACGTAATTGCTGTAGATGCAGTTTTATTTTTTTTTTACTTTATGAAAAGGTTAACACTTAAAACAAGGTAACTTGACCTTTGTCGTCTAGACCAAACCCTTGATTATCATCATCTTCATTGGCGCTATTATTAATTGTAGGAGTTTGTTTTTTTTCTTTATTTTCTATATTTTCAGGTAGATCTTCTTCCTCAGATGCATTTGGAATTAAGCTGGCAAGCCTTAATTTTATTTTTTGGAGGATTATTTTTGCTTTATAAATCAACATCCTAAATTAGAGAAAAAGTTGAGACCTACTTGTAATGATTATTGCTGTTGTTACATCTATAGTTATTATGATTGTGTTTGCTAATAAAATTAGACTTTTTATAGACAGCAACCCCAGCATACAAATACTAGGCTTATCCTTTTTAATACTGATTCGATTTATGCTAATTACTGAGGCAGGACACCATCACACACTACTTCTTTTTGGCAATACAGTTGGCGTCATAACGAAGGGGTATTTGTATATCGCTATTGCTTTTTCTTTTCTTGTAGAGTTTCTGAATCAAAAGATTAGTAAGAAAAACTAATTTCCTTCAATATATTTCTGTACATCTTAAGTCTATACTTAAAATATTACAAAAATAACAGGTGTGTTATGTGGTTTTGCGAAAGAAGTGTAAAAGTATCGCTTTTGTCCTATTTTTTTTAGTCTAAATGTAATGTCTCGAAATGAGATTAATCATTGTTTTTTTTTTAAACGCAGGGCTTGATTTTATATTTGGAAATGAAAATGTCGCCAATAACGAAAGTATGAATACGCCAGCAGACTGCCCTAGTATTTCAACTAACACCGGAGCCTTACTTTTCTATACAAATGGTGTAACAGTTTGGAATAAAAACCACTAAGTCATAGATAAGGGTTTTGGTCTAGCTCGAGATATAAATTATAACCAAAAATCAATTATTATTCAAAAACCAGGAGATCAAAACATCTATTATATTTTCTGTACAAGAGTAATTCCTGTACTTCACCTCTATTAACCGCAGGTTTTTTTTAATCTACAGTAGAATTTTCGAACCAATACTTGAGACATCTTACGATTATGAATATGGGTCATTACAGCTAGCTTCTGACGGTAAAATTTATGTTTCTAATTTTTTTACAAATCAAGATTCTGACACTTTGAATTCCTCGAACTTTATAAGTGTTATTAGTGATCCTAAAAACTAATATGATTTAGTCGATTACCAATCATTATCTCTAAATCTAGAATCAGGAAACAGCTATAAAGAGCTACCCAATTTTATTCCTTCGTTTTTAGAAATAGAATTATCACAAAAGACAAATGCGTAAACGAGTCTTTTGATTTTTCTAATGATACTTATGATATAATTGATTCTATTTTATGAGAATTTGGTGACGACACCACGTCAAGTACTATTAACCCAAACCACTAATATAGTAATTCAGGTGAATATATTGTAAAAGCAACTATTTCAATTAATAACGATACAACAACCACTTACAAACAAGCAAAAATATTTGCTTTATCGGATATGGTAGATGGATTTACTATATCTAAATTGCGATACTTGCAGTGATCAAACATCCTTTTTTAATCTTTATGATGCCTCGGATTTTATCAATAATTTTGGAAACACTAACTACCAGCAATTATTTTATCGATCCTATTTATATGCTGAAAATAATACATCTCCAATTGAAAATCCTCAGCAAATTTTTGTTAAAAATATAAATCCCGAAGGTTACTATACTATTAACTTCTTTTTTATTGAAACGTCCTTCTCCGTTTTAGAGACAATAATTGTTTCCGAAGACTCTAATGGTATTCTATTAAATAACGAAGGAACCTTTAATTTAAGAAATAAAAGTAACGCCACAAGAAATTAATTTGAACCACCTGACAGTCATACTTTATTGTATTACGCAAGTTTGCAAGACGCCCAAACAAACACTAATTCATTGCACGCCTACTACAATAGCACATCAACTACTATATGGCGGAAATCACAACAGATTAGGACGAGTGTTATAGTGTCACCCCGATACAGCTTATTGTAAACAACCGCATTACTATTAATTTAGAAGATAGCTACACGATATGCAGTTTAAACAGAGATAACCCTACAATTCTTGATGGTTTAACGTCCAACAACATTTGGCAATGGGAAGATGATAGTAGTGGAAATATATTATCTACAAATTATTTTTTTGAACTAAATCAAGCCGGAATATAACCGTGAGTAAAAATCAAAATAAAATAACCTTCAATAATAGGTGCCCCAAACTACATTACCCCCAATGGAGATACCTATAATGATTATTGGAAAATCTTCGGATTGTCTTATAATTTTTACAACGAAGCAACAATAGATATTTATAATAGATATGGAAAACTATTATACACTATAGATTTAGATTCAAATAAAAAAGACTAGAACAGTAATAATTATGTTAAAACTGGTCTTTTTAGACTTTTACATTAGCATTCATCGTAAATAAATCAAAACAATGTTAAAATTAGTTAATTTACTAAGCACCAAACTAATATTGATTTTTAAAATTGTATCTTTTTTGATTATTACAATATATCGCTATATGTATTTTCTTTTCAAAAAAAAACCCGTATTATTAAATGTAATACTCCTTTTATTATCAACGTTTGCCATAGCGCAAAACGAAACTAACAATTGGTACTTTGGAGATAAATCTGGTATAGATTTTAATCAAGGAACAGTTGAAATACTCAACAATGGAAGCATTAATACTCCTGCTGGTTGTTCAACTATTTCTTCTCCAACTGGCGAATTACTATTTTATACAAATGGATTTACCGTTTGGAATAAAAATCATGAAATAATGGCTAATGGTAGTGGCTTAGCATCAGATACAAATAACACACAAACATCCATTATAGTTCCAAAACCTGGTGATGAAAATACTTTTTATATATTTTGCACACGATCTACCCCAGGAACAGATCCTCTTTTAACCGCTGGAGTATTTTATTCAATAGTCGAGTTTTCAGACCAATCCCCTTTAGGACAAGTCACAATTAAAAACTCAAGAATAAATAGCTCTTCTACCGAAAGAATCACAGCCATACATGATTACCAAAATGACGCAATCAAAATAATTGCTTTTGGTAGTGCTACTGCTTTACCTGATGCTATTAAGGACACCTTCTTCGTATTTAATTTAACCGAAAACGGACTTACTTACCCATCAACACGCTCTACTGTATTACCAACTTTATCAGCATCTGGTGCAATGAAAATTTCACCAAATGGTGAAACTGTTTGTGTAGCAGATTATGAAGGCCGTTATTTATATTTTTATCATTTTGACATAGCAAACTCAAGTTTCACTCATCTTTTCACTATAAGTACCGATTTATTTGGAATTTCTATTAAACCTTATGGCGTAGAGTTTTCTCAAGATTCTAAACATTTTTTTTATACAGGGCACACGTCAGGAACTAGCTTCTTATTTCAACTTAAGGTAAACATATCTAATCAAGAAGAAGAGGAAGAGGATTTAGATAACAGAATTATATTAGATTCTTCTTCTGATTATTCTCATGGATCATTACAATTAGCTACTAATGGTAAAATTTATGTTTCTCATTTTTTTAATAATGGTGACGATTTAATGGCTTCTAATTCCATAAGCGTAATAAACGATCCCGGAAACGAAGATCACGAAGTCGATTTTCAACTTTTATCGCTAAACTTAGAATCTGGTAATTCCTACAAAGGACTACCAAATTTTATTTCTTCCTTTTTTAGAAACAGAATCATTACTAAAGATAGATGTGTTGACCAAATTTTTGATTTTTCTATTGAGGCCTATGATGAAATCGATTCAGTAGTTTGGGATTTTGGAGATGGCACAACATCTAGCACCTCTACTCCAACCCATCAATATACTACAGCAGGCGAATATGTATTAAAAGCCACTATTTCAATCAATAACGACTTAACAACAGTATACAAACAAATAAAGGTCTTTCCTTTACCTCAAATGGCAGAAGGACAAACAATATCAAATTGTGATATAGATAATGATCAAACGTCTTTTTTTAACCTAAATGATTCTTTTAGTTTTATAGATAATCCGAGAGATATTGAGTTTCAACAAGTGTTTTACAATTCTTTATTAGATGCAGAAAATAATGAAAACCCCATAGACCATTCTGAAATTTATGAAAACACACAAAATCCTGAGCAAATATTTGTAAAAAATATTAATCCTGATAACTGTTCCTCTATAAGTTCTTTTTTTATAGAAACATCGTATACGATTTTAGATCCTATTGATACTATGGTTGTTTGTGAAGATTCTGATGACATATTATCAAACAATCAAGGAACTTTTAATTTAAGAACTAAGAGTAATGCTATTAGAAATCAGTTTGGGTTATCAGAAAACTATACTCTCCTGTATTACACCAGTCTACAGGATGCCCAAACAAACACTAATGCAATACATCTTTATTATGACACTGTATCGACAACCATTTGGATTAAAATTACAACAGATTTAGAAGAATGTTTTGGTATCGCTCCTATAGAACTAATTGTAAACGATAGTATTGCTATAGATTTAGAAGACAGTTATACAATTTGTACAAATAATAGACAAAATCCCATAATCCTTGATGGTCTTAACACAAACAATACATGGCATTGGGAAGATAGTAATGGAAACATATTATCTACAGATAGGCTTTTTGAGATTAATCGTGCAGGCATATACACCATCACAGTTAGTAAAAATCAAAACGGCATAGTTTGTCTACTCTCTAAGAGTTTTGAGGTGCTTGATGCTGAAACACCTGCTTTTAATGAAATAGTTGCTGAAAACAACAGCATATCTGTTTTAATAGATGGTAATAGCTCATATGAATTTTCGATAGACAACTACGTCTATTTTAGCAGTAACAACCTTCATATCTTCAAAAACTTAAGCCCCGGCATATATACTGTTTATGTTAGAGATAAATACAATTGTGAGCCATCTATACAAACAGAAGTATCGCTAATAGGCTACCCAAATCACATTACCCCCAATGGAGACAACTACAATGATATCTGGAAAATACATGGACTATCAGATAGTTTTTACAACAAAGTTAATATAAACATATTTAACCGATTTGGGAAATTATTACATACAATGAACCTACAATCCAACCAAGAAGGTTGGAATGGGACATACAACGAAACTCCTTTACAATCGACAGACTACTGGTATAAAGTTGAACTAACAGACAAAAACAACAATATTTCTATTAAAACAGGTCATTTTAGCCTTGTAAATTAGCAATGATTAAAACCTTCAATTAAAATAGTTTTGCTTGACCATTATCATCTGATTCTAAATCACTAGGGTCATCATCTAATTTTGTTTTTTCCTCACTATTTTCAATCATAGTATCATGTTTATTCTCATGGTCAGAGACTATTTCTTGTTCTAGTTTCGTCTTTATTTTAGTTTTTTCAGAAATAACATCTTCTTCAACAACCTCTTCTTCTAATTCTTCTGCAGGAATTTCTTCTGGAGCTTCATAGGGAATTGGATCTAATAAATTAATTGCATTCACCTTATCTTTAGTTAATTGATTTCCTAAGGCAGTAATTCCTTTAATAGAAATAAATTCTTCTAAATTAACTTCTTCATTTTCTTTTCTATCTTTCCCTCTTTCCTTAGCAAAAACAATTTCAGCCACCGGCTTCCAATCTGTAGATACAATTTCTAATTGCGACTTTTCATGTTCCGTTATAAACGACTCTTCTTTATTTTCATTTTCAATAATAAAACGCTTTACATAATACCGTTCTTTTTCGCCATCAAAATAGATAGCCGAAATAGGTTTTTTAGGCACCCATTTTTCCATAACAATCATATCGTTATCAAAATGTAAGGTCACTTCCGGAGTCACTGTTTTAACAATTCCCTTTTGATTTATAATAAGCAACTTATCCTCTCCTCTAAACTCCCCAACCAATTCTCCTCTACCATCAACATTTAACCTCTGAACAGTATCATCAAACCATATTTTACGCGGCTTTAATGTAGAGATCCCTTTTTCCTTAAGCTCGACCGTTTTTATAGCATGCTTTGTCACCACATTACCTTTAGACGCCCTACCCTTTATCAAAATATCAGCAAAATCAAAATCCCATTTTAACTTTTTAACACTACCGACTTGCCTCAAACTAATAGCAACCACTTCCGCTTCTCCATTTGGATTAGCTGAAAAATACCAGATTTTAGACCCTTTATTACCGTTAGTTAAATCATAATCTTTATCTCTTGTCATTGAGGTTACCGCAAAACGCTTGACATAAGAAGCCCCTTTTACTCCATCACGATAAATCATATTATAAATAGTACGCTTATCTTTTTTCTTAAACACAGCCACATGGATAATATTTTTACCTATAAAGGTTTTACTATCCACTTTAGTAACCATCATTTTACCTTCAGCAGTAAATGCAATAATATCATCAATATCACTACAATCACCAATATACTCATCACGTTTTAAAGACGTACCGATAAATCCTTCTTCTCTATTTACATAAAGTTTAGTATTTCTAATAACAACTTTAGTCGCATCGACATCTTCAAACGCTCGCAATTCTGTTTTACGCTCACGCCCTGCACCATACTCTTTATTCAATCTCACAAAATAAGCAATAGCATACTCAATTAAATGTGCTAAATGATGTTTTACTTCCGCAATACTCGCATCAAGTGCATCAATTTTTTGCTGTGCTTTGTCGATATCAAATTTAGAAATACGTTTAATTCTAATTTCTGTTAAACGCGTAATATCTTCTTCGGTAACCGCGCGTTTTAAATGTTTTATATGTGGCTGAAGTCCTTTATCAATAGCTTTAATAACACCTTCCCAAGTTTCTTCCTCTTCTATATCACGATAGATACGATTTTCAATAAAAATACGCTCTAAACTAGCAAAGTGCCACTGCTCTTCAAACTCGCCTAGCTTGATTTCAAGTTCTTGTTTTAATAAATCAACTGTATTATCTGTACTACGACGCAACATTTCTGTCACCCCAACAAATAGTGGTTTATTATCTTCAATAACACAACCTAATGGCGAAATTGAACTCTCGCATGCTGTAAAAGCATACAAAGCATCAATCGTTTTGTCCGGTGACAATCCTGCAGGTAAATGAATCAAAATCTCTACCGTAGCAGCTGTATTATCTTCAATTTTTTTTATTTTAATCTTCCCTTTATCGTTCGCTTTTAATATCGAATCAATTAACGATGTGGTCGTGGTACCAAAAGGTAACTCATTAACCACTAAAGTATTTTTATCTAATTGACTAATCTTAGCACGACAGCGTATTTTACCTCCACGGAGTCCATCATTATACTGACTACAATCTGCAATACCTCCTGTCGGAAAATCTGGTAATATTGTAAAACGCTTCCCTTGTAAATGTTTTACAGACGCATCAATAAGCTCGATAAAATTATGAGGTAATATTTTTGTGGATAACCCAACCGCAATCCCCTCTCCTCCTTGCGCTAGCAATAAAGGAAACATAACAGGTAAATTTGTAGGCTCCTTACGACGACCATCATAAGACGATTGCCATTTTGTAATTTTAGGATTAAAGACAACATCCAATCCAAATTTTGAAATTCTGGCTTCGATATATCTTGCTGCTGCCGCACGATCTCCCGTTAGAATATTTCCCCAGTTTCCCTGAGTATCTATCAGTAAATCTTTTTGTCCAATCTGCACCATAGCATCCGCAATACTGGCATCTCCATGAGGGTGATACTGCATGGTATGCCCAACAATATTGGCTACCTTGTTGTATCTACCATCATCCAAATCCTTCATGGAATGCATAATACGTCGTTGCACAGGCTTGAAACCATCTTCAATAGCTGGTACCGCACGTTCTAATATTACATAGGACGCATAATCTAAAAACCACTCTTTATACATACCAGTAATTCTGGTAATGGTTTCCTGCGGTTCTTGATGCTCTAAATTATCTTGGTTATCGTTAACTAAGTCGTCGTTGGCTAGGTCGTCGTTTTCTTCTATCATCTATTTATCCTCTTCGATTAAATCAAGTTCAACTTTTAGATTATCAATAATAAACTCTTGTCTTGTTGGTGTGTTTTTTCCCATATAAAAGGATAGTAAGTCTTCAATAGACATATTGTCGTCCAACATAATTGGATCTAATCGTATATCTTCCCCAATAAAATGCACAAATTCATCTGGACTAATTTCCCCCAAACCTTTAAATCGGGTAATCTCAGGTTTAGGTTTTAGCTTTTCGATAGCATCCCGTCTTTCTTGATCGCTATAACAATAAATTGTTTCTTTTTTATTACGTACTCTAAACAATGGCGTTTGTAATATATACAAATGCCCTTCTTTTATAACTTCAGGAAAAAATTGTAAAAAGAAAGTAATTAACAACAATCGAATGTGCATCCCATCGACATCGGCATCCGTTGCTATTACGACATTGTTATACCGTAAATCCTCTAATGACTCTTCTATATTTAGTGCCGCTTGCAAGAGATTAAACTCTTCGTTTTCGTAAACAATTTTTTTAGTTAACCCATAACAATTTAAAGGCTTTCCTTTTAAACTAAACACCGCTTGCGTATTCACATCTCGAGATTTGGTAATACTACCTGATGCCGAATCTCCCTCCGTTATAAACAAGGTACTTTCTAAGTTACGTTCGTTTTTAATATCACCAAAATGCACACGACAATCCCGTAGTTTTTTATTGTGCAAACTCGCTTTTTTAGCACGATCCTTGGCTAATTTTCTAATTCCTGATAATTCTTTACGCTCACGTTCTGCCTGTAAAATTTTACGTTGAATTTTCTCTGCCGTGTCAGGGTTTTTGTGTAAATAATTATCTAGATATGTTTTTAAAAAATCGGTAATATAAGTACGCACAGTCGGAAGCTCGCCCCCCATATCCGTAGATCCTAATTTTGTTTTAGTCTGACTTTCAAAAATAGGCTCCATAACCTTAATGGCTACGGCACTTACTACAGACTTACGTATATCTGACGCATCATATTGCTTACCAAAAAAGTCACGAATTGTTTTTACGATCCCTTCTCTAAAGGCATTTAAGTGTGTTCCACCTTGTGTGGTATTCTGTCCGTTTACAAAACTATTATATTCTTCACTGTACTGCGTTTTACTATGTGTTAACGCTACTTCAATATCATCTCCACGAAGATGAATAATTGGATATAGTAAATCTGTTTCTGCTATTTTTTCAGCTAATAAATCTTTTAAACCATTTTCACTATAGTACTTCTCACCATTAAACACAATGGTTAAACCTGGGTTTAAGTACACATAGTTTTTAAGCATTTTAACAATATACTCTGCTCTATACTTGTAGTTTTTAAATATAATTTCATCCGGGATAAAAGAAACCTTTGTTCCTTTGCGACGTGTCGTTTCTTCTAAAAACTCTTCGTCCATTAAATTACCCTGAGCAAAATCTGCAGACGCACTTTTTCCATCTCTAGAAGATTCCACTCTAAAATAAGAAGACAATGCATTTACCGCTTTTGTACCAACACCGTTTAATCCTACTGATTTTTTAAAGGCTTTAGAATCATACTTACCACCGGTATTCATTTTAGACACAACATCTACGACTTTACCTAACGGAATACCACGTCCATAATCACGAACGATAACTTTACTCCCTTGGATAGAAATCTCAATATTTTTTCCAGCCCCCATAACAAACTCATCAATAGAGTTATCCAACACCTCCTTTAGTAGAATGTATATACCATCATCCGGAGACGATCCATCACCAAGCTTACCAATATACATTCCCGGACGCATACGAATATGTTCTTTCCAGTCTAATGATCGTATATTGTCTTCGGTATATTTAGTTTGTTCTGACATAAAATTTAGGTGCGATTTGAGATACGTTGCTAATATAATATAACCCTTTAAAAAATGAAACCTTGAAGCAATAAAGTAATTAACAATAAATAGATATTATTGTTCAGAAGGTTAATTTTTAACAGATTCTGCTTTATCCTTTAAATATTGGTTTCTAGTTTTTAATAGTGTGGTCATGTATTTGTTTAAAAACAGAGTATTTGCCAATCGGCCTAACACTCCAAAAGGTGATTTAAACCAAAATTTATCCGTCATAAGTGTTTTACCGTCTTCAAAAACAAAAATATGTTCGTGCTTAAAACTTTTAAAGGCTCCGGAGACCATTTCATCTACAAAATAATAAGGCGCATCCAACACCGTTATTTTAGACGTTAACTTCTGTTTGATACCAAAATGAGACGCTTCCCAGGTCACCCATTCATTTAACTCAATTAACCCTGAAGTCTTTCCTGCTATAGCTTTTTCGTTAGAATGCGCCATAGAATCCTTATGAAAATCTATATTTCTAGACAGATAAAAACAGGTTTGAATATCTGAATCTATTACTGTTTTTAATTGGATTAGAGGCATAAATCAAAGGTTGTGAAATAAAAAAAACGAGATGAAAATTCATCTCGTTTTAGTGCTTTATATTTTAAAAATAAAACAAGTAAATTAGCTTGTTTTATTGCAAGAGCAATAATCTTTATACGTTAAATAAGAAATGCATTACATCCCCGTCTTTAACGACATACGCCTTACCTTCTACTCTCATTTTTCCTGCTTCTTTTACTTTAGATTCACTACCATACTCCACATAGTCATCATATCCAATAACTTCCGCACGAATAAATCCTTTTTCGAAATCCGTATGAATAACTCCTGCTGCTTGAGGTGCAGTAGATCCTACATTTATAGTCCAGGCTCTCACCTCTTTTACACCTGCTGTAAAATACGTTTGTTGATTTAATAACTTGTAAGCAGAACGAATCAATTTAGCAGACCCTGGTTCTTCCAAACCAATATCAGACAAAAACATTTGACGCTCTTCATAATCATCCAACTCGTTAATATCAGCTTCCGTACCTACTGCTAAAACAATTACTTCAGCATTTTCGTCCTTAACAGCATCCTTTACAAGATCCACGTAAGCATTTCCAGAAACCGCACTTTCTTCATCTACATTACACACATATAATACAGGTTTACCTGTAATTAATTGTGCAGGATTAACAAACTCCTCTAAATCCTCGTCAGAAAATTCTAATGCTCTTACCGATAAACCAGCTTCTAAACCAGCTTTAAGTTTTAGCAAAACAGCTTCTTCTTTTTGAGCCTCTTTATTTCCTGTTTTTGCAGCACGCTTAACTTTATCTAATTTTTTATCTACAGTCTCTAAATCTTTAAGTTGTAGCTCCATGTCAATAGTTTCCTTATCTCTAATAGGATCTACATTACCATCAACATGTATAATATTATCGTTATCAAAACAACGCAATACATGTAAAATAGCATCAGTCTCTCTAATATTTCCTAGAAACTGATTCCCTAAACCTTCACCTTTACTTGCGCCTTTTACTAACCCTGCAATATCAACAATCTCTACAGTTGCTGGTAATACACGTTCTGGGTTAACTAAAGTTTCTAATTTTTCCAATCTAGGATCTGGCACATTTACCACACCGATGTTAGGCTCAATAGTACAAAACGGAAAGTTTGCACTTTGTGCTTTTGCGTTAGATAAACAATTAAATAACGTTGACTTCCCAACGTTTGGCAATCCTACTATACCTGCTTTCATGTACAAAAAATTTATGATAATTTAAGGCTGCAAATATAGTACTATCTCGGAAACAATTAAGACCTTAATATATATTTAATTTTTTCACATTATCAGTAAAATTTAAGCAAGAAAAAAGCAAATTACATACATAAAACACAGTTTGAAAGGTAAAATACTGAAGATATAATATTGCTTTGTTAAAATTTTAACATATTTTAGTGTCTAATTAATTAAAACCTATAAAAATGAAAAAACTAAAACTATTGTTTTTGCTACTTCTCTCAGTAGCTTTTGCAAACGCCCAAACCTATGTCACCGGAACTGTTACCGGCGATGACGACTTTGGTATCCCTACTGTAAATGTTATCGAAAAAGGCACCAGTAATGGAACAACTACTGATTTTGACGGAAGATATTCGTTAGATGTTGCCGATGGTGCTACACTTGTATTTAGCTATGTAGGTTACGATACCCAGGAAGTAATTGTTAATGGTCAAACAGACATAAACATTATTATGGCTAGTGGCGAAACTTTAGACGAAGTCGTATTAGTCGGATCAAGAACCGCTCCTAGAAGTAATGTTAATAGTGCACTACCTATTGATGTTGTCGGCATAAAAGAATTAACCTCTACCGGCCAACCTACATTTGACAAGGCATTACAGTACAGAATCCCTTCTTTTAATACAGTACAAACCCCTGTTAATGATGCCACTTCTTTATTAGACCCTTATGAAATTAGAAATATGGGACCAAGTAGAACATTGATATTAATTAATGGAAAACGTAAAAACTTAAGTGCTTTATTATACACACAAACCTCTCCAGGTCGTGGAGAAACCGGTGCAGATATCTCAGCAATACCTACCGACGCTATTAAACGTGTCGAAATTTTGCGTGATGGCGCTTCTGCACAATACGGATCTGATGCGATTGCTGGAGTAATGAATATCATACTAAAAGATAATACAAACTTTGGGTCTGCTACATTAAGATCTGGTATTACTAGTGAAGGTGATGGCGAAATGGTTGGTATTTCTGTAAATAATGGAACAACCGTAGGAGATGATAAAGGATTTATCAACTACACAATAGACTTTTCTAAAACTAATTTAGCAAATAGACCTGGAACTGTTGATGGAGGAACCTCTAATCTTGGGGTAAATGGAGAACCATTAGAAGGAGGTGAATATGCCGATTTTATTTTTGTAGACCCTACTGATCCTGATAATTACGTTAACGGTGCTACTGCAGCTTCCATTACCGCAGATAACGCTGCTGGAGCAGCTCAAATTAACGAATATTTGAGTCGTAATCCCGATGCAGATAACGTCAATGGTTCTCCTGAAAATGCTGCTTCAAAATTCTTGATCAATGGAGGTTTTGATGTTGCAGATAATACCGAACTATACTTTAACGCAGCCTATGTCTATAAAAAAGTAAATAGTTTTGCAAACAATAGAACACCGTACTGGAGATCTGTTGAAGCTGACCCTTATTTAGCTGATTTTTTCCCTGGAGACAACCCTAATACTGCTGGAGGATACGATGGTTACACTCCTACTTTTGAAGGTTTATTAAACGATTACAATGGTACCGTAGGTGTTAAAACAAAAATAAACGAATGGAATGTTGACTTAAGTTACACAACAGGTGGAAACACGCAAACGTATACGGTTAGTCAATCTCATAACAGGAATGTTGTTTTTGTACCAACTTTTGATGATGCTAATGGGAATGGTCAAGTTGACCCAGGAGAAGGATTTGAACCTACAGAATTATATAGAGAAAACAGTCAACAATCATTTAATCCAGGAGGAACAAAATTCACACATAACGTCGGTAATATTGATATTTCAAGAGTATTATCTGACCAAGTAAGTGTTGGTTTTGGTGCTGAATTTAGAAATGAAACTTTTGAAGTCATCGAAGGCGAATTAGCGTCTTATGATGGTGGTGGTGCAGATTCTTTTTCAGGAAATAGTCCTGAGAACTCCGGTAAATTTAACCGCTACAATATTGGTGCTTATTTCTCTTTAGATTATGATGTATCTGATGCCTTTTTATTAAGTGGTACCGTTAGGACAGAAAATTATTCTGATTTTGGAAACACTTTTGTGTACAAATTTAGTACTCGTTATAAAATCACAGACAACTTAACCGCTAGAGCCTCAATATCTTCAGGATTTAGAGCTCCTACATTACATCAAATCTATACTCAAAAAGCACAATATAGTTTTGTCGCTGGACAAGGGATTCAAGTTGGAGGTTTAATAAACAACGTATCAACACAAGCCAAGTTATTAGGTATTCCAGAATTAGATGCTGAAACCTCTAATAACTTTACTATTGGGTTTGGTGGTAAACTAGCCAACAACTTAACATTTACTGTCGATTACTATAGTATTAATGTACAAGACAGAATTGTTTTAGGTTCTGAAATTACAGGAACAGCTTTTGATGCTAACGGAAATAACATTGGTACAACTGCTTTAGATGACATCTTAAGAAACAACAACTTAAGTGATGTTAGTTTCTTTTCTAATGCTATAGACACTAAAACTTCAGGTATTGACATCGTTTTAAGTCAGAAAAATATTGGAATCGGTGAAGGTGATTTAGATATTAACTTATCAGGTAACTATACCATTACAAACGAAAGAGATGGCGCTGTGAAGGACATTGCCTTAGTTGCTAATTCCGGACAATCTGTAATTAACGCTACACAAGAAGCCTTATTTTTTACTTCTAGACCAGAAACTAAATGGATTTTAGGTGCTAATTATGATATTGGAAAATTCGGATTTTCTTTAAATAACACTTATTTTGGTAAAACAACCTTCAAGCAACAAGGATTGAGCACTGATTTACGTACAGAGTTTATTCCTAAAATTGTTACCGATTTAGGGATTAACTTTAATGCTTCAGAAAAGTTAACGCTTTCTTTAAATGTCAATAACCTTTTAAATGTATTACCTGAATGGGAGTTTAAAGCAGAAAATGCTGCTGGAGATGCTATCCTTGCAGATGCTGCAGCAACTCAAAACCAATCTAACTTAATTACATTTAACCAACGTTACTCTCAAATGACTTATGATGGGTTCCATTTTAGTCAACTAGGAACAATGTTTAACTTATCAGTAAATTATAAATTCTAAGTAATTAAATATTATATTTTAAAAATGCTGCTCAAATCGAGCGGCATTTTTTTTGTCTTTAATATAAGGATATGCCCTTTTTAATAAATCACTCCTAATCTAATCTATTAAAAATAAAAAAAACTCAAGCGTTAACTTGAGTTTTTTTTACTTTATAATAAATTAATTATCCATCAGGATGCATAAATTTTTGCTTTCCTAATAAGGTGTCTTTACTTTCTACATGCTCGTCATCAGGCACACAACAATCTACAGGACATACTGCAGCACATTGCGGCTCTTCATGAAAACCAACACACTCTGTACACTTATCTGGTACAATATAATAAATCTCGTCACTTATAGGCTCTTGTGCTTCGTCTGCATCGACTTCTTTTCCATCAGTTAAAACTAAATTACCATTTAAGCTAGTTCCATCTTTGTATCTCCAATCGTCAGCACCTTCATAAATTGCCGTATTTGGGCATTCAGGTTCACAAGCTCCACAGTTAATACATTCGTCTGTTATAATAATTGCCATAGCGTTTTTTAATCTTTTTTGTTTACTTAACTTTGCGATACAAAAATAAAGCCAAAAAAGGTGTTATACAAATAATAATGAGTAACAAAGATCACATTACTGAAGCTTTTATACAATTAGGCCATTTTATTAGCCAATTTTCTTCAAAAGGCATAGAAAAAAAAGAAAACGTCCCCCACAACGATTTATTTTTCGATGGATTTAAACATCAAATTAAGTTAGCTAAAGAACATAACGGATGGTTTACGCAAGAAAACATCTTGTTTGCTTTAGACGGTTGGAGTTCTCAATTGTCAGAAAAGCATATTAAAGACTGGTTAAGCGCTTATACTATATCGCAAGTGCAACCCAAAACGGTTGCCATTATTATGGCAGGTAATATACCATTGGTCGGGTTTCATGACTTTTTGTGTGTTTTAGCCACAGGACATCATGTTTTAGCTAAACAATCCTCCAATGACAAGCATCTCCTACCCTTTTTAGCAAAATACTTAGAACATGTTTTACCTGATTTAAAAGGACAAATAAAATTTACGGAAGACAAACTAGAACAGTTTGACGCGGTTATCGCTACAGGTAGTAATAATACAGCCCGTTATTTTGAATTCTATTTTAAAAATAAACCGTCTATTATTAGAAAAAGTAGAAATTCGGCTGCCGTATTAACCGGAAATGAAACTAACGAGCAACTAGAAGCGCTATCGGAGGACATTTTTAGATACTACGGTTTAGGTTGCAGAAATGTATCCAAGTTTTTTATACCAAAAGACTATAATTTTGATGCCTTCTTTGCAGCGATGTATAAATGGAATCCTATTATTAACGACTCTAAATATGCTAATAATTACGATTATAATAAAGCGGTATATATAATGAGTGAATTTGACATGCTAGAAAATGGATTCTTAATGATTAAAGAAGATCAAAGCTACGCCTCACCTATTGCTACAGTGTTTTACGAGTATTACGATTCTACAGAGAGTCTAAAACAAAAAATAGATACTGATCAAGACTTAATACAATGTATCGTAGCGGATGGTTTTAATGACACCGAAATTCCGTTTGGAAAAACACAAAAACCAGAACTTTCAGACTATGCGGACAATGTCGATACTATTGCATTTTTGTTAGCAATCTAGTTAATAAATTATTATATTCTTAACTTATTTTAAATCAATAATTAGCACCTTTGTTAACTGAAAAAATATAATTTCTGTTCTAACAGAAAATAAAATTTGTACTCATGCAAAAACACAATTTTAGCGCAGGACCATGCGTTTTACCTAAAGAAGTATTACAAAAAGCATCAGAAGCTTTACTTGATTTTGATAACGGATTATCATTAATCGAGATTTCGCATAGAAGTAAGTCCTTTGTGGACGTTATGGAGCAAGCTAGATCTTTAGCTTTAGAATTGTTAGGCCTAGAAGGTAAAGGCTACAAAGCTTTATTTTTACAAGGTGGTGCAAGTATGCAGTTTTTAATGGCAGCTCAAAATCTTTTAGAAAACAAAGCAGCCTATTTAAATACAGGAACCTGGGCAGACAAGGCAATCAAAGAAGCTAAGATTTATGGTGATATTTTAGAAGTGGCGTCTTCTAAAGACAAAAACTATAATTATATTCCAAAAGGATATGATATCCCTAAAGATTATGATTATTTCCACTGTACTTCTAACAACACTATTTTTGGAACACAAATGAAGAGTTTTCCAAAATCTCCAATCCCATTAATATGTGATATGAGTAGTGATATTTTTTCACGCTCATTAGACTTTTCTCAATTCGATTTAATTTATGCAGGTGCTCAGAAAAATATGGGTCCAGCTGGTACAACGCTTATCGTTGTTAAAGAAGATATTTTAGGAAAAGTATCTCGTCAAATCCCATCAATGCTAGACTACAAAGTACACATTGACAAAGGTAGTATGTTTAATACACCTCCTGTATTTGCGGTATACACGTCCATGTTAACGTTACAATGGTTAAAAGACTTAGGCGGTATTAAAGCAATTGAAAAGGAAAACGACAAAAAAGCACGTTTAATGTATTCTGAAATTGATTTAAACCCATTATTTAAAGGGTTTGCTGCAAAAGAAGACCGTTCTGATATGAATGCGACGTTTACCTTAATAAACGATGATTTAAAAGAAACGTTTGACACCATGTGGAAAGAAGCCGGAATTAACGGTTTAAATGGTCATAGAAGTGTTGGAGGTTATAGAGCAAGTATGTATAACGCCTTATCACTAGATAGCGTTAAAGTACTTGTAGAAGTTATGAATGAATTAGAAAGTAAAGCTTAAACGGTTTGCGATAAGCAGTCCTAGTGGCTGTACTTACTCAAATTAAAAATAAAAAATTAATCAAATGAAAGTATTAGCAAACGATGGTGTATCACAAAGTGGAATTGATGCATTAGAAGCAGCGGGTTTTGAAGTAAACACAACAACCGTTGCTCAAGAACAATTGATAAATTATATCAACGAAAACAATATTAGTGTCCTATTAGTTAGAAGTGCTACAACAGCAAGAAAAGACTTAATTGATGCCTGTCCAAACTTAAAAATCATCGGTCGTGGTGGTGTTGGTATGGATAATATAGATGTAACCTATGCTAAAGAAAAAGGGCTACACGTTATTAATACACCAGCTGCGTCATCGCAATCTGTAGCAGAACTTGTATTTGCGCATCTTTATGGTGGTGTCAGATTTTTACACGATGCTAACAGAGCTATGCCATTAGATGGGGATTCTCAATTTAAAAAATTGAAGAAAAATTATGCTAAAGGTGTTGAGTTAAGAGGAAAAACACTTGGTGTTATCGGATTTGGTCGTATTGGTCAAGAAGTCGCTAAAATTGGTTTAGGTGTAGGAATGAAAGTTATTGCTGCAGATAAATTTATTGACGCAGCCGACGTTAGTGTTGACTTTTTTGATGGACAATCCGTAAAATTCAATATTAAAACAGAAGCTATGGATGACGTTTTAAAGCAATCGGATTTTGTAACGCTACACGTGCCTGCTCAAAAAGACTACGTTATTGGTAAAGCACAATTTGATTTAATGAAAGACGGGTCTGCTATTATTAATGCTGCCAGAGGTGGTGTGGTTAATGAAGTAGACTTAGTGACGGCATTAGAAAGCGGTAAATTAGCATTTGCTGGTTTAGATACCTTCCAAAACGAACCAACGCCAGCAGTACAGTTATTAATGAATGGTAGAATTTCGTTAACACCACATATTGGTGCTGCCACTAACGAAGCACAAGATCGTATTGGTACAGAATTAGCAACACAAATCAAAAATATACTTTTAAACGGATAAATAGCACAATTCGTCTATTATTCTTAAAGTGTAAAATTTTTAAAAAGCCACATTGTTAAAATGTGGCTTTTTTTTGTAATTTAGAAGTATAATTATTACTAACTATTAATTTTTTTATTCAAATGGCAGGAATTTTCGACTTATTAAACTCTGATTTAGGGAAATCAATCATTAGCGGTGTATCAGGATCA
This sequence comes from Psychroserpens sp. NJDZ02, assembly GCF_004843725.1. Classification (NCBI taxonomy): domain Bacteria; kingdom Pseudomonadati; phylum Bacteroidota; class Flavobacteriia; order Flavobacteriales; family Flavobacteriaceae; genus Psychroserpens; species Psychroserpens sp. NJDZ02. The sequence goes on along the minus strand of NZ_CP039451.1, from coordinate 3,558,172 downwards.
ACGGGTACCGACGAGGCTAAAACAGGAAGCTTATTAACCATGGCTTTACCAGTGCTTATGAAAGCAATGGAACGCAATGCTTCAACACCAGAAGGTGCTGAGGGATTAATGGGTGCAATACAAGGCAAGCATAACGGAGGTATTTTAGATAACTTAGGAGACCTTTTTGGAGGTGGCGTTAACGAAGAAGTATCAAACGATGGAGATAAAATATTAGGTCACGTTTTAGGGGCTAAAAAAGACAATGTCACTAAAGTTTTAGGAGCAAAATCTGGATTAGACACAGGATCTGTAGCAAACATACTAAAAGTAGCAGCACCTTTATTAATGGGTGTTTTAGGTAAACAAGCGTCACAAAACAACGTGACATCTTCAAGCGGAATCAGTGGTTTACTTAGTGGTTTACTTGGTGGTGCTAGTTCTGAAGGTGCAGTGACACAAGAGCAAAGTTTTCTTGAAAAAATGCTAGATAGTGACGGTGACGGTAGCATCATTGATGATGTTGCAGGAATGGTACTTGGAGGATCAAGTAATAAAAGTGGTGGATTAGGAAGTTTACTTGGTGGACTTTTTGGAAAATAATCCAATACCCTTATAATATAAAAAAGCCAAACATAAGTTTGGCTTTTTTTTGTTTTATAAAACACAAAATATGTTGTATTTTTAGTAAAAACAAAACGTTATGAAACACTTAGTTGTAATTGTGGCTCTACTTTTAATAGCGTTTAGTTGTGCCACTAGTAAAAAAATAACTAGCAAAGACCTAACTAACGCTCAAGTTGGCGATACCATTAGCGTTAATAGCGACGATTACGAAATACTTATCATAGAACCCGGTTTTAATACTTGGTTAGTCAGTCGGGCAAAACCTAAAGGTTTTTATTCTCAGCAGTATTTAGAAAACAAAAATATGTTTTATGTTACCACTTGGAATAGTCGCGTCCTACAACCACAACGTTTTAAGGCTAACTTATACGAAATGCAGATTGATTATAGCGCTAACTTAGATTATGGTTATGATGTTAATTACCAATTATATAACTACTTTGTGTATTTTCAAAATAGATATAACCAAAATCTTTTAGGTGGTCGTATACCTCCTAATTAAAGGCATTTCTATACCTTTGCTTCGACAAAAATTGCAATGGAAAAATTTAAAACACGTTGGGAGATCCAACAAAATTGGCAACTCCTATTCCCTATTCTTGGGCTTTTAGGATTAGCATACTCTAGCTTTAAACTGGCTAAACTACTGTTTAACAATAATCTAATATTGACCGTTGTTTTAGCACTACTAATAACCTATGCCCTATTAAAACTCTTTTTATTTCTATTTAAAAAACTAGAAAATAAATGGAAAGTCGATTATAAATGGGAAATGATTCGCATTTTTATGGTGTTTGCGGTTACCGGAAGTTCTTCTGTATTTATTGGAAGACCAATAATTTATTGGCTTGGAATTACTAAAGAAAACTTAAATGTTTTTGTCTATTGGACTTTATACGTTATCATTGGCATAATCTTTTATCAAATAATGTTAGTTTGTTTTGGTTGGCTTTCTGGTCAGCACAGATTCTTTTGGGAATTTGAGAAGAAAATGATCAGACGTTTTGGTTTAGGTAAATTTGTAGATTAATTGAAACAACAACAGCACATCGCGTTTAAAATTGCAGCAATAGTCCTTCTATTAGCTGTGATGTTACCGTCTGCTGTTAAGTTTACGCATGTTTTTGAAAATCATAAGCACGAGGTGTGTACTGATTATTCAACTAATCATATGCACCAAATAGATTTAGAATGCGAATTTTTCAAATTTAAACTCAATACACAGTACTATCCTACATTTGAAGTTTCCCTTATAAATAGTACGCCCAACTTCTCTAATATTAATACGACATTATATAACTTCAACTATAATCATCAGCAATTATCGTATACGCTTCGGGGGCCTCCTGTTTTAGTTTAAAATAAGTAATTATTTAAACTAAATTCTATTACAATGAAATATTATATGATGATTTTGTGCTGCTGTATATTCAGTTGGTCACAAGGTCAAGATTGTAGTGCTACCCTTTCGGGAAAAGTGCTTGATTTTCATGATGGTTCACCTATTATAAATGCCACCATTTTTATTGAAAGTCTAAACAAGTATACCACTACTGATGTTAATGGACAATTTTCTGTTACTGCGCTTTGCAATGCTCCAATAGTTATTGTGGTTTCTCATTTAGCATGCGAAACAAAAACAGTACCTGTTACCATTGAAGGCAATACGTTTGTGGACATTAATTTAGAACACCATATTGAAGAGCTAAACGAGGTCCAAGTTACGGGCGTATCAAGTTCTAAATTAACTAAAACTACTCAAGAATCTGTCCTAAAAACCGAAACCATTGATCGTTTTAGCTCCCTTAATTTAGGAGATGCTTTAAAGCAAATTAGTGGTGTATCCTCTATCAACACCGGTAATAGCATAGTCAAGCCTGTAATTAATGGTTTACATAGTAGTCGGATAATTGTGATGACTAATGGTGTGAGACTTCAAGACCAGCAATGGGGAATTGAACATGCACCAAATATCGATTTAAATACAGCAGGAAGCATTAATGTTATTAAAGGCGCTAATGCCTTAGCTTATGGTGGAGATGCCATTGGTGGTGTGATAATATTAAAGCCTTCAAAAATTAGTTTAAAAGATTCGCTTTACGGAAAAACCATACTAAGTGGTCAAACCAATGGTAGAGGTTACAACGCCAATACGTCACTAACTAAAACCTACAAAAAAGGATGGTATGTGGGGGCCCAAGCCTCTATAAAACGTTTTGGAGATTTTGAAACACCAGATTACAATTTGACCAATACAGGTTTAAATACCAAAGGGTTTTCTGTTAATGGTGGTTTTAAAACCTTCGAGAAAGGCTTTAATGTCTATTATAGCCATTTGGATAATGAGATCGCCATTTTAAGAGCCTCACACATTGGAAACATCGAAGATTTAGTTAATGCGATTAACAACCAACAACCTTCCGTGATTGAAGATTTTAGCTACGATATTAACGCCCCTAAACAAGACGTGACACATCAAGTTTTTAAAACCGAATTTTATAAACGTTTCAAAACATTTGGACGTGTAGACCTGCAATATGATTATCAGAATAATCATCGTTTGGAATATGATATTCGTGTTGGTGATGATAGAGATACCCCTGCAATAGATTTAACTTTAAAAACGCATACTTTAAAAACGTCCGTTAAATTAGACTCAAACAGTAACATAACATACAATTTTGGAGTAAATGCTGGTTATCAAAATAATTTTGCAGATCCAGAAACTGGTGTTAGACGTTTAATACCTGATTATGACAAGTATGATTTAGGTGCCTTTGTAATTTCTAATATTAGATTAAACAACAGCATCCATATGGATTTTGGTCTACGTTACGATTATAATAAAATTGATGCCAAAAAATTTTATATAACTAGTCGTTGGAACGAGCGTAATTATGATACCGACTTTGCCGATTTAGTCATTGACGATTTAGGCACGCAACTATTAACCAATCCTGTTTTTGAGTATTCTAATATATCCGCTTCGGCAGGTATGTCGTACCAATTAGATACGCATAATAGCTTTATATTTAATTATGGACTATCTAATCGTGCCCCTAACCCGTCCGAATTGTTTAGTGACGGTTTACACCACTCGGCAGCTAGAATAGAATTGGGGGATTTACGTTTAAAGCAGGAAACCTCTAATCGTGTTTCTGGTACTTATAACTATACTAAAAACGATTTATCTTTAAACTTTGAAGCATTTTATAATCACATCAAAGATTACATTTTTATCGAACCCACTGGGACAGAAACATCCATACGTGGCGCGTTTCCTGTGTGGAGTTACAATCAAACCAATGCCGCGATTTACGGATTAGATATTACTGTTAATTATAATTTTAATGACCAATGGTTTTTAAAACACAAATCGTCTATTACAAAAGGAAAAGATATTAGTCAAGACCGGGCATTAATTGATATGCCGTCTTTAAAAACAGTAAATAGTATTGGTTACTCTAACCCAAAATGGTTAAAACTTAAAACAGAATTACAAAGTGAGTTAGTCTTTAGACAAAATGACTATCCCAATAATAATTTTGAAGTATACATTCCAACAACGCAACAAATGGTCTTGGTTGACGTTAGTACGACGCCTCCCACCTATCATTTATTGCATTTACAAAGTAATATTACCTTAGATATTTCTAAAAAAACTAATTTAAATATTGGATTAAATATTACAAATGTATTGAATACCAATTACCGAGAAAACCTGAATAGATTACGTTATTTTGCTGATGATCTAGGAAGAAATATAATGTTACAATTAAAATTAAATTATTAACTCAAAACTTTAAAAAAATGAAAAACTTAAAACAATTATCTCTAGCACTATTAGCTTTAGTCGTATTTACAGCATGTTCTAACGATGACGATTCTACAAACCCAGAACCTGTCAATGAAGAAGAAGTTATTACAACATTAACCGCTACACTTACACCTGTTGGAGGCAGTGAAGCTATTACCCTTGAGTACCGTGATTTAGATGGTGATGGACCTGACGCACCTGTTTATGATATATCGTCTCCATTGGCCCTAAATACAACCTATAATGGTACTTTAGTATTATTAAATGAAACAGTATCTCCTGCAGAATTGATTAATGAAGAAATTGAAGAAGAAAGTAACGATCATCAATTTTTTTACAGTACATCAAATGATATGGCGACATTTACTTATTTAGATGTTGATGGTAATGGCGACCCATTAGGTTTAGCATTTACTTTAACTACAGTTGATGCAGATACAGAAGGAGATTTGACAATTATTTTACGTCACGAACCAAGTAAATCTGCCGATGGTGTAGCCGGTGGAGATATTACTAATGCTGGTGGTGCAACGGATGTTATAGCTATTTTCCCTATTGAAATACAATAAACGACACATTTATTTTTAGTAAAAAGCATCCATTAAGGATGCTTTTTTTTATGTCTATATTAAAAAACAGTAGGATACTTTACAATCTTGATACTTATATACACCTATAATTTTGACACTGTGCTTTGGGACTGGTGTCGTTTAGGATTATATGATGTGTTATCTCCCATGCAAGTAAAATATAATCAAAACGATTTTAGAGCATTTTATAAAAAAGCATTAGCCATTGACAAACTAAATAAAAACACAGCACAAACACCGTAGTCAAAAAACAAGCAACCTATCGCTTTGTTAGTAAACACTCCCTTTTTATATACGCTGTATTACAACCTATTTTAAGCCCATTACCATACAAAGGTTAAACACATATCACTTCTTAAACTAAAACGCGTGTAATTTAAGCTTATCAACAATAACAACCATTAGATTATCAGCACGCACCACAATTGATACATCATCTATTCTTAATTACAAAAAAACAAGTACAGAATCTCACAGTTAGTTTTGGCTATCTTTTACAAACGATTAAAAAGAAATCGTTGCTCAAGCATTTTGAAAATATTTACCAAAATTGAGGTTTTCCGTAAAACAACTATAAATAGTTACTATACTTTTGATCAAGTTTAACGTGAAAAAATATACGTAGTTCTACGTATTGTGAGACAATTTTTTAAATTGTAGCTTCGCCTTTCACAACCACAATCAGGAACAAAAAGTGCGGATATCCCGCAATATTTAGGGGATATCCGCAACAAAAGTTTCCATATAACGAGTTGCCCACAATAGAAAAACTGAATCCAAGAATGCTGTATCCAAACAACTTAACAAAAATATTTTCAAATTATTAAATATGCCAAATGTAAGAATCCAAAATGCAAAAAAAGTTAAAGAAGTTTTAAACCAAATCAAAAGTTCAAAAAGTACACTTCTTAATTTGCTGAAAAATTTGAAATATGACGAACTCTCTTTAAAAAAAAATGAAACAGATTCTTACGATACATACGAAATTATCTTTCCAGAAAATATTCTATTGATATACAACAATTTATCTTCAATTTTAGAAAAAAATATTGACTTAAATGAATTAGAGGAAATTGAAGATATAGAGGAAATACAAAACCTATATAGTTATGAGGTTTATGGCGACATTAAAAAAAATTATGATGGCTTAAAAATTCAAATTCAAATATATAAAAACGATAACAATAGAATTCACAACCCTGGAAACGGTGTTGATTTGATTTTTAGAAATTTAGGATTAGGTAAAAAAGTATATAAGAAAATAATGTTAGAGGTTAAATACATCTCTTCAGAATATAAAGATTTCTGTAATGTTCTTCAAACCTCAATTTACAGTGATCTGATATGGAATAGCATTTTAGATGATGACATAATTACCTCAAATACTAATGGTAATAAATTTATAGCTACAATGAATGAATATAATGAAGACATGGAAAGAATTTTTAATAATTATTTATCCCTTTAAAACAACTGTGGGCAATCGAGTAGACGGCTCCGACTAAAATAGCCGGAGTGCGCCTCTCACACCACCGTACATACGGGTCTCGTATACGGCGGTTCGTAAATCATCACGCCAAAGCTCTTTTCACCCTTGGCACTATCTTCTAATTTAGGCATAGGCTACCACTAGTGCTCCTATGCGAATTTTGAAGAGAATTACGTTCAGCCCTTCCTTACTTGTGAGACCTTCTGAGGTATTGCCTCAACTCGTTTCCTGTAAGTACTATGACCTCTGCTGACTTCTCCATATAGTCAACTCGTAACTTTGGAGACCTCCCCAGGTAATGGCATCCTCTTTCACTCAATCACTGCCGTATCTACATAATTACCCTTTTGTTACTGTTTGGGCGTTACAATGATGTGCTTGCTTACCCGAATAACTATGCCTCTGTATACGATTTCTGTTCGTCAGTACCGAGTTTTGTAGTCTCGCTTCCTTCAGATGTAACCTCGCGATTACCACCCTTGCGACTTACTAATGCTTCAAGACGTTACTCCTGCGCATAAGGGACTTGCACCCTCTAGATTAATTATTTACCTTTCCGTAAATTAAAAGATGCCCATGCTGGGCACACACAACGTATATAATTTATTGCTGGCTTCTCGCCCACTTACGAAAGTCCTCGCGGACTTTCTTTGTCCGTAATTATTTACTAAATTGGTTGCTTGAAACACGCAACAAACCATATACGTATTCCAAGGTCAAAACCTAATTATTTAAAGACCTTTTTACTATGCTGCAAATTTTTGTAATTCGACATAAGGTGTTCCTCTTTTTACCACTGCGAAAGCTCTTGACAAAATCTTATTTCTAACATTATTTAAAGCTACCAGTTTTGGTTTACCTTCTGCAACTTTTTTCTCGTAATACTGTTTTAATTCTTTATCGCACTGTATTGCGCTAACACTGGCAAGTGTTAAGAGTGTTTTCATTTTCCGGTCTCCTATCTTATGAATTCTGTTTTTCCGGTAAATACTGGTTCCTGAACTGTGCTCAAAAGGAGCTACACCACAATAACTTGAAAACTGACGCCAACTATCAAATCGCTTAAAATTGTTCGTGTGGTATAACAATTGACAAGATAATATTAGACCAACCCCTTTTAAGGTATTTAAAAGTTGATAATTCTTTTCCAATAACTCATCACTTCGTATTAGTTTTTTAATACTTTGCTCAAGTGTTGTAATTTGTTTTGTTAGATAATGAATCATCTTTTTGACAATTATACAACAATCATCAGTCGATGGACTACTAAGCAAGGTCTGCATTTCTTTAAGACTACTCATCTTACCTGTACGGTCTCGTACTAACTGTTCTCTAAAGGATAACAAACGTCCTAACTCTTGAATATCTTGCGCTTTTGGACTACTTAGAGTCAACTCTTCTTTGTAAAGCCATGCATATCTCGCAATCATTGCGGAATCAAGCTGATCTATTTTTCCTCTAACAATTCCAGAAGATCGTTTAATGGTCAAAGGACTTTCTTCTACATAATCTATGTTGTTTTCTGATAAATAAACACTAAGATTTGTAGAGTAATGACCTGTATTCTCAAAACAGAAAAAACAGAGGTCTTTACCAAGGTGCTTTTCGACCCAAGATAATAGGGCTTTGTAACCTTTTGAAGTATTGGAAAACACACGGTGAACGCCTCTATTATAAATATGTGCATCAATTGTTAATTTAGATACATCAATACCGATAACATCTACATATTTTTTCATATTTTTAAATATTGTTCCTACTCAAAGAGGAATGATTAATAAATGTTGCTATGACTATCACCTTTATTAGGAAGTGATTCCTGGTATTCCAAATGGTCCTAAAGCAACCTAAGAAAGACAAGAGGACTTATACGTATAGTGGAACTATTATTCTAAACAACGTTCTAGTTCTCCTCTTGTTTCCTAGTAAAAGTAATAACTACTTTTGTAATGAGTATAAAGTAAAGAACAACGTTGGCAATAATTATGACCCGTCCTGAAATAAGGCTACATAATTTTAAACATTATGTATAGAAATGACAAAGTAATTAGACGTTACAGCGAACCTTTTAAGTTAAAAATTTTAGCCGAACTTACAATCGGAAAACACACAAAGAGTGAACTTTGTAAACTCTACTCTATTGCACCTACAACTGTGAACGTGTGGATTAAAAAGTACAATCGTAAAGACTTAATGAACACCAGAGTAAAAGTGGAAACAAAAGACGAAATATCTAGAATTAAAGCACTTCAAAAAGAAATTGAACAGCTTAAAAAGTTACTACTTAAAAAGGATCTCGATGCTATGGTAGAAGAATCCTATCTAGAAGTAGCTGCTGAAGATTTAGGTTATAAATCTATTGCTGAACTAAAAAAAAAGTTAAGTATAAAGCCTTAATAAAAGCCAAAGAGAAATCTAAGGGATTTGCTTCTTTGACAACTATAACCCATTGTTTTGGACTTAAACGCAATGCTTATTACAAGCATAAAAACAGAGCTGATAAGCGTTTAAACCTAGAACTACAGATTATTAATATCGTTAGAAAAAGACGCAAATCCCTTCCTAGAGAAGGCGTGAGAAAACTTGTAAAATCATTAAAGGCCGATTTTAATAAAGCCAAGATTAAAGTTGGTAGAGATACTTTATTTAATGTGCTTAGAAAACATCAAATGCTGACACTTAGAAGGAAAACCAGTGCTAGAACTACAAACTCTTATCATCGTTTTTACAAATATAATAACATCATTAAAGACTTAGAAGTTACTAGAGCTAACCAAGTTTGGGTATCTGATATCACATACATTAGAACCATAAAGGGCTTTTGCTACCTGGCTTTAATAACAGATATGCATTCAAGGAAAATAGTTGGTTATGATATTAGTGATAGCTTGGAACTCAAAGGATGTGTGAGAGCGCTTAATAAGGCTATTTATCAAGCTAAAAATATCAAAGAATTAATACATCATTCAGACAGAGGAATACAGTATTGTAGCAATGTTTATACACAAATACTCAAAAGAAAAAAAATAGATATTAGTATGACAGAAGAAAATCATTGTTACGAAAACGCAATGGCAGAACGCGTAAATGGAATTTTAAAAGATGAATTTTATCTCGACCAAACCTTTGATAACGTGAGTCACGCAAAGAGAGCTGCAAAAAATGCAATTAATTTATACAACGAAGTTAGATTACATTTATCTTTAGATTATAAAACACCTAATATGGTATATAAATTATCAGCTTAATTCAATTTTAACCTGTAGCCATATTTCAGGACAAGACATTAAAAATGACACTAAACAAAGAACAGTTAGAAAAAGTTAATGAAGGAATTAAAGCCATTTTTGACTTTTGTCCAGAAATAGCTGATGACAATGAAGAGCTGATATATTCTGATGAACGAATAAAAGAAATTGTTGAGGAAGAAGAAGATATTGAAGGACTTGAAATTTATTTTCCAGGAGAAGGAGATTATACTTTTATCGAGGTTGATGAATTTATTGATTTAATCGAAGAAATTAAAACCATAGAAGTAGTTGATAGCAGTTATATTAAAACCAAATTAACAAGGTATTATATAGTAAGCGCTAATGAATTTACAGATGAACATATTTTATCGTTACATTCTTTATACACCAACACAAAAGGAGTTACAATAAGTTTAATTCACGAATCTATTATAGTTGGACTCGCAGCTACAAAATTGGGAGAATACGAAAAAGATGATTGGGGAACTGTTTCCCCATATATGTCAATAGAAATTGACTATGAAACTGAAAATGATATTTTAAGTAAAGAAGAAGAACTGAAATTAATTAACTCTTATATTTTTGAAGTTGCCGACACAGTAAATATTGCAGTTACGTTTTCCGAAATTAGAAATCCAATTTATGATTTATACGACATAACTGGAGAAATTGCAGAAGCAGATGTGGCTGATTTGCGAGAATTGGAACCATATAATATCGGAATGGAGTTCTTTGTTTCGGCAATACAAATTAAAGACCCAGAACTTAAATTTTTGAATTTTTATAAAGTTCTCGAACATTTTTCACCAATCGCAGTTAATATTGAGGCAAATGAACTGATGCGAAAAAAATTAGATGCACCTAAAAGTTCATTTGAAGATGGAGATTATATTCGTTCAATTTTCACATTGGCTCATTCAATGCGTGACAGATATAATGATGAAGATTTAATAAAAGCTTCTTTCAATACCTGTTTTGATTTTGTTGGCTTGTTTTCAAAACTTCCTGAATCTCTTAAGAAAAAAATTAAGTCAAATATTCAATCCAAAGATTTAGATTATACAACGGACAAGCAAAAAATAACAACAGCCTGTAATATTGCTGGAAAAATTATTTACAAAACAAGAAATAAAGTTGTTCACGCTAAATCAAATTTCAATTTGACAGGAGAAGAAGTTCAATCTTCAGAATACACAGAATTGAATGATTTTATGAAAGAAGCCAGTTCACAAGCGATAAGATGGTACACAAGACAACCAAGTCATTTGAAATTAGAAATTATAAAATAACTATTGCCAATCGAGTAGACGGCTCCGACTAAAATAGCCGGAGTGCGCCTCTCACACCACCGTACATACGGGTCTCGTATACGGCGGTTCGTAAATCATCACGCCAAAGCTCTTTTCACCCTTGGCACTATCTTCTAATTTAGGCATAGGCTACCACTAGTGCTCCTATGCGAATTTTGAAGAGAATTACGTTCAGCCCTTCCTTACTTGTGAGACCTTCTGAGGTATTGCCTCAACTCGTTTCCTGTAAGTACTATGACCTCTGCTGACTTCTCCATATAGTCAACTCGTAACTTTGGAGACCTCCCCAGGTAATGGCATCCTCTTTCACTCAATCACTGCCGTATCTACATAATTACCCTTTTGTTACTGTTTGGGCGTTACAATGATGTGCTTGCTTACCCGAATAACTATGCCTCTGTATACGATTTCTGTTCGTCAGTACCGAGTTTTGTAGTGGTATTTGCTTATTAATCAATCACAAATAGCCTTCAGATAAAACCTCACGGTTTTCACCCTTGCGACTTACTAATGCTTCAGAACGTTACTCCTGCGCATAAGGGACTTGCACCCTCTAGATTAATTATTTACCTTTAGGTAAATTAAAAGATGCCCATGCTGGGCACACACACCGTATAAAATTAATTGCGGCTTAGTGCTTAATCAAAGGTCGTTGCTTGTTTGTAACGTCTGATTTTCCTTCGGAAAATCCTCGCATACAAACCCGCAACTATTCTTATACATAAACGTTGCCAACAATTATGAAAAACACCTTTGCCATATTAATTTCACTACTTATTGGACAGTCTATATTTGGACAGAAAACACCGATTTCTTACGTAAATTATGAAAAAGTTAAAGGCAATTCTAATAATCCATTGGTTGTTGATAATCGAATAAGTCAAATTTCATTGACATCAAAAACTGAATTTGAATTTTGGAGCTATCCAGTTCCTTCAAGCTGTTTAACTTGGAGAGAATATAATGGAACTTGGGAAAGGAAAAACGACACAATTTTTTTCTATGATAAATATGAGATAATAGCAAGTGATTCTGAATTTAGTTTTTCAACTAGCGACAAAAATAAATTCTATCAATTGGAATTTAAAACGGATAAAGGTTCTGAATTGACTAGCAAGAATATAAATCTCGCTTTTGTTTATGACTTGGATTCTGATTGGGACTTTGAGGAATATGAAATGACGTTAGAAAATGATTTCAGCTTAAAAATTCCCTTTGAAGAAATTCCGAATATTAATAAGCTAGCCTCTATTCGCTTTTTATACTATTTAGAGAATGGAGAAAAAAGGTTTGGATTTATATCAGCAGATGAAACACTAACTGAAAAGGAAAAAGACCTTCCGAATTTAATCGAAGTCACTTTTATCGAACAACCTGAAAAGGAAATAGTCAACAGAATTACTAAAGCGATTTTAATTGATAATAGGATTAAAATAATATCATCGCAAAAAAACAACACGAATTTAGCAGATGAAACTTCTGAATTAATATTTAAAGATTATTACAAAAAAGAATCTGAATAAATACTGTAGCCAACACCAGTAACCGTTGCACAACCCCTTAAAAAAGCATAAAAACAGCTTAAAATCTTTGATTTTAAGCTGTTTTTAATTTTAATACGCCATATTTTCTCTAAAATGCAAGTGGCTTAAAACATAGTATTTGAACGCTTATTAGGTGGTTTTTGGTGCTTATAATAAAAGCAAGTAGTTCTGCTATACTCTCTGGTAAGTTTTTCATATATTTTAAATACTTTTTAAGATTATAGGCTGTTGCGGATAGATGCATACACTTATTAGCTTGTTTAATCCCAAGGGTATTCACTTTTCCCATGCCTAAAAACTGAGTTAGTGCACCAAAACAGGGGCTAACGTACTTTGTCGTTTTCCTTTTATATAGCTTCCTTTTTTGCTAATTGGTCGTTTCCTTTTTCCGAACAAAATACTTGTTACGAAAATGCCATGGCAGAATGAGTAAACGGTATATTTAAATATGAATTTTATCACGACCAAACCTTTGATAACGTGAGACACGCAAAGAGCGCTGCAAAAAATGCAATTAATTTATACAACGAAGTAAGATTACATTTATCTTTAGATTATAAAACTCCTTATATGGTATATAAATTATCAGCTTAATTCAATTTTAACCTGTAGCCATATTTCAGGACAAGACATTTAAAAAAAACGATATTATGAAATATGACCTTGCTGAAATGAACTCTTTGGACATTTATTTATCAAGTCTGACCAATGAGGAATACGACAAAATCAAACACAAAATTGGTACTCGAAAATCAAAACCGATGCCATTATTGAGTTGGGATATTTATATGGATGGTTATCATAAAAGAATGACTGAAGCCAGAAAGAGAATTGAATTGGAAAAAGTTCTTTCTTTTGCAATTCAATTTAATTGGCAAAATGACCTTGAAATTGCTTTTTCTGAAAATGATTACGAAGCCTTGATTATTACTGATAAAAACCAGAAAATAATTTGGGTAAATGATGGCTTCACTTCAATGACTGGTTATTCAAAATCATTTGCTTTAAACAAAACACCAAGATTTTTACAAGGCGAGAAAACTTCATTAAGAACCAAAGCAAGTATTAAGTCTAAAATTGAACTTGACAAACCGTTCAAGGAAGTAATAATCAATCACCGAAAAGACAAATCAATGTACAAATGTGAAGTAAAAATTATACCTCTTTACTACAAAGAAACAACGCATTTTATAGCATTAGAAAAACAAGTAGTTTAATGGACATAGAGCAAAAAATAAAAAAGTCAAGGACGAAAATCTTTAAAACGGTTTTTCCTAATACAACTAATCATTACGACACCCTTTTCGGAGGAACAGCAATGCAATTAATGGACGAAACGGCTTTTATAACAGCAACAAGGTTTAGTCGACAACAAATGGTAACTGTTAGTAGTGATAAAATTGACTTTAAAAAGCCTATTCCAGCAGGAACCATAGTGGAACTTGATGGATATGTTACCCACTTAGGAAATACGAGTTTAAAAGTGAGAGTAGATATTTTCGTTGAGGAAATGTACACAGATTTCCGAGAAAAAGCAGTATCGGGAGAATTTACGTTTGTTGCGATTGACGAAAATAAGAAACCAGTAAAAATACTGTAGCCAACACCAGCAACCGTTGCACAACCCCTTAAAAAAGCATAAAAACAGCTTAAAATCTTTGATTTTAAGCTGTTTTTAATTTTAATACGTCATATTTTCTCTAAAATGCAAGTGGCTTAAAACATACCATTCGAAGGCTTATTAGGTGGTTTTTGGTGCTTATAATAAAAGCAAGTAGTTCTGCTATACTCTCTGGTAAGTTTTTCATATATTTTAAATACTTTTTAAGATTATAGGCTGTTGCAGATAGATGCATACACTTATTAGCTTGTTTAACGCCCAGGGTATTCACTTTTTCCATGCCTAAAAACTGGGTTAGTGTACCAAAAACAGAGGCTATCTGCTTTGTCGTTTTCCTTTCATATAGCTTCCTTTTTTGCTAATTGGTCGTCTCCTTTTTCCGAACAAAATACTTGTTACAAAAATGCCATAGCAGAATGAGTAAACGGTATTTTAAAAGATGAATTTTATCGCGACCAAACCTTTGATAACGTGAACCACAAAAAGAGCGCTGCAAAAAATGCAATTAATTTATACAACGACGTAAGATTACATTTATCTTTAGATTATAAAACACCTAATATGGTATATAAATTATCAGCTTAATTCAATTTTAACCTGTAGCCATATTTCAGGACAAGACATATGACCTAAACCCAATCTGAATCTTCCAAAGTAAAGATTTCGCTAATTTCAACTTCGAAAATTTGAGCTAATCTTAAAGCTAAAACTGTCGACGGAACATATTTCCCTAATTCCATAGCATTGATTGTTTGCCTACTAACTTTTGCCAGTTTAGCTAAATCAGCTTGAGTAATATTCTTTTTTGCTCTTTCGACTTTAATACTATTCTTCATAATTAGCTGATTATTTAAGTTTAGAAATTTGCCTGTTAAATCTAATTATGAAAAATAGCAAGACCGTGAACATATTAAATATCATAACCCATAAAAAGGAAAAATCGAAAATAAAAAAAAACGAAAACAAAAGAATTCCATAGTTTACATAAACAGCCCAAACCAATGACTCTAATCTGATTTTTGATATATATTCATCTTCTGATTTTTCTTTAGAAAAAGCAACAAATAAAGAACTGACAATAATTAAAATACCGAAAATTTCATTCAGTAAATTATTTTTAACCATTCCCAATAGTTTTTTATCCGTAAAAAAGTCATCGATAAAAATAGCAGGAACGTTGAAATCTAAAAAACTTGGTTCATATTCATAGATAAGTGTTACCAAACCAATAATTGCGGATGGAATAAGAATAAACCAACCGATAATTTTGAATTTATTTGGAAATAAGTAATTTACTTTCATAATATTATGATTTAATTTCAAACAAATGTAAAACAAACAATACTAAAAGACAAATAAACATTACATATTATCAAACAAATACCACTGCCAATCGAGTAGACGGCTCCGACTAAAATAGCTGGAGTGCGCCTCTCACACCACCGCACGTGCGTAACTACGTTGGTCCTTTCGTCTCTATTGCTACTAGCAATACAAGCTTACTCTTATGGATATCTGACCAAATAAAAACGCAAATATTACGGTGAACTTATAAGTTTTGCGGCAAAACTAAGTGCAAAAAAGAATTTCTTACTCAACCGATTTCTGACCAAAAAAATAAGCAACTGTTGTGGCTGACTAATAATTTTTTCAGCAAATCCAAACGCAAGCAAACCCCTAAAACTCCTACTCTAGCGGATTTCAACATTGGTTTGTATCTAATTAATTCGCTCCTTTAACGTCGCAACTAAGCATACATAAAACAGTTAGCCTTTTGTACTAATAGTTGGACTGCTTTTCTCAAAAACAATAACTTCTATTTTGTAATTTTGTTCGGTGCTAACCTAGTACCATAAACATAATTAAAAAGATAAAGTATGACTAACAAAAGTGATGCCGATAAAGAAGCTATAACAGTGTTTTTAGAGTTCTTTGGAGTTAAAAAGGAAGGTTCTAATCAAAAATCATTAATAGAAATTGAGAAGGAGATTGAGAAACAGGATGATTACGAAGAAGAGTACGAACTTAGATGCGTAGCATTAAATAATTACGCAAAGGCTCTAGAGAGACTAAGCGACGCCAATAAATTTGAAGCTGTATATCAGACAATTAATTACTTTTCAAGATATAACATCGAAGACTACACTGTTGTATCTATTGTTCTTGAAAAACTTAATGAGTATAAAGGAAAATAATTATCGGATAAAGATATAGTAACCATATCCGCATGGGGGAATTCATTAATAGAATGGAGTTGGGGATTAGAAACTAAGAAAGAAGAAGAACTGTTTAAAAGTTTTTTTGGAGAACAAAATGGTGATCATGCTAAATTATCCAGAGGTATTTCATGTGCCGTTTTAAGTTTACTACCTGTAGAATATCAAAAACCGGGAGCAAAAGATTTTATTGGACATTATGACACAGGAGTTATCGAAGCATATATTAGATTTTTAGTCTACGGGTTAATTGATAATGAGTACAACACGAAAGATAGCCCTATGTCACCTAGTTTCTCACTTGAAATCGTAAACAGGTTGTTTGGAAGTTTTGCTGATTGGTTACAAAAACAGCAAAACATTTAGATTAGCCTCGCTAATCTGAATGTAGATAAAAATCAATATTTGGTCAGATCTTCAAGTTAATATACAATTGTTTTGAAGATAAAATAAAAAACGCCCTAACATCATCAATGATCCCATGACGGTTCAGTGTTAGATTTGGCTTTTCTTCTTTCTGGAAGCACTATAAAAATTTCTGATTTTTCATAACTTAAACAGTTCAAAAGAATCATGGTTAAGTAAAGTGTTTCAAATGCGTTGTTTAAGTTTATATTTTATGAATATTAAACGTAGGGCCAATCAAGTAGACGGCTCCGACTAAAATAGCAAGAGTGCGCGTGCGCCTCTCACACCAACGTACGTAAGCAACTATGTTGGTCCTTTCTCCTCTATTACTACTAGCAATACAACTCAAGAACAAAAAGTGCGGATATCCCGCAATTTTTAGGGGATATTCACTACTTTAGTTGCTATATAACGCGTAACAACAAGCTAAAAAGAGAATGATTAATTATAAAATTAAGAAAATGAAACAAATATTAGGAATATTAATAGCGTGCATTGTATTACAAAGTTGTAAATCACAATCTGACTTTGATTTAGCCAAAATCATCCTGAATCAAGATAAAATTTCGGACATAATTCCAAAAGATGTTAAAATGGTAACATACGATATTGGAGTTGCTGAAGGCAATTACAAATATACATCTACAGGTTCAGATAAAATTTTGATTTATAATCAAATAAATTTTTCTGGAGAAAATCCAAAAGCCAACTATGAAAACAAAGCTGCTTTATATTTTAATATTAAAGATAGCATTATATCAAGATACCAACTAGAAATCTCAGATACTGAACAAAGTAAAGAATTACTAAAAACCCTCAAAGAAAAATTGGGAAGTGCAAACTATACGGGATTCAAGAGTGAGAAAGATAAAACTAAAAATATCCCTGATGGATTTATATGGGAAAATATTAAAGAAAACACTCTATATCATTTAACTTATTCAAAACAGCACTATGGCATTCACGCAACATTAAATGTATTGCCAATATTAGAAACGTACCCGGCACTTCCTGGATTTAGTTATTGGGAAGATTTTACATTTCAGCGTAACAAAAGAAAAGACCCTGATTATACTTATCAACAATATTTAAGAGATAAGTTAGAAAACAATCCTTCAAATATTCAGAATAGGTTATCTAAATAACAAACTTATCGTACGAAGCCAGTTGCCAACAAAGTACTGTGTTAAAAAACAAGTAAAATTTCATTAATTTTTCACTAACGTACTTTTATATTCTTTATCAAATATTAACCCTGATTTAGCAATAGCAAAGGCTTGTTTTAATAACTTATTACAACCGCTATTAAGGCTAGTTTTTTGCTTTTTCCCTTTGGCTGCGCCTTGCATGCTTTGTTGTATTTGCAAGCGCTAAAACTGCACATAAACAATAAATTTCTAAGTTTTTGATTACCCATTTCACTAATTCGTGGTCGCCCTTTTACACTACTACCACTTTGCCTAATCACAGAAGTTAATCTGGCATAACTGCATAATTCGCTAGCGCTAGAAAACGTTCAAATCCGCCTGTTAAAACGATAAGCATAATAACTGTTTTTCTACCTATTTCTGGTATTGTTTTTATACGTGTAAATAAATCTTTATGCGTCTCTTTTGTGCTTTCTTATTTATGTATAAATTTAATGAATTGTAAACTTAAGACGTATATAAAAAATATAGCGAGTCGTTGCTAACACAAAGGTTCGGACATTTTTAGGAAGTCGCCAAGTTTTAAAATTTGACAAATTCCTAAAAATAAAATAATTATTAAAATTTAAAAATTCGGCTTGTGTTTAACCGAATAGATAATGCTTATTTTCAGCGCTACTTTTCATATACACGACCGTTGTAGCACATTTGAAAAAAACTCGAAGCCATAAAATAATTTGTAACAAAACATTTTTTTATTCGTCAAATAGGTGAATCAAAAAAAACTAAATATGAAACTCATCGAATTTAAAATTGAATCAGATATTGTGAAAATTGAAAGAAATTTTTTCGGAAATGAACGTGTATTTGTTAACGAATTATTAGTAAGTAAGAAAAGAACATTGTTTGGGACAAATCATAATATTAAAATAGGAAATCTTGATTACGAAATAAAATACACAGTAAAAGATTGGTGGAAAAAATGGACTGGAAAACCTACTTTCCTATTACTATCTGGAGAAACTGTAATTTCAGAATATAAAATTAAGAATTCAATGTTTTTTTCAATTCAATTTACACTATCACTTATTGTTTTTTATGGAATTTCAATTATTGTTTTTGCTGTAATTGACTCGGCTAAAAGAGGATTTGTATTTAACGCTCATTAATTTAAAATCTGAGAATAAAAACGTGCTACAACATAGTATATAGCTATGTAGTTGATTAATCGAAGTTAAGGCATATTTGCGAGTCCGCCAATTTTTTGAATTTGGCTTATTGAGAAAAAAGATAATAAGAAAAATTTAAAAATTCGGCTCGTACTTCATTCGAAACTAATTATTTAATTCGCACACTATAAGCCATATACAGAGACGTTGTCGCTAATTTAAACCCAGCTATCATATAGCAAGAGACTTAATTAAAAAATGTTATGCGAATAATAATAGTAATAGCTTTAATAATCTTAACAGTTTCTAAAATAACTATCAAAAGTGATTTAACAAAAGAAAATCTTAAAGGAAAAGTAAGAAGTGTTCTGTATTATTCAAATGAAAATCCAACTAATTACTCATCTATAAGTAACTATGATGAAAAAGGGAATTTAATAGAAACGATATATTTTGATTGTAAAAATGCTGAATGGGTAGAATCTAGAAGGTTTAAAAAAAAATACAAGTATTACAAAAATAATAGTATAAAAATGATTGAACACCTTGAGTACTATGATAATGATAGTAAATATCTAAGAGGCAGAATCGTAGAAAAATACAATAAACAAGGTAAGTTGATAAATGAAATAGATTATGAGACTTTGTATAATGTAGAAGAAAATAGACCTTATAATCCATATAAAGATATATACACTAAAGATACTGTAATTTATAATAAAAAATTAAACATGCAAACGACTTATAGATATCATTCAGATGGAACTTTAATGTATTCTTGGATTGAAAAATTTGATTATAAAAAAAATCTTATTGAATCAAAATCATATAATCATAATGATTCATTATCTGCAGAGCATAGCTATAATAGTAAAGGACTTGAAAAAGAATTAATTGTTTATGGAAATCATCAAAAAGACACATTACATAAATATATTTCTACATATGACAACCTAAATAATAAAACTAAATACAGTAAATACGAAACTCGAAATAAAGAAATCACTATATATAATTACGAATATAAATTCGATAAAAATAAAAATTGGATACTTCTCAAGAAACTTAAAGAAGGAGTAATTATCGACACAACAAGAAGAAAAATAGTATATTATAAAAAATAAAAAACTAGCGAAAACAACGGTAACCGTTGCACACCTCCTTAAAAAAGTACAAAAACAGCTTAAAATCTTTGATTTCAAGCTGTTTTCAATTTTGATACGCCTTTTTTTATATAAAATGCAAGTGGCTTAAAACATAGCATTCTAACGTTTATTAGATGTTTTTTTTTGCTTCAAATAAAAGCAAGTAGTCCCATAAAACTTTCTCGCAGGCTTTTCTTATATTTTAAATACTTTTTCAGATTATAGGCTGTTGCGGATAGGGTACTTTGGTAAATTTTGACAGGAATAATTCATCGATATCAGATATATTAAGTGCTTCCCTGCAGGTTCAATTCAAATACAAACATGAATCCTTAGATGTATCTAGTCTTACTAATGGTTTTTATATTTTAACTATTGAAGAAAATGCTATTATAAATAACCTAAAATTATTAAAAAATAATATCCAAAGTCCTAAGTACAACAGGTAAACTAAATCGATTTAAGGATTAACTGACGTAGCGTTCCTATTCCGTTTCAATTTATTACATTAGCCAATTAAACTTAATGCTAAGCACATTTCAAACCAATTTCATGAAAAAACAAGTCCTAATGTCTGTTATTTTATTCTTTTTAATAATAACAGGCTGTAAAAACAAGGAAAACTATTCAGAAAACACTAAGAGTACTGAAACTAAGAGTTCTGAAACTTCTAAAACTAAATTCGAAAATAATGTACTCGCTTTCAACTACCCTAAAGATTGGACGATTACAGATAGTGAAACCATAGAGAAAGGTATTCATTATTTAGCAATTGAAAAAGAAGGATTAAATTCTAGTGGTATTATGACCATCATTTCATTTGAAGATCTAATTGATTTAGATGACTCTATCATGATGAATATTGAGGAACTACAAAATAATTCTCTTATTCAAAACTTAAATTTTGACACCATAAAAGATAGCCAATTTAATACTATTACCTCTCGAGCTTTACATTTTGACTTTAGTACAATAGGTATTAAACAAGAAGGCATGATATACGCCTTTAGCAATACGAGTAATTCTGTAGTCATACTTAAACAGGAAGCACTTGAAGATATAAAAGAAAACAGTGATGGTTTTAATACCATCGAAAACAGTTTTAAAATAAAGTAAACCCCCTTATAAATGCACAATTAACTTTTTTTTATAATGTCATGACGTGCTTATTGCAGTAAACATAAATACTAAAATAATTTAGTTAAGCATATACAAAAGCGACCAAATAGGTCGTTTTTTTATTCAATAATCATCAACCATTTAGCCAACTTACTGTTTTACAAATAGTAATAATCTTGTGGTTTATCCGAGATACCCTGAAGTCCGTATTAAAAGAAATTTATTGTAAGAAAAACGGACTCAATAATTTTGGACTATTCCATTCGTAGACTAAAATTATCGTGTTAATTTAAAATCTAACACGCAAAACATAACTAAACGTGTTATAAAAAAATAATATAGACTATTACTGTAACTAAAAACTTGACTGCATAAAATAAAACTATTAATTTCGGGCTTGAATTAAAATCTAATATACACTTACAATAAAATAATAAATGGGAAAAATTAAAATAGAAAGCGCAACTGGAGCAAAAATTTTTATTGATGGCAAAGGTTATGGTACAATAAAAAAAGAACATAAAGATTACGAAGTAGACAATGGTCCGCATGAAATTTATGCAAAATCCGCCTGGTGTGGTAGCCAAAAAATAAATATAAATAGTACTGATGATAAAATAGTAATCCTGACGCTAAGTAGTTTTAAAAATGAAGGTCTAGTTAAAGCTATATTTATGGCATTAGCAGGACTTCTTGTTTTTACTAAAAACTTAATATTCGGAATAATTGCTGGAATAGTATTTTTATATCCTTTATATTATTTAACCATTGGAAAAGATAAATACTTAGAGTTAGAAGAACAAAAATAGCGCTTCATAACAGCCTGTAATAACATCAACAAATAGAAAACTATTTTTGACACACTCTGTAACTACGCTTCTACCCCTTCATTATACCATTGTCTATACAACCAACTATGCTTTATAAAACACTTCAGGTTAAGTGCTACCTGGTCTTTATTCTACTTTTAAACACGCTATTACTTAATGCTCAAAACACTATGGACGATACTAATGATATTTTAAAAACCAAAAACAGAAATGAACTAATTCAATTAGCTAAAGACCTACTACAAGAAAAAAGACCAGATATTAGCCTACATCCTACCGACTTTGATATTAGAGTATGGAATAACAGATACGGTAGCATAGAAGTTCTTTTTAGAAGAATAATACGTTACGTTACCTACCCAACAAACGCTTTTAACTATGATATAACTGTAGATTTAGAAAAACAGGAGATTAGATTTGACACGGAAGAAAAACCATTCTATACGCCTTCTAAAAAAGCAAAACAAACAATTGAAGACTTAAAAGCAAAAGGCTTCTTACCTAAAACTAATGTACCAGATATTGAGTATACTATTACAGAAAATGCGGCGTATTATTTAATATCTTGTTTTGATAACCTTTATCAAATCGACAAAAGCACTATAACCAACAAAGAGCACCCATACTTAAGTAAAACACTGATAAACAAAAAAACAGGAGAACGTCTTTTTTTTAAAGGAAATAATCCATTTTACTTCCTTAGCCAGATAACATTCAAACATTATTATGAAGACCATTTATATGCTATTTTAAAAGAAGAACACTTATCCGATACAAACGCTGCTATTATTAAAATAGCGACTGCTATACTAAAAGAAAAACATCCTGAAATAACATTAGACCCTAAGGCTTTTGAAATTGTAATTTTAGGTAATTATAAAGATCTTATTGTAAAATACAGACGCTATATTAGGTTTAATAACACAAATAAAGACATCGCTTTTGATCTTGCTGTTAATATAATTACTAAAGAGGTTGCACCTTTTACTACGCCCGAAATCCCTTTTTATGAAGGGACATTATCAGACCTCAAAGCCATTAATACAATAGAGCATATAACACCTTTTGATTACCATTCTAACATAGAATATACTGTTTCAGAAAATGATGCGTATTTTTTTGTGACTAACATCTCTGAGAAATCGACAAAAAAATATTTTATAAATAAAAACACGAATACGGTTATTTGGAATAGTCAATCTTACACTTTGCAAATGAATAATCGTGAAGACCTATCATTACAAGAGCATTACAAGAGAATGACTTATTTATTTGATGTTAAATCAGAAAATAACACCCCGTTAATCAATATGGCTTCGACAATCTTGAAAGAAAAACAATTTATTCCCAATATTAAGCTTGATGATTATCATATAACGTCTAAGGCTAGTAAAAATGAAGTCAACGTGACATTAACTAGAGTCATTAAGTTTATTCCATTGCGACACAAAAACAGAGCTCCCCTAGATTATAATTTAAAGGTCAATCTTGTTGAGAAAACAGTAGATCAAAAACCTGACAATTTTTATTTCCCTACCCCAGAAGATACCAATATGACCAAATTAGTTGAAACTCAATTAGTAAATTACCTTGGCACTGCGGAAGACATAGATTACCCTATAGAGATTATTGAGAACGATGCTTTTTTTAGTATCAAACTTTCAGGGTATTTTAATTTAAAAACATTAACTAAAAAACAGTATCGCATGGATAAAAAAACAAAACTCATAGAAGAGATTATATCTCCTGTCAATCCCATATACCCAAGTCCAGCGAGACGTCCTATTCCTAGAAAAGAAATCAAAGAGTAATTTATCACTTTAATTAAAGTAGCACCAATTAACTATTAGCCTCTAGTTTAAATACACTGCTAACAGTAAGTATTACAACGCTGTTACCTCTGCGTTATGTGGCCAAAAACTTTGATATCCCTAAAAATAAAAACACAATCATGAATCCCCTCTTCAAACAAACCCTTCACCTTTTTATACTTTCACTTATTTTGGTAAGCTGTAATAGCAATCAAAACAGCACTAATTTTCAATTAAAATCAGGGGATTTACTATTTCAAAATACTGGAACAAGCGACATAGCTAAAGCCATTAAGGACGTGACGACTACTTCCTTTTCTAAAAACTATTCGCATGTTGGGATGGCCATGCAAAAAGATAACCAATGGTTTGTAGTGGAAGCTTTCCCCAAAAAAGGAGTTTGCCAAACACCTTTAAAAACGTTCTTGAATAGAAACAAAAACAAATTCAATAAATCTCAAACCACGGTAGCAAGATTAGATCGCTACTACCAACCTTATATCACTAAAGCCACAACCTACGGAATGGAAAGAATAAACACGCCTTACGATGAGATTTTTTTATGGGATGACCAGTCTTATTATTGCTCAGAATTAGTGTACAAAATGTTTTCTTCTCAAGATTTACCAAAAGATGTCATTCCTTTTTTAACTCACCCTATGACCTTTAACGACAGTACAGGACACCCAATGCCTAGTTGGAAAACATATTACCAAGCACGCCACCAACCCATTCCTGAAGGTGTTGAAGGCACAAATCCCAACTTGATGGCTAGCAGTCCTCATATCACATTTGTACATGATTATGAGCGCGAATAAACAGCATACTAGTTTGATACTTCAAAGACTACTACAGCAACAAAGTGATCGCCTATAAAATAAAAGTGTAACGTAATGATTATGACTAAAATAAAAATCTCAATAAAAGCATATGGTTTAGTTGGTGATGATTTCGACGGAAAAGAGAGTCTGCAAGAAAAAATACTGCCTAAAGAGGCACTAGATTCAAAACTAACCGAAATAGATCTAAAGCAAATACTTGAAACGATAATTACTTCAATTAAAGACATAAAAGCATTATATCCCGATCAACAAACTGATATGATACGTCATAATGATAATAGATTGGACAGTATTAAGTTTGAAGTAACCTATTTTGACAAGACAGATGTTTGTCAGATGCTTGAAGAAAAAGCCCTATTCCAACAGGTAGCGAAGTACAACAACTTAGCACCATTAATTTTGGACTATTGCAACGTTACTGATGATGGAGAGGAAGGTTCTCGCGTTATGATCACACACGAGTATGATGAAGGCCCACCAGCAGGGACTTATGCTATACTCGCATTAGTGGATCAAGATAAAAAATGGATCTCTAATTATATCGAATATTTAAGAACAAACGCTCTAGATCATGAGGTTGAACAAATGTGGGATATAAAAAATATTATTACAAAATATGGCTGGTGTAAAGAAACCTATGAATTAGCCATTGCAAGACAAATAAGTTGTTGTGGACAATCAGGGAGAACACAGTTTGAACGTTTAATAAACGAAGGCCTTAAAACAGCACTTGATAATAAAAACCACAAAACCTTGTTTTTAGATTGTATCCTAAAAGAATTTATAGAATGGGACGCTTTTCAATTTAGATTAAAAGAAGGCTCTAAAGCGTATTTTCAAATATATGTAGTGTCTTATGTTAAGCATTTTGATGCACTACTAACACAAATTGAAATCACTACAATTGAAACTTTTCTATTACAAAAATGGGATGAGCATAATGAGTCCTAGTAAAACATAAAAAATAGTAAAACAAACGCACTGTAGAGTATAAAAAAGAATGCTATTAAGCGTATTAGTGTTACGAGCTCATATGAGCAGTCCCTTTTTAATCTTTTAAAGGCATTCAATTAGCATTGTTGGAACACAAGAAAGGATGACAAAATTAAAATAGAACCTTATAATTATACAGAATTGCCCCCAGACAATCAAATTAAGGCATTAAAATGTATGGTAAAAAAATGAGTTTGACATTTTAGAGCTATAAGAAGAATACCTACTCCTGCCCTCTTCAATTATTAAAATTAACCTTACTGTTTTTTATTCAATTGCATCATTTGATTGTTTCAAAAAAAAAGACGAACTTCGACTTTAACCAACTGTTGCTATCACACAGTCAAATTGTGTTATATCAGCTTTAACCTTTACATTATTTAATAATCAAAAGTGATATGAAAATTTACATTACAACCAATCTTATAAAAAAGTTTTTTCCCTTTTTACTTTTTTTTATCAGTCAAACCATAGTTATGGGGCAGACTGTGACTTACGAAGCTTCAAATAACGTTATAGCAAATCCCGAAAGAGGTCTGCAAAAATACTCAATAACATCTAATAATTATGCTACAACTTTAGGTGCGAATAACCTTAGTGTTGCTACATTAAATAATTGGAAAACTAGCACCGACAAAGTGACGGTTGTCTACCGCTATTTTATTTTAGATGCATTTCTAAATTCAGATATAAACGCGACTTATTTAAATAACATCCAAACCGATTTTGATAATATCAGAACATCTGGTCTTAAAATAATCACTAGATTCTCTTATTCAAATGCGCAAAGTACAGCGCCTCAGCAACCTTCAAAATCTCAAATATTGGCACATATTTCTCAACTAGCACCTTTATTAGAGACTAATAAAGATATCTTTTTTTCGATGCAAGCTGGTTTTATAGGCACTTGGGGAGAATGGTATTATACAAACTCGTCAGAATTTGGTACAGATGGTAATATCACGTCAACACAATGGTTAAATCGTAAAGAGATCATAGAGGCTATGTTGGCGGCAGCTCCTCCAGAAATCCCTATCCAAGTTAGATATGCAGGTATTAAAACCAATATGTATGGCAACACGATGCTTACTGAGCAAACAGCCTACCTTAATACCGCAAATGCTAGAATAGGTTTTTATAACGATGCTTTTCTAAATAATTATGGAGACCAAGGCACCTACTCTGTTTCTAATGAATGTACTAATCCAGTAGAAACAACAGAATATAACTATGTAGCAAACGAAACAAAGTTTTTACCTATGACTGGGGAAACTAATGGATTAAACCCATGTAATGATGGCTTTAGAACGACCAGTGACAATGCAATAAATGAAATGAATCTGACCCATTGGACAACCATTAATCGCGATTATTATATCCCTTTTTGGGAGGACATCATTAGCTCTAATGCTTATGATGATATATTAAAACAATTAGGGTATCGCTTTGTTTTAAACGCCTCTACAGTAACCACAAATACTACTGGTTTTGATATAAGCCTAAATATATCTAATGTTGGCTTTGCTAGACCTTTTAAACAAAGAGATGTGTTTTTAATAATTAAAAATACAGCAACAAATGTTATCACAACGGAGGTCATTGACACAGATATTAGAACTTGGGAAAACACGGTTTCAATAACCCAAGATTTCAATTTAGACGCAGAAGGAACTTATCAATTGTACCTATGGATGCCTGATAACGCACCTGCACTTAAAAACAATCCCGATTATAGTATTCAATTCGCAAATAATAATACTTGGGAAACGGCTACAGGTTACAATACGTTATTACAAACAATAACGTTTCAAACACTTGGAGTGGACCAATTTTTAGATGATAATAAAACAGTAATATACCCAAACCCAGCTTCAAATTTTATTACAATTGCGCTTAATCATGATAAAGAACAAAACATTAAAATCTTTAATATACATGGTCAATTAGTTAAGGAAGCCTCAATTTATAACAATCACAAACTAAATATATCAGAATTAGCCAACGGGATGTATTTTATAACGTTACTAAACGATAAATCACCAACACTTAAATTTATAAAACATTAGGTACTATTTAGCCAGAGGTTTTTCTAGGCGAGTCCGACTTTCTAAAAAAGTAAGATAATACGTATGACTATCATTAATTAAAAATGTTGGTCTCAACTAGATGATTAAAAAACGACGTCGGTTGTTGCACCACACAGACCATAAAGACCGCACAGCCTTAAAACCAACCTTTTCAATATATAAGCAACTCAGATTTAAAAAAAACAGAACTCATAACACCATTTAAAAGAGAGTCATGCCAGCGGAGTTGAGACTAAAACAACGCCTTTTATTTTCGCACTCAGAAAGCTAAAAAGCAGTATGTAAACCGCTTCATTAAACTTGACCTAAAGCAACTCTATTTTTAAAACCGGTAATTCATTTTAAATAATTATATTAATTTTATCCAAATTACCTTAAATAACATTTAAACACTTTCGGAAACTTTAATATTTCATCGTATTTCTATTATTAACAAAACCGATTTCAATGTATTAAATTAACGTTGTAAAAAAACAAATCACACGACAGCAGCATGCCATTAATTAAGAAACAAATCTCGCTTCTCTTTTTTTTATTTACTATTTTCTATACTAACGCCCAAGAAGAGAAAATATACTACGGTTCACCTAGTACCCGTGGTGCAGAATTTCATTTTAAAGAAGATAATAGCTACAACATTATTTTAAAAGAAGGAACACACGACACGTTTGATACTGGCAGAGAAACAGTTATTTTTATAGATAATATTGGTTATGATATTGAAGGCTTCCATGTTACCGAAGATTATGCCGAGGTTATCAAAGACAGTATTACTGTTAATTTTTATAGACGAGGCCTAGATTCAAAATATGAAAATTATTACTTAGGCTTTAAAGTCAAAGGAGATAAAAACTTCACCTACTTAAATTTAAGTTACGAAACATTATTTTTTAATACTGAAAAGGTGGAACCGTTTGCTTTTAACGGCTATTTGAGTATTAAAATACCAAGAACAACAGAAATTCAATTTATTTTCAAAGAAGAGGTCACCACTAAAAACGAAGATAAAAAAGAAACATACATTATGAATCAATTTTCGCTTTCAAAAAACGCGGCTAATGCCTTTGTAGACCAACGGGTTATAAGAGATAAAAACAACATATTTAATTCAAAATTTGCTGTTGCAGAAATATATGGGAGTACTCGAAAAATCCTTGATATTGACAACAAAGCATTTTCTTCACTTTTTACACCATCAACATATGTAAAACGTACTAAAATAGATTCTTTTACTAATTGGAAAATTCCTGCAGAGGTTAAAAAAGAAGTTTACAAAAAGTTTAATAATCCTAAGTATGAATACAATCCAGTAATAACAATAAGTCCTTCATCTAGAAATGAAGCCTATAAAAAATATGAATTCAACCATTTAAAAGAAGCTGTTGCAGCTGTAAAAGCAGACGACTCTAAAGTATTATTAGTCTTTAATTCCTTACTTAGAAATAACGATATCACCTATTTTAATTACATTTTTTATGGCATTTATAGTGATGCAGAAAAGTCGTATTTAAGTGAATATAACTATGATAAGTTTTTAGTTTATTATATAAAGCCAGAAGACTTAACTGAACTTTCAAAATATAGACAAGAAAGTACTGATGAAGTCTTTGCACTAAATAGCGATTTAGATATTGTATATACCGAAGCTATTAATACTGAACGTTTTTACTACAAGTACCATGGTATAGATCAAGAATTATCAGAAAATCTTTTAGCTATCAAAGAATTAAATAAACTAAAAAGAAAATTAACAGCAAAAAGCACAACTGCTAAAGACTTTTTAAATTTAGGCAAGCAGCGATATCATGATTTTATTGATGTAGCCATTACCAAGAGAGAAAAAAGTGCTGATGAGCTTAGAATTGAATCCCAAATACACATAATTGGAGAAAGTAAGAATGCTTACCCTGGGTTTAAGACCAATGTGCAATACTTCTATCCGCAAATTGATTATAAAGATATTAGGCAAGAGTTAGATCGATTGGTAGAAGCGCATAAAAAGGATACCACTATTGATTTTGACTATGCTAAACTGGCCTTCGATTTTATTACTGTGGAGTCGTTTTTTGATGATATAGCGGGCGAAAAAGGAAATTATGCACCTACTAAAATATATTATGAGTTTTGTTTGTACCTCTCTAGATTTCCTGTTGAAACATCAAAAATTCATAATAAATCTTCAGAGCGGTTTAGTCAAAATCAATATGCTACTATTAGAGAAATACTTAAAAGTAGACATGGAGATGAAGCTATGCATCCGGCTTTGGTAACCGCCATTTATGAAAATTTAAATAACATGGAGTCTGAAAAATACTATTCCATTTTCTACTATTATATCTACCTATATAATAATCAGAAATTAAGTATTGAGAAATTTGATGCATTGGTAAATGAAGTCGCTCCTTTAGATGACAATTTTACTGAACAGTTAGAATCATTTTATAGATCATGCGAATGTATTTACATTGATGATATGACGTATCTTTTATCGACTTTAGGTAATGCAATGGCTTGGGATGTGGTAACAAAAAACAATACCGATAAGAGTTTACTTGAGAAAGCCCGAAAATGGTCAAAAATTTCAGTTGAATTATCGCCTGACAGTCATTATTATGTCGATACGCTTGCCAACTTAGAGTATTTTTTAGGAAATAAAGATAGCGCAATGGCATTAGAATCTAAAGCGATCCAAATGGCTACTGAGAGTAATCATGAAAATCTTGCGGAATACAAAACAACCTTAGAAAAAATAAAACGTAATACATTAACGCACTAACCATGCACTCCACAACAGGACCTTTACTTAATATGACATCGTTTAAATACTTTAAAGTAACCGTTAGTCTAAAAT
Source organism: Psychroserpens sp. NJDZ02 (assembly GCF_004843725.1). Taxonomy (NCBI): domain Bacteria; kingdom Pseudomonadati; phylum Bacteroidota; class Flavobacteriia; order Flavobacteriales; family Flavobacteriaceae; genus Psychroserpens; species Psychroserpens sp. NJDZ02. The sequence continues at coordinate 3,527,325 of NZ_CP039451.1, read as the reverse complement.
TGAAGGTCCTTTTTTTTACTGATAAAGTCAAATACTTTAAAGGCGATAACTAGCAATACGTTTGGGCCCAGAAAGCATACATTTTTTTCGCATTAGTTAATTTAACCTCAATATGAAAAACACTTTAATTTTATATGTTATAGTCTTTTCTTTATTTGCTTGTAAAGAAAATAAAAAGGATAATACGACACTACTTAATAATCCAAATGTAATATCTTCTGACGACGTTTTTGCAAAAAACAAATTAGAAGGCAAGACCGTTGAAGAACTTCGTATACTTCGGAATGAAATATTTGCTAAAAAAGGATATATTTTTAAAGATTCTATTTTAAATAACTACTTTTTAGATCAAAAATGGTACAAACCAAACAAAAATGCACAAATAGTACTTTCTAGTTCAGAAAAGAAAACGATTGAATTAATTAAAGAAGCAGAAATTAAACTACTCAAGTTTAATACTCCAAAAGGGTATCAATTAGTTACAAAAAGTGATGCAAATGGGCGCCCTATTAATCAAATAGCATATGATTTTGATAATGATGGTATAGAAGATATTGTATCACTAGGAAAAAACATTAAAAACGAAACGGAGCATACATTATTTATTTATCTAAGCTCTAAAACAAAGTTTGAAAGAATAAAGTTAAACAGTAATGCCGATTTTAGAATATTTCCGTTTCAATTAGAGCTTAAAAAGGGCGAAATCTCCTATGGTTTTTGTGAAGATGGAACGTCTGCATTATGCCGTACGTTTACACTAAAATATAATTCAAAAGTTAAGACTTTTCAATTAATTAACTATGTTTCATCTTATAGAATTATGTACGGACATCTCTCAAAAGAAATAAACTTAATATCTGGAACTTATAACGTTATAAAGGAAGCTAGTACCATAACCGATTCTGATAATATCATAAAAACTAGTAATAAAGGCAAGCAAGAAACTAAAGTGATCACTTCCGACTTGATTAACCCTAAATTATACAATTACTTAGACGCTATTGGTAATCAATTTGAAGAAGATGTAGCCATTGATGACTATGGCTATCAATTAACCGATTGCAGTACAGAAATCATTAGAAAATTACAATTAGAGTTTGACTTTGGAGCCCTAAATTATATTGGAGATAGTCACGTTTTTATTAAAGAATTAAAAGATTTTGTAAAAGGAATTGATTCCGAACATTTTTCAAATTCTGATCATATAAAATTCTCGAAATCTTATTACTTACATAGAAATTGGGTTTTAGATTATATTAAAGAAGATGAATGTGAGGACGAAATAGTCTTAATCTATGACGAGCTAAATAAAACCTTTACAATCCAAATTAATAATTGTGCTTTAGTTAAAGAAGATGAGGAAGTAATACACACATCGGAGCAATCAACATTTATTGAATTTAAAATAGGAAAAAATTGTTCCTATTCATTTTATAGAATAAGTGCAGCGGGATAATACTTCAGTTATCCATAAATAAAAACATATGACCATTGCTATTTAAAGTCTTTGCTTCTTTATAAAGTCCCACGTTTTTAATTTGACGTAGCAGCACTCCTCAAAGGCACTATTTATCCTCTCCCCTACGCTATATACACACCCCTTTTCAATTATTAAAGTTAATCTTGCCACTTACTTTTATAATTAAACACTTGATTGTGTCATTAAAAATGACGAACTTAGGTTGGAAACTAGCGACTGATAGTAGGTGTTAAAATGAAATCAGATCAGCTTAAAATTAGCCGTAATTTAATATTCATTTACTGAATTCGAAAAAAAATGAACCAACCCTATAAGCATTATACCGTTGAATATAATAACCTTATACATCAAGATCATTGGTTACCTCGTTTACTTAGTGGCTCATATCAAATACAAGGCTTAGAAGGAAAAAAAGGTGTTTTGTTTTCAAATTCTATTTTAGAAAAATTTATTTTAGCAGAAGAAAAACATGATATCTTTAAATTAACTTCTGGTAAAAACAGAAGACTTAGAACATTCTCCACTGGCGAGCAAAGAAAGGCATTACTTTCTTTTTTACTTCAACAAAACCCTGATTTTATTGTCCTATCTAACCCTTACGAAGGTTTAGACAAAACCTCTGTATCCCTATTAAAAAAGCAATTATTATCCTTATCTAAAAAAATACCTACCATATTTATGGTTAATAGGCAAGATGATTTATTACCCATAATTACACATGTCATTCAATTTAATAAAGACCAACTTAAAGCAGTTATACCTATTGAAGACTACCATTTAAAAAAAAGTGTTTTTATTTTTGATAAAGACATCCCGCCAGCAATAACAGTGTATAAAGATATGCCTGAGGTGTTAGTAGAACTGAAGGATGTAAATGTGAGTTATAATGACTCTCCCATTCTACATAATATTAATTGGACGATAAAAAAGAATGAATTTTGGAAATTAACAGGTCCAAATGGCGCTGGTAAAACGACGCTGTTAGCGCTGATTTATGGCAATAACTCCAAGGGGTATGGTCAGGAAGTCTATCTTTTTGGTAAGAAAAAAGGCACAGGGGAAAGTGTTTGGGATATAAAACAGCGCATTGGCTATATTAGTCCTTCTATGTTGGAATTGTTTAAACTAAGCCATACCGTAGAGCAAATGATTGTTTCGGGCTTTTTTGACAGTATAGGCTTGTACCAAACCCCTTCTACTCTACAAAGTAATGCGGCAGCCAAATGGATGGAGGTATTAAATTTAAGTAAAGAAAAAAACACGCCTTTTCTAAAATTACCCTCAGCCACTCAACTATTAATATTAATAGCCAGAGCCATGATTAAACACCCACCTTTGCTAATCTTAGACGAACCTTTAATTAATGCAGATGATACAGGTGCAGCTCTAATTATTGCTTTAATAAATAAAATAGCAAAGGAAAGTGCAACAAGTATTTTGTTTGTTTCACATCGATATGAGTCTAATATTCAAACCGATTTTACTTATCAGCTTTCTCCCACACCAAATGGATCTGTAGGTATCAAGACATCCCAGAATATGCCTAAATCAAAAAATTAAACCGGCTCTATTGCGACTAGCAATACAACTCAAGAACGTATGCAGCAGCTCGCAAATCATCACATCAAAAGGTTTTACATCTTTGACACAGTCTTCCAGTTTAAGTATAGACTACAACTTGTACTCCTATCCCCATTTTTAAACCTCAAAAACCACTAAGACTAATAGTACTGCTGTAGTACTCAACCTTTTTACAACAATGAGGTTTCCCGTAAACAGCCTACAACTAATTAGCGTACATTTAATCCCTAATTAACAGTAAAATATACGTAGTTCTACGTATTGCAAGGCCACTTTATAAATTGTAGCTTAGCTTTTTAAAACAAAAGTGAGGAACTAAAGATCTGGATATCAAGTAATATATACGGGATATGTGGAATAAAGGTAATCATATAACGAGTTATGTATCATTTCGACAAACATCCTGAATGAGAGAATATTATAACATAGAATTAAAATTTAAGGATAATAATATTTCTAAAGAAAACTTTCTTGCGCATCTATATATTTCGGATGAAAAAATGTATTTTCAAATAATTGATAATAATGAAACATCCTTAATTGACCGACAATTTTCAATGTCAAAGAAATCTCTAGGACTATTCGAAGATAATTTTGAAATTGTAAATTCAGAAATCCCCCTATTATTTGACCAAAGTAGAATATATAAAATCAGATCTTTTGAAAATGACATTCAGAATAAGTACTTCACCATTTATGTAAGCAAAATTGCTTTAGTATTTTCTAACAGCCATAAAGAACGTATAAATGAGGGTAAAGCCTATTTAAGTAGTAATGGGCTAAAAATTGTTAATACATTTTATTCGTTTTTTACAAATTTTAAGGACAAAAATGAATTTTCAATTTCTCGTATGAATGAAATGCAAAATTTCTATAAAGCTCAACAATTAACTTTTAGACCAGAACTAGAATTTTCAAATAATGAAAAACGAGGTAGTAATGAATTTACAATAAAAAAAATTCCAACATTAAATTATAAATTTATTAATAATGACTTTCACCAAGTAAAGAAAACTATTCAAATAATATGCAATTTTATTTCATTGTGCTATGGAGTTAAAGTTATATTCGAAAGTTTGACATACAGAACTGAAGATAAAATATTTATTTATAGAGATACATCACCAAATAATAAAACATTTGTTTCTGACTTTGCTACAATATTTACACACTTAGAAAAGAATTATCGCATTGAAAAAATTCTAAAATCTAATTGGTACGATAATTACATAAAAGAGGAAAAAAAATTTAATAAGGCTATAGAGAACTATTTGCATTCCAGAGAAGTGGACTTGAGTGCTTCATTTTTATTATTATTTAATATAATTGAAGTTTTCAATATTAAACAAGAGATAGAAAAATTTGAATTTAATGAATCAAAACAAATTCAATTTGAAAAAGCATTTGAAGAAATTTTAATTTCATTAAAAAGAAAAGAAGATATTGAATTATTGAGAGATAAATGGAATGGTATAATTAATAAAATAGAATTAAAACCTTTTAAAAGTCCTTTAGAACAAACATTGATACTAAATAACATTAATACATTAGACTTTGGCTATTCATTTAATAAATTAAAAAAAACACGTGATAAATTAACTCACGGAAGTGTAAATTCAATAAATGAACAGAGTTTAAAATCTCAGATGTATTGCTTAAGAAATGTTTCATTACGCTTAATATTGGCTAATTTAGGATTTATGAATGATTTAAAAAACGTCACATAATCGAGTAGACGGCTCCGACTAAAATAGTCGGAGTGCGACTCTCACACCACCGTACGTACGTAACTACGTTAGTCCTTTTGTCTCTATTGATACTAGCAATACAACTCATGAACGTATACGGCAGCTCGCAAATCATCACATCAAAAGGTTTTACATCTTTGACACAATCTTCTAGTTTAAGTATAGACTACAACTTGTACTCTTATCCTCATTTTTAAACCCAAAAAACCACTAAGACTAATATTACTGCTGTAGTACTCAACCTTTTTACAACAATGAGGTTTCCCGTAAACAGCCTACAACTAATTAGTGTACATTTAATACCTAATTAACAGTAAAATATGCGTAGTTCTATGTATTGCGAGGCCTCTTTATAAATTGTAGCTTAGCTTTTTAAAACCTAAATCAGGAACGAAAAGTGCGGATATCCCACAATATTTAGGGGATATTCACTACTTTAGTTGCTATATAACGAGTTGTAAAACATTTAGTAAGAACTACCCGAAATGAAATATTATATTATTTTACCAATTCTCATTCTTTTCATAAATTTTTCTTGTTCTCAATGCCCAAAACAAATAACATTAGAGAATTATTATTTGTCAAAAAAATCTAAGAACAAGTTCCCCTACCTAAATGGAGAAGGAAAATTAATATTTAAAGACTCTTTAAATAACAAATTAACATTTCAACTTAAATCTTCAGATACAACTTACCTTTCCGATTTTGAATGGGAAGAAAACTGTGCTTTAAACGATTCCATCAATAAAAAGATTAAAATAAATGCTAAAAGAGAGTGGCAAAATGTTGTATTTATACCTGACACATTAATAAACTTAACATTTAATATTTTTATTAGACAGAAAGTTCAAATTGATGCCTCAGATTTAAATAATATCAAGGAAATTGACGGAATACAAATTTACAGGGCGAATGTAGGTCAAATGAATATTGTTACAGATTTGAAAAATTTTTATCTTGAAGAAGAATCTGCAGAAAAAGTTGATAGCATTATAATTAATGGTAGATTATTTAAAAATGTATTAAAATCTAAATATATGAATAGTGGAGGTATATATTATGATATGAAAAAAGGAATAGTCGCAATTAAAGAATACCAAGAAGGTTTTGAAAAATCTAAATATTGGACTTTAGATAGTATTATCTATTGCGAAAAATATAAAGAACCTAAAAGAATTACAGAAAAAAGCAAATATGATAAATTAAAAGAAAATTATGAGCTTTTTGGAAAGTGGGAAATATTTGATTCTAATAGTGGCGGAAGTTTTCCATTTGAAATTTATCAAAAGGGAATTGAATTTATTGCTGTTGTTCCTTGGGGTAGCTATGAAACTGACACTCTTATAAAAAATGGTAATAAGTTTTCTGAAAAAGGAATTGACAAAGGGGAATACTATATTATTGACTCAGATAAGGAAATGACATTATTTGATGGAAATGGAAATAGTTTAGCAGATGAAGGTTATACTGCGAAGAAAAAATAAAAATATTTCATTGTACTTAAATTAATTGTGGAGAATTACCTAATTAAATTTAAATTATGAATTGACTGAAGAATAAAAACGTTTTACAACAAAACCTATAAACAATACGGACTTAGGGTTTTAAACGCCAAGGTCTGTGTATATTTATGATGTCGCAAAATCTTTGGGATTTCGCTTTGACACAAAAAAAGAAAAAACAAAACCAAAAGATTTCGCTTTGTGCGTGGCAGAAAGCAAACGCCAGTTTGCTCCCGTACTGTTCATAGCTAAACCGTTGTGCATAATGTCCCAAAACCGCAGAAAACAAATGAAAAACCTGAATGGAACTTGGCTAAAGATTAAAACAGGAGACGACTATTGTCGACCAGAATTTATTGAATTCAATAATGACCAAATCATTCATTTTGAACTTGAATTAAAAAGTGGAAATGAATTATCAAAAGTCCGAACTGAATGGAGTGAGAAACTTTCCGAATCAAAATATGAATTCGTAAATAACAATCGAATACGAATATTCAGAATGGGAAAAACTCACACTGTGTTGAGCGAAACTGAATCTAAAACAGAAGATACTGAATTTGCGACTGATTATGAAAGAATTGAACCAACCAAAACGGAACTTGAATCTAAAAAAATTGAGACGCTCAAATTCAAAGCACAGTGGAATAAAGAGAAAATACCATTAACGTTCAACAAAATTTTGGATAGTCCAGTAATCCAAGAAATGAACAAAAGTATGAAAAGAAATGGACGGAAATTAATATTAGAAAATTTGCAAGGAACTTATTTCGCATCGATTTACGAAAATGGTGAACGAGAAACATTAATTGGAATAAAGGAAATTGATGAGGAAAAAGCTATCCTATTTGGATTTTCCGAAAAACCGTATGAAATTAAAACTGAGTAAAAAACACTATGCACAATCGAGTAGACGGCTCCGACTAAAATAGCCGGAGTGCGCCTCTCACACTAACGCACGTACGTAACTACGTTGGTCCTTTCGTCTCTATTGCTACTAGCAATACAACTCAGGAACGTATACGGCGGTTCGTAAATCATCACACCAAAAGGTTTCACATCTTTGACAAAATATTCCAGTTTAAGTATAGACTAAAACTTGTACTCTTATCCCCATTTTTAAGTCTCAAAAACCACTAAGACTAATAGTACTGCTGTAGTACTCAACCTTTTTACAACAATGAGGTTTCCCGTAAACAGCCTACAACTAATTAGTGTACATTTAATCCCTGATTAACAGTAAAATATACGTAGTTCTACGTATTGCGAGGCCACTTTATAAACTGTAGCTTAGCTTTTTAAAACAAAAGGGAGGAACTAAAGGTGCGGATATCCAACAATATTTAGGTGATATGTGGAACAAAGGTCTCCATATAACGAGTTGTGCGCAATCAAAAAACCCATCGTAAAACATTGAAATTATGACCTATTCAATTGGACAAGAATTAGTTTTCACATCACCTAACGGAAAAAAAGAAAAAGTAGTTATCCTAAAAAGAGCAGTAGATTATGAAAACGGAGTCATAAACGAACCGAATTATCGTGGGAATTTTGATTATTTCGCTTCAGTTGAAAGAAACGGTCAAATAGAAAATATTTTTTGCCAACACAACGAACTATCTTAAAAACAACTTTATGAATTCATTGAATTTTGGGAAAGACACAGCAAATGACAAATATCAAGAATTTTTGCAAGATTATGACGAATATTCAAAAGACGATTTATCAGCTAAAAAAGCTAAAAGACTAGCAAGTAGTTCTTGGCATTTAGTTGACTGGACTTTTGAGGAATATAAAACCGAACATAACTTTGACAAAATTGGAGATTTTAGAGAATCACTTTATCCAAATTGTGAATCTTTAAAAATAATGCACGATTTAACAAATGCGTCAAAACACAAATTACTTTCACGTCCAAAAGCAGATTTGAAAAACACAAAAGAACATCAAGGAGATTATTGTAGTAAAGATTATAGTTCTGAAGACTTTGATGTTTCTTATCTTGAAATAGAAAAAAATGACGGAACAAAATTAAGTTTTCGAAAGGAGATTGGAAAAGTAAAAGAGTTTTGGATTGAATATTTTAAAGACAAATAAAGAGAAAGACTGCGCACAATCGAGTAGACGGCTCCGACTAAAATAGCCGGAGTGCGCCTCTCACACCACCGCACGTACGGGTCTCGTATACGGCGGTTCACCAAATTGAAGTTTGCGTATTATTAATATAATCTAACAAAGGTTTATACCCTTTTCGTTTAAGCCTAGAAGTTGTGATGGTAGTCTTTAAAATAGGACTTTGAGCTACTGCCCAACCTCCCATTCTGGTTCTACTCCAAGCATAAGCTTGTCCTGCCTCTACACCTAATTGAATCAAGTTTTTACGCTTGCGTTCTAGTTTTTTCCAATCGTGCCAAATACAATAGCGTAATCGATTTCTTAACCATTCATCTAGCTTTTTACTTTTTGCATAGATGTTTGTTAAGCGATAATTAGTCATCCAACCTCGGCAGACTTGGTTAAGCCGTTCAAGACGTTCTAACAACGACATCGGTTTGGTTTTCTTGGTGATACTTTTTAGATTACGTTTAAACTTTGCCCAACTATTCTTAGCTACCACTAATGCATATTGTCCTTTCACACCCTTTTTATAAACGGGTACAAAACCATGTCCGAGTAACTCAAAATTTAAAGGTCTACGCAGGCCACTTTTGGCTTTATTTATAGGCAATTTAAGTCTGTCTCTTAAAAAGACAAACAGTTTGTTTCCTATTTGTTTCGCCTCGCTTTTACTTTTAGCGTAAACGCTAAAATCATCAGCATAGCGCACATAACGCAAGCCCATACTTTTCATTTCTTTGTCCAATACATCTAACATAATATTAGATAATAAGGGACTTATTGGACTGCCTTGCGGGATTCCTTTTCTGCGCTTTTTGAGTCTTCCATTTATTAAAATGGGAACTCTTAGCCATTTTCGGATTAACCGTAAGGTGGTTGGACATTTTACCTTGTGGTAAATAAGTTGTAGTAAAATACAGTGGTCTACTTGGTCAAAGAATCCTTTTAAATCAATATCTACAATATCTTGGTAACCTGAATTGATATACGTTTGAGCTTGTAGTACTGCTTTTTGGATGTTCTTTTGTGGACGGAAACCGTAACTAACAGGTTCAAAATCATACTCAAAATGAACCATTAATTGCTGACTTACCGCCTGTTGTAGCCATCTATCTACTACTGTGGGTATTCCTAAAAGTCTAGTTTTACCTTGTCCTTTTGGAATGCTTACCCCTAATATTGGTTTTGGAGTATAGCGGTTTTCTCGAATGGTGGATAGTACTATTGAACGGTTTTCTAATATATATTTAGAAAGCTTCGTTGTTTTCATACCATCTACACCGCTCGCACCTTTATTGCGCTCCACTTGTCGTGTTGCTTTATAAAGGTTTGTCGCTGCTAATACGTTTTCAATCATAGGGTTAATAATACGTGTACTCCTGTTGCTCTAAAACTAGGCTAGCTAAGCATCCTAGTCGAATTACAACGTAATTTAATGTTCAGTCCTTCCTTACTTGTGAGACCTATGGGGTTTCCCAACTCGTTTCCTGTAAGTACTATGACTTCTGCTGACTTCTCCAAATAGTCAACTCGTAACTTTGGAGACCTCCCCAGGTAATGGCATCTTCTTTCTCTCAATAACTGCCGTATCTACATAATTACCCTTTTGTTACTGTTTGGGCGTTACAAAGGTGTGCTTGCTTACCCAAATAATTATGCCTCTGTATACGATTTCTGTTCGTCAGTACCGAGTTTTGTAGTTCCGCTTCCTTCAGATAAAACCTCACGGTTTTCACCCTTGCGACTTACTAATGCTTCAAGACGTTACTCCTGCGCATAAGGGACTTGCACCCTCTAGATTAATTATTTACCTTTCCGTAAATAAAAAGATGCCCATGCTGGGCACACACACCGTGTATAATTAATTGCTTAGGCAAGTGCTTATCTGGAAAATTCCGCTGGAATTTTCTCTAGTCCGTATTTGTTTACTAATTTAGTTGCTTAACCACGCAACTAACCATACACCGAACCGTTGTATGTCATTTGACCAAAAAATAAAATAACAAATATGAAATTAAAAAATGTACTTCTAACAGCTGTTTTGATTACAGCAACAGTTTTAAATGTAAATTCTCAAAATAGAGAAAATAAAGTAACTGTAGAATTTGCGTCCGAATCTGAAAAATTGAATAAAGCAACAGGCTGGGAAGAAAATGAAAAAACAGGAAAATGGGTTGAAAACAAAAATGTAATTGACGACAGAGAATGTCCTTCTTATTGGGTAAGTCACGTTTCACAAAATTTTAAATGGCTACAATTCCGAACCATAAATCAAAATGATAAAAAATACTATGTGTTTCTCTACGAAAGATTAGGTGGAGAATATAAGTACAAGAGTATTCAAGAAGATTGGCAAGCTGACAAAAGAACATATTTCTTTATTCTAACAACCGAAGAATACGAAAATATGAAATCTAAGATTGAATTAAAATCTGGAGAAAACATCAAGTTGACAAGTAAAATGAATGGATATATATCTGACAGATTTAAAATTTTGGGCGGAGAACATTTATATAATGAAGAAAATCTTTTGGCTAAAATCACTAAAACAATTGAAAAACCAAGCTATTCAGAATCTTGCTTAGTAATTAATTCTCAGACGACTGATGGAAATGATGTTTTAAGATTTAGACTTCCTGAAAGCTGCTATTCTGCAGAAAAGTATATGAAAACAGCTTACTTTGAAGTAAAACTTGAGGAATTTAAAACAATATTAACTGAATAAAAAACGCCATACAACACCGGTAACCGTGTCACAACCCCTTAAAAAAGCATAAAAACAGCTTAAAATCTTTGATTTTAAGCTGTTTTTAATTTTAATACGTCATTTTTTCTCTAAAATGCAAGTGGCTTAAAACATAGCATTCGAAGGCTTATTAGGTAGTTTTTGGTGCTTTTAATAAAAGCAAGTAGTCCCGCTATACTTTCTGGCCCATTTTTCATATATTTTAAATACTTTTTAAGATTATAGGCTGTTGCGGATAGATGCATACACTTATAGGCTTGAACAGTACCGATTATATTTATTTTTCTTGCCCCATAAGATTAGCAACTATAACATATTAGATGTAGTCGAACCCATAACAAGTTAACGTCAACAACTTTTAAATACTTCAACAAAACACAAGCTTAAGTTTGTGTGTTTTTATGCCTTTATTTTACCCAAATGAGGATTCTCGTAATTAAACCACAATTGGATCCTCTAACTTTAGGTAACTAGTTGTGTTATGATAAAAACACATAGTTCTACGTATTGTCAGATTACTTTATAAATTGTAGCTTAGCTTTTTAAAACAAAATGAAGGAACTAAAGGTCCGGATATCACGTAATATATACGGGATATGTGGAATAAAGGTAATCATATAACGAGTTGGCTACAATTAAAAAAAATCAAGAATGAAGACAAAATTTAATTTATTAATATTTTTAATACTTATTTCTCAATCAATCTATTCTCAGAAATCTGAAATGCCAAAAGAGCAAAAAGATTATATTCTTTCAATGAAATTTGAAATGACACAAGATTTATTTAAAAAACCTAAATATGATTTTAAAAGTCAAAATTTAGACTTTGATAAAAAATTTTTAAAATCAAACAAGACAAAGGAGTCAATTATTTCAAGTATAAAACATCTTGAACAAAACTCTAAACTTGAAATAAAAAATGAGCGAACAAAAAGTATAGAATTACGTTCAAGTTTTCCTAAAAATTTTGTTCAAGAAGAATTTCAAGTTATTTCTATTAAAATAGCAGAAACTAACTTATTTGGTAACAATAATATTCAATCTAATCAATTAAGTTTTGATTCTGAATTTGATAAAAATTTAACAGGAGAAGTTTCTTATAATGTAAAATTTATTACAAATTATTCCAAAGAAAAAATATCAAAAATTGATATCGGAAAAACTATAGAATTAAGTGGAAACGAATATAAAATTATTGACATATACGAAAATAAAATAGTCTTAAAATCTAACTTAGATGAAAAACTAACGATAGATGATATAAAAGTTAAATGTATTAATCTCAATAAAAATGGGAAAATGGAATTAGTATCTGACACTTTTAATATGTCATCAAGTCTAATTGACGAAAAAATATATAAACTTTTTAAAGACGATAAAGATTTAAGTCTTGACAATTACAAAAGTAACTTTTCATTTGAAACAGTAATGAACGAAGAACTAATAGGAAAATATATTATTATGGAATTACCTGCGCCTATTGAAAATGAAATAATACTTTATGAACCAATTTATGGAGTTAATGAAAAAATAACAGTAAAACTGTAGCCAATCGAGTAGACGGCTCCGACTAAAATAGCCGGAGTGCGCCTCTCACACCACCGTACATACGGGTCTCGTATACGGCGGTTCGTAAATCATCACGCCAAAGCTCTTTTCACCCTTGACACTATCTTCTAATTTAGGCATAGGCTACCACTAGTGCTCCTATGCGAATTTTGAAGAGAATTACGTTCAGTCCTTCCTTACTTGTGAGACCTTCTGAGGTATTGCCTCAACTCGTTTCCTGTAAGTACTATGACTTCTGCTGACTTCTCCATATAGTCAACTCGTAACTTTGGAGACCTCCCCAGGTAATGGCATCCTCTTTCACTCAATCACTGCCGTATCTACATAATTACCCTTTTGTTACTGTTTGGGCGTTACAATGATGTGCTTGCTTACCCGAATAACTATGCCTCTGTATACGATTTCTGTTCGTCAGTACCGAGTTTTGTAGTCTCGCTTCCTTCAGATAAAACCTCACGGTTTTCACCCTTGCGACTTACTAATGCTTCAAGACGTTACTCCTGCGCATAAGGGACTTGCACCCTCTAGATTAATTATCTACCTTTAGGTAAATAAAAGATGCCCATGCTGGGCACACACACCGTGTATAATTAATTGCTTTGTAAGTGCTCATCTGGAATATTCCTTCGGAATATTCTCAGGTTCGTAAAAGTTTACTAAATTAGTTGCTAAACCACGCAACTAACCATACACATCAACGTTGGCTGTAATGCTAGCAACAAACCCTACATTAAACAAATGAACTTTTTGAAACTACCAAAAGTATTATTTATAACTTATTCCTTAATGATTTTTTGCAACCCTTTATTTAGCCGAAAATTAGAACCAAAAGAGAGAATAGAAAATAAACCTGACCACATTATTAGCTCTAAAATAATGGGGAAAGATTATTTAATACATATGTCTTTTCCAAAAAACTATTCTATTAAAGACACGATAACTTATCCCGTTTTATATGTTTTGGATGGGAAAAGCACTTATAGATATTTCAACCCATCTAATATTGATTATGAAAAAATCGAAGATGTGATTCTCGTAGGAATTAGTCATAAGGTTAATGGTATAGCATCTAGAATTAATAGATTTTATGACTACACACCATCGCTCGACACAATAACCGCAAGTAAGATTGAGGAAAATTTTGGTGTTCAGAAAGGAACAATAAAAACTGGTGGAGCTGGTGAATTTTTACAATGTCTTAAAAAAGAAATAATTCCATTTATTGATAAACACTACAAAACAAATTTTGATAGAGGAATTTCAGGACATTCATTAGGTGGTTTGTTCACAGCATTCTGTTTTTTAAATTCTGACGGTTACTTTACCAGATTTGGTATAAATAGTCCTTCATTACAATGGGACGAAGAAAAATTGTTAGCTCAGGCTATTCTTAAGTTTACTAAAAATGAAACTTGGGACATTAAACCGACTAAAGTGTTTTTTTCTACAGGAGAAAATGAAAACCCTAATATGGTTTCCAATATGATAAAGTTCAGTTTAAATCTTAAAAAAAGTAACTACGAAAATGTTGATATGAATTGGAGAATATATAGGAATGAATCTCATGGGTCAGTAATTCCGTCAAGTTTAAATGGCACAATGACAACCTTATATGGAAAAAAATAAAACACTACAGCCAACACCGTATAAAAAAAATTGCTAGTTTTAGCTAAACCAATGTTAGTTGCTCGTTTGCTAGCTTCTGATTTTCCTTCGGAAAATCCTCGCACACAAACACGCAACTTTCCTTATACATAAACGTTGGCATTCATTAAAAACAGAACTTAAAATTGACAGAATTAGATTATATAATTAAGCAGATTTCCAAAACGAACAAAAAGAATTTTGAAAATTATGTAGTCACACGAATTTGGCACGGAATTAATCAAAGTGATATCAAGTTTACCACTCAACAATATGTAAACCGACCAAATGGACACGCATTAACTGATATGTATTTTCCACAATTTAGCTTACATATCGAAATTGACGAACCGTTTCATAACAAACAAAAAGAACTTGACATAAATAGAGAAACTGATATAATTGAAGCTACTAATCATAAAATTGAAAGAGTCCAAATAACTAATGATATTAATTTCATTAATGAACAAGTTGACAAAATTATTGAGAATATAAAAGATTTTCGATTAGCAAAAATTAATAACGACACATTCAAACCTTGGGATTTAGAACAAGAATTTAATCCAAACTTTCACAGAGAAAAAGGTTATTTGGACATTGAAGAAAATCCAGAATTTAGAACAATTTTAGATGCAAGTAATTGTTTAGGACAGAATTATAAAGGTGTTCAACGAGCTTGGTTTAAAAGTAAGGTTTATGAAAATCATAATTTATGGTTTCCGAAGTTTTATGAAAATGCTGATTGGGATAACAAAATGGTTGAGGACGGAAAAACTATAATAGAAAAATGTAAAATAGAAGGCAGAAAAGACAATCATTATTACGATTTAATAAATAGTCCAATAAAGAGAATTGTCTTTCCAAGAAGTATTGATAATTTAGGTTTCATTTTATACAAATTCAAAGGAATATTTGTAACCGACAAAGAAAGGTCAAGTCCTGAAAATGGAATGGTTTATAAACGAATTGACACTCGATTTGAAATGAAAAAATAACGAAATGCCAATCGAGTAGACGGCTCCGACTAAAATAGCCGGAGTGCGCCTCTCACACCACCGTACATACGGGTCTCGTATACGGCGGTTCGTAAATCATCACGCCAAAGCTCTTTTCACCCTTGGCACTATCTTCTAATTTAGGCATAGGCTACCACTAGTGCTCCTATGCGAATTTTGAAGAGAATTACGTTCAGTCCTTCCTTACTTGTGAGACCTTCTGAGGTATTGCCTCAACCCGTTTCCTGTAAGTACTATGACTTCTGCTGACTTCTCCATATAGTCAACTCGTAACTTTGGAGACCTCCCCAGGTAATGGCATCCTCTTTCACTCAATCACTGCCGTATCTACATAGTTACCCTTTTGTTACTGTTTGGGCGTTACAATGATGTGCTTGCTTACCCAAATAACTATGCCTCTGTATACGATTTCTGTTTAGTTTATGCTGAGCGTAGCCGAAGTATCAGTACCGAGTTTTGTAGTGGTATTTGCTCATTAATCAATCACAAATAGCCTTCAGATGTAACCTCGCGATTACCACCCTTGCGACTTACTAATGCTTCAAGACGTTACTCCTGCGCATAAGGGACTTGCACCCTCTAGATTAATTATCTACCTTTAGGTAAATAAAAAGATGCCCATGCTGGGCACACACACCTTATAAAAATAATTGCGGTTTAGTGCTTAATCAAAGGTCGTTGCGTGTTTATAACGTCTGATTTTCCTTCGAAAAATCCTCGCATACAAACCCGCAACTATTCTTATATATAAACGTTATAAAATATAAATGAAAAACATAACCCTATTTCTAATTCTGAGCTGCTCAACCTCACTATTTGCTCAAAAACCTAAAAATGATTTAAAATTATTCGATTTTAAAGGAAAAGTAAAGTCTGTTAAAGAAGTTTTCTTTGTGGCAAAAGATAGTTTTGGAATTGCTGTTAAGAGTGAAAAAGAATATAACAAGTATACTATTAGGAGCTTCAACAATAAAGGATATCTTATCGAAGAAAGAGCCTATAAAAGCGGTAATAGGTTAAAAAATAAAGTTATAATTACTTTTGATAAAAAAGGAAATAAAACCGAAATAAATCAATATTATGGCAAAAAAGAACAACTATCATTTAAGCAAACTCGAGAGTATAACTCACATAACAAATCAATCGTTTTAACAAACTTTACGGCATATTCAAATGGTGATATAAATCTAGACGCTATAACAAAATACAAGTATGATAAAAAAAATAGGTTAATAGAAGAAAATGTTTTTCTGCCAAGTGGGACTTTAGAAACAAAGACATTATACAAGTACGATACACAAAAAAAAATAGTTAAACTACAAAATAGATATGACTCGAATGGAGAACTATCTATTAGAATTTCTGAATATAAAAATCCTAAAAAGATAATTACACTATACTATTCAGATGGAAAACCAAGTTCCGACAACATATATTTGTTTAACAAAAAAGAACAAAATATAGAAATGCAAACATCTAATCTTGATGGAACTGCTAGTAGTTCTGATAAATTAACTTATAATAAATATGGATATAAATCAACCCAAATAAGTGCAGAAAAAAAATTCGGAACTATTATTAAGGAAGATTACTATAAGTTTTCATATGAATTTGATACGTATAAGAATTGGACAAAAAAAGTTATCTCTAAGAATGAATCTTTCACTCTTATTATAGAAAGACAAATAGAATATTACTAAACATTTTATAATCGAGTAGACGGCTCCGACTAAAATAGCCGGAGTGCGCCTCTCACACCACCGTACGTACGTAACTACGTTGGTCCTTTCGCCCCCATTGCCATTAGCAATAGCACTCAGGAACGTATACGGCGGTTCGTAAATCATCACTCCAAAGCTCTTTTCACCCTTGGCACTATCTTCCAGTTTAAGTATAGACTACAACTTGTACTCTTATCTCCATTTTTAGGCATCAAAAACTACTAAGACTAATAGATTAGTGTACACTTAATCCTTAATTAACAATAAAATAGACATAGTTCTACGTATTGCAAGGCCACTTTATAAATTATAGCTTAGCCTTTTAAAACCTAAATAAGGAACAAAAAGTGCGGATATCCCACAATATTTAGGGGATATTAACTACTTTAGTTGCTATATAACGAGTTGTAGCCAATTCTACTCATTTCCAAAAAAAATTAATTACTTTGAGGAAACGTTTTACTAAAATTTAAACACTTAATAATCAATAAATTATAAAAACGTTACTCAGAATTAAAAAACTGACGATAAATGAGCATTGAAGTTCCATTCATAATTCTGATTCTTGCAATTCCGACTTATTTTATATGCAAATGGATTTTAAAAAAACTGAACGTTGGAAATGAAAAAAACAGAAAATTTGTTGCCTTAATTCCGACTATATTTTTGAGTCCAATAATTTATATTGGACTAATTTATTTGTGGATATTTTCAGTATCTTATTATCCATCAAATGATTTTGATAAACAAAAATGGGAAACAAATGTTGAAGAAAGATATAAAATGTCAGAAGACATTATTGAAAGTAAAATACTAATTGGAAAAACGAAAGAAGAAATAACCGAATTGTTAGGACAAGATTTTTACTCATACAACGAAAAACATATTGCGTATGAACTAGGATTTCTTCCTGGACTTTTCAATATTGACCCAGACGTTTTGGATATTTATTTTGAAAACGGAAAAGTAACCAAAGTTGAACAACATCAAACTTAAAAAATAAAAACTGGCTACAACACAGTATATAAAAAATTGCTGTTTTAGCTTAATCAAAGTTAGTTGCTTTGTTTGCTACTGCTGATTTTCCTGCGGAAAATCCTCGCACACAAGTACGCAATTTTCCATATACGCAAACGTTACCTACTATAATGAAGATGGAAAAAAAACTAAGAAATATAATCAAAAAAGAAATATTTGAAACTAAAAATCAAGATTTCGCTACTAAAATTTGTGATGAATATTTAGAATATTACTTCAATAAATCTATATCAACAAAAGAACAACTTAGAAAATTACTAGATAAATATAATGAAAAAACAATTTTTTCCTTTACGGGAAAAAACGGATCTAAAAATGATTACTTGCATCTTGCACTTGGGCACAACATGGGAGAGAAAACACTTATTCCAATGCTTGAAAATGGAGGAGATGTTTTCCCTCCAGACCGTGAAATAGGCCAGATTATAAAGGATCCTGAATATTGGTCAAAAGATGAAACAGATGATGAATGGGAAATAAGAGAGAAATTTCATGGATATATATTTTTTGCATGGTTTTCCACAATCTGGATTGAAATAAAAGGATATAAATCTCAAATAGTTGTAAAAATATCAAACAATGATAATTTAACTTCCTGGTATTTAAATGATTTTAAGTTTGATTCAAATTCTAATTTTTTTTTAGATAATGATTGGAAATCTGCAATAAAAAAACATAATAAAAAAGCGATTGAACTAGAACAACTACTTGAGAACATAAAACATGAATACGGTAGGTAACACCTGTAACCGTTGCACAACTCTTAAAAAAGCATAAAAACAGCTTAAAATCTTTGATTTTAAGCTGTTTTTAATTTTAATACGTCATATTTTCTCTAAAATGCAAGTGGCTTAAAAGATAGTATTCGAAGTCTTATTAGGTAGTTTTTGGTGCTTTTAATAAAAGCAAGTAGTCCCGCTATACTTTCTGGTCCATTTTTCATATATTTTAAATACTTTTTAAGATTATAGGCTGTTGCGGATAGATGCATACACTTATAGGCTTTAACAGTACCGATTGTATTTATTGTTCTTGCCCCATAAGCTTAGCAACTATAACATATTAAATGTAATCGAACCCATAACAAGTTAACGTCAACAACTTTTAAATACTTCAACAAAACACAAGCTTAGGTTTGTGCTTTTTTATGCCTTTATTTTACCCAAATTGAGGATTCCCGTAATTAAACCACAATTGGATCCTCTAACTTTAGGTAACTAGTTGTGTTATGATAAAAACACATAGTTCTACGTATTGTCAGATTACTTTATAAATTGTAGCTTAGCCTTTCAAATATAAAATCAGGAACTAAAGCTATTGATATCCCACAATATATAAGGGATATGTGGAACAAAGGTCTCCATATAACGAGTTACCACCAATTAAAAAATGATAGACGAAAGAATAATAGAACAACTTAATTTTTGTCTTGAAAAGGAGAAAAAAATATCCTTTTTGGTTGGTGCTGGACTTTCGGCTGAAAGTGGAATCCCAACATTTAGAGGAAAAGATGGATATTGGGTTTCTGGTTCAAAAAACTATAAAGCAGAAGATATTGGAACATTTCGTATGTTTAATCTTGCTTCTCAAGAAGTTTGGAAGTGGTTTCTTTATAGAAAGTCTGTAACCGAGAAAGCAAAACCAAACCCAAGTCATTTATTACTTAAAGAAATTGAAGATAAATTAGAGAATCAATTTTCATTAATTTCTCAGAATGTAGATAGTTTGCATAGGAAAGCAGGAAATTCAGAAGAAAGAACTTTTTTAATTCACGGAGATTTTGATTTTGTAAGATGTGGAGATGAATGTTCAAAAGAACTATATCCTTTCCCCAAAGAAATCGACCTTGAAAATAGAGATAAAGATGCTATAACCGAAAATGAATGGAAAGCATTAAGATGTCCCAAATGTAATGAAGACCTGAGACCTCACGTTTTATGGTTTGATGAATATTATGACGAAAAGTACTTTAAAAGAGATAGTGTTCTGAAAATTTCAAAGCATACAGGAATCTTATTTGTAATAGGAACTTCTGGAGCAACAACATTGCCTCAAATGGTTGCTCGAAATGTTTTAGCTAAAGGTGGAATGATTGTAGAAGTGAATATAGAGGAAAGTTACTTTAGTGATTTATTGAAAAACAAAAAGAAAGGCATAGTTGTAAATCAAAAAAGCACGCCTTTTCTAACGGAATTGAATGAAGAAATAAAGAAACTGGTGGTAATCGAGTAGACGGCTCCGACTAAAATAGTCGGAGTGCGCCTCTCACACCACCGTACGTACGTAACTACGTTGGTCCTTTCGCCCCCATTGCCATTAGCAATAGCACTCAGGAACGTATACGGCGGTTCGTAAATCATCACGCCAAAGCTCTTTTCACCCTTGACACTATCTTCTAATTTAGGCATAGGCTACCACTAGTGCTCCTATGCGAATTTTGAAGAGAATTACGTTCAGCCCTTCCTTACTTGTGAGACCTTCTGAGGTATTGCCTCAACTCGTTTCCTGTAAGTACTATGACCTCTGCTGACTTCTCCATATAGTCAACTCGTAACTTTGGAGACCTCCCCAGGTAATGGCATCCTCTTTCACTCAATCACTGCCGTATCTACATAATTACCCTTTTGTTACTGTTTGGGCGTTACAACGATGTGCTTGCTTACCCGAATAACTATGCCTCTGTATACGATTTTTGTTTAGTTTATGCTGAGCGCAGTCGAAGTATCAGTACCGAGTTTTGTAGTCTCGCTTCCTTCAGATAAAACCTCACGGTTTTCACCCTTGCGACTTACTAATGCTTCAATAAGCCTGTCCTGAGCGTAGCCGAAGGGTTACTCCTGCGCATAAGGGACTTGCACCCTCTAGATTAATTATTTACCTTTAGGTAAATTAAAAGATGCCCATGCTGGGCACACACACGGTATAAAAATAATAAGGGTTAAGTGCCAAACCGAAAGTTGGTGTATATTAACAAAGTCCGCCAAATTTATAATTTGACGGTTCAAAGAAAAATAACAGTAAAATTGTAAATTTGGCTAAGTGCTAAACCGAAAAGTAAGTGCGTTTTAATCCCTTACTATTCTTATACAAATCGTTAGCTTTCATTAAATAAAAATGCAGAAAAATATTATAAAACATTATTTTGACAAAAATCAACCTAATTTGAATTTTGAATTTGATGAAATTGGAATGACTTGGCAAGTTAGTTTTGTAAGATATGTCGGAGCATCAAAAACCAATTTTGATTCAATTGAAGACTTTTTTTATTGCTTAATCAAATCTGGAAATAATATGACGACAAATTATGTTGGAAAACCTGAATGGAAAGACTCTACTAACATAGAAAATTGGATTGGCAATTTAGATATTATAAAACTTTCTAAAGATAGTTTTCAAAATGAATTTAATGATGCTTTTAGAGAACTTGATGATGAAGAAAATAATTGGGAAGAATCGGAAAGGATAGATAGGACTAAAATTATATTACCAAATGACAATATTATTTCGTGTTGGAGAATTGAGGAAACAGCTGATTTTAGAAATCCAGTAGGTTCAACTTGGAGTTTTATTGCGGAATCAAAAAATGAATTTCTATATATTGAAAGACATTGGGAATCATAAAAAACGAAAAGCTAATCGAGTAGACGGCTCCGACTAAAATAGCCGGAGTGCGCCTCTCACACCACCGTACATACGTAACTACGTTGGTCCTTTCGCCCCCATTGCCATTAGCAATAGAACTCAGGAACGTATACGGCGGTTCGTAAATCATCACACCAAAGCTCTTTTCACCCTTGGCACTATCTTCTAATTTAGGCATAGGCTACCACTAGTGCTCCTATGCGAATTTTGAAGAGAATCACGTTCAGTCCTTCCTTACTTGTGAGACCTTCTGAGGTATTCCCTCAACTCGTTTCCTGTAAGTACTATGACCTCTGCTGACTTCTCCAAATAGTCAACTCGTAACTTTGGAGACCTCCCCAGGTAATGGCATCCTCTTTCACTCAATCACTGCCGTATCTACATAATTACCCTTTTGTTACTGTTTGGGCGTTACAATGATGTGCTTGCTTACCCGAATAACTATGCCTCTGTATACGATTTTTGTTTAGTTTATGCTGAGCGCAGCCGAAGTATCAGTACCGAGTTTTGTAGTGGTATTTGCTCATTAATCAATCACAAATAGCCTTCAGATGTAACCTCGCGATTACCACCCTTGCGACTTACTAATGCTTCAATAAGCCTGTCCTGAGCGTAGCCGAAGGGTTACTCCTGCGCATAAGGGACTTGCACCCTCTAGATTAATTATTTACCTTTCCGTAAATTAAAAGATGCCCATGCTGGGCACACACAATGTATATAAAAAATAGGGCGAAAGTGCTTAAACAAAGGCTAGTGCATTTCTGCTAAGTCCGCCATATTTTTAATTTGTATTTTAAAAAACGAAAAAGATAAAAATAAAATGAAAAATATGGCTAAGTGCAAATCCGAAAGTAAGTACTTATCAACTGCCCTACTTTTCATATACTAACCGTTAGCTGTCAGCAAAAAAAAACCAACCTCAGGCAACCATTTCAAAAATATAAGCGTCTATTAATATGAAAGGGTAAACAAATGTTTATCCTTATTAAAACTAATAGATAAACCTTAATTATGAAATTCAACAATTTTTTTTATTCTCTTATTGCAGTAATTCTTCTTTCAAGTTGCGCATCTTCTAAAATAAATAAAACCCTTAAGCAGGGAAATATAGTTCAAGAAGATTTCAAGACTTCTATACCATTTGAATACCGTAAAGGACTTATTATCATAAAAGTAACTATTCAAAATGAAGTATATGACTTTATCTTAGATACTGGAGCTTCTAATGCGCTTTCAAAAGAATTAGCAGAAAAGCTTGACGTTATATCTTTAGGAAGTGAAAATGTGACTGATATACATAAAACTAGCCAACTACTTAACTATACAAAAATAGACGATATTGAAATAGGAGGTATTAATTTTCAGAATACTATTGCAGCTATATCAGATTTTAATAATGGTATACTTGCTTGTCTAAATGCAGATGGTTTTATTGGTTCTAATTTAATGCGATTTGCGATATGGGATTTCGATTTTAAAAATCAGATAATTACTATAACAGATAATGAACAGAAATTAAATATTCCTTCAGATGCTACTGAAGCAAAAATGTTTATAGGTACAGGAGCTAGTGAACCATCTATTATTAGTTATATAAATGGAGATAAAGCATTAAATAATTTAATTGATTTAGGTAACAATTCTACGCCACATTTAGCGTATGGAGATTTTTTAAGACAAAAAGAATCTAATAAAATCACGAAGTATATATCAGGTTCAGGATATGCATCAGGTATAGGTATGTATGGCAAAGGCGATAAAAAAAAGGAGTATTCTGCAAAAATTGACCAAATAACTATTGGAAACCAAATTATAACAGACAAAGTGATGCGAGTTAAAGATGGTAAAACAAACCTAGGAATTTCTTTTTTTAAAAATTATAGATTAATTTTAAATTGGAAGGCAAAAAAAATCAAAATGATTAAAGAAGGTCCTTCAAATAATACAGAATTATACGATTTTGGTTTCAATCCTAATTTTAGTGGAAACAAGGTGTTTGTAGATTTTATATATAATGATACAGAAGCTTCAAAAGTATTACAATTTGGAGACCAAGTATTACAAATAAACAATGTCAATTACTTAAATATCACTAATGAAAATAAGTGTGATTTCTTTAACAATGGTCTTATACCAAAAGAAACTGATGAAATAACAATTAAAATATTACGGAATGAAGAAGAATTAGAATTTCAGCTAAAAAAAGTTAGGCTTCTTTAAAACAGAAATAATGCCGAACAGCTAACACCGGTAACCGTTGCACAACCCCTTAGAAAAGCACAAAAACAGCTTAAAATCTTTGATTTTAAGCTGTTTTTAATTTTGACTCTCCGTATTTTCTCTAAAATCCAAGTGGCTTAAAACATAGCATTCGAACGCTTATTAGGTAGTTTTTGGTGCTTTTAATAAAAGCAAGTAGTCCCGCTATACTTTCTGGTCCATTTTTCATATATTTTAAATACTTTTTAAGATTATAGGCTGTTGCGGATAAATGTACATACTTATTAGCTTATTTAATCCCAAGGGTATTCACTTTTTCCATGCCTAAAAACTGGGTTAATGTAACAAAAACAGGGGCTACCGTGCTTTGTCGTTTTCCTTTTATATAGCTTCCTTTTTTGCTAATTGGTCGTTTCCCTTTGCTGAACAAAATCCTTGTTACGAAAACGCAATGGCAGAACGTGTAAATGGCATATTAGAAGATGAGTTATACTTAGATCAAACCTTTGATTGCGTAGCACAAGCAAAGAGAGTTGTAAAAAAGTCAATTAATTTATACAACGACGTTAGATTACATTTATCTTTAGATTATAAAACACCTAATATGGTATATAAATTATCAGCTTAATTCAATTTTAACCTGTAGCCATATTTCAGGACAAGACAGCTAAAAAAAAAACCGCTAAATGAAAAATTTATTTTTAATCATCTTCCTTTCAATAACAATATTTTCATGTAAACAAACAAACGAAACCAAAAAAAACCTCAAAAAAAATCATACCGCGATAAATGATACATTGACTAATAACCTGCAATTAGCTTTTGATAAAGATGCGATAATCGGATTTTCAGTATCTGTGGTGGACGAAAATAGATTGATTTATGATAAAGGTTTTGGATTCACAGATATTGAGCAAAATAAGCCTTACACTTCAAGTACAATTCAAAACATAGCTTCAATATCCAAAACACTAATAGGAATTTCCTTATTTAAAGCACAAGATTTAGGTAAATTAAATATTAATGACCCAATCAATAAATATTTACCTTTCAAAATTGTTAATCCAAACTATCCAGAGAATCCAATTTTAATTAAACATCTGGCTTATCACACATCTTCAATTATTGACCTTGACGAGATTTATGCAAAATCGTATGTTTTAAAAAAATCTGTACACGAAGAAAACGAAGGTGTATTTGACTATTTCAACAAACCTGAAACGAAGATTTCATTATTAGAATTTATTCAAAATAGCTTGACCGAAAATGGAAAATGGTACATAAAAGGCACATTTTCCAACACAAAACCGGGAGAAAAAAGAGAATATTCAAATATAGCTGCTGCTCTTTGCGCACAGATAATAGAATCTGCAACTGGACAAGATTATCAGTCTTTTACAAAAGACAATATATTAAAACCTTTAAAAATGTCGTCCTCTGGTTGGTCTTCAAAAGATATTGATACCACAAAACGATCTAAATTGTTTGCGAATAAAGAAATGATGATAGCCGATTATTCACTAATTACATATGCTGATGGCGGATTTATTACATCAAGTAAAGATTTAGGGCTATTCTTATCTGAATTAATTAAAGGTTATAAAGGCAAAGGAACTTTGTTAAACCAAAAGAGCTATAAAAAATTATTTAAAAAACAGAAATTCCCCAATTCAGAAACAGATGAAGAGTTTGGAATATTTATGGAGTTTAGAGATGAATTCTTGGGTGTTAAGGAGGAAATGATTGGTCATAATGGTTCTGACCCAGGAGTAATGACAGCAATGTATTTCAATCCTAAAACGGAAATTGGAAAAATATTAATTATTAATACAGATACGGATTTTACTGATGATGTTTGGCCCGAAATAAAGTCAATTTGGAAATCCTTAAACAAATACGAAACGGAATTAAACAGCGGAAAAGCCAACAGGTAAACGAGTAGACGGCTCCGAGTAAAATATCAAAAGTCCCCCTTCTAACACCAAAGTAAGTAAGTAAGTAAGTAAGTAAGTAAGTTGATCCTTTCGCCTCTATTGATACTATTAATACAACTCAATAATATATGACGCAACACTAATAATCACATCAAAAGGTTTTACATCTTTGACACAATCTTCCAGTTTAAGTATAGACTACAACTTGTACTCTTATCCCATTTTTAAACCTCAAAAACCAATAAGACTAATAGTACTGCTGTAGTACTCAATCTTTTTACAACAATGAGGTTTCCCGTAAACAGCCTACAACTAATTAGTGTACATTTAATCCCTAATTAACAATAAAATAGACATAGTTCTGCGTATTGCGAGGCCACTTTATAAATTGTAGCTTAGCTTTTTAAAACCTAAATCAGGAACAAAAAGTGCGGATATCCCACAATATTTAGGGGATATTAACTACTTTAGTTGCTATATAACGAGTTATAAACAAGTTAATGAAAAGATTATATATAATATTCCTATTAATTACAGCGATATCCTGTAAAAATCAAAAGATTAATGGGACTTGGATATCTTATAAAGGTCGTGTCATAGATATTGGCGCATCATATAAGCCAGGAGAGAAGGGTGTCTTAATTGATTTCGATAAAAAAACACTTAAGAACATTAATAATAACACAACAATCCCTATAAAAATTGATTTTATTAACTCAAAACTAATAGTAAAAAACGACTCTTTGAATTTGAATTTTGACTTTAATATTAATGAAAACAATTCTATTGAAGTAGATTTTAAAGGTAATACAATGCACATTTTTAAACAATTAAATTTAAATAATAAGCTATTTACTAATAAATGTCAAATTAGTACTTTCCTAACAACAAATAATTTTAAAAAAAATAAAGATTCATTAGTTATAAAGTTTAGTGATAAAATATCATTTTGTGAAATTTCTAAAAAACTAGTTAATGAAAATCTGAAAATTAAAAATTATTGGAAATTAATTGAATATGAACAAAATTATTTTTTAAAATTTACTCCAGAGAAAAGAATTGGCAATCAGATTTATCAAATAATTGAATTTGATGAATGTAAAATGAAACTTCTAAAACTCACGTATAGTATTATAGATACTGAAAACATAATTGAATTAAAAACCTGTTTATAACACCGGTAACCGTTGCACAACCCCTTAAAAAAGCATAAAAACAGCTTAAAATCTTTGATTTTAAGCTGTTTTTAATTTTGACTCTCCGTATTTTCTCTAAAATGCAAGTGGCTTAAAAGATAGTATTTGAACGCTTATTAAGTAGTTTTTGGTGCTTTTAATAAAAGCAAGTAGTCCCGCTATACTTTCTGGCAGTTTTTTCATATATTTTAAATACTTTTTAAGATTATACGCTGTTGCGGATAGATGCATACATTTATTAGCTTGTTTAATCCCAAGGGTATTCACTTTTCCCATGCCTAAAAACTGGGTTAGCGTACCAAATACAGGGGCTATCTGCTTTGTCATTTTCCTTTCATATAGCTTCCTTTTTCACTATCAACTCGTGCTATATTCCGTAGGTATTCTGCGCGGTAATACGTTACGGAAAATGACTTTTCTTGTGCCGTTTTGCTTAAACAAGCGCTTCGTATTGGGCAATCGATACAAAGTTTTTTTGAACCTCTATAGGCCTTCTTTTTGGTGTTGTTCTTCTTTTCGTAAAACACCTTTTTAAAGGGGATAATCTTACCTTGAGGGCAGGTGTAGTGATCTTCTTTTTCATTATAAATAAATTCATCAGGTCCTCCTTTAAAGGTGCCGTGTGGCGGAATGTAACTGGTAATATCCTGCTTTTCTAAAAAAGCATAATTATCACCACTACTGTAACCGGTATCTGCGAGACAGGTGTCTATGGTAAGACCAGATTGCCATAAGCGTCGTTTTACTCGCAATACAATATCAGGTAAATGCTGACTGTCTTTGCCATCGGCATGATAGGCTTTGATGTCACTTATTACATGATGTGCGGCATCTACCGTGAGCTGACTTGAATAGTTTAGTTTTCTTGCTTTCCCTGGTTTTACACTTATACGAGCATCGGGATCGGTTGGACTGTAATGCGTTTTATTACTAGTATAACGGGAACCTTTATTTCCTGCTCCAGGACGATGGTTTTGATCTTTTGACCATTTTTTGTTTCGGCTCTTTATGGCTTGTAATTCCTGACGGCTTGCTGATAATTCTTGTTGCGATTTTGGGGCTTTATTAACTTTGGCTGATCGAAATGGTACCGCTTTATCTCTATTGCTTATATGTCGTACTGCGCGTAAATGAGCTTCTAAATCTTCTTCTGGCACTTTAAGTTCTAAGCTATCCATCGAAGCGTTTGCTTTTACAGGTGCGGCGTCGATAACTTGGGTGTGACCGCTTACCATTTGCATGGCTACGCACATTTTGAAAACATGAGTAAATAGGCTTTCAAAAACTGACTCTGGGTACAGTTGACGTGTTCTACTTAGCGTGGAATGCCATGGTAATTCTTCATCGATATCATAACCTAGAAAATACAGAATATCCAGTCGAAGACTACAATGTAATACCAATTTTCTATCGCCGGTGATATTCTCTAAATAACCAACTAAACAGAATTTGAAAAACACTACGGGATCTAAACTTTTTTGTCCACAGTTTCCGTAATAGATTTTTGTTTGATTCCGTAGAAATTCTAAGTCTAAAATTTCTTATAATCGTCTATAAAAATTGTCTTGGGGAACCCGACGACTCAACTGGAAATTGTTGAATAATTTCTCCTGATATATTTTTGTGCCTTGCATTAATAAATATACGAAATTTCTATATCTTTAACAACACGTTGTGCAACAGGCACACCGTATAAAAATAATTTCGACTTAGTGCTTAATCAAAGGTCGTTGCGTGTTTGTAACGTCTGATTTTCCTTCGGAAAATCCACGCATACAAACCCGCAACTATTCTTATACATAAACGTCTTGATATTTATTTATTAGCTAAAGACGATGAAGAAGTTGGAAAATTAAACGTGTTTAATAATGCTAAGACATATAATTTAAAAGCTCGGTTTGTTGAGGTTAAATTTAAAGGAAAGTTAACTTTTAATGATAATAGTACTGGCACAGAAAACATATTAGATTTTTCATCAAGCACTTCTACCGCTTCATTACCTAGTGCAGGCATATCTAACTCTCAGTCTTTGAAGTTATCTGAAACTATTAGCAATTGGAAATCATATATTAAAGATAATGAAAATGATTTTATAAATAAATTTAATCAATCATTAATAAAATATCAACCATTTAAGAAAAGATCTAAAATAGATTATACCAAACTAACAGTAGATTTTGAAAATTTTGCAATAGGAACAAGCTCTAGTGGAGAAGGTATCGATAAAATAAAAAAATCAATTTCATCAATAGATATTGATGCGATTGCTTGTAATATGGAAGATTTTTTAACAGGGTTAAAAGAGATGTATTTAGATGAAAATGATGCTGAAAAAGGAATTACTATATTTTTACTACCTATAATAATTAGATATTCAAATCCTCCTTTAGGTGTTAGTGTAGATTATCTAGATGGGTTTGCTGATGATATTTTTAGTACGGGAAGATATATTATGATGACTAAATATTCTTCTTTGTTAAGAAAAGAAACCCTTATTCACGAAGCTGCTCACACACTAGGATTATTTCATTCATTTCAAAACAAAACAACAGATAATGGACGCGATGTAATTCCTATTCATACCTTCGAAAAAACAAAAACTGAAAATATAATGGATTATAGTGATACAGTTATTTCTTTTTGGAAATGGCAATGGACGGAAATGTTAAAAGATACTGCGGATTTAGAATTAATAAAATGAAAAATTATATTTTAGGAATATTTTTAGTTATTTATAACTTTGCTTTTAGTCAGATTAAAAAAGATACTGATACTATTAGTCTCTTTTTTAATGAAATTATTTATAAAACTGATACAATACATTCTACAAGGACAAAGTCGATTATAACAAAAAAGAGTATTAATAAACAATATAATAAACCTTTAAATGGACTTTATAAAGTAATTACTGGAAATGACACTTTTTTCATCACTAAATATAAAGAAGGTCTTGAAGATAATAAAGTATTTAATTATGTTAAGTACTATTATAAGGGAAAATTATTTAAAATTGAAGTTAAAGGAATTCAAATTATAGGTACCAATTATATTTCTATTCCTAAATATAATTGTAAAAACACAACCCTTCAAGGGAACTATATTGATATTACTAATGATAAAATTGTAGAACCGATAAAAATAAAACAAAGAGCTAGAAAAAAACATATTTTATGGAAAATAAAATCTAAAAACGGAACTAGTTGTATTCGTTTAAATCGTAAAATATTTACTGATTGCTATTGAAGATTCAAAAGCCCAGTTGCCAATCGAGTAGACGGCTCCGACTAAAATAGCCGGAGTGCGCCTCTCACAACACCGCACGTACGTAACTACGTTGGTCCTTTCGTCTCTATTGCTAGTAGCAATACAACTCAGAAACGTATTCAGCAGCTCGCAAATGATCACATCAAAAGGTTTTACATATTTGACACAATCTTCCAGTTTAAGTATAGACTACAACTTGTACTCTTATCCCATTTTTAAGCCTCAAAAACCACTAAGACTAATAGTACTGCTGTAGTACTCAACCTTTTTACAACAATGAGGTTTTCCGTAAACAGCCTACAACTAATTAGTGTACACTTAATCCCTAATTAACAATAAAATAGACATAGTTCTACGTATTGCGAGGCCACTTTATAAATTGTAGCTTAGCTTTTTAAAACAAAAGTGAGGAACAAAAGGTCTGGATATCACGTAATATTTAGGGATATTCACTACTTTAGTTGCTATATAACACGTTGTAAACAATTAAAAAAATGAGAGTTACATGAAAAAAATAATTGGCATACTCTTAGTTATTAATTTATTTTTCTTACCGATTACTCTTTTTTTTGCTTACAATAGTTTAAGTATTCTTCTTCACGATAAAGATTATGAGCTTACTAAAGTCAAAATAACAAATTTGGATGATGAAGTTATGGGATTATTGCCAAATGGAATTGTACAACAAATATCATTTAATTCTGGATATATTTATCATTCTAATTGGAAGGAATGGTACAAAAGTCATTCTATTCATAAAACGGAAGGTTGGGTATTCAATCTTGAGTCCAAAGAAGAAGAAGAAGAAGAAGATTTCAAAGAAACATCTGCTCACGAAATAGGTCACGAATTACTTCAAGCCTATCACGGAACAATATATTCATGGCAACATAAAGGAAGTTCTTATTATTTCCCAGAAGATAGAAAACCGATAAATGAATCATTATCTGATAAAATCACTCATTTAGATTTTATGGAATCAAACGGAGAAAACGCTGCTAAATCAGGAGAAATTGACCTAATGAAATATTATAATGATTATTCTGATTATAAAGACAGAATAGTTGCAAGTGAAAAAGATGTAAAAGGCTTATTATGGTTAACTAAATTATCTTTAAAATGATATATATATCTACTATTATTTTTATACTATCATCGTTATTTTTAGTACGTAGTACTTTTTTAAAAAGACAAAAGGTCATTTCAAAAACAATAATTTATTTGTCTTTTTTAGCATTATGGAGTCTATTAACTCTTTTAGTTTTCGTCTATTTATGGAATTCAAGCCCTGATTATAATCAACAGAGACAAATCGTAAATTCTTGGAATATTAAAATCGTAAATAATTTAAACAAACCAATAGAGAATGCTTTAATAATTGATAATAATGATACAATTATTTCAAATAATGAAGGTTATGTTAATTTTCACAGATTAAGAAGTAATTCTGTCACAATACAAGCCAAAGGTTATGTTTCAGACACGATTTATATAAATGAGTTAACTGAAAATAAAATATATTTATTAAAATCTACTAAAAAATAACATTACCTAATCGAGTAGACGGCTCCGACTAAAATAGCCGGAGTGCGCCTCTCACACCACCGTACTTACGTAACTGCGTTGGTCCTTTCGTCTCTATTACTACTAGTAATACAAGTCAGGAACGTATACGGCGGTTCGTAAATCATCACGCCAAAGCTCTTTTCACGCTTGACACTATCTTCTAATTTAGGCATAGGCTACAACTAGTGCTCCTATGCGAATTTTGAAGAGAATCACGTTCAGTCCGTCCTTACTTGTGAGACCGTCGGAGGTATTGCCTCTGCTCGTTTCCTGTAAGTACTATGACCTCTGCTGATTGCTCCAAATAGTCAACTCGTAACTTTGGAGACCTCCCCAGGTAATGGACATCTTCTTTCTCTCAACCACTGCCGTATCTACATAATTACCCTTTTGTTACTGTTTGGGCGTTACAATGATGTGCTTGCTTACCCGAATAACTATGCCTCTGTATACGATTTCTGTTTAGTTTATGATGAGCGCAGTCGAAGTATCAGTACCGAGTTTTGTAGTGGTATTTGCTCATTAATCAATCACAAATAGCCTTCTGATAAAACCTCACGGTTTTCACCCTTGCGACTTACTAATGCTTCAATAAGCCTGTCCTGAGCGCAGCCGAAGGGTTACTCCTGCGCATAAGGAACTTGCACCCTCTAGATTAATTATTTACCTTTCCGTAAATAAAAAGATGCCCATGCTGGGCACACACACCGTATATAATTTATTGCTGGCTTCTCGCCTACTTACGAAAGTCTTTGCTGATTTTCAATTCCGTTTTTATTTGCTAAATTAGGTGCTGAAACACGCCACTAATCATATACGAACACGTTACCTGCCGTTTGAAAATCACTCTGTAGAAGATAATAATTGAATGAAAACAATAAATAACATATTACTTTTAGTCGTTTTACTTATACTAATAAGTTGTAAAACAGAATTAAAACCTGACTTAAAATTTGTTTACTCAATTGACAAACAAGGTGTTTTTATTAATTCATTAAAAGAAAATACTAACAAACAAATTTACAGTTCAAATAAAGTATTTCTAAATAGTTATTTCAGTTCTATAAATGAGAGTATTCTACAAGTTGGACACCAAAGTCGATTAAGAAGTGAGGAAAAAGAGCGTAAAGTATATTCAAAATATTTTCATAAAGTAGATGGAGACAGCACATTCATCACAAATAATCCGCCATACACTACAATAGACAAATATGATTTTTTTAACTGACAGTATTTTATATATTAACATTAGAAAAGGCTCAAGTTATTTAAAAAGAACTTTGGATTATGAACACTACGAACATTCGGAATTGAAAATAAAAACAACAGAATTTAATGAGAAAGGGGAAGTTATCTCACAAAAAGACACGTCTTTTGCTTGCGGAGGAACATCTAGCTCTTCGAAAGGAATACGATTTTGTGATTTTAAAAGATATTACGAAAAAAGCGAAACAGTATTAGGCAAGACAATTATTTCAAAACGTGGAGACTTGATTTTACAAGATAAGAGCTCTGAAACTGTTTTATTAAAGTTTGACGGACACTTTGACCCAAAATTTGGTAGTGGTTTTTATAATCCAACTTTATCAAGTGATGGTAAGAAGGTGTCATTCCAATATTTAGCTGGGTTTTTAAACACCGGTTCCTGTATTTATGAGATGGACATGATAACTCAAACCAAAACCAAATTAATCGGAGAAGGTTTTTTTAACCCAATCTATTCACCTGACAACAAATTTCTATTGCTGTTCTCTGATAGTAGACAGGTAAAAAATAATACTTGGCTAAAAGATATACATATTTTAGACATAGAAACTAGAACAAAAACTAAAGTTGCAGAAGGAGAAAACTATATGTGGATTCCGAATAAATAAAAACGGCAGATAACACCGGTAATCGTTGCACAACCCATAAAAAAGCATAAAAACATAAACAGATGAAAATTATCATTATATACATACTTTTATTAATCACATTTAATGGATATGGACAAAACTCAAAAAAAAACACTCAAGATACTACGCAAAAAAATATTCAAATAGAAAAACTACATGAAACTGTAAAATATAGAAAAGATAAAACCTACTATGATATAACAAGCTATAATGGAGCATGCAATTATAAAATATTAATTAATGATTTACCAGTATTTTCAATGTATAATAATGCGAGAGGAGAAATAAGTGTACCAATTAATGGGAAAATTTTAAAAAGCGGTAAACAATCTCTGAAAGTAATATTATTTCCTTTCTATGATGAAAATAAAGAACTAAAAAAAGGATTAAATCCTTATGCAGGTTTAGATATTACCATTAGCAAAATGAAATGGGATGAATCTGAAAGAAAATTTGATTATTATCCCTTTTTTGAATACAAAACACCTAGAGAAGGAACAAAAAAATTACAAAATAATCCAAGTATTTTACTATTTAAAAATAATGAAAACCTTAAAGCATTTGAAGAAGAGGTCTCTTTTAACGTAAAAGTACCTTATGAGCTAGATGGATGGTCCAAAAGTATAAACCTGAAAAAAGAGAATACAGATGAGTTAACAAAAGAAGTTGTAGATTATTATGAATCTCTAACCAAAGATTTTAAAAATAAGAATATTAATAATATCTCAGAAAAATATTACAATAAAGAAAAAGAAGTTGCACAGTCCTATTTTTATACTGAAAAAGAAGTTAATACGAGGTGGAATGTTGACATATTAGAAAAAATACTAGACTCAACTGCGTCAGTAAGAAAAATAGAAAAATATGAACTCAAATTTTTCGGAAATGGTAAGGTTGTAGCGCTAATGAGATATCCAGGGAAATCTCCTTTGTGTGTAGTTACAAAAAAACAAGATGGAAAATTCAAGTATTCAGTATACGATATATTTCTTCATCGTCCTAAAAAAGGAGCTCCGTTAGAAATGATTAGATAAAAGCATTTTTAAACTTTAGCCATATTAGAGAATAAACCATTTGTGCGAACGTCAATGACATTAATATTTATAAACTAAATGAGAAAACTTCTTTTATTATTTTACTTCCTATTTTTTGCTCTTTCATCTTGTAAAAAAAATATTGATGAGCAAACTGACTTTAATTAATTTTTGGAATCTAATTATGAATTTAACAACAGAAATTTAAATCAAAATAGAGCATATTATTATACAAGAATTGAAGAAATACCAGAAAATAAAATTGATAGGCTGAACAATTTAGACCCAAAATTTGAAGCTCTGATTTCTGATATTGATAAAGCAATAAAAAATGAAAAAAGTAGTATTGAAAATTTAATTTCGGAATACATAATAATCCTTGATGAAATTAAAGAAATCGTGAAATTTGATAAGGATTATTTAATAATAGAACTTAATCAAAGAAAAAAAACAAAAAACTACTCAAATAAATTTCATTTAAACATTATAAAAAACGAACTCGTTATAGCGATGAATTATGTTTTCGAATATGCTAATACACCAAAACATTATGCAGATGGGTTTAGAAAATTAGATAGTATAAACACGAGAATTATTAAAATTAAAAATAATAGTATAAAAATCAATTTATCATCTGATATCGCACAATCGATAAAAGAAAATAGACACATCATAATTGATAATATAAAATTTAATGGGATTAATGAAAATGTTGATTACAAACTAAAGGAAAACCATTCTTTCGCAGACATCGAACTTGATTCCTTGAAAAACGGAAAATATACATTAAATGGAATATTGAGATATTATCATAGAAATGGAAAAATAGATATCCCTTTTAAAGAAACATTTGAAATTAAATAAAAACGAAGTACAACACCGGTAACCGTTGCACACCCCATTAAAAAAGCATAAAAACAGCTTAAAATCTTTGATTTTAAGCTGTTTTTAATTTTAATACGTCATTTTTTCTCTAAAATGCAAGTGGCTTAAAACATAGTATTCGAAGGCTTATTAGGTAGTTTTTAGTCTTTTAATAAAAGCAAACAGGGGCTACCGTGCTTTGTCGTTTTTCTTTCATATAGCTTCCTTTTTTGCTAATTGGTCGTTTCCCTTTTCTGAACAAAATACTTGTTACGAAAATGTCATGGCAGAATGAGTAAACGGTATTTTAAAAGATGAATTTTATCGCGACCAAACCTTTGATAACGTGAACCACAAAAAGAGAGCCGTAAAAAAGGCAATTAATTTATACAACGAAGTAGGATTACATTTATCTTTAGATTATAAAACACCTAATATGGTATATAAATTATCAGCTTAATTCAATTTTAACCTATAACCATATTTCAGGACAAGACATTAGAAAAAATGAAAATATTATGAGAATATTTGATTTATTTAAAAGAAAGGAAAAAGATACTTTCATCGAAAAAGAAGTTGAAATACAAAAAATAGAACTTGTTCCTAACACTTTTAATACTGTTTCTGAAAAGCAATTTCAAGATGAATTAGTTAAATATTTTAACCTTGAAAAATATGGATTTGGAATATCGCCTGATGAAAGAATACAAGTTTTTTATGGAGATATCAATAATACTAACGAAATAGATTTTGAGGGACACATACTGATTATTGGAAACTTAAAAACAAATTGGGTAAACCTTACATCCTCAGATTTTTCATTGAGAGATAGTGGTGGTTCATTATTCGTTACGGGAAATATCCAAGCTGATTATTTATCTAATGATTTTAACAGATTTGTAATGATAAATGGCGATTTAATTATTAGAAAAATTATAAATGTAGAATTTGAAGATTCTTACTTAGTTGTAAATGGCGATTTAATAACAGAATATTACCACGGAATAGATATTCCCGCAGAAGTACAAGGGGAAATTAAACTAAATTATGGTTGGGGATATTGTAATGATAAAAATTCTAAAACTGTTTTACCAAAAAATGATATTGATAATTCATTAAAATTCTTGAACGTAGATAAAAGTTGTGATTCAGAACAGATTAACGGAATAATAAAAAAGAGAATAACGAACTGCCAACACCGGTAACCGTTGCACAACCCCTTAAAAAAGCATAAAAAGAGCTTAAAATCTTTGATTTTAAGCTCTTTTTAATTTTGATCCGCCATATTTTCTCTAAAATGCAAGTGGCTTAAAACATACCATTCGAACGCTTATTAGGTAGTTTTTTTTACTTTTAATAAAAGCAAGTAGTCCCGCTATACTTTCTGGCCCGTTTTTCATATATTTAAAATTCTTTTTAAGATTATAGAGGATAAATGCACATACTTATTAGCTTGTTTAACCCCAAGGGTATTCACTTTTCCCATGCGTAAAAACTGGGGTAATGTTCCTAATACACTTAAATTGCCATACATAAAACCATTAATTTAAATTCGAAACCACAAAATGACCATACCCCATAAAACAATCACAAAAGGATTTATCATTTCTGGTGTAATGAACACTTCTGTCTTGTTCTTTTCTAGACTATTTACCAATACCACTATCAATGCGTATGACCCAAGCGTCATGTCCAATTTTGGATTATTAATGATTTTAGTTTGGGGATTAGCTTATATAGCAGTTGCTAAAAAACATCATGAGGTTAAGTGGCTTATTGCTGTTTTTGCTATCGAAAAGTTTATTTATGGTTGTGTTTGGGCTAATTGGATGTTGACTAATAGCGTTTCTGAAGTGTTTAGTAAAGATAAAATGGCAGGTGTCTTTTATTCCATTTACGGAATTAACGATTGGATCTTTTTTATCTTCTTTTTTTATGTGTTTATAACCCTATCTAAAAAAAAATAGCCACCAAAATTGGCAGCTATTGTCTTTTAAATTTGTGTGCTTTTATACTTGATTAAGCATTAATAGGCGACAGCGTATTTAAGGCGTCAGCAATTAAAGTATCACCTTGTAAAATTTCGAAAGTCGTCTTATTTGCAATATCGTCATTTAAAGTGCTTACTAAAGTTTGAGCCACATCATTTCGGCTAATCTCCCCACTTTTATTTAACTTGGTTTCTAACTCAATCTTGTTTGTTAATTCGCCATTAGTTAATGATCCTGGTCTAACAATACTATAATTTAATCCGCTTGACTTCAAATACTCGTCTGCGTTATGTTTTGCTTTTAAATACGCTTGCAACTGCTCCGCTTGTTCTGGATGGTCTGCTCCCATCGAGCTTAACATTACAAACTTTTTGACCTTATTTTTGTTAGACGCATCTATCAATCGTTTTGCACCTTCTTGATCAACTTCTACTACTTTTTTCCCTCCGGATCCTGCAGCAAAAACAACCTTATCTATCGTGTTATTAAAAGCTACAGAAACGTCTTGCTCTAAATCGGCTATAACAGTCTCAATGTTTTTGGCTTTAAAATAAGCGACTTGTGCTTCTTTTCTAACCATTGCAATCGGGTTAAAATATTGAGATTCGTTTAAAAGATTTACTATTTTTTTTCCTGTGGTACCGTTGGCACCGGCTACTAATATATTTTCCATACTTCAAGTTACTATTACCACTCGTGGTTTCCAAAAAAACGCCCCTGGTTTAACGCTAGTTTAATACAAAAACAGGCGTTATTGCTAGTTTTACTAATTTTTTTAACAGTTAATCTGATCATAAAACAGAAAACAATAATAGCTTGATAAGAGTTATAAATAATTTTACCATGATTACTATCTATTAACAAAACGGCATAGTATCTTTAAATTTTAAATATCTTATGAAAACTAAATTACATATATTTAAAATTGTTGCTAAATCGTTAAGCTTTACAAAAGCTGCGGAACAGTTATTTATATCGCAACCAGCAGTATCTAAATCTATACGAAATTTAGAAGATCAGTACAAAACGACCTTGTTTATTAGAAAACGAAACTCGATTGCACTCACTAAAGAAGGGCAAGCCTTTTTATTATATACCAATAAAATTTTGGCTATTTATAGCGAAATGGACGCTCAATTTTTGCATAAAAATGATACGTTCCCAGAATTAATCACATTTGGAGTCAGTACGACAATTTCTAATTATATAATTCCTAATGTGATTTCGAAGTTTAGAAAGCAATATCCTAACACTAAATTTGAAATCAATAGTAATAACTCTGAAACCATTGAAGATTTAATCCTAAACGAAACTATTGATTTTGGTATTACAGAAGGCCGCATGACCAATCCAAAGCTACACTATGATAAATTTATAAAAGATGAAATTGTATTAGTAACTAATAGCAATACTAATGCATTTAAAACTGGAAGTATTGATAGTGTTACTTTACAAGAAATCCCTATGATATCGCGTGAAAAAGGATCTGGAACTAAAGATATTATTGATAAATTTTTGTTAGAAAATAAGGTTAAAACATTAAACACGGTAGTCACTTTAAACAGTACTCAGTCTATTAAAAACTACTTACACCACTCTGACCATTATGCTTTATTATCCATACATGCCGTACATAAAGAATTATTAAACAATCAATTAAAAATAATAGAGATCAAAAATCTATCCATAGAAAGGTGGTTTTACTTTGTAAAGAGAACGGGATTTCAATCTAATATGCTTCAATCTTTTGAAAAATTTATCAGGCATAATTA
This sequence comes from Psychroserpens sp. NJDZ02, assembly GCF_004843725.1. NCBI lineage: Bacteria > Pseudomonadati > Bacteroidota > Flavobacteriia > Flavobacteriales > Flavobacteriaceae > Psychroserpens > Psychroserpens sp. NJDZ02. Next base: position 3,487,784 of record NZ_CP039451.1, on the reverse strand, counting down.
TAACTTTTAGTTATATTATATAACAAATACGTGTTCTTAAAAGTTATTTGTTAAACCTACTTTTGTATCAAATAATCCTCTTGATATGAAAGCTACTATTTCTAAATCAGTTTATGCTCTTACTACCATAGTTATACTTCTAGGGTTTATTAATAGTGCTACAGCATTGGCACTAGGCTTTTTATTCACCTTACTATTTACTAATCCATTACAATCCCATAGCCATAAAGTCATTAGCTATTTATTAAAAATTTCAATCATTGGTTTAGGCTTTGGTATGTTATTTAAAGAGACGTTACAGACTAGTAAACATGCTTTTGGACTAACGGTATGCTCTATTATTTTGACAGTAACGTTAGGGCTGTTATTTTCTAAACTATTAAAAATAGATTTAAAATTAGGACATCTTATCACTTCTGGAACCGCTATTTGTGGAGGAAGTGCTATTGCTGCTATTGCGCCCATAATTAAAGCTAAAAGCACTATAATAAGTGTGGCTTTAGGTATAGTCTTTTTACTAAATTCCATTGCTTTGTTTGTTTTTCCTCCTTTAGGACATCTTTTTAACTTAACACAAGAACAATTTGGATTGTGGTGCGCTATTGCCATCCATGATACCACTTCTGTTGTTGGAGCTGCTATGGCTTATGGTGATGAGGCTTTAAAAATAGCAACAACTGTCAAACTATCCAGAACTTTATGGATTATACCGCTATCCATATTTTCTATATTTTATTTTAAAACAAAAGGCGAAAAAATTAGTATCCCCTATTTTATACTATTATTTATTGCAGCTATCGTGATTAATAGTTATTCTATTTTACCAGAATCCATGACCGCTACCATTGTCTTAATAGCAAAACGCTTATTGGTTTTAACGCTATTTATTGTTGGCTCTACCCTTTACGTAAAAGATTTAAAAGCGTTTGGAATTAAACCCTTGATTTTAGCTTTAGCTTTATGGGTTTTTATATCCACAGTCTCTCTAATTTATATTTTGAACTAAACTTAACATATCAAGTCAATTATTTTGAAGTTATAATAATGGATTCATAAATAGGGACTTAATATTTTTCAATACTTTTGCTAGATCGTATTTACTAATTTCCGCTTGACGGTAAAATGCATTAGATACTTTGTAAGACTTAATCCTATTTCGACTAAAAAAAATCAAAATGAATATTAAAACCACCCTCCTAATTATATTAATTTCAGTCTCTAGTTTTGCCAATGACGGGGCATATTACGCTTCTGGAAACCAATTAATCCCAATTACCGAAACAGAAATTTGTATTACTAAAGAAATTTTAACGGTTCTTAGAAAAATAGAAAATGACGAAAGCTACGTCTATGTTACTGTGGACTACACGTTTTTTAATCCAGGTCAGGAAAAAACAATTTTAGTCGGTTTTGAAGCGCCCTCGCCTAGTGGAGATGTTAATGGTTACCCTAAAAACGGAGCGCATCCTTATATTTCAAAGTTTGATGTGTTGATGAATAATGGGTTAATCCCTTTTAAAACCGCGATAGTTAATAGCGAAAATTATTACGTTAATAATACTATAGATTCTAAAACGGAAGACGACGTGATTGGGGAAGACTTTAACGCTAATGACCCTAGTTTTTATTACGTCTACCATTTTGAAGCTAAATTTAAACCGGGCATTAACACCGTTAAACATACCTACCGCTTTAACATGTCAGGCTCAATGATGGAAAAATATAATTTTGATTATATACTAACGGCTGCAAACAGATGGGGAAATAACCAAATTGATGATTTTACATTACACATTGATATGGGAGCAAATGAAAATTTTATTTTAACAAATAGCTTCTTTAAGGATAAAAAAGAATGGACCATTGATGATGGAAGAAGCATAAATTATACAAGTGACTATAGAGATGGTTTGTATTCCAAATTTATAACGTATACTGGTGGTATAACGTTTAAAAAGACCAATTTTAAACCAACAGATGAACTTTATATACACGCTCCAGTCACTTATATGAAAGAAAACTATACGTCTTTTGATTATAAGTCTCATAATTTACCAGAGCTAATAAGCCTTGAAAACGACGAGCATCCCACGTGTACTAAATCTGTAGATGAAACCTCTTTTAAAATACTACGCAACCTTCCTTTTGCTTTACATGGTTATGTGTTTGAAACTACAGTAATTCAGGAGTTTTATCTCTCACAAAATTGGTATAAACCTAATCCAGAGTATCAAGCCAAAATCGAAACATTAAAAGATGTAGAAAAAGAATGGTTAGAAAAGGTTACATCTAATAAATGGGATAACTAGCGCCAATTGCCATAAAATAAAGCCTCTTAATTATTAAACCACTAGAACTAAACGGACAGTTTAGTTTCAATTACAAAATCTAACAAACTTTAACTTGATATTGCTTGCAATCTTAAAAGCAACTCAATATTTTTCAATACTTTTGTTAGACAATTTTAAACCTTTCCGCTTGACGGTAAAACAAAATATATTCCAAATGAAAAATACAGCTTTAACAGCAACTCACGAAGCACTTAATGCAAAAATGGTTCCTTTTGCAGGTTACAATATGCCTGTCCAATATGATGGTGTAAATATCGAACATGAAGCCGTTAGAAAAGATTGCGGTGTGTTTGACGTATCACACATGGGTGAATTTTTAATCTCAGGTCCTAATGCCTTAGCGTTAATACAAAGTGTTAGTAGTAATGACGCGACTAAACTAACCATTGGTAAAGCACAATATTCTTGTTTGCCAAATGATGATGGTGGTATTGTTGATGATTTAATTATCTACAAACTAAAGGAAGAACAATACTTATTAGTTGTTAATGCTAGTAATATTGAAAAGGATTGGAACTGGATTAGCTCTAAAAACACAGTAGATGCTGATATGCGTGATTTGTCTTCAGACTACTCGTTATTAGCGATTCAAGGTCCAAATGCAGTCGCAAAAATGCAAGCGTTAACCAGTCATGATTTAGCCGCTATCAAATTTTACAATTTTGAAGTTGGTGATTTTGCTGGAATAGATAATGTTATAATCTCTGCTACTGGTTATACAGGAAGTGGTGGTTTTGAAATCTATTGTAAGAATGACGAAGTCAAACAAATTTGGGATAAAGTTACTGAAGCTGGTGCAAAACCAATTGGTTTAGCGGCGCGTGACACATTGCGTTTAGAAATGGGATATTGCCTTTACGGAAATGATATTGACGATACCACTTCTCCTATTGAAGCCGGTTTAGGTTGGGTTACAAAATTTAATAAAACATTTACTAACAGTGCTGCTTTAGAAGATCAAAAACGTCGTGGTGTTGATCGTAAATTAGTTGCTTTTGAGCTAGACGAACGTGGTATACCAAGACATGGTTATGATATCGTTGATGGTCAAGGTAAAAAAATTGGTGTTGTAACTTCTGGTACAATGTCTCCAATGCTAAATAAAGGGATTGGTTTAGGTTATGTACCAACCGTTTTTACTGATGTCAACAGTAAAATTAATATTCAGATTCGTAAAAATGCAGTGCCTGCAACAGTTGTAAAACTTCCGTTTTACAAGGCATAACAGTTTATGTTAGATTTTAATACAATTATAAACAACATCCATAATAACTTAAAACATAATGTTGTTAAGGGTGTTGTTGCTTCTTATATTCCGGAACTCTCCAAGCAGGATGTTAATTCATTTGGAATATTTATGCAACACATGGATGGTCGCACATTTCAAGCAGGTGATGCTGAAGTGCCCTTTTCTATTCAAAGTATTTCCAAAGTATTATCCTTATCCAAAGCCATCGCTTTTGAGGATAATAATTTATGGACACGTGTTGATGTGGAGCCTTCAGGGAACCCCTTTAACCATCTGTCTTTACTTGAGTTAGAAAACGGTATCCCAAGAAATCCTTTAATAAATGCAGGTGCTATTGTTGTTGCCGATATATTATGTAGCCAATTTAAAAATCCGAAAGAAGATTTTTTACAATACGTCAGAGACATTGCTAACGATCAAACCATTACTTATAATTACAAAGTTGCAGAGTCGGAACGCTTAACTGGTTTTAATAATTTTGCTGCAGCTAACCTTTTAAAATCTTTTGACAATCTTAATAATGATGTCGATGTGGTTTTAGATTTCTATTTTCATCAATGTGCTTTGGAGATGACCTGTGCCCAAATTGCTAAAACATTTTATGTCTTTGCTAACAGCGGAAAATGCATCAATAACATACCACACATTACGGTTAGTCAAGCCAAACGTATTAATGCTATTATGTTAACCTGTGGTTTTTATGACGAATCTGGAGAGTTTGCTTTTGAAGTTGGCTTACCTGGTAAAAGTGGTGTTGGCGGTGGTATTGTAGCCTTATTACCTAACCATTTTGTACTTACAACTTGGGCGCCTGGTTTAAATGCCAAAGGGAACTCCTTATTAGGCATGCAAGCGCTAGAACAATTTACTACCCAAACCAATTTATCTGTTTTCTAAACGTTAACGTATAACAATGAAAGAGGATAATAACAAACATCGTATACTTATACTTGGTGCTAGTGGTTTTTTGGGACAAGCCATTTATAAAGAATTATGTGGTTACTTTCAAACCTTCGGTACGTATTGTACAGATAGTTATAGCTTTGAAAAAAACCAGCACTACTTTCAATACAATATAGAAGAGGACGATATTTTTGAAATCCTGAACAGTATAAAACCGACAATTATTATTTCGGCTATTAGAGGAAATTTCTCTGCTCAGGTTCTGGCGCATCAACATATTGCAGAATACCTTCTGGCTAATAATAGCAAGTTGTTATTTTTATCTTCTGCCAATGTTTTTGACGCTTATAGCAAGTTTCCTAGTTATGAAACGGACAAAACATTAAGCCATAGTATGTATGGTCATTTTAAGATTAAAATAGAAAACATGCTATTGCGTTTACCTAAACGTCAGGCAACCATCATTAGATTACCCATGGTTTTTGGCGCACAATCGCCAAGAATACAAGAAATTAAGTTTTTTATAAAAGAGAAACAACCTATTGAAGTCTTTCCTAATTTAATAATGAATGTCACTACGGACACTAAACTGACGCAACAAATTCATTATTTAATTAACAGAAACAAATCTGGCATTTTCCACCTAGGCAGCTCAGACTTGGTGCATCATGACGATTTCTTTAAAGAAATCATGCGGTCATTTGGTGTGGCTAATCCATTGTTTAAACAAGTCTTTACAACTAATGACGATCGTTATTTAGCGGTTTTATCTAAAGAAAATAAACTCCCCAAACACTTGCAATTAGTAAGTCAAGATATTTTAACAGAATTAGAAGTATAAATTCCTTATTTTTAAATAAAAATTATGAGCACACTGACCCCATTAGAAATTGAACAGCGCTTATTAAGACTTCCGGAATGGGAGTATTTTGATAATGCAATACAAGCCGAATTTGAATTCGAAAATTTTAAAGATTGCTTTAGCGCCATGAGCCGAATTGCTTTTGAATGTGAAGCATTAAATCATCATCCAGAATGGACTAACGAATATAATGTGTTAAAAATAATACTAACGACGCATGATGCAGGTGGCGTGACTGATAAAGATTTTAAACTAGCCTTAGCAATAGAGCATATTGTGGAAGAGGAAGAAGATTAAACTTTTAAATCCCCAATATGTACAAACCCCTACTCCTACTTACTTTCTTATTTTCTAGTATTTCTTACGCACAATCAGACACCTTATTCTGTCAACAACTAGTTGCTGTAAAGCAATTGGTCAAAGAAAACCATTATCAGCCTAAAGCCATTAATGATAGTTTATCAAAAGGGGTGTTTGATTTATTTATTACAAGCTTAGACGAAGACAAAGATTACTTTCTTCAAACGGATATTACTCAATTTAAAGCGGATCAATTTCAAATAGACGACTATTTATTAACCGATAATTGTACGTTTGTAGAGCAGTTTAAAACAGTATTAGCAAAACGTATCCAAGATACTAAAACAATCCTTGAACGTTTAAATACTAGTGTTCCAGATTACTCTGGAGGTTTAACATTACAATATAAACCAGCAGATCAATACGTTTACTACAAAGATTACAATGCTTTAGCAACTAGTATAGAAAAATTAGTCGGTTATAAAGTTATGACTAGTTTGCTAGACAATACCGAAGACATCGCATATATCAAAGCTAATTTTGCAACCTTAGAAGCTAGTACACGTTTAGATGTTATTAGAAATCAATTGTGTTTATTAGAGCAATTTTCTAGCACAAGTGGTGGTTTAGATCGGTACGTAAAAGATGCTTTTATTAATGCTTTTTTACAATATCATGACCCACACTCGGTATTTTTTAATCCTACAGAAAAATTAATTTACGAAAGTGGTTTATCCAGTAATCAGTTGTCCTTTGGGATAACAACAGAAAAAAATAAAGAAGGACAAATCGTAATTGCACAAATTACACCTGGAAGTGCTGCTTTTAAAAATGGGAATATCGAAACTGAAGATGTCATTATTTCATTAACCGCCAATGGGACCACCTTAAAAACCTTGTGCGTGTCCAACGACGCTATTGAAGCTTTTAGCAACAAAGAAGACCACAAAACGATGTCTTTTTTGATTAAAAAGCAAAACGGAACAGAGCAAAATATTACACTGACTAAAACTAAAATAAAAGTCGAAGACAATGCTATTAGAGGCTTTTTAATAGGCGAAGACAAGGCGTTAGGTTATATTAAAATCCCTAGGTTTTATACTAACGACGAGTCCATAAATGGGCGTGGTTTAAGCTCTGATTTTGCTAAGGAATTATACAAACTTCAAAAGCAAAACATACAAGGTTTGCTTATTGACTTACGTTTTAATGGTGGTGGCTCTATGGGAGAAGCGATTGAATTAACAGGAATGTTTATAGATCGTGGCCCTGTTACCATAATAAAAACAAACCTTAAAGACACCTATACGATTAGAGATGTTAAACGTGGTACTTATTTTAATAAACCTGTCATTGTTTTGGTTAACAACTATAGCGCTTCTGCCTCAGAGTTTTTTGCTGCCGCCATGCAAGACTACAATCGGGCATTAATTGTTGGGTCCACAACCCATGGTAAATCTAGTGCACAAAGCATTCTTGCTCTAGACGACACAAAAAACATAGGGTATTGCAAAATTACTATGGAAAAGTTTTACCGTGTCACGGGACAAAGTCATCAAGCCATAGGTATTATTCCAGATGTAAAACTACCGTCTGTGTATAATGATTTGGATAGCGGAGAACAGTTTTATGACTATGCTTTACAAAACGATACCGTTACTCCAGAACAAATATTTAAACCATTACAAAAAAAGGATTACAGTACACTAATTAGTAAAAACAAACAACGTTTAGCTTCCAACACTGCTTTTACACAAATAGCCGAAAATAATATAAAGCTAAAAGAAAGCATTTTTGCTTTAGGACCGCAATATGCATTAACCTTAGACGAGGTCAATAAAACTAGAGAACAAAAAAGAACATTATATAATCAAATTTTCCCTAATGACACCGACCAGGTCGTAATCGCAGTGTCTAACACCGCTTCTACTGAAAAAGCAAGCCATTATAACACGGATAATGATTCTTTAAATGCTGGCATTATCAATCAATTATCACAAGATATTTACATTGCAGAAACCTATTCAATTTTAAAAGACTTAATTAATCTTAAAGATTAATTACAAAAGCTAAGTATTTGGACAGACATATGTCTAAAGAGTAACTTAAAAGTGAAAGATTTTTTTAAATTTGTAATTATTAAAATTATTTTTAACTATTTAGTTTTCGCTATAGCGGAAATATAAAAACATATATAACATGGGAAGAGCTTTCGAATTTAGAAAAGCACGTAAGATGAAACGTTGGTCGGCAATGAGTAAAGCCTTTACACGTATTGGAAAAGATATTGTAATGGCAGTTAAAGAAGGCGGACCAGACCCTGGCAGTAACTCACGTTTACGTGCAGTTATCCAAAATGCGAAAGCAGTCAACATGCCAAAAGACAATGTAGAGCGTGCTATTAAAAAAGCTAGTGATAAAAGTCTTGGTGATTATAAAGAAGTTGTTTTTGAAGGTTATGCCCCACATGGTATAGCAATATTAGTAGAAACTGCAACCGACAACAATACGCGTACTGTCGCTAACGTCCGTAGTTATTTTAATAAATGTGATGGTAGCTTAGGGACTTCAGGGTCTGTTGTATTTATGTTTGACCACACTTGTAACTTTAGACTTAATGCAGAAGGATTAGATCCGGAAGAATTAGAATTAGAGTTTATTGACTTTGGTGCAGAGGAAGTCTTTGCTGATGATGATGGAATTTTAATTTATGCGCCTTTTGAAAGCTTTGGAGCAATCCAAGCAGAATTGGAAAGTCGCGACATTGAGATTTTATCTTCAGGGTTTGAGCGTATCCCTCAAGTCACAAAAGCAGTTACGCCAGAAGAAGCTGTAGATATCGAAAAATTATTAGAGAAATTAGAAGAGGATGATGATGTACAAAACGTATATCATACCATGGAAGAAACTGCGGAATAATCGCGTTTTCAAACTCTTATTTATAGAAAAAGCGACCAACAGGTCGCTTTTTTTTCATACACTTATACTTGTTATTACAGCTCTAAAATTTGTGCTGCGTGATCTTTAGTTTTCACTTTATCAATAACATGGGCTACTACTCCATCTTCATCAACCAAAAAGGTTTTTCTGTGGATACCATCATATTCTTTACCCATAAACTTTTTTAAACCCCAAACCCCAAAAGCATTAATAACTTCTTTTTCTTCATCCGCTAATAACGGAAACGGAAAACTATATTTGTTTTTAAAATTGGTTTGTCTTTTTTCAGAATCGGCACTAACTCCCAAAATCTCATACCCTTTATCTTGTAACGCTTTATAATTATCTGTTAAGTTACAAGCTTCGGCAGTACAACCAGGTGTACTTGCTTTAGGATAAAAGAAAACAACTAGCTTTTTTCCTTTATAATCGGATAATGACACAGGATGTCCATCTTGATCATTTACTGTAAAATTTGGTACTTTATCGCCTTGTTTTAATGTATTCATAGTTGTAATTTTGGTTTAATTCAAAAATACGACTAATGACTAAGCAAGAAAAGGTAGATTTTGTTATAAATACGTTAAATAAGCTCTATCCAGAAATACCTGTTCCGTTAGATCATAAAGATCCCTACACCTTATTAGTTGCTGTGCTGCTCTCTGCGCAATGTACAGATGTCAGAGTCAATCAAATTACACCTTTATTATTTGCTAAAGCAGATAATCCGTATGATATGATTAAAATGAGTGTCGAAGAGATCAAGGCTATTATTAGACCTTGTGGTTTATCACCGATGAAAAGTAAAGGGATTTACGGCTTATCAAAAATGTTAGTCGAAGACTATAATGGTATTGTACCGCAGTCCTTTGAAGCCTTAGAAACTTTCCCTGCTGTGGGACATAAAACTGCTGGTGTAGTTATGAGTCAAGCGTTTGGCGTACCTGCTTTTCCAGTGGATACACACATACATAGACTTATGTACCGCTGGAATTTAACTAACGGTAAAAACGTACAACAAACCGAAAAAGATGCTAAACGCCTATTTCCAGAAGATACCTGGAATGATCTACACCTACAAATTATATGGTATGGTCGCGAGTATTCTCCTGCCAGAGGTTGGGATTTAGAAAAGGATATTATTACCAAAACTATTGGTCGTGCGACTGTTTTAAAGGACTATTATAAGTAGAATTGATCGTTAATTATTTGATCGTTGATGGTTTTTAACTAATAATTAACGCTTCCCTTTTTATAGTAAAGACGGTTGTTTATGACTTTTGTAAAAAGGAAAGTACTTATAAACAAAAACGTCCTAATCAAATGATCAGGACGTTTTCAAAATTAGTTTTGAAGTGCTTCAAACTTCAAATTTTTATAACTTATAACACTTAAAGCCTTTGAATAATTTAAAATAAAACTTATCGTTTGTTCTTTAGGTTTCATTTTAAAGTTTTGTTTTTTGGGGGTATTCGATTGTTCTGAGTAAATTTTCGCCATGTATATATGTTTAAGGTATACACAGATAACGAGCAAACTTTTACTTTATTGTCTTATTAATTTGTTAAAACAATATTGTGCTTTTCGATAACCTTTCTCATATTAATTAATGCATAACGCATACGCCCTAGAGCTGTATTAATACTAACGCCTGTACGTTCTGAGATTTCTTTGAAACTCATATCGTTGTACATACGCATAACCAAAACCTCTTTTTGATCTCCAGGCAATTCTTCAATTAACCGTCTAACATCTGCCTCTACCTGCGCTTTAACCATCGATTTCTCTGCATTTAAAGCACTATCACTAATTACTGAAAAAATATCAAATTCGCCTGAATTATCAAATTTTGGCATACGTTTATTTTTTCTAAAATGATCAATAACTAAATTATGAGAAATACGCATTACCCAAGGTAAAAACTTACCTTCTTCATTATATTTACCGCGTTTTAAAGTACGTATCACCTTAATAAAAGTATCCTGAAAAATATCTTCAGCAATATCTCTATCGTAAACTTTAGAATAAATGAAACTGTATATACGTTGTTTGTGTCGAGTAATCAATACCTCTAAAGCAGATTCCTCTCCTTTAATGTAGTTACTAACGAGAATAGCATCTGTGATTGTTACTTTTTGCATAATCATTACTTTTTGGGCGCCAAAAAAAGGTTTCAGCTTGGGGTTTATAAAATAAAAAGTAATGTTGTGCTATAGGCTATAAAGTTTTGTTAACATATTGTTAGGATTCAAATATAACAACAATCATTCCGAAAAAACAAAATAAAACTAAATTTTTAACATTTTATTGCACAATAAAGATATTTAAAAGGTGCCTAACTTGTGTTATCTTTGTGTTTTAGATGTAAAAAAGACTATGACTACACCGCTTTCTGAAGTAAATCCAAAAGAAAACATTATTATAAAAGGTGCAAAATTGCACAATCTTAAAAATATAGATGTCGTTATTCCACGACGTAAACTGGTAGTCATTACAGGATTATCTGGTTCTGGAAAATCTAGTCTAGCTTTTGATACGCTATACGCAGAAGGGCAACGTCGTTATGTCGAAAGTTTAAGTAGTTATGCCAGACAGTTTTTAGGACGTCTTAATAAGCCTAAAGTAGACTATATAAAGGGTATTGCACCTGCTATTGCTATCGAGCAAAAAGTAAATAGTACCAATCCTAGATCTACTGTGGGAACAACGACAGAGATTTATGATTATTTAAAACTATTATTTGCTAGAGTTGGACGTACCTACTCTCCTATTTCTGGTCAAGAAGTCAAAAAAGATACGGTTACAGACGTTACAAAATACATCCAAAGTTTAGCTTTAAACGAAAAACTACTATTATTAGCGCCTTTAGTTTTAGAAGAAGGTCGTGCGCTACAAGACAAACTAAGTGCTTTAAATGCGCAAGGTTACGCTAGGATAAAAGTAAAAGATAAAGTGATCAGAATTGACGACGCTAAAGATCTAACGTCTACTGACGATCTTTTTTTAGTTGTTGATAGAATTGTAACTAAAGACGATGAGGATTTTTATAACCGATTAGCTGATGCTATCCAAACAGCATTTTTTGAAGGTAAAGGTAATTGTTACATCCAAACCTTAGCAGATAATACCATTCGTCATTTTAGTAATAAATTTGAATTGGATAATATTCAATTTTTAGAGCCCAATGTCCATTTATTTAGTTTTAACAACCCTTATGGTGCCTGTCCAAAATGTGAAGGTTATGGAGATGTTATTGGTATTGATGATGATTTAGTAGTCCCAAATACCGCTTTATCGATTTACGAAAACGCTATATTCCCTTGGCGTGGTGATAGTATGAGTTGGTATAAGGACCAATTGGTTAATAACTCGCATAAGTTTGATTTCCCGATACACAAACCTTACTTTCAATTAAGTGAAGCACATAAAAACCTGATTTGGGAAGGTAATGAGTACTTTGAAGGCTTAAACAGCTTTTTTGCCGAGCTAGAAAGCAAAGCGTATAAGATTCAGAATCGCGTAATGTTATCTCGTTACCGAGGTAAAACGCTATGTAAAGTTTGTCATGGTAAACGCTTGAGACCAGAAACCAATTATATTAAGGTTGGTAATGCAACGTTAACCGATTTAGTAGAATTACCTTTAAATAAACTAGCGAGTTTCTTTGATAAAATTGAGTTGAACGATTACGACGCTAAAATTGCAGAACGTTTATTAATTGAAATTAAAAATAGACTAAGCTTTTTACATAACGTAGGATTAGACTATTTGACGATCAACAGAAAATCAAACACTTTATCTGGTGGAGAAAGTCAACGTATTAATTTAGCAACCTCTTTAGGGAGTAGTTTGGTAGGATCCATGTACATTTTGGACGAACCCAGTATTGGTTTACATCCAAAAGATTCAGAACGTTTAATACAAGTTTTAAAACAACTTCGTGATTTAGGAAACACTGTTATTGTGGTAGAACATGATGAAGATATCATGAAAGAAGCCGATCAGATAATAGATATCGGACCAGAAGCTGGTACTTTAGGAGGAGAAGTTGTTGCTGTCGGTACCTATGCGGATATATTAAAATCAAATTCGTTAACCGCTCAATATTTAAATGAAACTTTAAAGATTGAAGTCCCTAAAACACGTCGTACCAGTAAATATAGTATTGATGTTATTGGCGCTAGAGAAAATAATTTAAAAAACATAGATGTTTCTTTTCCATTAGAGATGTTGACCGTAATTACAGGAGTTTCTGGTAGTGGAAAAAGTACGTTGGTTAAAAAAATATTATTTCCTGCTATACAAAAGCATTTGACTGGTTTTAGTGATAAAGCGGGTCAATTTACCGAAATAAAAGGAAACTATAGTATTGTAAAAAATATCGAATTTATAGATCAAAACCCTATAGGACGCTCTTCTAGATCAAATCCCGTGACTTACGTTAAAGCCTATGATGACATCAGAGCTTTATATGCTAAGCAAAAACTCAGTACGATTCGCAATTACGCCGCAAAACACTTTAGCTTTAATGTAGATGGTGGACGCTGCGAAACCTGCAAAGGTGAAGGAGAAGTAACTATCGAAATGCAATTTATGGCAGATGTCCATTTAGAATGTGAAACCTGCAAAGGCAAGCGTTTTAAAAAGGAAGTCTTAGAAGTTACTTTTGCCGATAAAAATATTGATGATATTTTAAATCTAACCATTGATGATGCTATTGCCTTTTTTGATAAAAATGGGGCTGTAAAAATTAAAAATAAATTACAACCGCTTCAAGACGTTGGTTTAGGTTATGTAGCGTTAGGGCAAAGCAGTTCTACCCTGTCTGGTGGAGAAGCACAACGTATAAAATTGGCAACCTTTTTAGGAAAAGGAAACACAAAGGATAAGACCTTGTTTATTTTTGATGAACCTACGACTGGGCTACACTTTCATGATATCCAGAAATTATTAAAATCATTTTATGCATTAATTGCGAAAGGACATTCCATAATTGTGGTGGAGCATAATCTAGAACTTATCAAATGTGCCGATCACATTATAGACTTAGGCCCTGAAGGTGGAGAAAATGGCGGAAAACTAGTTGCTTTTGGTACACCGGAAGACGTTGTAAAGGTAAAAGCAAGTGTGACCGCACAGTATTTGAAGGATAAATTATAACCAGTTACAACCTCCAATGACTGATTTAGAAACGATCAAAAAAAAAGTATCTACAAAACCCGCAATAAGCGGAGGTGCAAATTTTGAAACACACGTTTTATCTCAGACTAGATATGGGTTTAAATTTAAACCATCGCTTGGTTATGCACTATTTACGCTACTATTTGTTGGTGTGGCTTATGCCTTTTTGTACGCAGGTATTGCTTCGTATTTAAAGACTAAAACTTTCGAATTTTTATTCAGCATTGTAACTGTCGCCGGTGCGGCCTTTTTTATTGCAGGTAATTTTTTACTGCTTTCTTATTTTTCACCTATTGTTTTTAATACACATAGTAATCGTTTTTATCGCGGATTTAATAAGCAAAATCCAAAAAAAAGCACTGCATTATCAAACATTGTCGCTTTACAGATTATTGGCGAAACCATATCTGGTGAGAATGGTAATTACAAAAGCTTTGAACTTAATTTAGTACTAAAAGATGCCACACGAATGAATGTAGTGGATCATGGTAAACTAAAAACTATTATTATCGATGCTGAAGTGTTAAGTCAATATTTTAACCTTCCTATTTGGCATGCCCAATCTTAGGGTTTCCGTTTAAAAAAAGACACTTCCTATTCTAAAAAACAGTTTCATTAAGTCAAAATACAGTTATGCATTAAGTTATTTAATTTCGGTTTAACCGAAAAAATAATTAATAGACGACTCTCCTATTCAAATTCTGATTTAATAAAACAAAAAGGAAACAAATGCCAACACCACAAAAGCAATAGGTACCAATAGTGCTAAAAACACAAAGGATATAATACCACTTTTTAAAATACTATAACGCCAACGTTGATTGTAAAAACGCTTAGTTGATATTACAAAATAGAAAAAGACAGATAATGTTATTAATAAATTTATCCAATTAGGGACATCGATTATAAGATTAGCGATTAATAAAAGACTAAAGACCATAAAAATAAAGGCGAAAAAGTGAAATGAAAACACTAAGTGATACGCATAGCGACCTTTTTTCCAATAAAACAACTTTAAAAATAAAGCAAAAAGCGGTAATAAAATAAACAAAGCGATTGGCGTCGCATTAATCATAGAAACCCATATCGATCCTGCCTTTCTGTCCTTATGAAATTTCAACATTTGAGGATATAACATCTTATCAAACCAACCTGGATTATCAGTCATTCCCATAGCTTTATAAATTGTATCCTCAGAAGCACTTACAGCTAATAATGAATCTATTTTCTGGGTACTATATCCAAAGGACACGGAATTACTTGACTTGAGATCCTTTTGAGAGACTATGGAGTCAATCTCCTTATCTGTCATCCCAGACAAATACTTATTTTTATTTAGTATTGTCTTAATTTCTGCTCTTTTAACCGAATCGACTTCTACCGTTTGAACCTCATTTAATAGTTTAGTTGATTCTGTTTTAAAGCCATCATTCAACTCTTGCTCTACTCTATTCGTCTGAAAAGAAAACAAAAAGAAAAACACAAATGTGATAAACAAATATAATTGTGCGGGATGCAAATAAGATAATCGCTTACCGCCTATAAATTGATTGGATAAAAATCCAGGTTTAATCATTAAAGGGATAAAACTCTTGAAAAACTTAGAATCCCATAGCAGATAATTATTTAAAGTATTGTTAAACAAAATCCCCAGTGTTAAATCCTCTTTATCCTTCATTCCGCAATGCGGACAAAAATCAAATCCAGATTTAAAATCACTTTCGCAATTTTTACACGTGCTATACTTTAAAGACATTGGTAGTTGGTTTTTACAACAGTAAATATAGTATTCTTTTTAATACTTTTCGATTGAGATTTAGATTAAAACCATTTCCTAAAACCGCTTAGAATAGCAGTAAAGGCAATACTTAACAAGTTTGGCACAGCTATTGAAACTATATTAGCAACACAGCGAATGCCGAAACGCTACAATAGTAGGCAAAATCTAAATCCTTAATACTATGAAAAAATTAATACTATTATTTACAGGTATGTTAATTGGATTAACAACCGTAACAGCAGAAACTAAGTCTGCATCGCAAGGTGAAGATTTAGTATTAAACAGAAACTATTACACACAACCAATCTTGTTTGTAGAACGTGGTGTCCAATTTCTAATCTTTCCTGATGGAAGTTTTGATTTTAATACACAGACAACACAAACGCAAGGTGACACCTATTACAGATCTAGCAAGTCAAAACGAAGCTCTATAAATACAACTTATGGCGCACCAGGAAGACAGGTTAGTTATTCTAATCCAAGAAATCGTGGTATGATTGTGACGCATGATAGAGATGGAAAAGTTAGACGTATTGGTAATGTGTTTTTAAATTATAATAAAAGTGAACAAATCAAACGTTTAGGTTCTGTACACATCGCCTACAACCGTAAAGGTTTAGTCAGTCAAATTGGAAGTATGCGTCTACAATATAACCCACGTGGTCAATTAATCAAAACGGTAGGTCAAGTCAATAGATATAATACTAATAATGGGCATTACGAATATGAACCTAACCATAATGATGATTACTATTATTATAAAAAAGGAGTGAAAACTAAAAAATCTAAACTTAAAAAAATTAAAAAATAATTACTTTTTTGTCCCAATAAAAAAAGCCAGGAACTGATGTTTCTGGCTTTTTTGTTATTTACAAACTTCATAAACACTCTTAAACCCCTTGCTTTTACTGTGTTTTACATTTTTGGCACGATGCTTGTAATTATGTTAGTGTTCAACAATTAAAATAATACATTATGAAAAACATATTCCTTTTATTAACAGCTTTAGTCCTTAATGGGTTTACTGTTAATGCAGACACAAAAAATACATTAGATGATGGTATCATCAACAACACTTATGTAAGAGGTTACGGAAATTCTTTCATATTTGAAGAATCAGGAATTGAATTTTCTGTGTATGCAGATGGACAGTTTGACTTTTATATGCCTAATTACGGTCCTAAAATTAACTTAGAAATTAATAACAGAAATACAAGTATCAGTTTTAATACAGGTTACGATTATGGTGCTTATGTACAGTATGACGAATTTGGAGCTATCATACAAGTAGAAAACACTCCTGTTTATTATGACTATTATGGTCGTGTAAACCAAGTAGGAAATGTTTACATCAATTATAATAGCAGAGGTTATGTTAGCCGTGTTGGTGGATTATATGTACACTATAACCGTTACAACAATTATTCTCATTGTACAGGATTTATTAACATATACAACAGAGCTTATGTTTACAGAGCATGGCACTCATATTACACGTTACCTTCAACGCACTACCGTGTAGTATATACGACGCCTTACAGACAACATTATACACCTACAAGATACAGATATGATAGACCTTACGTTAACAATAGTAGACGTAGAACAGCTGTAGCTAATAGAAGAGGGAATTCAATTTCAAGAAACAGAAGTTTAGCCTCTAGAAATGATGGTAGAACGCCTAGAGTAAATAATACACCACGTACAAGAAACAATAGGGCAACTACAACACCTAGAACAAGAGGAAACCGAACAGTTAATGCGACTCCTAGAACAAGAAATAATAGCGCTACAACTAGTACACCAAGAACAAGAAGTAACCAAACAACGACTTCTACTCCAAGAACTAGAAATAATAGCGCTACAACGAGTACACCAAGAACAAGAGGTAACCAAACAACGACTTCTACTCCAAGAACTAGAAATAATAGCGCCACAACGAGTACACCAAGAACAAGAGGTAATCAAACAACGACTTCTACTCCAAGAACTAGAAGTAATACAACAAGCAGCACGCCTAGAACAAGAAATACTGTAAGTACGAAATCAAATAGAAGCAATACAAAATCTACAACAACTAGAAAATCAACGTCAAAGCCAAGAACAATCAGTTCTAGAAGTTCTTCTTCAAAGACAAGAAGTACAAGGACTAGATAATACTAAAAATTAGTTGAAACATTAGAATCCTACAAACAGTTGTTTGCCCTCAAGCAACCGTTTGTAGGATTTTTTTATGGTATAAAACGATTTAATAGTTTAGAAATATCTTCTGATAAATTAAATTTATAAACGGACAAACCATAGACTATAGATAATAGCAATGTTTTTAGAGCAATATCTACTATGGGATGAAAAGGGAATTCCCAAAAGAATAAACCTAATCCACAAACACCAATTAAAACTAATGTTTTAAATGTCGAAATAGTAAAAGGATGCATTTTAAACTTCTTGTAGACAAACGTTAACTTTATTATATTATACGTAAATATCGTAATACAACTAGCATACGCTGCCCCATTAATACCATAAACAGGAATAAAAATTAAATTTAAAACGACTGTTAATATTGCCAACAATACCCCAAACATGAGGACAACTCTATAATAATCACTATTAAAAAGAATAGCGTTATTGTTTCCAATTAAGTTATCGGACAACTTAGCCAGACCTATTACCAAAACAACAATAAACCCTTCACTATAATTTCCTGGTATCAAAAGATACAGCTTACTTATATTGATAATAATACACAAAAAAATAAACCCACTAATAATAAATAAGTTAATCGAACTTTTTTGATACAAGGTCTTTAACTCGACCGTATTCCCTTCATTCAAAAACTTAGCCGTCAACGGATTTGCTATTTGATGCATTGCACGTGCAGGAACACCAATAACTGTGGCTATATAAATTGCTACGCCATAATAAGCAACATTGTTTAGTGCTTCAAACTGACCTAACATAAACTTATCAATCTCTAAAATAATGTTAGCCACGGAACCTGCAATAATTATTAAAGCTGAATATTTTAAAATACTAGATAGATTAGGAATTTTAGTAAATCTAAAACTAGGTAGTCTTAAACTAAACGCATACAGTGTCATTATAAATGCGCGGATAACATAAACTATGACAATGCCATAAATTAACTGATCTACCGTTAAATACCCAAAATAAAGACAAATAAGCAGTATCGTTGTAGCAACCCTATGAAACACTTCACTCATAAAATTACCAAACACACTTTGCAATTGTACTTTACTCCAAGCATAAAAGACTTCAAAATAAGCAAAAGCACCTGCAGACACATAGATTAACCATGTGTAATCCTTTATGATTGCATTCTCCTTAGACAACCAATTCGCAATACTATCGTAAGCCAAATGCGTGATTACCCCTAACGGAATAATAAGCAGCAAAGGCAGCAAAAGCATAATACTTAGAAAACTATTTTGAGATTGTCGGCTTTTAAAAGACGAATAAAACTTAACAATAGTATTGTGCACACCAAATGCCATAAAAGGCATTAATATACTTGCAGTGGATAATATAAAAGTGATTAAACCAAAGTACTCTTCTGTTAAAAATTGGGTGTATAAAAAAATAACATTAATAGCTCCAATACCAAAACCAAAATAAGTTATAATAGTGTTTTTGATAGATTGATTAATGACTATTCCCATATATTAAAATAAGTTATGAAGGGTTTATAAGCCCTGCTAAATTCTTAGTCAATTGTTGTCTAGAATACTGTTGCAGACCTATTGGATACGATTTTAAATTATTAACTTTAAAAGCCTCAAAATGTTGTTTTATAACATTCTTTAAATTGTCATAGTCTTGATAATCAAAAAACTGACCTGTGTTGGTTGTTTTAATGATTGAAGCTACATCTGCACCTCGCGGACCTATTGCAATTATAGGTCTATCAGCGACCATATATTCAAATAACTTACCTGGAATAATGGCTTTGGTATCTTCAGAATCTATTTCAATTAACAATAATAATTGAGACTTTTTCTGAAACACAACTGCTTCACTATGCGAAACATAACCCATATTATTTAAACTATCAGTTAAATTATATATTTGAATAGATTGCAATACTTCCACCCCTACTGCACCAATTAAATTTAATTGAAATTGAGATGCAAATTCAGCATCCTCCTCAACCAAATCATGCAACACTTTCCAAAGGACTTCTGGATTTCTTTTAGACAATAAAGAGCCTATATGAGAGAGTGTAAACTTTTTATCTAACGCCGTTACAGTTACTTTTTCGTTATCATAACCATTAGTAATAACCTGAATACGTTGCTTAGTAATTTGCTCAAATTCTACTTTTGTACTTGGACTCGTAACTATAATTTGATCGGCATTATTAAGTACTTTACGCTCTAAATCCTTATGTTTTTTTTTAGACTTTGCTGTCAATTTTAATTGTTTATGATATCCAATAGTTGTCCAAGGATCTCTAAAATCTGCAATCCATTTAACTCCCAATTGCGCTTGTAACGCCATACCAATTAAATGCAAGCTATGTGGAGGACCACTAGTAATAATAGTATCAATTTTAAAATCCTGTATGTAAGTTGCTAGATACTTAACAGACGGTTTTACCCAATTTTTACGCGCATCAGGGATAAAAAAATTCCCTCTTACAAATAACATTAAACGCTCTATTAGACTTTGTTTTTGCCGTTCTGCTATAATCCCTTTGCTTATAGTGTTGCTTTTTTTTGAAAACAATTGCGCCAATTTATAAGGCTCTCTTATAGGTTGTTTAAGTACTATTAGATCAGGATTAACTTGATCTAACAATGTCTTATCTACAATAGGATAATTGGCATTTGAAGGACAATATACAATAGGCTCTATATTAAAATCTGGTAAGTACTTAACAAATTTTAACCAGCGCTGTACCCCGGGTCCACCTGCTGGTGGCCAATAATAAGTAATAATCAGTACCTTTTTTTTATCCATTATATAACGCTTTCGCGGAAATTAAGCCTTGTACTTAAGCTTTGTCGTTTATAATCAAACTTTTAAATCTGAAAAATAAGCCACCAAGTACAAGTAACCCTAATAATATAGAACTTGCTAAAGCAATTGTACTCCCTGTTTTAACGACTTGAGGTTCAAATTTAAACTCGATAGTATGCTTTCCTTTTGGTATTTCCATACCACGTAATGCATAATCGACTTTGTAATGCGGCTTAGCTTGACCATCAATATAGGCGTTCCAACCACTTCCGTAATACATTTCCGAAAATACAGCAAACCCATCATTTGAATTATTAGATTGATATTTAATGTAATTAGGTTTATAATCGCTAACCTTTATTGAAGCTAAAGAATCCGTTTTAAATGATTTTGGCACATTCATTTTCTCTTTAAAACCATTAGAATATACAGCTGTCACTTTATTTTTTAAAGTCTCTAAAGCTAAAATCTCATCTGTAGGTGATTTTAATTTTTCTAGGTTTTTTATAAACCAAGCATTACCATTGGCATCATTGTTTACGTAAGGAAATGGCTTTCCATCTTCACCTTCACCAATAATGTATTTCGCGTTAAGCATACTTAATACATTAATATTATTTTTTGAGATATAAAATTCATATAAATCCTGATAACGCTTAGGTTTTGCCGCATGGTAACCACCTAAAGCATTATGAAAATAACTAGCTTTTGCGCCTCCAGAAGTAATATCGTAAACTCTATAGTTAGATTGATCCGTTAAAATTTGTAAATCGGCTTTGTTAGGAGCGTACGGACGTTCCATTGTCAGTTTAGATACAAAATCGTCATTATTTACATACTGTTTATCTACACCAACTAAATCAAAAACAATCAATACGCCTAAAACAACAATCGCCTTTGTTTCATTTAATGTGTTTTTCAAAAACAAATAAATCACACCTGCAGCTAATAATACAAATATCAATGTCCTAAGTGTATCTGTTGTAAATAAACTTGCTCTATCTTCTCTTAACGCATCAAGAAAGGCTTGTCCATTGGCATCTCTAATACGTCCATCTACACCACCAACAAAATCAATTAACCCTATGGTTTCAAACAATAAAAACAAAATAGCTAGTCCTCCTGTTATTAATACTGTATATTTTAATGCGTTTAGCTTTTCTTCAGTTTTAACCACATCATTAAATAATCTGACTAAGGCAAATACAGCCAATACAGGAATACACAACTCCAATATAACTTGTATCGAACTAACCGCTCTAAACTTATTATATAAGGGAACATAATTGATAAAAAAGTTCGTTAAAAATTCTAGATTTTTTCCATAGGACAATAATAATGACAAAACGGTTCCGCCAACTAACCACCATTTTAAGCGTCCTTTAACCAAGAAAAGCCCAAGTACAAATAAAAATAGAACTACCGCTCCAATATAAGCAGGTGCTTCTACTATGGTTTGACTCCCCCAATAAGTAGGTAAGCTTTTTGTATACGCTCTAGCATCTGCAGGTGGTACTCCTTCACCGATTATATATTTGTATACTGCTGAATTTTCACCAACATCCTCTCCACTTCCGCCACCTAAAAACCTAGGTATAAACAAATTAAAAGATTCTAATTTTCCGTAGCTATATTCTGTGATATATGCTTTACTTAAGCCATTACTATTCTCTCTTTTAGAGCCATCGGGATTTATGTTTAATTCACTTTTACCACGTGTGCTTTCTTTAACATAATCTTGGGTGGCTAATATATTAGTTGCATTTAAACCTATAGCTAACAGCACTGCTGCAGACAAAACACCTACTGCTTTAAAAAAATGTGGTAAGACATTTTTACGATAGGCATCAACCAAATAAGCAATACCTAAAACCAATACTAATAGTAATAAATAGTAAGTCATTTGGTAGTGATTAGCGACTAACTCTAATCCCATAGCTACTGCAGTTAGTAAAAAACCCCAAATATATTTACCCCTAAAGGTCAATAAAATTCCACTTAACACTAAAGGCATATAAGCAATAGCATGCGCTTTACTATTATGCCCCACACCAAGGATTATAATAAGGTATGTGGAAAAACCAAAGGCCAATGCGCCAAGTCCTGCTAATTTCCAATCTACTTTTAATACTAAAAGCAAAATATAAAATCCTAAGAAATAAAGAAACAAGTAATCTGCCGGTCTTGGCAGAAATCGTAAAGCTAAATCTAATTTTTTGATGTAGTTATGTGGATATTTTGCCCCTAATTGATAGGTTGGCATTCCGCCAAAAGCACTATTGGTCCAATACGTTTCTTCACCTGTCTTGGTTTTGAAATCTTTTTGTTGTTTAGCCATACCAGTGTAGTGAACAATATCACTTTGATAAATGACTTTCCCTTGTAAGACAGGGCTAAAATAGGCTATAGAACAAATGATGAACCCTACCAATACTAAAATATGTGGTAAGATTTTTTTAAAAGAAAATTGCATAAATGGCTTTAAAAACTGTGAGGTCGAAAATTACTCAATTTCTTCGTAATCTACATACTCCCCAACATTTTTATTTGAAGATTTGTTTTTAGGCATTTTATCAATAGATATCTCTCCTTCTTTTTTAGCAGGCTCTTGTCTTTGTTGATTAAAAGCGCCTCCAAAACGTTCTGATGCTTTTTTACTTGCATATTTAAAAAGTGCAGGCGCAAACAAACGAGATAAGATTTTTAATCCGTAGTAAATTAATACAATAATAAGGATGGTTCTTAATAAACCCATATGTAAATTTTGTTAAATTATAAATACTTTAACAAAAATACAATTCTTCAGTTTTAAATTAAGTTTTAAATACTTAAAAAAAATATAAAATCTTATATTTGAATTCAAACAAAAATATATGCTTAACCCAAAATTAATATTAAACTATATTCTGCTTTTAGTAAGCTTTACTGCTACTGCACAATATACAGACGTCATAAATTCTAACAGACCTGGAGTCTCAAGAAGTGCTTTTTCTGTTGGAAAAAATGTAGCGCAGCTTGAAGTTGGCCCTTACTTGGTTAAAGAAGAACATACGCCCTTAAAAAATGAAGCTTCCGGTTTCGGAATTGATTTTGCTGCCCGTTACGGATTGCTATGGGAACCATTAGAATTAAATATAGAAGGAACTTACCAAAATGACACGTTTACAGACAATCGCTCTGCTGCATTTCCTATAGAAACAGATCGTGCTAATTTTAGATATTTAACTGTCGGTGCTAAATATCTAGTATATGATCCTTATAAAAAAAGTGGTGAAGAAAAACCAAACATCTTTAGCTATCATGCTAATCGCAAATTTAGATGGAGTAGTTTAATTCCTGCGGTTGCAGTTTATGTTGGTGCTAATTATGATGCAGAAAACAACACCTATGTTCCTTATAGTAATCCTTTAACAAGTCCTAACTATGACGGTGGATTTTCTCCTAAAGTTATGCTTGCTACACAACACAATTTTAATAGCGGCTATGTTTTAGTCATGAATTTTGCTAAAGACAGAATTGGTACTGACTATTCAGATTTTCAAT
Source organism: Psychroserpens sp. NJDZ02 (assembly GCF_004843725.1). Taxonomy (NCBI): domain Bacteria; kingdom Pseudomonadati; phylum Bacteroidota; class Flavobacteriia; order Flavobacteriales; family Flavobacteriaceae; genus Psychroserpens; species Psychroserpens sp. NJDZ02. Next base: position 3,463,692 of record NZ_CP039451.1, on the reverse strand, counting down.
ATATCTTAACTTTAACTAAAGCGATTAATGAGCAATGGGTTGTTTTTGGTGAAGCGGAAGGGATCAAAAGTGATTACTACGCAGACAACTTATTTAGAGTGGGTGGTGCCTATTTATGGAATAAGGATTTTCAGTTAGATACGGCAATCACATTTAATACTAAGGACACCCCTTCTGTCTTTGGCGTTAATTTTGGTGCATCTTATCGTTTAGATTTTCATAAAGATCCAGAAGCAGACAAAGATAATGGAACTGATGTTCTAGAAGAATACGAAAGAAAAGCCAACAGAAATAAGACAAAGAAAAAAGACGGAGATTCTGATACTCCTGAAGATTCAGGTAAACGAAAAAAAGAAACTCAAGAAATTGATTTCGACGACGAAAACTAATCCTTCTTTTTTATATGATTACAACAAAAAAAGTAGTTTCAAAAGCAGATTACAAAGCATTTGTTAAATTTCCTTTTGAAATATATAAGGATTCTAAATATTGGGTACCGCCCATTATCAGTCAAGAATTAGCCACATTTGATGCTGACAAAAACCCTATTTTTAATGATGCAGAAGCCACATTATTCCTAGCTTATAAAGACAATAAAGTTGTAGGACGTATCGCAGCAATAATAAACTGGTTAGAAGTCAAGGACCAAAACATAAAAAAAATGCGCTTTGGATGGTTTGATTTTATTGACGATTTAGAAGTCAGTAAAGCGCTTTTAAATGAAGTATACACTATTGGAAAAGCAAAGGGATTAGAATACACAGAAGGTCCCGTTGGATTTTCTAATCTAGACAAAGTAGGTGTTATAACAGAAGGATTTAACACCGTAGGTAACATGATTACTTGGTATAATCATTCTTATTATGTTAAACACTATCAAGAGCATGAGTTTTCTGTTGAAAAGAAATATTCTGAAAGTCGTTTTCCTTTTGAAAATGTCAAACCGGAATTTTTCTACAAAGCACAAGAACTAATTAAACGTCGCTACCAACTTAAAGCTTTAGACTTAAAAAAAACGTCTCAAGTTATGCCTTATGTAGATCAAATGTTTGATTTATTTAACGATAGCTATGCCTCTCTATCTTCTTTTGTTGCTATTACAGACATACAAAAAGAGTATTTTAAAAAGAAATTTATAAGTTTTATCAATCCAGAATACATCAAATTTGTTGTGGACAAAGATAATAAACTTGTCGCTTTTGCTGTGGTTATGCCACGATTTGCTGACGCATTAAAACAAATGAATGGGAAACTATTACCTTTTGGATTTATAAAATTATTGAAAGCTAAAAAAGAAAGTAAAGATGTGATGTTTTACTTAATTGGAGTACATCCTGATTACCAAAACAAAGGAGTGCATGCCGTTATATTTAACGAATACTACAATACATTTATTCAAAAAGGTATTAAAACCTGTTACAGAACTCCAGAATTAGAAGATAACGAAGCAATACATAAAATATGGAAACACTTTGATCCAGAAGTTTATATTAGACGTTGTACCTTTAAAAAGAACTTAGACTAAATAAGTTTTATAATCGTTTAAAACACGACCATTATATTTAGTATTGCATTCGATAAAAAATTAATTAAACAAAAAAATCCGATTCAAAATGAATCGGATTTTTTTATGATTTATATATAAACCTATTCTCCCATTGCTTTAATTAAAGCAGCAGACATACGTTTGTAAGTTCCATTTTCTAAACGCTCTCTAATAGCTTCAAATGCATCCAACGTTTCTGTAACATCCTGTAATGTGTGTGTTGCCGTAGGAATCATTCTTAATAGAATTAATCCTTTTGGAATTACGGGATATACTACAATAGAACAGAATATTCCATGATTTTCTCTTAAGTCTCTAACTAAAGCCATCGCTTCCGGAATACTTCCGTTTAAGTATACTGGAGTGACACAACTTTGTGTTGTTCCAATATCAAAACCTCGCGATTTAAGACCTGATTGTAATGCATCTACAATTTTCCATAAGTTTTGTTTTAACTCAGGCATTGTACGTAACATATCTAAACGTTTTAATGCCCCAACTACCAATTGCATTTGCAATGATTTAGCAAACATTTGAGAACGTAAATTATATTTTAAATAATCTATAATTTCTTGATCAGCAGCAATAAAAGCACCTGTACTAGCTAAAGATTTTGCAAAAGTTGCAAAATAGACATCTATATCATCTTGCACACCTTGCTCTTCTCCTGCTCCTGCTCCTGTCTTACCTAATGTCCCAAAACCATGAGCATCATCAACAAATAACCTAAAGTTAAATTTTTCTTTTAAAGCAACGATTTCTTTTAAACGTCCTTGCTCTCCTCTCATACCAAAAACACCTTCCGAGATCACTAAGATTCCTCCTCCTGTTGTCATTGCCATTTTCGTCGCACGTTCTAAGTTTTTCTCTAAACTTTCCATGTCGTTGTGCTTGTACGTAAAACGCTTACCGTGATGTAATCTTACACCATCAATAATACACGCATGTGCATCAACATCATATACAATAATATCATCTTTACTTACTAAAGCATCTACTGTAGACACCATCCCTTGGTAACCAAAATTTAATAAGTAAGCCGCTTCTTTTTGAACAAACTCAGCTAATTCATTTTGTAATTGCTCGTGTAATTCTGTGTGACCAGACATCATACGTGCTCCCATCGGGTAAGCAGAACCATATTGTGCAGCTGCTTCAGCATCAACTTTACGTACTTCAGGATGATTTGCTAATCCTAAGTAATCGTTAATACTCCAAGTAATTACATCTTTTCCTTGAAATTTCATACGGTTAGAAATTTCCCCTTCTAATTTAGGAAACACAAAATAACCTTCTGCTTGCGCAGCCCATTTACCTAGTGGTCCTTTATCCTTGTATATTTTTTCAAATAAATCTTTCATTGTAAAACGCGATTTTTAAGTCATTATTTGCAAAATAATTAACTTAAGCTATTAAAATTTAGTTAGATAATACAAAATTAGGCTTTTTTATTATACATGCATAATAAATACCCTATCTGTTATTAACAAAAAAGTTAACTTTAATGATATTAAAGTTAACTTTTTTCATACTTATTTAGTACTTATTACTTTATATATTGAATACTCTGAGCTGCCTCAGCATTTTTGCTATCAAAAAAGCCTTGATCACTCATCCATTTATCACTATATATCTTACTCATATATCTTGATCCATGGTCAGGAAAAATAACTACAATGTTATCTGAGTCCTTAAATTTACCCAATTCATTTAATTGTTTTAAAGCTTGCATAGCAGCTCCAGAAGTATAACCAACAAACAAACCTTCTGTTTGTGCTATTTCTCTTGCCGTATGCGCACTTTCTTCGTCAGAGACTTTAATAAACTCATCTATACTATCAAAATCTGTAGCTGTAGGTATTAAATTTTTACCTAAACCTTCAATTCTGTATGGATAAATCTCTTTTTCGTCAAACTCTCTAGTCTCGTGATATTTTTTTAATACAGAACCAAAGGCATCCACACCAATAACTTTGATATTTGGATTTTGCTCCTTTAAGTATTTTGCAGTACCTGATATAGTACCCCCTGTACCACTACAAGCGACTAAATGTGTGATCTTACCTTCTGTTTGATTCCATATTTCTGGACCTGTAGAATGGTAATGTGCCTCTATATTTAATTTATTGAAGTATTGGTTAATATAAACCGAACCTTTAATCTCGTCATGTAAACGTTTTGCAACTTGATAATAACTTCTTGGATCATCTGCGCTTACATTTGCAGGACAAACGTAAACTTTAGCGCCCATGTTTTTCAACATATCAATCTTGTCTGCTGACGATTTAGAACTTACAGCTAAAATACAATCATAACCTTTTATAACACTAACCATTGCAATACTAAATCCTGTATTACCAGAAGTCGTTTCAATTATCGTGTCACCAGGTTTAAGAATTCCTTGTTTTTCAGCTTGCTCAATAATATAAAGTGCAATTCTGTCTTTTGAAGAGTGACCAGGATTAAAAGCCTCTACCTTTGCTAGATAACTTCCTTTAAACTCTGATGTCATTTTTTTTAGTTTTATCATCGGCGTATTTCCAATTAAGTCTAATACGTTATCAAAAACTTGTTTTTTTTGTTCCATAAATGCTATTTAAAAGCTACTTATTTTTCTGATTTTAAAAATCAAACCGTGCAAAAATAAGCATTTTTTTTGATTATTTATTTATTCCTTCCAAATCAAATATAAAAGCATATTCTAAAGCCACTTCTTTTAACGCTTCAAAACGTCCTGAGGCACCACCATGACCCGCTTCCATATCTGTTTTTAGCAGCAATAAATTAGTGTCTATTTTTAATTCTCTTAGTTTTGCTACCCATTTTGCTGGTTCCCAATATTGAACTTGCGAATCATGCAGCCCTGTTGTTACTAATAAATTGGGATAAGCCTTAGCTTCTATATTATCATAAGGTGAATATGATTTCATATAATTGTAATACGTTGCTTCATTAGGATTCCCCCATTCGTCATACTCCCCTGTTGTCAAAGGAATAGAATCGTCTAACATCGTTGTTACAACATCAACAAAAGGCACCGCAGCAATAACGCCATTATACAATTCTGGATTCATATTAATTATTGCCCCCATTAATAAGCCTCCTGCACTTCCTCCCATCGCATAAAGATGATTGCTAGACGTGTAATGGTTTTCTATTAAATACTTTGAGCAGTCAACAAAATCTGTAAATGTATTTTTCTTGGTCAGAAGCTTTCCATTTTCATACCAAGGTCTTCCCAAATACTCACTACCTCTAATATGAGAAATCACATAAATAAAGCCTCTATCCAACAGACTTAGTCTTATTGTCGAAAAATAAGGATCTATTGTCGCTCCATAAGACCCATACGCGTATTGTAAAACTGGGTTTTCGCCATTTAGTTTAATGTCTTTTCTATACACTACAGACATGGGGATTTTCTCACCATCTCTAGCGGTGGCCCAAAGACGTTTTGACGTATAATTATCTTTATTAAAATTTTTATCAAGGACTTCCTGCTCTTTCTTGACCGTTTTTGTCTTTGTAATGAAATTATAATCAATTACAGAACTTGGTGTGGTTAATGAGTTGAAACCATAACGTAAAATTTCGCTATCAAAATCAGGATTATTACCTATTTGCGCAGTGTACGTCTCATTTTCAAAATCCAAATAGTAATCTTCCTTCCCATTCCAACTTATAATACGAAGTTGGTTTAATCCATTTTCTCTCTCACTAACGACTAAATAGTCTTTAAAAATCTCAATATCTTCCAATAAAACATCTGTTCTATGTGGTAACACGTCTACCCAGTTATCACTAGTTGTAGCAGACTCACTCGTTTTTTGAAGTTTAAAATTAGTCGCGCCATCTTTATTAGTGATGACATAAAAATTATCCTCAAAATGCGCTATCGAATATTCTAAATCACGTGTACGTGCATTAAACAACCTAAACTCACCATCTGGAGTATCCGCTTCTAAAATGCTATATTCTGTCGTTAAGGTACTAGAACTTCCTATAACTAAATACTTTTTAGATTTTGTTTTATAAACGTAAGTATTGAAAGTCTCATCTTTTTCATTAAAAATCAAAACATCATCTGAAGCTTGATTTCCTAATTTATGTTTGTAAATTTTATCAGAACGTAAGGTCACTTCATCCTTTTTACTATAAAACAACGTTTTGTTATCATTAGCCCATGTTGCACCACCAGATGTGTTTTCAATCTTATCGGTATAAATTTCACCTGTAATAAGATTTTTTACATAAATAGTATATTGTCTTCTACTTACTGTATCAACAGCATAGGCTGCTAATGTGTTATCAGTGCTGATAGAAATACCACCTAATTTAAAGTAACTAAATCCTTCTGCCATTATGTTACAGTCAAACATAATTTCTTCTTCAGCATCTAAACTCTCTTTTTTTCGGGTGTAAATAGGATAATCCTTACCTTCTTCAAATTTAGTAATATACCAATACCCATTTTGTTTGTATGGTACACTTTGATCGTCTTCCTTAATTCTGGATTTCATTTCATCAAAAAGAGACTTTTGAAAAGGTTCTGTATGTTTTAAAACAGATTCTGTATAAGTGTTTTCTGCATTTAGATAGTCTAAAACCTCTTGGTCTTCTCTTTTATTTAACCAATAGTAATTATCTATTCTAGTATCCTCATGTATTGTTAATTCTTTTTTTACTTTTTTAGCTACAGGAGGTAATATCTTAGTTTTAGTCATTCTTTTTTCTTTATTACAGGATACCACAAATGTAAAACTTAATATAATTATCAAAAACAGTTTTTTCATATTTAATTTTTTTTTAAGTTATAAAAAATCAATTTAATAAATTCGCACCTACAAATTAAAAAAATCAAAGAAATGTTTGGAGACTTACAAGGTATGATGGGGAAATTAAAAGAAACCCAACAAAAGGTAGAAGCAACTAAAAAAAGATTAGATACGGTTTTAATAGATCAAAGCAGTACTGATGATCTATTACAAATAACAATAACGGCTAATCGAGAAATAAAAGCGATTAATATTAATGACGAATTATTAAATGATAAAGAACAATTAGAAGATTATCTGATTCTAACACTTAATAAAGCTATAACAAGAGCAACTGAAATTAATGATACGGAAATAGCTGCTGTTACTAAAGAGGGCATGCCTAACATACCAGGAATGGATATGTTTTAAAACTAAACCCTATATAAATAAAAAAGGAAGCCAAATTGGCTTCCTTTTTTTTATGTAAAAAGTAGATACTAATTAGTTAGCATTGATAACTCTAAATTGAGTACGTCTGTTTGCTAAGTGCTCTCTTTCTGTACAAGACACACCATCAGAACATCTGTTTGTTAATCTAGACTCACCATATCCATTAGATACAATTCTTGAAGAATTGATTCCTTTAGAGATTAAGTAGTTAGTTACAGCCTGAGCTCTTCTTTCTGATAAAGATCTGTTAGATGCTTTAGAACCTCTTGAATCCGTATGAGATGCGATCTCTACAGATACACCCTCAGCTAATATTGTTACTAATTGAGCATCAATCTCAGATTTAGCAGCTGCAGTTAAAGATGCAGAACCTAAATTCCAGTTTATGTTTAAGTCGTTATATTCAACGATTTTACAATCAACTTCAGTCCAAGTCGTTAAACCACCTTTTTTCTGTAATACTTCTTTAGTTACTGTTTTGTTAACAGCAGGAACAGTAGACTCTTCTACTCTAGCATCGCTAGCTAAAACAGTACGCTTTAAAGTCGCTGTCTTTTGAGCAACTTCAAGAACTCTTGTTGTAGGAGGTGTACTCATAACTGTACGCTTCATTGTCGTACTTACAGCAGGAATAGCTATAACAGTAGTCGTTTCTGGAGTTATGTTAGTTTTTCTAATTGTGGTTGACTTAGAAGGAACATCAGTAGCTGTTGTTGTAGGCGGTGTTGCCATTACAGTACGCTTCATCGTTTTAGTTACAGCAGGAATTTCAGAAACTCTAGTAGTCGCTGGTTCTAATAAAACTGTACGTGTCATTGTTTTTGTTACAGCAGGAATTGTAATAACTCTTGTTGTTGGAGGCGTAACCATAACTGATCTAGTAACTTCTTTAGTTACAGCAGGTACATCTACAACTCTTGTTGTTGGAGGTGTAACCATAACTCTTCTTGTTACATCTTTAGTTACAGCAGGAATATCAATAACTTTAGTTGTCGCTGGAGATACTAATACTGTTTTCTTGATTGTTTTGTTTACAGAAGGAATTATGATTGTTCTAGATGTAGGAGGCGTAGTCATTACAGTTTTCTTAACTGTTTTAGTTACAGCAGGAATATCAATAACTCTAGTTGTAGCTGGAGTTTGAACAACACGTCTTGTATAAGTACCCATACCACAATCAGAAGCATTATTTGTTCCTTGATCACATCCTGGCTTAGTCATTACTTGAGCATCAGAAGCTAACTCGGTAGTAGTAATTGTAATGTTTTGAGATGGTACATTTTTGTAACACCAGTATCTACAATCGTTAGGATCACTTGAAGCACAGTCAGCAGCAGGTGTATCACTCATACCCCATTTAGCAGTAGCTGGCTTAATCTCGATAGTTTGGTAACCAGGAGTAAACTTAGCTGGTACTACTGATAAAGTAGAACCAAATTCTTGTTTCTTATAAGATAATGTTTCATTACCCCATTTTGCAGGAATAACTTCTAAACGTTGAGATGCTTCTTTTACAACAACTTCTACATTTTCAGTACCATATTTTGCAGCTACTAAGTCTAATCTAGAAGACGCAGGTTGTACTAATACTGTTACATTTTCAGTTGCCCATTTTGCAGGTACAACTTCTAAACGTTGACCAGCAGATTGTACCACTACAGTTTCAGTTCTAGTTTCATATTTTGCAGGAACAGTTTGTAGTTTAGTATAAGCAGCTTGTACTAATACTGTTTCTGTTCTATTTTCGTATTGCGCAGGCACTAACTCTAAACGTTGACCAGCTTCTTGTACTACAACTTCAAAACTTTCAGATCCTAATTTTGCAGGAACTACTGATAAAGTTTGTCCCGGTTCTGCAGATACAATATCAAAATTTTCGTTAGCGTATTTAGCAGGAACAACTGATAATACTTGGTAAGATGGTTGAATTTCCATCTCCTCAGTCGTTACATCCGTAGATCCAGCTACTTTCTCTAATCTCTGTGCAGCACCTTGAGTAACAACTTCAAAATTTTGTGTCTCATATTGTGCAGGTACAACTGATAGCTCTTGACCAGCTGATTGCGTTACCACTACTTCGTTCTCTGTTCTGTACTGCGCAGGAACCACGCTTAATTTCTTGTAAGCAGGTGCAACCTGAACTGTAATATCTTGGTTTACCCAAACATCAGGTGTTACACAACGTACATAACATTTCCCTGGCTCAGGATTTGTAGGTAAATCTTGTGCAAAAACTGCTGAGCAGACTACAAAAGATAAAATTGTTAGTAATACTTTTTTCATTTTCGTTAATTTAAATTGTTAATTATTAATTACATAGCCGAGACAACAACGACTGTTCTCTAAGTTCTTACAAAATTAGACATAACCCATTCTTTTCTGTAATTATTCTTAAAGTTACGTTAACATTTCGACCAACTGTGTTAAATTTCCGTTGAGTAACGTAGGAAAATTCTATATTTTAAATTAAACTAAAATGAAATTGATAAAAACTACAAGTTTTTCAAAAAACAAAGAACGCTATCATGTTGATTTTCAACATAATTAGAGTGAGTTACTAGCCTAAGCTTATTACTTCCCATTCCAATTATTTTTATATTTTTAGCAAAAAGCAGCTCTAAAAATTGTTTTTCTGTATATTTTTCATTAAGCTCAAATATGACGATATTAGTTTCTACAGGTTCTACTACTTTGACAAAATTAGAATGATTTAAAACCTCGGCTAATTCTCGTGCCTTTTTATGATCCTTTGATAATCTTTCAATATTATTTTCTAAAGCAAATAATCCCGCTGCTGCTAAAAAACCGCCTTGACGCATGCCTCCTCCAAATATTTTTCTAATTCTCATGGCATTTTTCATTATTGTTTCATCACCAACTAAAACAGAGCCAATCGGACATCCTAATCCTTTGCTTAAACAAACAGATATAGTATCAAATGCTTCTCCATACTGTTTAGGTGTTTCGTTTTTTTCCACTAGTGCATTCCAAAGTCGAGCGCCATCTAAATGAAATCCTAATCCATTAGCTTTACAAACGTCTTTAATTTTTAATATCTCGTTAAAATCCCAACAGGCCCCTCCTCCTTTATTAGTCGTATTTTCTATTTCTACTAATGTTGTTAATGGACTATGATAAAACTCTGGAGGGTTTATAGCTTCAATAACTTGTTCGGCAGTAAACATACCTCTATGTCCGTCTAGTAAATTACATGATATACCACTATTAAAAGAAGCACCACCCCCTTCATAATTATATATGTGCGCATATTTATCGCAAATAACCTGTTCTCCTGGATTAGTATGCAATTTAAGCGCTGTTTGATTGGCCATCGTACCACTAGGAAAAAATAAAGCATGAGATTTACCAAACATTTCGGCCACTTTAGTTTCCAAAGCATTAATAGTTGGATCTTCTTTATAAACATCATCACCAATTTGAGCACTCATCATGGCCTCCATCATGTCTGCACTTGGCTTTGTTACGGTATCACTTCTTAAATCTATAATCATTTTTTATCTTTTTTGAACAGTATAAAATTATTAAAAAAAGTTGGCAAATATTTTTAAATGATAGTAATAATTCTATTTTTGTTACAAACCAAAATATAAATATGATCACTTCAGAAAATATAAAAGATCTTAATACACGCCTTACATCGCTAAGGCAATATCTTTGACATTGATGCTAAGCTAATTGCCCTTCAAAATGAGGAAGAGCAAACGTTTGATCCTAATTTTTGGAGCGACTCTAAAAGTGCTGAATTAGTAATGAAATCCATTAGAGAGAAGAAAAAATGGATAAACGATTACAACCAGTCTAAAATATTTATTGAAGATTTAGAAGTTATCTACGAATTTTTTAAGGAAGAGGAAGCGACTTTAACAGATGTTGAAAACCGTTACGATAAAGCACTATCCTTAATTGAAGATCTTGAATTTAGAAATATGCTATCTGAAGAAGGTGACAGTCTAAGTGCTGTACTTCAAATTACTGCTGGTGCTGGTGGTACAGAAAGTTGTGATTGGGCAAATATGTTAATGCGAATGTATTTAATGTATGCAGAAAAAAATGGATTTAAAGTCAAAGAGCTTAACTTTCAAGAAGGTGATGTTACTGGAATTAAAACGGTAACATTAGAGATTGAAGGCGAATATGCTTTTGGTTGGTTAAAAGGCGAAAACGGAGTCCATAGATTGGTACGCATCTCCCCTTTTGACAGTAATGCCAAACGACATACTAGTTTTGCCTCTGTATATGTTTACCCGCTAGTGGATGACACTATTGAAATCGACATCAATCCTGCTGATATAGATATTGTAACGGCACGATCAAGTGGTGCTGGTGGACAAAATGTAAATAAAGTAGAAACTAAAGTACAATTAACACATAAGCCATCAGGTATACAGATTTCTTGCTCAGAAACACGGTCCCAACATGATAACAGATCAAGAGCAATGCAAATGCTGAAATCACAATTATATGAAATTGAGCTACAAAAACAATTAGCACAACGTGAAGATATTGAAGCTGGTAAAATGAAAATTGAATGGGGAAGTCAAATCCGGAATTACGTATTGCATCCTTATAAATTAATAAAAGACGTCCGAAGCGGACATGAAACTGGAAATGTAGATGCCGTTTTAGATGGTACTATTGAACCCTTTTTAAAAGCCTACCTAATGATGATGGGCCAACAGGAAACTGACAACCAAAGTTTATAAAAAAAATGATCAAAATATATCACAATCCAAGATGTAGCAAGTCTAGACAAGGCCTACAACTTTTAGAAGAGTCTCATCAGGAATTTGAAGTCATCAAATACCTAGACAACCCTTTATCTAAGAAAGAACTAACAACATTGTTAACCCTTCTAAATATAAAACCAATAGAGCTAGTTAGAAAAAACGAAGCTATTTGGAAAGAAAATCATAAAAATAAAACACTTACAGACACACAAATAATTGAAGCTTTAGTTGCTACCCCTAAGCTAATTGAAAGACCAATTGTTACCAATAAAAACAAAGCTGTAATAGGTAGGCCAACTGAGCTTATAAAAACAATACTTTAGTATATATAAATTAATTAATAGCAACCAATTTCCCTTAAACTAATGATAATAATATATCACAACCCTGAGTCTACAAACTCAAATGCTTGCCTTGAAATATTAGAAACACACAAAAACGACCAACAACTTATTAAGTACCAAGACAAACCTTTAGACAAAATAAAGCTTACCAAAATAATTAATCTTCTTAACATAAAACCCATTGAGTTGATTAGAACAGACAATAAAACTTGGAAAGACAATTTCAAACATTTAGAAGACGATGGTCACGAATTTAGTGACGACAGTCTAATAGATGTCATGATAGAGTATCAAGATATTATTGAACGCCCTATTGTTATTAATGGCGAAAAAGCAGTCATTGGAGACCCCATTAAACGTATCTTTAACATAAAACCACAACACAAAGCTTCATTATAAATGAAGCTTTTTTTATTTAACAAAGCTTTAACCAATCCCGTTTAAACCTATCGGTACTTTTGTTGTCATATCAGAAACCAAAATTTTTATGACAAAAAATATTATTACCTTTTGCTTACTCGTTCTAGCATGTAATGCTTCATTTGCGCAAAATGCATCTTCAAAAACAGTAACCATAACAGGTAAAATCCTAGAAAAAGACACAAATGCACCTTTAGAATATGCTACTGTAGTTTTTAAAAATGCAAAAAGCCCTACAGATGTTTCCGGAGGAATTACAGATCGGAATGGGAATTATTCAATAGAAGTAAAAACAGGGACTTACACGGTTAGTTTTGAATACATCGGCTTTAAAACAGAAGTTATAGCCAATAAGTCTGTAATGAAAAACGAGAATTTTAAAACGCAATATTTAGCTTTAGATTTTGAAGCTTTAGACGAAATCGAAATTGTTGCAGAAAAAACAACTGTAGAAATTAGACTTGATAAAAAAATATATAATGTTGGAAAAGATTTAACCGTAAGAGGTGGAACTGTTAGTGATGTTTTAGATAATGTTCCTTCGGTTTCAGTCGATGTTGAAGGTAATGTGGCTTTACGTGGTAATGACAATGTTCGTATTTTAATTAACGGAAAACCGTCGGGTTTAGTTGGTTTAAATTCGACTGAAGCCTTAAGACAATTACCTGCAGAATCAATAGAAAAAGTAGAAGTTATCACCTCTCCTTCTGCTAGATATGAATCTGAAGGAACTGCTGGTATATTAAACATTATACTAAAACGTAGTAAATTAGAAGGTTTAAACGGTGCGATAACAACTAATGTTGGATACAATCCTTCTGCAGGAATAAATGGAAATATTAATTACAGAACTGGTGATTTAAACATCTTTAGCACCACAGGCTATAGCTATAGAGAAGCACCAGGTAACTCCTTCTCTTCCACACAATATATATCTGATGGTGATTTTTTAGATGAAACAAATGACTTTGATCGTATTAGAAAAGGGTTGACTACGAATTTAGGTCTAGAGTGGTATGTTAACGACTCAGCGTCACTTACAACTTCATTTTTATACAGAGATGGTAATAATGAAAACAATACGACTAATCTTTTAAATCAATATGATTCTAACAGAAATTTATTATCTACAACGGAACGTTATGACCCAGAAATAGAAGATGATAAAACCATACAATATGCTTTAAATTTTCAAAAAAACTTTAGTGATAGTGGTCACGTATTAACATTTGATTTTCAATATGAAGAAAATACGGAAAATGAAAACTCTTTAGTTAACGTTAACTCTATAGCAACAGAAAATGTCCATACTTTAGAGAAACAAAGACAGATTTTATTACAAACCGACTATGTATTGCCAATAGGAGAAAACAGCCAATTTGAAGCAGGATACAGAGGTAATTTTAATACCACAGCAACAGACTTTGAAGTACAATTTTTAGACCCAGATACAAACCAGTTTGAACTTAGTACTGACCTATCTAACGTTTTAAATTTTAGAGAATATTTAAATGCAGTTTACAGTCAATTTGGAAGTAAATTTGGCGAGTTTTCATTCTTGTTAGGTTTACGTTTAGAAAACACACAACTTACAATAGATCAACCTACTACTGGAGAGCATAACAAAAGAAATTTTACCGGGTTATTCCCAACTGTAAATTTAAGTTATGAAATCTCTGATAGAGAAAATGTAACTTTAGGTTATGCAAGACGTTTGCGTCGTCCTAGAGGGTTCTTTTTAAACCCATTCCCGTCAAGATCTAGTGTTACTAACTACTTCCAAGGTAATCCTAACTTAAACCCTAGTTACTCTGGACAATTTGATTTAGGATACTTAAAGCGTTTTGGGAAATTAACATTTAACTCGTCTTTATATTATTCTCACGCAACAGATGCATTTAACTATGTTAGTTTTGATACTGGAGATACTGCTTTAGTTAACGGAGAAGAATTACCTATAATTCAACGTACGCCTATTAATTTAGCAACAGAGGACCGATATGGTTTTGAATTTACTCTGACTTATAGCCCTTCAAAAAAATGGAGAGTAAACGGAAACTTTAACTTTTTTCAAAATGACACTAAAGGAGATACACCTAATGGCTTGTCTTTAGACAATACAAATACAAGCTGGTTTGCTAGATTAAATAACAAATACACTTTACCAGGAGAAATTGATTGGCAAACCAACTTAAATTATAGAGGACCTAGTGAAGATGCTCAAAATAAGTCTGAAGGTATATTTACAACAACTATGGCTTTAAGTAAGGATATATTTGGAGATAGAGCTTCATTAGCTTTTAATGTAAACGATTTATTTAATAGTAGAAAAAGACAACAAACGACTACTACTCCAACTTACAATGCTTATAGCGAGTTTCAATGGAGAGAACGCAGTTTTAATCTAGCCTTTACTTATAGATTTAACCAGAAAAAGAAACGCACGCAACGTGGTGATTTTGGCGGTAATGAAGATTTTGAAGGATAGAGTTATCAACTTCAATAAATAAAAATAAAGGTGTTAGTAATTTGATTTACTAGCACCTTTTTCTTTTCTAATATAAGTTTTAAAATTGGTAATGATAAATACAAAAAAAGGGATATTCTTACGAATATCCCTTTTTCTAAAATATATTTTTAAAGCTTATGCTGAATGCTTAGCTTTTTTCTCGTCTTTAATTTCGTTTAAACGTTCAATTACACTTCCTCCAATCCAATAAGGAATAACAAAAGTGATTAAAAAAATCATTAACCAAAACCCTATGGTTAAGATAGTTAAAAATGCTAAAAAGCCTAAATATTGGTCAAATTCGAACATAACGTGTTTAATTTCTTGTTTATTATTACAGCAAAGATAAAGTAAAGTTGTTTTTTATCCAATACAAAGTTAAATTTTATTAACAGACTTGTTAATAAATGCAACACTCTACTCTTTAAAGCTTTTCTCTAATGGTTTAAAAGAAATAATAAATGTACTATCAGGAAATTTATTGTAATCTAGTTGCCCACCTAATTGCTCCGTTAAAATATTTATTAGTTGCATACCTAAAGTTTCTGCATTTTTAAAATCATATTGTTCTGGTAAACCTTTCCCATAATCTTTATACACTAATTTATAAAAATCTTCAGTTTTAAAAATTTTGATACTTAACCTATTGTTTTGGTATTCTTTAAATGCATATTTAAAAGAATTTGTGACCAACTCATTAATAATTAATCCTAAATCGGAAGACGTATCTCCATCAAAATACAAGTCTTGATCAATAACAATCTCTTTATCTATTTGCATGGATTTATACTTAAGTGTATCTTCAACATACATCAATAATTGCTCTACATACTCTTTTGTTTTAACCTCTTTCAAAGTGACGTTAGTATATAATTTTTCATGCACTAAAGACATAGATTGTATACGGTTTTGACTATCTCTTAGCGCTTTTTTGATATTCTCATCATCATACTCGTCCTCTTGCATTAATAAAATACCAGACACCATTTGCATATTGTTTTTAATTCTGTGGTGGACTTCTTTTATCAAGGTCTGAATTTTAAGTAAGTTATCTTCTAATGCTTTATTTTTAAGAACAACTAAATCATTAGCATTGTGTAAACTATTATTTAAAGCTCTATTTTTAAGAAACTGATATAAGGTTATAAACACTAAAATAGAAATTAAAGCATACCAAAAATAAGCAAGATTTGAATTACGTTTACCGACCAAAGGTTGTACTTTATAAGCACTACCTATCTTTAATTTTAAACCGAACAATTCGATAGTAGAGTAAATATAATCGTTTTCTTTTACATCAAAATTCTTGTAGTATTCTAAGTCTCTAGCCTCATTAAAAATTTCAGTATCATTGTAAACGACCTCGCGTGTTAAATCAATAGAATCATTGACAATAAACTTATGTACATAAGTACTTGCATCATTTTTTTTATAAAAATAATCTAATAAATATTTGACATTTATGACCGGAGCTACATAACCTAAAATTTCATTTTTATTATTTCGTGCTGAAAAATCAAATGGAAAACCAGCCCATCCTTCTCTCAAATTTATCGGTGTAAAAAGTCTAATATCAGAAGACTGCATTAAACGATCCAACTCCTCTATTTTATGCTTAGAAATAAATGTTTTGGAAGATACACCTTTTAAATTTTTAGGATCAATTTGATTAGGTGTGATAACATATTTAAAAACATGATCTATCCCAACATAACTAACCAAAATTGAATCATTAAAATCAATCTCTTCTAATAAGTCTTTGAGATATTTTTGAAGTTGGTATTCATTGGGGAACTCTGCTCCATTTTTAGTATAACTCTTAATGGAAGAGACTAGACTCGCATACACCTGTATACCAGCTTTAGAACTGTTTAATGCATTAGTATGCTCCTCTTTAAGCTTTTGCGCAATTTTCTGTTGTTCTAAAGCATTATTGTTATTCAGTAGACTTTGTAATAAAACAAGACCTACGATTAAAAACATAAAAAAAAGGACATAATATTTTATATTCTTAATTTTCTTATTAAAATTCATTTATGAGACTAAGTTGTCATTAAGCGATAAAGGTATAGTATTATTTTTAAAACCATATTTTGTTCCTAAACAAATGGCAAAAATCTAAATATCAAATACATTCTTCAATTTAATATTTTATTATATGAATCTGACAATTTAAAACCTCATTTTTTTGTAAATTTACCCTATAATTTAATTAATTCTCAGATGGAATACAGAATAGAAAAAGATACCATGGGCGAAGTTAAAGTACCTTCAGACAAGCTTTGGGGTGCACAAACAGAACGTTCTAGAAATAATTTTAAAATTGGTGTTGCGGCATCAATGCCACTTGAAGTGGTCTATGGTTTTGCTTATCTAAAAAAAGCTGCCGCTTATACAAATTGTGAACTTGGAGTTTTACCTATTGAAAAACGTGATTTGATAGCACAAGTTTGTGACGAAATTTTAAAAGGACAACACGATGATCAATTTCCTTTAGTGATTTGGCAAACAGGTTCTGGAACGCAATCTAACATGAATGTTAATGAGGTTATTGCCAACAGAGCACATCAATTAGCAGGTAAAGTTGTTGGAGAAGGAGACAAAACTATACAACCTAATGATGATGTTAATAAATCACAATCATCAAATGATACTTTCCCTACAGGAATGCATATTGCGGCTTACACTAAAATTGTTAAAACAACAATTCCGGGTGTTAAACAATTACGTGATACTTTAAAAAAGAAATCAGAAACTTTTAAAAACGTTGTAAAGATTGGGCGTACACACTTAATGGATGCGACACCTTTAACTTTAGGACAAGAATTTTCGGGATATGTATCGCAATTAGATCACGGGATTAAAGCTTTAGAAAATACGTTACCACATTTAAGTGAAATCGCTTTAGGCGGAACTGCTGTAGGTACAGGTTTAAATACACCTAAAGGTTACTCTAAACGTGTTGCAGAATATATAGCAGAATTTACAGGACAACCATTTATTACTGCACCAAATAAATTTGAAGCTTTAGCGGCACATGATGCTATTGTAGAAAGTCATGGTGCTTTAAAACAATTAGCGGTGTCTTTAAATAAAATTGCTAATGATATACGTATGATGGCTTCAGGACCGCGTTCTGGAATTGGAGAAATTATGATTCCTGCTAATGAGCCAGGAAGTTCTATCATGCCAGGAAAAGTTAACCCAACACAATGTGAGGCGTTAACAATGGTTTGTGCTCAAGTTATGGGTAATGATGTTGCTGTTACTGTTGGTGGAACACAAGGACATTATGAGCTAAATGTTTTTAAACCAATGATGGCTGCTAATATTTTACAATCAGCACAACTTATTGGTGATGCCTGTGTTAGTTTTGATATTAACTGTGCAGCTGGTATAGAGCCAAATTACGACGTGATTAAAGAACTTTTAAATAATTCTTTAATGCTAGTTACTGCTTTAAATACAAAAATAGGGTATTACAAAGCTGCCGAAATTGCAAATACGGCGCATAAAAACGGTACAACTTTAAAAGTAGAAGCTATAAACTTAGGTTATGTTACTGCCGAAGATTACGACGACTGGGTTAAACCAGAAGAAATGGTTGGTAGTTTAAAATAAGTTGATCCTATTTATACAAATCAAAAAACCGATAAGCAAGCTTATCGGTTTTTCTTTGTTTAGTTAGTTATAAATAATAATAGGGATGGTTTTAATAACCGGTGCAAGATTATAACTTTTTTTTTAGATAAACATTAACATATGTTAATAACCACTATAATTTAGAACGTATTCTACTTAATTGGACTGGTGTTACACTTAAATATTTAGCGATTTGATACTGAGGTATTAAATTATCAATATTAGGTATCATTTTTCTTAATTTTAGGTAACGCCCTTTACCATCCAAAGTTAGTAAATCGATATTTTTTTTATCTTTTTGACAAACTAAAGACTCTAAAAATTTGGCATAAAACCCAAGAATATGAATATCAACTTCGCAAAGTAATTTAAACTTAGCATAATCAAGCACAAAAATATCGCAATCGGTTAGCGTTTCATAAATGCTTTCTGAAGCTGACTGGTTTAACAAAGCATCAAAAGAAGCTAGAATTGTAATTGGTAAAAAAAAGGATTTAGTAACTTCTTTGCCATTTTCTAATCTAATATAAGACCGCATAACCCCTTTATTCAACATATAAATTTTATTGGGCACAACTCCTAAATCATCCAAAATAGTACCTTCAGAGATATGCTTTGAAAAAGAAGCGTCAAGCATCAAACCAAAAGAAGATTCAGGAATAGGATAGAATGAAGACATATAAGCATATATCTCATCATAGTAATTTTGATTTTCAACTAACATAAACTTAATTTACCTATGTCTAAATATATTGCTTTTATTGATAGCTCTAGTAAATTTTCGACGTACGACACTTAAAAAGTAATAATACTAAGTTATTAAGCCTGAATTATTCAATACTATCCATTTTACTTATATTTGGGTCTAAATTAGAGCTTATTTTTATGTCCATACTTATTATAAATATTCAGGAATTACTACAGGTTAGAGCAGAAAACACTCTAAAATTATCTGGTGATCAAATGAAAGAATTACCGACTATTAAAAACGCATATTTACTTATAGATAATGACACTATCGTAGACTTTGGATCCATGACAGATGCAAGTACTATAAAAGCCGATCAAATAATTGATGCTACAGGCAAATTAGTACTACCAACTTGGTGCGATTCTCACACGCATATCGTTTATGCAGGAGATCGTTCTCAAGAGTTTGTAGACCGCATCAATGGTTTAAGTTATGAAGACATTGCCAATCGTGGTGGTGGGATTATCAATAGTGCTAAAATACTTCAAAACACTTCTGAAGACGAGCTATACAAGCAATCCGTTTCACGCTTAAAAGCGGTCATGAAATTGGGTACAGGAGCAATCGAGATTAAATCTGGTTATGGATTAACACCTGATGCAGAACTTAAAATGCTTCGCGTTATTAAACGTATCAAAAAAGATTTTCCGTTAAAAGTTAAAGCTACTTTTTTAGGAGCCCACGCATTACCTTTAGAATATAAAGATAATAAGCAAGGATACTTAGATCAGATCATTAACGTCATGTTACCAGAAATAGCTAAAGAAAACTTAGCCCATTATATTGACATTTTTTGTGAAAAAGGTTACTTTGACCTACACGATACAGAGCAAATTCTTAAAGCTGGTCAACAGTATAACTTAACACCTAAAATACATGTTAATCAATTTAATGCTTTTGGTGGTATTGCTTTAGGTGTAAAATATAACGCTTTAAGTGTTGATCATTTAGAAGAGCTAAATTCTGAAGATATTGAAGCTTTAAAAGATAGCAATACAATTGCTGTAGCACTTCCCTCCTGTTCTTATTTTTTAAGCATCCCTTACACTCCTGGACGCCAAATTATTGATGCTGGACTACCATTAGCTCTTGCATCAGATTATAATCCTGGATCAACACCTTCCGGAAACATGAATTTTGTAGTTAGTACCGCTTGTATTAAAATGAGGTTAACACCTGAAGAAGCGATAAATGCTGCCACAATAAATGGCGCTTATGCTATGGGAATTTCTAATCAATATGGAAGTATTACTAAAGGTAAAAAAGCCAATCTAATTATTACAAAGCCAATCTCTAGTTATAATTATTTACCATACGCTTTTGGAGATAATCACATTGATTCTGTAATTATAAATGGACAAATGATATAATTTTATATTGATAATATAGACCCACTTTTCAAGTAATGCACCGCTTTAACTTCAGTTTTTTTTTAAATCTGTCATAAACGACACCCATCAATTACCTTTCTTGAGAAACTTTAAAAACCCGGACTAAACTCTATTTTTTAAAGAAGAAAAGAAAACTTAAACTAACAAATATACTTTTTAAAGCAAATAGCAATTAAAAATAAGCTGGACAGTACCACAACTATTGTAAGGCATTTATAAAATGAATGCTCTAAATACAAACGGAATAGCTTCGGTATTTAAGCAATACAACTCAATTATAGCTTACAAAGGTTTTTAGTCTAAAATTACCTTTGAGAATTCTCTTTTATTTGAGTAACAAATTATCCGCCATCAAAGGGCAATGCAACCTTAAAAATAAACACAAAAAAACCTGAAAGCAATTAACTTTCAGGTTTTCAAGTGGATAATTAATTAATATCAGCCTAGCTCTTATTTGAGGGTAAATTCAGAGCTTGACACTAATTCATTCACATTAAAGACATTAACTACGTAACGTCCTTTTTCAAAATCTTTATCTGTGTTGTTTGTAACAAATTCACAAATATCTAAATTTCCATTTTCATAATTAAACTTACTAATTATACTGTAGTTAAATGTTTGTTCTTCAAATGTTACTTGCCCATTAACACCTAAAATATGTCTACTAGGATCTATAACTTGAATATATAACTCTTTATTGCCTTCTTGTACTAGTCTATTTTTCGCGACTGTAAAACACACTCTAATTTTATCACTACGTCCTGCGCGTTCTGTTGGTATTAATTTACCATTATTACGTTCTATAACTCCAAAACCTTTCAAGTTTGCTGTTGTTAACACTGCTGCATTCTCTACTACTTGTGCCAATGCCGTATTTTGTACTAAAAGCGAATCGTTAAAAACTCTACTTTCTTCGAATCTCACATTAGTACTATCTAAAGTTGTCGCTAACTGCATGTTTTCAACCTTTAATCTATCGTTTTCTGTTAATAACGCATCCATTTCTCTTTTTAGAGAATTGTATTTATTATAATAACGACGTAAATTCTTAACGTTTGTTTCAGAAACTTGCACAGAATCGATTAAACCTTTAATACGCTCTCTAGCTTCTACTAAGCTTTGATTTGTTACTTGATTTTCGCTTAAAGCAACATCATATTTGGATGCCATTACATTTAAGTCTTTCAACACATCATTTTTTTGATCTGTTAACTCTAATTCATTTTGTTTTTTGTCTTTATATAAAGACGCGGTGTAAATACCTGTACCAATAAATAATGCTAAAGCGATACCTAACGCTACTTTTAACCCTGCACTTGCGGTGTTATTTGCCATAGTAATTTGTTTTTAAATTGTTAAACGTTAATTCTTGTTTCTTTTTAAAACCTTAAATAATAAAAACGTAATTTTAATTTTTCAAAACTACATAAAAAGTAAATGGATAAATTAGTTTTATTAAATAATTCGATCGCAAATAAAATACTTAATATACGTTCCGGCGAAACTAAATTTGGTGAACATGCCCAATATATAACTTCTGTTGACCATATATACGATACACTTAAAACTTTGGACGTCAAGTATGTTATATTTGGTATTCCGGAAGACATTGGTGTTTTTGCAAACTACGGTAAATCAGGCACTTCATCTACTTGGGATACTACAATTAAAATTTTGTTAAATACACAAAGTAACGATTTAAACGCTGCTAAAAAAGTATTAATACTCGGCCATCTAGATTTCAGTAAAGAAAAGGAAGAACTGTCTAAATTAAAACAAGACCATCCAAAACATATTACCAAAGCAAGAAAATTAGTAACCGAAATAGATAAACACGTCGTAAACCTAATATCAACTATTGTAAGTGCTGGTAAAATCCCCATTGCTATTGGAGGAGGACACAATAATGCTTATGGTATGATTAAAGGGACTAGTCTAGCTTTAAAACAACCTGTAAATAGTATAAATTTTGATGCGCATACAGATTTTAGAACTTTAGAAGGCAGACACAGTGGTAATGGTTTTAGTTATGCTTACGCCGAAGGTTTTTTAAAACGCTACTTTGTTTTTGGATTACATGAAAACTATACATCATCAGATATTTTTAATCAATTTAAAGACAATAAGCATCTTGATTATAATACTTACGAAGCCATTGCTGTAAGACATGAAAAGAAATTTCAAGGCGAACTCCATCGTGCCGAAGCACATATCAATAAATCTAAATTTGGGATAGAAATAGATTGTGACGCCATATTAAATGTACCAAGTAGCGCGCAAACCCCAAGTGGTTTTTCAGTTGAAAAAACAAGACAATTTTTACATCACTTTGCTTCACTAAATAATGCCAATTATTTGCATATTTGCGAAGCTGTTGCCAAAAAGAAAAAGGCAACACAAACAGGTAAACTTATAACTTATTTAATAACCGATTTTATACGTTCTAACTCTAAAACTAATGACTAAACTTCAAGTTGAATATTTAAGATTAGCCTTCTCATTTATAGTATTTGTATTTATAATAACACTTCTGTTTGTTCTAATTAACCAAGTTCAAATAGATTGGTTTACTAACTTATCTAAAGTTTTAATGATACCTGCGTTGGTATTAAGTATTGCAATTCCTATTTGGATGATTGTTGATTTAATAAGAAAAAAAGTAACCGATAAATCAATCTTTAATTTAACTTTTTTTATCACTGTAATCTCTATTTTACTTTTACTTTTTGCTATTAAAATTTTAAACTAAAATGACATCAAACTTAGAAATAATCCCTTTTGACAACACTTACTCTAAAGATTTTTATGTTTTAAACAGAGAATGGTTAGAAACCTACTTTTATGTCGAGCCCTTTGATGAAGCCGTTTTAAGCAACCCAAAAGCGCATATCATAGATAAGGGTGGGTTTATCTTTTTTGCTAAACTAGACCACCAGATTGTAGGGACTTATGCGTTTATGCCTTTAAAAGACCAACCTGGATTTGAGTTGACAAAAATGGCTGTTTCTCCTAATTTGAGAGGTCAAAAAATAGGTCAACAATTACTAACGCATAGTTTAGATTTTGCTAAAACAAACCATTTCCCAAAGTTATTATTATACTCCAGCACCAAGTTAGAAAATGCTATTCACCTTTATAGAAAGATAGGTTTTAAAGAAGTTTCTCTTGAAACAGAATCGCCTTATAAACGGTCCGATATTAAAATGGAATTTGATTTACAGGCATAAAAAAAGCGCTAAATCTAGATTTAGCGCTTTTTTTATAAATAGTATCTTTTGATAAACGTTAGTGGTTTATCTAACGTTTCAATATTCTTAGTATTTAATTATTATTTTCTAGTGAGTCTATTTTACTCTTTAAATTTGCAATATCATCTGCCTTGCGTTTGTTTACAATAGAATCATATTTACGTTGTAGTGCCTCTAGAGATTCTTTATCATTTTCCAAATTGCCATTAGAAGACGTTGTATCTATTGCCATATACTGATCATTTAAATCTTTCATTATAGCCTCAGTAGCTTTCTCATCATCAATAAAATACTCAGAGATACCTTCACTTGCTCTCCAAGCTTCATTTAATTGATCATAAATTGATTTTTCCCATTGACTAGGATGTTTAGCATCAATCCAAACAACATCTCTATATTCGCTATCAATTAAAGCTAAATCAGGAGTTGCAGAGCCATCAAATTGAGAACCTTCTGCTTTAATTGAAGAAATTGTTCCTAAAAAGAACATACGCTTACGACCAGCAATATTTTTAATGTATGGTCTAAATTCTACGGGCTTATTAACCGACCAATCGTATTCTTTTCTAGATTCGATAACCTTTAAAGGCATCGCAGATACACCTGCATACCCTTGCTTTTTTGACGCATGATCATAATAATATAATTTGTTACTACCATCGGCAGGTACAAAAACACTAAATGTTAAACTGGTACGCTCATCACCTACTGGTTCTAAACCAAACCAATGATACAATCCATTATATGCATCTGACTTAGAATCTGAAAAATCAAAATCGGTTACAAAGGGTTGTTGATTTTGGTCGTCCGGAAGGTTAGGTATTTTAACCGCTGTTTTCATATTCCAAGGTAATGGATCACTAAATCCACCTAAAAACTTTAAAGATTCGGCTTGTAAGCGCGATACTTTTTCAGACAACGTATTTTGACCTATTAGATAGGGATGATTTTTCATCTCTTCTGGAGCAATATAAGTTCCTTTTCCGATAGTCACACGCTCTACATAATCACTAAAATCATGCACACCATTATCAATAACCATTACACCTCCAAAGGTTGGATAAGGAAAGAAAAAGCCTTTCCATTTAATTAAACTCACCACTTCTACCCATTGGCCTGAATCATTTTTCATATAAAATGTATCGCTAGGCTCATAATTAAATAGCATCCATGGATTAAAACGTTGCACTACTGCATTGTAAGTATTTCTGCTAAACTTTAAAGATTCTCCTATAGAAAACGTTACTGAAATCCTGTTTTCATTAGAAAAACGAGGAAATGGTGTTGTACTTGATACAGCAAATACTTCTTCGGTATTATCGCTTATCCCTTGCCAAACGTATTTTTCTGTTGGTTGGATAGCCATAGTCCATTTATTATCGTCACCAATTCTAACTAAATGCGGTAGCGAGACATCTTTAGTTTCTCCAACACTTTCATTAGCCATAGAAAAAATATTACGTAAAGGTTGGATACGTTCGTTTTGTGTTAATGGTAATTCATTAATTTCAACCTTATTCAAATTATTAAAAACATTATACGTTCTCATATAATCATAAAGTTGATATTGCCATCCAGCAATATATAGCAACCCGAAAAAGACTAAAAGCCCTCCTAAAATACCAAGACGTTTCCCAGTCGATGGAGATTTACGAAAACTACGTAATCCTATAAATAATAGAATACCGCTTAATAATATTACAAAAATATATTTTCTAATAAAAAGCAATAATGGTTGATAATCATCTCTTAAAAAAAACAATAATGCAACGATAATAAGTGTTAAAATAACAACTACCGCTTTTTGCTTTCCGCCTTTACTCCAGTAATTTTTAATCATGTTTTATATTTTTGGCTATAGCCCTTTTACTTTTAAAACAACCTACTTAATAGTATTCCTATTTGACTGATCTATTGTAATCCAATTACATCAACCCTTTGTCCTTTAACCGTTCTCTTGCGCTCTTTTCTGGCGCTTTAGGTTCTTCTTTAATTTCTTTTTTAGCCTCTTGAACAACTTTAACGTCTTTATGCGTTAAGTCTTCTAAAAATTCTTTCCCCTTATTAAAACTATCTTTAACGACATCTTCTATAGAGTCTGATTGTTCTTCGATTACTTCCCCTGATTTAAGCACAAAATTAGCAACATACGTCCCTATTAATGTTCCAAAAATAGCTGAAGCAAAAGCAGAAATTCCATAATAACTACTAAAAATAGCTATTGGCGTTAAAAACTGAATAATTAAGGCTACAATTAAAAACGTAAAAGCAACAAATAAGACTCTAGGTAATAGGTCTTGTTTGTAGATAAAACCTTTTTTATTACCAACCTTCATTTGTAATTCTTTACTATTAAATAGTTTATTAAAAAAGCGATATAGTCCATTTCCTTTTGATTCTGTCCAATAGACAAAAATACCGAAAAGAATTGCTCCAAAAAATATGATAATTTCTAAACCCATGGCTTTACTTATTTTATATTACAAAAGCATTATTGTAATGCTCCTACTAAATTAGTCTATAATTTTTAAATATTGTTACTAATAGTTTCAATAACCCAATCTTTAAAGGAATCGTCCCAAGACTCATAAAGTTTATAAAACGCCTCTTTATCATACCAATACAAGAATAATACATCTCTTGGCGAGACATTAATTAGTAATTTCCAAATTAAATCTTGATGTTTCGCTATAAGTGAAGAATGGGGTAAGTGCAATGCATTAAACAAATCTAGATCTACTATATCTGCAATTTTATATTGGTTGCTGACTTCTAACTTATCCAGATACAACTCCACACCCATAACCCGTTTTCTGGTCTCGATATCTAACTTATTCAAATAACTTTTAAACAATACAGCATCATTCAAAATATCACGTAATGGATGTTGTGTGTCTTTTAAGGCCATCGCAAATTCCATTTTTTTGATGCGCTGGTAACGGTCTGTATTTAGGGCTTCCTCTAAATCATGTTCGATAATAACATGATCACGCAATTTTTCCATTAATTCCGGTTGTGCAATATGGAAAATAATAATATCATGAACCGTATCTTTTATCGCTTCGTTATACCATTTTAAATCTTCAAAAACGATGAGTGGCGAAATAAAATCTCGCAATACATACACCCCACCAAAGGACTTAGTATAAAACGAATCCGTTTGATATTGTAAACTGTGTAAACTTAAATCACGATCCCGTAAATCACCATACCTTTTAGCTGATGTTAATAGCTCTAAATGTAAATCTTCATCTATAAAATTATTCCCTTGCTTAAAAGTCTCAATTAATTGTAATTGCTCTTTTTGAATTTTATCTAAGTTATTTACTAGATGAAATTTAATAAATACCTTATTATATTTTAATACATCTAAAGGCTCGTAAAACGCGTCAATATCTTGGTCAAAATCTATACAAATAGCTGAATCTCTAGTTATATCATTGATTTTTTGTCCATGCACTTGAAATACTTGCTTCATCATCTCTCTATCAAAACTATGAAATGGAGAGTAGACAGGTTTTCCTTTTTGCAAAGGTGAAATAATTATCGCATGCGGATTAGCTTCCCCATTATTAAGGTACATCGTATCCCCTTTTTCTTCTGCTATTTCTGGGCTATACCCTATACCATCAATTGAAAAATTTGTTAGTTTTGTTGCTGTAAATCCTAACTTTTTAAGGCATTGATTATAACGCTCTACTAGTTTCCCACTTATTGGAATGAGCTCGCTTCTGTATAGGTTTGCTTGTTTTAGTTTATTCATTAAACCTAGTTATTATCTTTATTCAATTTTTTTATCATCTTAATATTTCCTTCAATTGGAGCAATTATAACTTCTGGATTTCCTTTTATAACATAAAACACATACAAACTGTTTTTACCCAACATTTTTATATTTTGAGCATTGCCATCATCAAACGTTAATTGGTGTGTTATTTTATAATCGTTAGTCTCTATTCTCTGCTTTGTTTTATGTCCACTTCCAATACCCAACCCAATAAATACTGAAAACACATAAAAAGCTATCATAGTGACTACTGCGTTTTTTTTCTTGAATTTAGCATCTGCTTTTTCTAATTTTAATTTATTTTTCCCCGATTGATACTTAGCTTTTTTCCTTAACCAATTGTGATACTTAGGTGTTAATTTAACAAATGTATAAGCCAAAATCATACTAAAAACAACCGCTAAACCTAAAACTAAATTACCAGTCATCACTGCTATTGGACTGATTAAAACATCTAAAACAGAGGAATAATCTAAAATATTAACACCTAAAAATTTATAGTAAATTGTTTCGTGTACAACTCCTAACACTAATAAAAACATATAACCAATAGACAAATAATCTTGAATACCAAGATTTGATTTATTTTCTATAGGCCTTTGGGGTAAATCATCTTCCATTTAGTCTCTATTTTTTAGTCCAATAATTGGTTTATCTGCGCATATTGTAACAACACAATAGTTTTTAAATCTTCAATCGTTCCGTTTTTTATCATTTCTATCGCTTCAGAAAAAGGGAGCTCTAACACTTCTATATCCTCATGTTCGCTATCTAAACCTCCACCTTCACTCACCTTCATGGCTTCTGTATATTCTGCTATGAAATAATATAATTTTTCAGTCAGTGCTCCAGGCGACGAATAGGCCTCGAATACCGGCGTAACTTCATGTACTCTATACCCCGTTTCTTCTTCAATTTCTCTCAAAATGCACGCTTTTGGTTTATCAGCATCCAACATACCCGCGCAAGTCTCTACAACAAAACCAGAAGCATTACCATTTAAAAAGGACGATATTCTAAACTGTTTAGTAAGGATAATAGTCTTCTTCTCTTTATTGTACAGTAAAGCTGTCGCCCCATCCCCACGGTCATAAGATTCTCGTTTTTGAGTCACCCATGTCTCATTTTTCATTTGATATGAAAATGATACTTCGTTTAGTGTTGCCCAACCCTTTGATAAGGTTGTTATAACTATATCTTTAATTTTATTGACCATTACCAAATGATTCTCTTGCTTTGGTTTCTATATTTAATTGATTTATTCTAGCATCAACTTTACGTTTAAAGTCTGTATCTGCAATAGTTGCCACGTTATCCAAGTAACGCACTACTTCTTGTCTTCTAATTTCAGAAAAGTTTAAACCTTTCATGTTAGACTTCATTAATTCTTGAAGCATATTTAACTTTGTTTGATAATCTTTTTTGAAATAGGTTTCTGGGTTATCAAACCAACTTTGCTCTAAATCGAAATCGGTTAAACGCAATGATATTGCGCTTTGTATGTTTCTAACATCACGAGAAGAGAAAAATGGAAATATTTTCTGAATCTCTTTATACAACGTCGCATAAAACAAGTGATCTGTCGTTTTATGTAATTTTTCTGCTTTATCATAAGCATCAAACACACGTAGTTCTGTTGGTTTGTCAGACACGTTTAAGATTTCTCCCATATTTGTAGCCAAACCTTGATCTTGTAAATACTTATAGCCGTCCGGTCCTTGCATATTTACAAAGTCAGGCATTGTTTTATCTAATTTTCTCCACCATAGATGATCTTGATCTAAAAAGTCATGTTCACTACGCGCCCCGTCAATTTTAAAACGACCTTGGACACGAGAAATAATGGCTTTATCTAACATTTCAGGAAGGTTAGTAAACAACCCAATCGAGCTGTTTCCGTAATTAACAGCATACGCCCCTTCTGTATATCTTAAAAACACTCCAATAACTTCTTTTACACCTGCGGACACACCTTGTGCTGTACGTTCTTGCAAGTTATTCTCTGCATCATCAATTGGCGCAAAGATTAATTTAGTTGGATCTTGCATAGGCTTCATCCAGTCCACCATTTTCTCTGCAGATCCCCCTTGAAACGTACTGATTAAAGTATCAGGCATCGGATGAAACAAAAATGGAATATCTAAATTATCACTATGTTCTTTTAATCGTGTTGCTATGGCCGCAATTAACATACTTTTTCCTGTTCCAGGAATACCATATCCCATAAAAACAGGCATAAAACCACCCAATTCTTGAAATGGATTTTTCTTCGCTTCAAAATCATAACTTAACATACGCTCTGTTAAACGTCTTGCAAAGTGTTTAGCATCTCTGTTACCTACTATCTGATCAAACTGTATTTTATTAAATTCAATACTTTTTGCAGTCCCTTGAAAGGTGTTTTCCCATCCTGAAATAGCAAACTCGCTATTTTCTAGTTTATACGTTCTATCGACAATAGTCTCTGTGTACTCTAAACTACTTTTACGTAAATTAATTTCGTCAATCAACGCTTCAAAATAAACTACTGTAAAATCGGCTACATCTTTATCTGACTTAACAATATCTGGATGTGCTAAATATTTATCATAGTAAAACAAAGCACAAGACACACCTTTTAATGGCGACATTAAAGAAAGCTCCGGAATCCCTGCAAACTTTTGCTTCATAACGCTTAAATCGTCTGACGCATGAGGTTTTAATAAGTGTAATATTTTATAAGCAGAAGCAAATAACATAAACGCACTAGCGGTTTGCATTTTACTTTCGTACTCTCTTTTACCATCACTATTTAAAGCCGATTTACGTTCGTTAAGACTAGACAATCCTGAGGCATCATAATAACTATCTTTTATCCAAATCCCTAAAGTCAATCCTTCTTGGACAGCATACAATGTTTGATTTAAAAGAATAGGTATTGCTACAGAGTCCGGTAATAATCGTTTTTTTAAAGCTAAAATAGTTTTAGAAACGGAAGTAATAGCTGTTGACGACCCATTATTTGCTTTTGATAAGTATAATAATATCGATTCGTCTTTAGCGTTTTTATCTTTACTCTTTGCGCGTCCACCTTGCTCCCAACTAATACTTTTTAGGTAAGATGAAGCTTCGTCACGTAAAACGTCTAATTCTGATTTTTTTATAGGGAAAGTTGAATTGTGTTCCATTTTTTTTAGTCTTCAGTTTGCAGTTGGTAATTTTAAATATGCATTGCATACTAACTACTTTTGCTGCTGTTTTTTTTTAAAATCCGAATTTTTCGGAATTAGTAATCTTATATATAAGAAGTATAACAACTTCTTTTCTTTTACTTTAAAATTATTTTTTTCTTCTGAACTATAGCGGCATTCAAAAGTAAAATCTATAGCTTCTATCAATTAAAAAATTAATCTCAACCTATTTATTTAGGATAGTCTTTAGTCGAGTAAAAATTTGCGTTACTCATTAAGTCCTTATAATAAGTTTATAATGATTTATTTTTCCCGCTGAAGGCTTAAAACGACCAACTGTTGCGTGTTTTCTATTTTTTAAAATTAAAATCTGCGATTTGAAAAGGCGGCTTTGCCAACTTATTCATAATCTCAGGGTTTTTGTTGTATAATAATTGAATGATACGATGTGGTGCAAAAACATAACCTTGTTTAACAGGAGTACTCCAGTTTTGAAGTGTTTGTTTACTAAAGTAACCTCCTTCTTTAAAGGTCCCACCAGGAAAAACTTCGTGAACTTTAAGAGATAATGCATAAGACTCCAAAGGGATCTCTTTTTTACCTATCGCTTCTAAAATCGTATGGGTTAAATCGTTATCATCTTTAGCAAATACGTTATGAAAGGCACCTATATCTAAACGCTTAAAGTGTTTTGGAAAGACGTTTTTTAAACGCTTGTCAATACCATAAGCCATAGTATCCATATTCATTTTACGATCTGCCACTGTTTTTAGCGCATCGTAAATTTCTTCTTTTTCTTTATGTGGATCGTTACCATCATAATCAAAGTACATAAAACATACAAATGGTCTGTTTAATGAGACATCATAAAAACTCCAACTGGTCATGAATTTTGCTTCACTATTTTCTGGTGCTTTTATTATTTTACCTTGTACAAAACGGTTAAATATATATTGCTGCTCTACAGAAGTGTAATACACTATTGAAGCGGCTTGAAATAATTTATCGCGTCTTACGGGTTCTTTTTTACGTAGCAATTGGTCTAAAAATTCGTCTTGAAGTACAGAGACGTCTTTTAGTTTGTCTAAGTAATTATTACGTAATGATAAATCGTTATATAGATATCTAAATTCTAAATAATTAGGAAACCCAGAGTCTGTAACGTCTACCTTCATGTTATCTTCTTCGTCATACATGTATTTGACACGCATGGCTTCGATTGAATATAACAGTAAATCGCAATATTGTTTAAAAAATATAATTTCTTGTGGTGTGCACAATCCATTTTGTTGCACGCCAACAATTAACTCTTTTAACGCAAAATCTACTTTTTGGTGATAAAACACATATTGATCTTTACTATCTAATGTAGCTGAATCTAAAGGTGTAACGATGTGGCTTATTGACATGGTTTTTTAGTAGATGATTTTTAGTGGCGAATAATTGATGACCACAATTTGTGACTTTAAATTAGACCTCGCAGGTTTTAAAACCTGTGAGGTCTTTTAATTTGAGTAAGTGTTTGAGTAAGCGCGTTAAGGATTGATGCGGTATCCTTTTTTTGCTGCCATATATGGCAAAAAAAGATTTAGCGGAAAGCCTGACCTACTTTAGCTTTTAAGGGCTAAAGTAGGTAACGCTCAAACTATGTAATTACTTATTTATTTTAATAAGCATATGTTGTTTGACTTACTAGTAATGTTACTATCCAAGTAAATCGTCGTTTCCGGCTTGTGGTTTTGGCGCTCCTGCTGGTGCATCATCTCCAGAAGGTGTTCCGTCTTCTGAGTTATAGTACTCTTCAAAAATCTCTTTCATGTCGATACCGTAACGGTCTGCAAAATTCTTTTGAATGTCTACATCTTTAGCTCTAATCTCATGTAAAGCCTCTGCATAACTACGGTATACCCCTTGCATAACCTTTTCGTGTACTGGAATATTATCCATCATTTCTTGACGTGCTTTAGCACTTGCTGTATGCATTGATGCTAGAGTTTCTCCGATATGCTCGTCTGTTTTTACTCCTAAATGTTCTAAAATAGCAGCAAATTCTTGATCTGTACGTGCTTTTAAAGCGACAACATAACCATCATAATACTTTACACGCTCTTCCGTATCCGACTTTAACTTAGCACGATGCGTTTGTAAATTACTACGTAATGACGTTAATACTTTAATTGTCAAATTATGTTTATGTACAAAACTATCCTTAGAGGCTGCAAGAGTTGTGTAGGCATTTTTAAGTCCTTCTAACTCTTCTACTACTTGTTCTAGCTTAGTAACTTTAGATAAGGCTTCAGAATATTCTGTGGTTTGTTTATCTGCAACTTCTTCTAAGGCTTGACGTGCTTGTTTTAATAAGGCATATTGCGTTTCTAGCTTAGCTTCAGTTTCTGCTTTTTTCTCTAAAGCTTTGGTATGGTTTTTAGAAGCCTCTACAATTGCTACTTGCAATTTATCTTCTACTTCTTTAATTTCTACCTCACGATTTTTAAGTCGCGTTATTGCGGCTTGAGATTTGTAAGACAACTCACTTAATAAGGTTTGGATGTCTGCACTCTCAATACGCTCTTGAAACATCGCTTTTGCTTTGTTGTCTGCTCCAGCGCGTACTTTTTCTGAAGCTTCTAAAGCTTTTTCTGCACTTTTGATTTTGCTTTTACGTCCCCAAAGATTATTCCACCAAGTATCTGGTTTGTTTTGTGCATCTTCCAATTCGATTTTTGAACGCTCTAATGCTTTTTGAGCATCGTCAATTACTTTTTGTTCTTTTTCGTTTAATGAAGAAAAACGCTCGAATAAGATACCAACCTCATCTTGGTAATCTGTTAAGTCTTTAATAGCGTCTAAAAGCGATGTACGATCCTTTTCTGCCATACCGACAACATCATCCAAAGTGGCATTCAAGATTTTCTGACGACTTTCTGGATCATCTTCTTGTGCTAATTTAGATTTCATGGTATCAATTGCTTTTCCCCAATTGACATCTACTTTTTCGGTTTTTTCATTAGAGTTTGTTTCTAATAAATCAAAATCATCAGACATATATATTATTGTTTTTAAGGTTGGATAAATTTAACGTAAGCAATTTCGTTAAAAAATATTAGTTGTGAAAATATTTACTGCTCATATTATAAGTATTAATTGTTATTAAAATGTTACAGTATATTTAAAAGAAAAAAAAGTAAGTATCTTTAAAACAAAATTAAAAAAATGAAAAAAATAGCAGTAGCCTTATTTACAATGACTTTGTTTTTAAATAGTTGCAAAAATGAAACAAAAACTGACCCTATTAAAGTGGATAAAAATACAACCTCAACAACAGTAAGCACAGTGGAAATCAGCCCTATTACACATGCTACTATGGTTTTAAATTATGGTAAAGAAACTATTTATGTGGATCCAACTGGAGGAAAAGAAGCTTTTGAGGGTCAAAAAGAACCGACTATAGTTTTAATTACAGATATACATGGTGACCATTTAAGTTTTGACACTTTAAAAGCTTTAGATTTAAAAAACGCTTTAATAGTTGCTCCACAAGCGGTAGTGGATAAGTTTCCTGAAGATTTTAAGCCAAACTTTAATGTGATTACTAATGGTGAAACTTCTGTGGTTAACAACACTATAATAGAGGCTATACCAATGTACAATTTGCGTGAAGAAGCTCTAAAATTCCACTCTAAAGGACGTGGTAATGGTTATGTTTTAACTATTGGAGGCCAACGTATTTATATCTCTGGAGATACGGAAGACATTCCAGAAATGAGACAACTTAAAAATATAGACAAAGCCTTTGTTTGTATGAATTTACCATACACCATGACAGTAGGTAGTGCTGTTAGCGCTGTTTTAGACTTTAAACCGAAACAAGTCTTTCCTTATCATTACAGAGGTACAGATGGCTTAAGTGATGTTG
The DNA here is from genome assembly GCF_004843725.1 of Psychroserpens sp. NJDZ02. Classification (NCBI taxonomy): domain Bacteria; kingdom Pseudomonadati; phylum Bacteroidota; class Flavobacteriia; order Flavobacteriales; family Flavobacteriaceae; genus Psychroserpens; species Psychroserpens sp. NJDZ02. The sequence goes on along the minus strand of NZ_CP039451.1, from coordinate 3,429,013 downwards.
CTCAATTTAAAACGTTAGTTAATGCTGGTAATTCTAAGATTGAGGTTGTACAATTAGATTGGTACCAAAAGAAGTAAATAATATTAACACTAACAACATATGAACCCCTCTTTTTTATTTTTACTACAAAATTTAACTGAAGCAACTACTGAAGCATCACATCAAAAATTGATTACAATTTTATCTATTGCTTTAATTACGACGCTAGCTTTATTAACCATTAGCTTACTAAAAGTAAAACGACTTAACAAAGAAATAAAAACCTTAAAAAACGATAACAATGGATAGTAAACTAATCATCGGTATTTTGATTTTTAATCTTGTTATTTTAATAATTGCGATTATAAGTAAAAAAGGGCTGTATACTATATCTCCAGAAAAACAATGGCGTAAAGAAATTGATGCTTTTGATAAAAAGTTTAAGACTCTAGAACAACTAGACTTATCGGATTACAAAATAAATAATACGCATTTATACTAAATAAAAAAGCCTGCATTTGCAGGCTTTTTTTATTATCATAAATTAGCGATACAACTTATCTCACTAATTTTTTATACTTAATACGTTTTGGCATTAAATCTCCACCTAAACGGTTCTTCTTATTTTCTTCATATTCACTAAATCCACCTTCAAAGAAATACACTTGAGAGTCTCCTTCAAACGCTAAGATATGAGTACATACTCTATCTAAAAACCATCTATCGTGAGAAATTACTACTGCACATCCTGCAAAGTTCTCTAAACCTTCCTCTAATGCACGTAATGTATTAACATCTAAATCATTGGTAGGCTCATCTAAAAGCAAGACGTTACCTTCTTCTTTTAGTGTCATTGCTAAGTGTAAACGGTTACGCTCTCCTCCAGACAACAATTTTACTTTTTTGTTTTGCTCTCCTCCAGAGAAGTTAAAACGACTTAAATAGGCTCTAGAATTAACTTCCTTACCACCCATCATCACCAATTCTTGCTCATCACTAAAGTTTTGCCAAATTGTTTTTTCAGGATCTATATTAGAGTGCGCTTGATCAACATAAGATACCTTTGCAGTTTCCCCTGTTTTAAATTCACCTTTATCAGGCGTTTCTTCTCCCATAATCATTCTAAAAATAGTAGTCTTACCTGCTCCGTTTGGACCAATAATACCAACTATTCCTGCCTGTGGTAAACTAAAGTTTAAATCTTCGTATAATAACTTATCATCAAAAGCTTTACTTACCCCAACAGCATCAATAACATTAGACCCTAAACGCGGTCCATTCGGGATGTAAATTTCAAGTTTTTCGTCCAGTTGTTTCTGGTCTTGACTCATTAACTTATCATAGTTTTTCAAACGTGCCTTCTGCTTTGTTTGACGACCTTTAGCCCCTTGTTTAACCCATTCTAACTCACGTTCTAATGTCTTTTGACGCTTAGACGCTGTTTTGCTTTCTTGAGCCATACGCTTAGACTTTTGATCTAACCAAGACGAATAGTTCCCTTTCCATGGAATACCTTCTCCTCTATCTAGTTCTAAAATCCATCCTGCTACGTTATCTAAAAAGTATCTATCATGCGTTACTGCAATTACAGTTCCTTTGTATTGTGCTAAATGATGTTCTAACCAATGTACAGACTCCGCATCCAAGTGATTGGTTGGCTCATCCAATAGTAATACATCTGGCTCTTGCAATAATAAACGACACAAAGCGACACGTCTTCTTTCCCCTCCTGATAAGACACCAATCTTTTTATCACCATCAGGCGTACGTAACGCATCCATAGCAATTTCTAACTTGGTATCTAACTCCCAAGCATTAGACGCATCAATTTGATCTTGAAGCTCTGCTTGACGGTTCATTAATTTTTCCATCTTGTCTGCATCAGAATACACTTCCTCTAATCCAAACTGGTCATTAATTTTATTATATTCATCTAAAATAGCTACGGTTTCTGCTGCACCTTCACGTACAATCTCCATAACTGTTTTATCATTATCCAATTCTGGTTCTTGTTCTAAATACCCTACAGAGTATCCTGGAGAAAACACGACATCACCTTGATAGTTTTTATCAACTCCTGCTATTATTTTAAGCAATGTAGATTTTCCCGATCCGTTAAGACCTAAGATTCCAATTTTAGCTCCGTAAAAGAAGCTTAAGTATATATTTTTAAGTACTGGTGTTTGGGCACTTTGAAATGTCTTGGTCAGACCAGACATGGAGAAAATTACTTTTTTATCGTCAGACATATTATTATTAATTTGATTTTTGTTATTTGTTCTTAAGCCTATTTGACTTAATTAAACACGACCTTTAAGTGCATTAAATACCCATGCAACAGCAAAAAAGCCAACGCCTACAGCTGCAAAACCCCAACCGGCTACATCGTCATATCTAAAAGCTCCTAATGCAATTAATGCTAATCCTACTATTATCATAATTGTGGTAGCCCAAGCTAACACAGTATTTTTGTTCATTGCCATAATCTAGTTTAGTAAAATGTGAATTACAAATATCGTTTATTTTAACACAAAAAGCATCCTATTTAGGATGCTTTTTTGATATTATTTAAAGACTATCTATGACATTGGGACTTCTATAAAAAGTAGTTGTGCCTCTGTTATAGTATTAATTGAAAAACGATCAGTACTAGTCACACCTATTGCATCTCTACTTTGTAATGTATTATTATCAATAGACACCGTTCCGGAAATAACCATAACATAGGTACCATGACCATCACTTTTAGTGTTATATATAAAAGACTCGTCTGCTTTTAAATCAATTCGAGATAATTTAGCATCTTGATGTATTTTTAATCCGTCTTCCACTCCATCAATGGAAGTTACCAACGTTTGTAGCTTACCTAATCTATCTTCAGCCTTAAAAAATTGTTGATCATAACGTGGTGCTACATTTTGCTTATTAGGAATAATCCAAATTTGAAACAAACTTAAATACTCATCCGTTTTTGCATTCATTTCAGAATGCTTCAAACCACTTCCTGCACTCATAATTTGCACTTCTCCTACTTCTATTGTTTCCCATTGGTTCCCCATAGAGTCTTTATGCTTCAGAGCCCCTTTTAAAGGAATGGTAATGATTTCCATATTATCATGAGCGTGAGTACTAAAACCCATACTTGGTGCAATAACATCATCATTTAACACGCGTAAAGCTCCAAATTGTATCTTTTCTGAATCAAAAAACTGAGCAAAACTAAAACTATGATTTGCTTGCAACCAACCATGATTTGCAAAACCACGATCTGCTGCTTTATGTATAACTGTATGCATTATATAACTTCGTTTTATTATTTTATGGTTGTCCTCAATTTATCTAACAAATCACTTAGTTGCCCCGCTTCGTCCTCTGTAACATTGTCTAGCAAATTATGTAACGGATTATTGGGCCTAATTTGTTTTAAAAGATCTACCCCCTGTGTAGTAATCTCTATTAACACCACTCTCCTATCTCCAGGAAAAGAAATACGTTTAATTAAATGTTTATCACACAACTTATCGGTTAGACGTGTCAAATTAGGTGCACGCTCTACCATACGCTCTTTTATGGTTTGTACTTTTATAGGCTCTTTTGCACCTCTTAATATTCTTAAAATATTATATTGTTGTGGTGATAATCCAAAAGGCTTAAAAAAGTCGTTTTGAAAACTTGTAATATGATTTGCTGTAAACAAAATATTAAGCATCGCTTTTACTTTGTTACTTTCAAACTTTGATTTAATTTCTTCTGCAAAACCAGCCATTATCTTTCCTGTTTTAACTATTATAAATTTTCAGAAAATGTACTAACCGCTTTGATTAAACCTTTATTTAATTCCGCATTAACTATAGTCCCGTCTTTTAAGTTATCATTAAATGATGGTAAATTAAAAGTCGCGACGATATTAGCATTATGTCTAGGAAACCTATCTGCTGCCATATCAAATACAGATTGCCCTGCTCTTGGTCCTGGAGACGTACTCATTAATAACATTGGTTTATCTTGAAATACTTTAACCTCAATTCTAGATAACCAATCCAATAGGTTTTTAAATGCAGCTGTATAGGCACCATTATGTTCTGCTAACGACACTACAACTCCGTCAGAATCGGTAATCTTGTCAAAAAATTGTTTTGCTTTATCTGGAAAACCTGAAGCAGCTTCTAAATCGACACCATAAATAGGCACTTCAAAATTATTTAAATCTAAAACTTCAACAGACACATTCTCTAATAATGACGAAGCGTAAGTTGCTAATTGTTTATTTATTGAAGTAGAACTATTACTACCTCCAAAGGCTATTATTTTTTTCATTGTATTGTTTATTTTTTTCAAAGATACAAAAAATAACAATATATATTACACGGAAACTAATTCCGTGTTTTATATTAAGATTGAAACAAAAATTAGCCAATACATTTAAAATAGTAGTTTCATTACACTATTATCTTTTGTATTTTTACGACAAATAAAATATTTCCAATGGACATTAACTTCAACAAAAACGAAGATCATAATAAACTACTACTATCTGACCTCAAATCTAAATTAACAAAAGTTAAATTAGGTGGCGGAGAAAACCGAATAGAAAAGCAACACGCCAAAGGTAAAATGACTGCTAGAGAGCGTGTAAATTATCTATTAGATAGTAAAAAGAAAAGTATAGAGATTGGCGCTTTTGCTGGAGATAAAATGTATGCCGAACATGGTGGTTGCCCTTCTGGTGGTGTCGTTGTTAAAATGGGATACATCAAAGGAAAGCAATGTATTGTTGTAGCCAATGATGCTACTGTCAAAGCAGGCGCATGGTTTCCTATTACTGGAAAGAAGAACTTACGTGCTCAAGAAATTGCAATAGAAAACAAATTACCAATTATTTACCTTGTAGATTCTGCTGGTGTGTATTTACCAATGCAAGACGAAATATTTCCTGATAAAGAACATTTTGGCCGCATTTTTAGAAATAACGCCGTTATGAGTAGTATGGGAATTACTCAAATTTCCGCAATAATGGGGAGTTGCGTTGCTGGAGGTGCTTACTTACCTATTATGAGTGACGAGGCTATTATAGTGGATAAAACCGCTAGTATTTTTCTTGCTGGTAGTTACTTAGTTAAAGCTGCCATAGGAGAAACTATAGATAATGAAACACTTGGTGGAGCAACAACACATTGCGAACTTAGTGGTGTGACAGATTACAAAGCTAAAGATGACAAAGATGCTTTAGACAAAATAAAGCGTTTGATTGATAAAATTGGAGATTATGATAAAGCCGGCTTTAGCCGAAATGAATCTAAGAAACCAAAAGAGAATCCTGAAGATATTTACGGTATTTTACCTAAATCTAGAGCCGATCAATACGACATGAAAGAGATTATCAAACGTCTCGTTGATGACTCTGAGTTTGATGAATATAAAGAAGATTACGGAAAAACAATTATTACTGCTTATGCAAGAATTGATGGTTGGGCTGTAGGTATAATTGCTAACCAACGTAAGCTAGTTAAAAATGCAAAAGGCGAAATGCAATTTGGTGGTGTTATCTATAATGATAGTGCAGACAAATCGACACGTTTTATAGCAAATTGTAATCAGAAAAAAATTCCGTTAGTCTTTTTACAAGATGTTACAGGATTTATGGTAGGAAGTAAAAGTGAGCATTCCGGGATTATTAAAGATGGAGCTAAAATGGTAAATGCTGTTAGTAATAGTGTTGTACCAAAGTTTACTATTATCTTAGGTAATAGTTATGGTGCTGGAAATTATGCAATGTGCGGTAAAGCTTATGACCCAAGATTAATTGCTGCTTGGCCAAGTGCAGAACTTGCTGTTATGAGTGGTAATAGTGCTGCTAAAGTCTTATTGCAAATTGAAACAGCTTCTCTTAAAAAGAAAGGCGAAACAATTACTAAAGAAAAAGAAGAGGAATTATTTAATAAAATCAAATCACGTTACGACGATCAAGTATCTCCTTATTATGCAGCAGCCCGTATTTGGACGGATGGCGTTATTGATCCTTTAGATACTAGAACTTGGATTAGCATGGGGATTGAGGCTGCCAATCACGCACCTATTGAGAAGCAATTTAACATGGGCGTTTTACAAGTTTAAAATAGTATTTTTCACTACCACAAGCTTCAATCAAATTATAATATTTTAATTGAAGCTTGCGATGGCCTAACTGCGCCAGTAATTACAATGCGATACACATTTTAACAAAATTACCCTTTTATAGATATACATTATATGGCACTAAAAAAAAGAGGAATACTTTCCATACTTATAACATTATTTATTAGTTATGGATTATATCAGGTTTATGTCTTTTATTTTGATAATAATGATAATATACAATCCATCTACTTAGTACCAAAAGATGCTGTTTATATTATTGAAACTAAAAAGCCCATTAGCAACTGGGATGCTATTAGCAAAAGTGATATTTGGAAACATTTAAACACTAATGCCTATTTTAATACCATGGCTAAAAACTTAAATAAGTTAGATACTATATTTAAGCAAAAACAAGGGACATTTAACCGCATCGGAAACAGAGATATCGTCATTTCGGCGCATGTTTATGCGCCTAAAAAATATGGCTTTTTATATGTTGTAGATTTGCAAAAAATATCTAAACTTAATTTACTTAAAAATAATTTAAACACCTTAATCAATAGTAATTATACTGTAAGCAAACGTAAATATCACGAACAAGAAATAACCGAAATTTACGACACAAAAAACAGAGAGACCCTATACCTAAGCTTTATCGAAAACCAAATGATTGCGTCCTACACGCATACGTTATTAGAAGCCTCTATTGATCAATATTCAGAGCCTGTAATCGGTCGGAATTTGAATTTTATTGAAGTCAAAAAACAAGTGGGGTATCACGATATGTTTAGAGTGTACTTTCAATATGACTATTTAGATGAATTTGTTAAAGTCTTTTCTAATAAACCTGGTTATACCACTGAAACACTAAGTAAAAGTTTAGAGTTTAGCGGTTTTAGTTTTGATTTAGATGATAATACTATTGTCGCTAACGGAATTACCAATACTAACGACCAAGCATCCTCTTATCTTAAAGCACTTCAAAAATCAGGAAAAGGAGAACGTACCATCAGTAGTATCGCTCCTAAAGAAACCGCTTTATATTTAAGTTTTGGTTTTAGTAGTTTTGAAGCCTTTTACGACAATTTCGAAACTATCCAAAAAGAAAACCCTAAACAATTCAAAAGTTATTTAGACGGTACGGAACAAGTCGAGAATTTCTTGAAGATTAACATTAAGAAACATTTTATTAGTTGGATTGATGATGAAATCGCATTGCTCCAACTCCACTCCAGTGTATCAGAGTCAACAAAGGATGTGGCGTTAGTCATTAAAGCTAACGATATTGATGACGCCAAAGAAAACCTAGATTTTATTTTGGAGCAAATTAGAAAACGTACACCTGTAAAATTTAAAGAGGTTAATTACAAAGGGTATCCTATTAACTTTATGTCCATCAAAGGATTTTTTAAAATATTGCTAGGTAACTTATTTTCCGATATAGAAAAACCATATTATACTATTATTGACGATTATGTTGTGTTTAGTAACGAACCTAACACTTTAAAAAGTATTATTAATACGTACACTAATAAACAAACTTTAAATGACTTTGAGGCCTTTAAAGACTTTGATGACGAGTTTGACAAACGCTCTAGTATTTTTGCTTACATCAACACGCCTAGTTTATATAATAATGCTTACGACTTTGTAGATAACACCACCAAACAACAGCTAAAAGCTAATAAAGATTATTTTATATGTTTTCCTTTAATTGGTATCCAGTTAACTCCAGAACGAAACTATTTTGAAAGCAAAATTGTAATAGACTACCAATCGCCAGAGGACGTTAAATTAAACTATACCTTTACAGATACTGCAATAGTTAATACACCGGAAACTAATCCTACTATTATAAGTGAAGATTCTATTAATAAGGAGACCATTTTTAATATTCCTGAAATCTATCCAACAGATTTAACAGCTGGAGAATTCACCAAGAAATACGCCAATGGAAACGTTAGACTTTCAGTAGAATTAAAAGATGGTTTAAAACACGGTCATTACAAATCGTATTACTCTAACGGTGTTTTAAAAATTTCCGGTAAATATCGAAAAGACAAACAAATTAGTACATGGCGAATCTATGATTTAAACGAAGACCTAGTTTATAAAAAACGATTTTAGACATAAAAAAAGGAACGCTTAAAGCGTTCCTTTTTTATTTAAATAGTACTCTAAATCTATAACCCATTCTTTAAAACGTTATTGATCCAATTTCTAGCACGTCCTTTTCACTATCTAATCTGTATATTCTGACTTCTTTCGTTTCATTTTTACTTCCGTAATTTTTAAATATGGTGATTTTCAAAGTCGTTGGACCTGATATTTTTTGTACGTCATCTGCAAAATAATCTAACTCAATCTCATAGTCGCCTTTCAATCCTTTTTTAATCATAAACTCTTCTGGACCATAACCATCAGTCATATCTTGTGACAAACGATCCCCATAATCTGAACGTTTGTTCTTGTAACTTATAGATTGGTTTTTAGGTGTTTCTACCCATAAATCTAAATCAGTATCATTGTGATTCCAATCTGCTACAACACGTAAATCTAGTTTTATTGGTTTTAAAAGCTGTTTTTGTAAGTCATTTAATTTGATTTCTTTTTTATGTGTTTGTAATAAATGACTCGCTTCAATAAATGCTAAGTGTTCTATACCATAAAAGCGTTCGTCTAAATCCTTCTCTACTAGTTGTCCATCGATTATCGTATACAACAAATCAAATGCCTTTTGATAATTACCCACGTTTTCATAAGCTAATGCTAAATCCCTCGTCGATTGTGGTTCTTCTGGTCTTAGTTTCAAGATTTCTTTATACACATGAAGTGCTAAATCGTATTGTTTAAAATAGTCTAATTTATAAGCTAATGCACGCATGACTTCGTGATTGTCTAAATCTATTTCAGTTAAATTAGACACCACTGTAATTGCTAATTCTTTTTCTTGTATCGAATCAAAATAATCCGCAACGTCTATAAAAAAAGAAGGCGTATTACGATATTTTATTCTTAACTCTAAATACTTATCATAAGCCTCTTTTGACGTTGTTTGCGCTTGCAATATTTTAATATAATCACTATCAGAAGACCAAGGTTTAAAGTTTATGTCGTCATCTATTTTATCGTTTAAGGCGTTAATTTCTTCAGCATTATTTTTTAGACCTTCTTTGGTCGTTATTACCAGAACACCATTTGCCCCTCTACTTCCATATAACGCTGTTGCGGACGCCGCTTTTAAAATAGTCAAACTATCTATTGTATCCGATGCTATAGCGTTAAATGTACTATCAGACACTACACCCCCATCAATAACATACAACGGTGTCGCATTATTAGTCACTGTACTTGCGCCTCTAATTGTTACTGTTGGACTAGCTCCTGCTTCTCCAGAGCCATTAGTAATTGCTACACCTGAGACCCTACCACTAAGTGTTTGAACGGCATCAGACATTGATTTTGATTCAAGGGATTCTGATTGTATGGTTTGAACAGAATAAGATACCGTTGCTTTTCTTTTTGTTACATATCCCGTAATAACAACTTCATCCAAAGCATCACTAGGTGTTAACATTGTGCTAATGGAATTTGAGTCACCAACCACTATTTCTTTACCATAAAACCCGAGATAATCAACCATTATGATATCTCCTACTTCTGCGTTTATAGCATATTTTCCATCAAAATCTGTTGAAGCTCCGTTAGACGTTCCTTTTAAAATAAGAGTCGCAGCTGGCAATGGTGATCCACTGTCATCCAAAATGAAACCAGACACTATTCTTTTATTTAGATCTATTTGATTTTCGATTATAGTATCATCACTACTTTCAGTTGGATCCGTGCGGATTGATGTCGCTTCTTCTGGTTCTGGAACTGTTGTCGTTGGTTGAACAATAGGAGGCGTTACCGGATCAATAATGGGCTGTGGCTTTTTAGTTTTAGTTAGTATTGGATAACTTGTAGCGTACCATTTTTTTAAATCTAAGTAATCTTCAAAAAGTTGATTTCTTCTGTCTTCTATGTCTTCCAACCTATCCGCTTCTTCATTAGCGTTATTAGCCATACGGTCTTTATACTCTGCTTTTAGCTCTGCAGGTGGTTCGATCTTATAACGTACATAATCTTCAATTCTATCTAAAATAATTAACGACGTATATTCAGAAATCAGATGGTTTTTCTTAGCCAGTGAAATAATCTCCGCTCTATTTTCTTCTTTATTACTATTTAAAGCTTGCAATTTCTTTTTTGCCCACAGACGTTTAACTAAACTATTAAAACTAGACTTTACCAAGTTTACTTTTACTTGCTCTGTTATTTGATTACCATACCCAAAATTTAATTGCACTGTTGTATTTGTATCAAATTTTCCAGATATTGAAAAATCACTAGTAATAGTTGTATTGACTAAGGGATAAACTTCTGATATTGTCCTATTACTATCGATACCTAAAAACTTAAATGATTCTGTTTTCAAGGCATTTAATGCTTGTTTTGTGTCTATAGAATTGAGATTAATATACTGCCCCTTATTTTGGTTTGAAATGTATTCCAAAAATTGATGATTAGCAGAATCCACAGCGTTTATTGTATATAAGTTGCCTTTAAACCCGTCTTGTAATTCACCTAAATTAAACATCCCATCACTAAAAAATAAGATCTCATCGTTAGAGGTGTTTTTTAGATCTAAATAAGATGTACCACCATCATATACTATAGATTCTATTTCTTTTTTAAGTAGTTTCCAATTACCATTAGTAATATTAAATCGTTTTGTCTTATTTGTAGCATTACTAAATACTACAAAATCAACCTGGACGGTATCTAAATAATCAAAATAGGAATCTAAAAGCTTCATTTCTGCTTCTAACTTTCTAAATTTCATAGAATAAGACGCATCCCAGTATAAACTAATCGTTTTTGGTTTTTGCTTTAGTCTGGTTTGCGGCTTAAATAATTTATAGACATTAAAATAATTATCATAAGTCGTTACACTTTCTGTATTTCCCACTGGAAACTCTAAAACAACCGCCGTATTTACTAAAGCTTTAGTTTCCTTTACCGATGCTTTTAAAATACCTTCATTGGTTTTAAACTTTAATTTATACGGATTATCACTCTTAACTTTAGGATTTTGAGCCACATTATAAACCAATACATCTAAGGAGAAATCTAAAGGTTCCTGAAAATTAAAAGGAATAGTATATCTATGTTTCCCATCACTAGCAATCATTTCTTGTTCAAAAGTGATGCTTAGCCTTTTATAACCTTTCGCTGGTATGGGATAGACTCTAGCTTTATAATTGTTTCCTTTGGTCATTTCCAATAATCCTGGATCAATGGTCTGACGTATTGTAGATTCGTAAGCCACACGCCCTAACTCTTTTTCAACAATTACGGCATCTCTCATTTTACCATTAACATCCATTGCAAAATTAGTTACTGATTGACCTTGGCCTAACGGAAAAGCTAATTCTCCTTCCAAAACACGATCAGTACCATTATAAAACTTCATAGTATAGGTTGTGGTTGCTATATTACCCACAACTTCTGTTTTAACTTCTAATTTTTTTAAAGCTAAAAAAGTGGAATCTTGAAGTTTAATTCTTGGTACTTCCTGTGCAGAAAGCGTAACTGATATAAAAAGGAAAAAAAGTTTGAGTAGTTTCATAATGGTTGTTTTAAGTATAATACAAACCTAAGATGAAAGTAACCATTACAAAAATTATATTGAGTAAAGTGGTCTTATGAATTAGGTAACGTTACTTTTTAAGGCTTTTTAAAGTTTCAGTTCGATTAACCTTGCCTGAAGTTGTTTCAGCGAAAGCGGAAATAGCATACACCTGTTTAGGTGTTTCAATCGCATTTAAATCAGAAAATACGTTAGGATTTAAAGTATCAGTATCTGCTTCAATAATCATTATAGCGACCTCTCCAAAAGTAGGATCGGCTTCAGAACTGATAAAAAAACGAGAGCCCATTTTAGATTGAAGTTTAGCCTCAATTTGCTCAGGAAATAATTTTACACCTCCAGAATTAATAACATTATCAACACGTCCTAGCCATTCAAAGGTTGTTTTAGAATGAAATTTAACCACATCATTAGTGATGATCTGACCTACTGTTAATTGTGGTGCATCAATAACCAAACACTCTTTTATGTTTTGACTAATAACAATATTTGGTAAAGTCGTAAAATAACTTGTCGCTTTACCATTGATTTGTTTGACTGCAATATGTGTAATCGTTTCGGTCATACCATACGTTTCATAAACGTTAGTTGTCACCTTTTGAAATTGTTCTTTTAACCGTGATGATACTTGTGCGCCTCCAACAATAAGTGTTTTTATATTGTTAAGTTTCTGCATTGCTTTTTCGGCTTGTGCCGGAATCATTGCACAAAAATCGTACTGCTTTTCTGTATTAAAAACAGGATTTGTTGTGGGCTCTACACTTTCTATCTCTAACCCTAAAACGATAGCACGCACTAACATCATCTTTCCTGCAATATATGTTGCTGGCAAGCATAGTAAAGCTGAATCCCCCGGTACTAATTTAAAAAAATCACCTGTAGCAATAGCGGAATTAACCATCGCTTGTTTTTGTAACGTAATCGTTTTGGGTTCACCTGTTGAGCCTGATGTTTTGACTAATATAAAATCGTTATGATCGATCCAATCGGATAAAAACGCCCCTATTTCTTGCTCAAATAATTCGCCTTCTTTAATAAAGCTGTAAGCGACTTCTTTTAAGTCTTCAAAAGAAAAATGAATCCCATTTAACTTAAATCTGTTGTGTACTTTATTATAGCTAGGAGTCATATCTTTAGTCTAAAGTTGAATTATCATCAATCACTGGTGCTTCTATATTTCCAAATAATTTTTCTTTCCAATTGGTCCATTTATAAACTTTAGCAAAAATGAATAACAATATAGGGAATACAACAAATACAGGGATAATAATATCTCCAAAACCTGCTTCAGGCTCTGATATATCTTTAAAAACGGAGTGTGTTTGTAAAACCGTCCAATCTGCAGTAACCAATAAGGCTCCAAACAGATTATTGGCGGCATGAAATCCTAGAGATAACTCCATTCCATCATCCATTAATGTTAAAACACCTAGAAATAATCCTGTTCCAATGTAGTACACCATGACACCATACCCTAATTTACCAACTTCTGGATTAAAAACATGCATCCCTCCAAAAATCACTGAGGTTATCAATAATGGCACCCATTTTCTTCTTAAAGATGCCACTAAGTTTTTATTGAATTCGGACTCAAAAGCATTTCTCTTTTTTAAAAATTCAAAAATCAATGCGCCCACTCCAATGACAATCGCAGCCAATCCTAATCCTTCCTCTGCATTAAAATTATTAATCATAATAATTTGAGAACATATAGGAATAGATAATATTGTAAAAATAAATCCAAAAGGGAACTGCTTACTAGTTGTTACCGTTCCAAAACCTTGCATTAAATACCCTCGAAAAATATACTCTTCTAAGCTTGTTTGTATTGGCACTAATAACACTGCGATTACCACTAAAATCAGAAAACGGTTTAGCTCAAAATTCCACACATAATTCTCTGGCGAACCATAATAATCAATAAGTACCATTCCTGAAGATATTACACCCCAAAACAAAAAAGAAAACAGCACACGCTTCCAATCTATTTTAGGCCTTGCTGTAGTAACAGATAACAAAGACTGTTTGTGCAAATTTTTAACAACAATAATCAACCCTACAAAACCAAAAGCAAAAGAGAGTAATAATAAAAACAAGTTTAAATTTGGTTCTAAAATGGTCATTAATTTAGACTCATCTATATCATAAGCAGAACCGCCATTTCCAATATGTTTCACTATTGCCGCAATAGTAAACGGTATTTGTCCAAGCATTGCAAAAACAGCAATAATTAAAGACCCCACTAGGTAACGCCAAAATTCATGCTTAACAGTAAATGCTTGTTTTATAAAATCCATAATCTAAAATTTAAAGTCCCAATTAGTATTTGTATCGTATTGTAATGTCCCTTTTTCTACTTGTAAAGGCGCTGTAATATTATTAGTAAAAAGGCTTCCTGTCCCTAAACCTTGTGGTAAATTACTGTTTTTTGTGTACGTATATTGTGCTATAGCATTAAGCCCGACATTACTCTCCAAAGCACTGGTAATCCACCACCCTATATTTTGTTTTTCAGCCAAGTTAACCCAAGTATCACTCCCTTTAAAACCGCCAATAAAACTAGGCTTTAAAATAATGTATTGCGGATTAATAGCTTGTAGTAAATCCAACTTCTTAACATCATCAAAGACACCAATCAACTCTTCGTCTAAAGCAATGTCCAAAGGTGTTTGCTCACAAAGTTTCGCCATGTCTGTAAATTGACCTGCTTTAATTGGTTGTTCAATAGAGTGTAAATTAAAATCTGATAACTGTTTTAGTTTTTCTAAAGCTTCAGAAGGTTTAAACGCACCATTGGCATCCACACGTAGTTCTATATCGCTTTCGCTGAAATTACGCCTGATACCCTTTAAAATATCTAGCTCCGTTTGAAAATCTATGGCTCCGATTTTTAATTTTATGCAACTAAATCCCGACGCTATTTTATCTTCAATCTGTTGTTTCATAAAAGCCTGATCGCCCATCCATATCAAACCATTAATAGCTATTGAAGCTCTGCCAGCAGTAAATTCAGAAGGAAATAAAACAAAAGGATCTTGACTCTCTAAACTTTTAAAAGCCATTTCTAATCCTATTTGAATACTTGGAAATTCTCCATTTTTAGCATACAAATACGGCAATCCTTTTTCAATTTCTTTACATGTATCTTGTAATTGCGTTTCGTAATCAGGGCGATCATCTACGCTCAAGCCTCTTAAAATACCACATTCTCCAATACCACGTTTACCATCATGTTCGATAATTAAAAACCAAGTTTCCTTAGTTTTTAAAATACCACGCGAGGTACCACTAGGTCTTTTAAATTCTAAAATATGTTTGCGATAGGTTACTTTCATAATGAAATCAAAAATACTTAAATATTTTTGTAAATTCACCTAAAAATCAACGATTACATGACGTTTAAAAATAAAGTAGTTTGGATTACTGGCGCTTCTAGCGGAATTGGAAAAGGATTAGTATTAGCCTTGTCTAAATTAGAGTGTCAATTAATAATTTCTTCAAGAAATGAAACCACTTTAAACCAAATAAAACAAGCTTGCCCAAACCCTGATAATGTAGCGGTATTACCCTTTGATTTGGCAGATTACGACCACATGAAACCCGTTGTAACACAAGCTATAAAACACTTTGGTAAAATTGATCTTTTAATTAATAATGGAGGTATTAGTCAGCGCTCATTAATAATAGACACAGATATTAGCGTAGATAAAAAATTAATGGAAGTGGATTACTTAGGGACCGTAGCTTTAAGTAAAGCCTTATTACCTCATTTTATAAAAAACAACATTGGACATTACGCAGTTGTTACTAGTTTGATGGGTAAATTTAGTTCGCCCTACCGTTCAGGTTATTGCGGAGCAAAACATGCTTTACACGGTTTTTTTGATGCGCTACGTATGGAACATGAAAAAGACAATATAAGCGTAACACTTATTTGTCCTGGATTTGTAAATACAAATATTGCTAAAAACGCACTAATTGGTGATGGTAGTTTGCAAAACAGTCAAGATCTAGCAACAGGAAATGGCTTATCTATTGCCGAGTTTTGTGACCGCATGTTAACAGTTATTCAAAAAGAAAAATTTGAAGCCTATATTGGGAAAAAGGAAATTTTGGGCGTGTATTTGAAACGCTTCTTTCCTAAGATTTTACACCGTAAAGTTATGAAAAGCCAGGTTAGATAGCTATTACAGCTCTAAACTCTCTCCAATTTCTAAAAGCATTAGGTCTTTGTCTTTTTCAAAAAACTTACGCTTACCTGCTTCATGATCAATTTCGATATAACCAAACGTATCAAAATGATATCCTAAAATTTTATCGCATGCTACAAAATCACTAGCGATGATTGCATCATTAATTCCCATTGTAAAATTATCTCCGATAGGTAAAATAGCCAAATCCAATTGGGTTTGCATCGGGATCAACTTCATATCAAAAGTTAACGCTGTATCTCCTGCTATATAAATGTTTTTATGCTCCCCTTCAAGAACAAAACCTCCCGGTTGTCCACCGTAACTACCATCCGGAAAAGAAGAGGTGTGTATCGCATTGACATATTTTAAACGTCCAAAATCAAAATCCCAAGTCCCACCGTGATTCATTGGGTGACCTTCAAAACCTAAATTCTGAAAATGAGTTACAATTTCAAAATTAGACACAATAACGGCTTCTGTGCGTTTTGCGATAGCTTCCACATCCAGAATATGATCTTGATGTGCGTGCGTTAACAATATATAATCTGCTTTAATAGTATTAATATCTATGTGAGCAGCTTTAGGGTTTCCTGAAATAAATGGATCTACTAAAATATGTATATCCTCTATTTGAATACCTAAACAAGCGTGACCGTAAAAAGTGATTTTCATGTAAATGTATGTATTACAGTAAATGTCCGATACCTAATAGTAAACTTAACAATACTGTGGTTAATGCTAACTTTTTTAATTCTGGGTCAAAATCTTTAGGATTAGTTACCGATCTAACCTTTTTTAAATGTAACCCTAAAGGAATGTAAGCTACAAAGTAAATCAAATTTAAAGGTGATTTATAGTAAATAACACCAAATAAAACCGATAATACGATAGCTGTAATAATTAAAAAATAATGATATTTTTTAGCGGTTTCAGCTCCTAATTTTACAGCCAACGTTATTTTGTTTGCTGTTACATCAGATATAATATCCCTCATGTTATTCAAGTTAAGTACCGCTGTACTTAATAAACCTATAGCAATTGCTGGTAAAACGACAATAAAATCTATTTGCTTTGCAAATAAGACATAACATCCTAAAACACTTACTAAGCCAAAAAAAACAAAGACAAAAATATCGCCCTTACCTTTATAACCATACGCATTGTTACCAACGGTATATTTTATAGCTGCATAAATAGAGAGTCCCGCTAACACAAAAAACAATAGCGCTAACCACAAATACTCGGCTTTAAAAGATACATAAAGCAATATAGCTGTCAGTAAAATACTAATAATTACATTTATTCTAATCGCTTTATACATGTCCTGGTGCGTAATAGCACCAGATTGCAAGGCACGAACAGGTCCAATGCGTTGGTCGTTATCCGTCCCTTTTACACCGTCTCCATAATCGTTAGCCAAATTTGACAGTATTTGATAACTAAGCGTTGTTAAAATAGCAAACACTAATATTACGCTATCAAAAACACCATTATATTTTGCTAAACAAGCGGCCACTATAATTCCAGAAATAGATAATGGCAATGTACGTAAGCGCATTGCCGACAACCATTTGGTAACGTTCTTCATATATTATGGAATCCATTGTTTTGGGAAGTTAGGCTTACGCTTTTCTAAAAACGCATCTCTCCCCTCTTTAGCTTCGTCTGTCATATAAGCCAATCGTGTTGCTTCTCCAGCAAATACTTGCTGTCCAACCATGCCATCGTCGGTTAAATTCATAGCGAATTTTAACATCTTTATAGAGGTTGGTGATTTCTCCAAAATCTCTTGTGCCCATTGGTAAGCAGTCGTTTCTAACTCGTCATGAGGTATCACAGCATTTACCATTCCCATATCATAAGCTTCCTGTGCAGAGTAATTTCTTCCTAAGAAAAAGATTTCTCTAGCTCTTTTTTGACCTACCATTTTGGCTAAGTAAGCAGAGCCATATCCACCATCAAAACTAGTAACATCGGCATCTGTTTGTTTAAAAATAGCATGTTCTTTACTTGCTAAAGTTAAATCGCAAACAACATGTAAACTATGTCCACCACCAACTGCCCAACCTGGGACAACTGCTATAACTGCTTTAGGCATAAATCTAATTAGACGTTGTACCTCAAGTATATTTAATCTATGGTAACCATCCTCTCCTACATAACCTTGATGACCTCTGGCCTTTTGATCTCCACCAGAGCAAAAACTATACACGCCATCTTTAGTAGATGGTCCCTCTGCAGATAATAAAACAACACCTATAGATGTATCTTCTCCGGCATCATAAAAAGCATCATATAACTCCTTAGTTGTTTTAGGTCTAAATGCATTTCTAACGTTAGGTCTATTAAATGCTATACGCGCGACACCATTGCATTTACTATATGTAATATCTTCATAATCTTTGGCCTTTTGCCAATCTATAACCTCCATAAAATATCATTAAATATTGAGATTATAAAAATACACAAATAATATATTGTACTCTAATATTTACTTTTTCATTTCTCGAATGACTTTGTTTAAATCTTTAAAAAAAACTTTTACAATCACAGTCACAAACCACTAAACGACTCAATAACAATTAATAAGTGTAAGAATTATCCTCGTACAACTAATTTTTAGCTCAAAAATATACCTTTTGACGATTTAGTATTTTATTAAACAGCTTAAATCTTGCACACCTATTTCATAGTGTACCTTCACTTAATAATTAATTAATCCCTTGACAATGTTAGTAATAAACTCTGAAATATTCAGGAAAGTAGAAAAAACATACCATTTACCTGTGGGTGATTTATATTTTTTTGAAAACATAGCTGTTATGCAAATTAACGAAGGAGAGCATGCATCACTCAAATCTTCACAATATTTTTTAAAGAAAATATACGATTTTTACGAAACAAAAAATAAGCCTTACGGTTATATCTCAAATAGAGTGAATAAATACTCAGTTGAAGTTTTAGACTATCAAAAGCAGACTGATTTACTTCCTAATTTAAGTATCTATGGTATTGTCGCTTATTCACAATTTGACTCTATGAATATTGATATTGAAAAGCAATTCTGTAAAATGCCAGTCTCAAGTTTTAATGATTTGGATAAAGCTTATAAATATGTTAATAATTATATAGTAAACAAATCAAATATAATTGATAGCTTGATTAAAAAATAAATCCTAGGCATCTATTTATTAGTTGCTTACCTACTACCTATAAAGAGCCTTAACCTCTTTTAGGTAGTTTTTATGATTTTAAACGATAAAACATATCTTTTGTCGATTAGCTATTTAAAATGTAATCACGATTCTATTAAAATATAGAATATTAACTAATTTAGCTTTAAAGCTATTTACTTTATGAAAATCATCAACTCAACCCTTGCAAACCAAATTAGAGACATACACATTACAGATTCTGGTAATTTCTATTTTTTAGATGGAATTGTTATTTCTGAAATTAATGAAAATGTAACCTATACTTGGGAAGAAGCACAGCACGTCGTTGACGCGATAAAACAATTTTATGGCCCATCAAACACTATTTATTATATTTCTAACCGTGTAAATACATACTCCGTAAAGCCTTCCGATTGGCTTAATTTTCTTAACGGCAGCCAACTAAATGGTTATGCTGTTGTAACTAGAAGTGAGAATAGTTGGTTTAACGCTTTAATGGAAAAACTGTTTTTAAAAATAGAAATTAGTCGTTTTGACAACCTATACCATGCTATAGAATGCGCAAAAAATGTAAACAAAACAAATTCTAACCTTGCTTGTTAACGGTATTACCAAAAACAAATTAAGAGCATTGTCCCAAAAATCATTATATCATACAAAAAAAGTAGTATAACCTGAGCTACACTACTTTCCTTTATTTTATAGATTAAAAATCTACGGTATTACTATAGCAAAATTTATTTTAGATAAATTCCATCCTCTTTTAGATCTACAAGCTTTTGCTTGTAAAGTGTACCGATGGCCTTTTTAAATGTTTTTTTACTCATTTGTAAAAGATCTTTAATTTTTTCCGGACTAGACTTATCTGTCACAGGTAAAAACCCATTGTTATCCGTTAATTCTTGCATAATTTTATCTGCATTAGGCTCGATATTTCTATAGCCTATTTCTCCTAAACCGATATCTAACTTATTTCCTGGTCTTACCTTTTTAATAATACCTTTTAACTTATCTCCAACACTTAAGTCTTGAAAAATGCTATCCTTATAAATCAATCCTGTATGTATATTATTTACAATAACATTCATCCCTAAATCACTTGGATGCGACACAATAATATCTACTTGGTCAAATTGCGCAACAGTTAATTCTTTATTATCTAAAAATTGATTGGTTTTACTAGAAGCAACCAAACGCTCCGTGACATCATCTAAATAACAACGTACTAAATACCAGCCCCCTTTTTTCATTGGAAATGCTTGCTCTTTAAACGGGCAAAACAATTCTTTTACCAATCCAAAGTCTAAAAAAGCTCCAAATTTAGAAACTTCATTACAACGTAATACCGCAAACTCTCCATTAATTATAAACGGCTCTGTAGTTGTAGCGATAATACGTTCGTCATTATCTAAATAAACAAACACCTCTAATTCATCACCAATTTCAAACTGTTCTGGAACATATCTATTAGGTAATAAAACTTCATTACCATCTGCATCACCTAAAAATAATCCAGGTTCTGTATCTCTTAAAATTCCGAGTGTATTAAATTCTCCTATTCGTATCATTTTGCAAATGTAAGCATATAAAAAAAGCGTTACAGAACTGTAACACTTTTTTTATATATTTTTTTTATTCTATTTGTAAATAGCTTCTTTTTTGAAGTGTTTTGCTAACAAATAATAAACAACTGCTCTGTATTTATTTTTATTTGATCTTCCGTAAGTTTCAATTACAGAATCTATAGCTTTATCTAGATCTGCACTATCCGCTAAACCTAATTTTTTAATTAAAAAATTATTTTTAACAGTAGCTAATTCTGAATCATCGGTACCCGAGACTGTAGCTGCATCTTTATTATATATAGATGGTCCACAACCAATTGTAACTTTAGTTAAAAAATCCATGTCCGGAGTTACTCCACATTTATCTTTTAAATCTGCAGCATACTTTACGATTAAGTCATCACGTTTACTCATAATTTTTTTATAATTTAAATTAATAATTTTTAGCTTATTAAAGGTACAAATTTTCTTGCTCTCTTTGTAATCACCAAATAAATATAATAAAAATTACGCTTAACGTATAATTTATCCGACGAAACTATCGCACATATTTAAAGTAATCTAATAAAATAGCATCATTATCTCTGGCTGGAGTAAACACTTCTAATAGCTTAGGCGACTCTGAAACGTCATAAAAATCACTTAAAGCAACAACTAACTGATCTTCAGAAGACGCATGACTATAGTTAAACCCATACATATCGCAAAGTTGTTTTGCTGACAAGTGATGTTTAGTTTCAAAAAAGTAATCAAAATTATCAGTATTCTTATGTCCAGGTAAAATTCTAAAAATCCCTCCACCTTCATTATTAATAACTATAATTCTAAAGTTATTAGGTACATAATTATTCCATAATGCATTGCTATCATAGAAAAAACTTAAATCCCCTGTTATAAACACTGTTGGTTTTGGGTTTGCTACTGCCGCACCTATTGCTGTACTTGTACTGCCATCAATACCACTAGTTCCTCTATTACAAAACACTTCTAAAGTTGGATTAATATCAAATAACTGTGTGTAGCGGATTGCAGAGCTATTACCGACTTGTAATTGCGACTGGTTTGGAATATTATTTAAAAAGATATCAAAGGCTTTAAAATCCGAAAACGGAATTATAGACATATACGCCGCGTGTTTATCTCTTCTGATATTCATTTGCGCATTCCAAAATGGATTATACGCACTTTTAATAGCTTTTGTTAATGGTAAAAAAGACTTAAAAAAAGAATTTATAGATTGTTTAAACACTTTGCTTAATACAAAAAAAGTATCATTCGCCCCTTGTTCTGCGACATGCCAATGTTGTTTTGGTTTATGTGTTCTTAAAAATTTCTTTATTTTTTTAGACACGATTAACCCCCCAAATGTTAATAATATATCTGGCTGTAATGTTTCTAATTCTGTCTCCGATAATGCTCCTATTAATTTATCTATACTTGGACAAAAGTTGTCATGGTATAAATTTGATGTGCTTTCTGTCAATACCAAAACACTTTCATCTTCTGCTAACACATCCAAATATCGTTGCTCTATACTGTTAGGAGCCAACACACCTACTAATATTAACTTACGTTTTGAGTTATTCCAAATTTCAGCGAAAGCGTTAAAATCGTCCTCAACAGCATTAGACTCCGTCATTGGAATCACTTCCGGATTTACTGTCAGCTCATCGACCATTTGGTATAAGGGTTCGTCAAACGGGATATTGACATGAACTGGTCCTTGCGTAGCAATAGCAATATTAAAAGCCTTATTAATTTCGGTTTCATTTTGTTGCTGTATGCCTTGTTGCAATCCTAAATAGTGTTCAATTTTATTCTCAATACTTTTCATGATCGGCAAATCTTCCGCGAAAGCATTTTCCGTTTCAGGATTTAAGTCCTGTTTTAAATTAGCCGAATATTGAATATGATTATGATAAACATTTTCTTGATTTATAGTTTGCCCATCTCCTATTCCGACCATATATTTAGGTCTATCAGCGCTTAATACCACTAAAGGAATATGACTATAATACGCTTCTGAAACAGCAGGGTAATAGTTTAACAGTGCACTACCAGACGTACAAACGACTGCCACGGGATGTTTAATTTGCTGGGCGATTCCTAAAGCAAAAAAAGCCGCACAACGCTCGTCGACAATACTATAACATTTAAAAAATGGATCATGTGTAAATCCAATGGTTAGCGGCGCGTTTCTGCTTCCTGGAGATAATACAATGTGCTGAATATTCTTAGCTTTACAAAGCTGAATAACGGTTTGTGCTAGGGGTATTTTAGGGTATGTCATGTGTAGCACAAAAATACGAAACCCTAATCCTAAATTAAACGATTATAAGAGGTTTTTAACAGTCTTGGTTTTGGCAACGGTTTCCTCCCATTCATTTTCAGGTATAGAATCCTTAGTAATTCCACCTCCAACATAAAGTAATGCTTGGTCATCCTTAATTTGAAGACATCTTAAATTCACAAATAAGTGCGAAATTGTTTTAACGGATCCATAAGCGTTATTCTCGACATTTCTACGATTGGTATTTCTTGTTTTGGACTGCATAACATTAATCTCGCCTAAAAACCCAGTATAATATTCGCGATTATAACCTTCGTTATTTAGTATAAAATGCTTAGCTTCCTCTTTTGGCAAACCACAAACTGCCGGTGTTGGATGCAACTTTTTAATTACGGACTGTAATCCGTTCTCAGGTTTTAAAAGTCCAGAAATTTTGGTTTGCAAATGCAATAAATTTCCGGCTTTAATTGTTTCGGTTTTCCCTATATTAATACGACTTACTGACGACTCCAAGCTACTAACTATAAAATCTGTCACTAACTGCTGCTCTTCTTGTTCTTTGGATTGCCATTGGACATCAATCGTATTTTTATACTGCTGTGTACCTGCTAGAGACATGGTTAAAAATCGGCTCCCTTCCACTTTTAATAACGTTTCTGGAGTTGCTCCTAACCATAATCCGACTTGTGGATGATACCAACAATAGACCATTGCTGTTTTATAGGTTGCTAAAAATTTTTTGAATAATAAAAGGGTGTTGGATTTTGAAAAATTTTCGGTTGCAACCCTAGAGATTACAACTTTTTTAAAACTTCCGTTCTCAATCTCAGCAATTGCTTGCGCTACTAATTGTATATGCTTTGCTTTTGCTGAAGCCTCTATTATTGAGCTTTTACTACTATTATCATCGTTTAAAGAATCATCAAACACGCAATCCATAGTTTCACTTTCATCCAAAGGAAATAAGACTGTATTATCTTCATTTTTAAAGGGTGAAAATACAAAACCACGCTCTTCAAAATTTTTAGTATAATGAAGCTGATTACTATTTTGAAGTAATGCTTTCACAGCGCCTTCGTTCGGCTTTCTGTAGGCCACAAAAGGTAACGCCTTTGTAAAATGAATAGATAGTTGTTCAAAAAAAGCTTTAGAAGTCATCATTTATTTCTTTTTTGGTAAAGAAATAGTCGATAATTTACAAATCGAAATTAAATTATCCGCTTCATCCGTTACTCTAATATCCAACAATTGCGTGGTACGTCCTTTATGTAAAAATGTAGCTTTAGCATAGATATATCCAGAGCTAATGCTTTTTAAGTGATTAGCTGTTATCTCCAACCCTCTAATCATTAAATTTTCAGAATCTAAAAATATATGCGACGCAAAACTACCAACACTTTCTGCTAAAGCAGCTGTTGCTCCACCATGTAATACGCCATCAGGTTGATGTACGCGAGGAGTCACAGGCATTCTGGAGACTAAAAAATCCGCTCCATAATCTACGACCTCAATCTCTAAGGTTTCCATTAATGTGTTTTTACTAGCTTTATTTGCTATAGCCAACACTTGTTCTTTAGAATACTTCATGTATCTTTAATTTTAATGTAAAAATACAAAACATAGCGCAAAAATGACAGCTCCTACACTTGAAAACCATCGGGTAAAATTAATCCCTTTAGACTTAAGTAATTATAAACACTTAACTGAAATTGCTACGGAACACCATTTAATTTATTATTCTCCAAACGGCATTTCTACCCCTGACAAACTTAAATCTTATGTGCAAACCGCTGTAGACGGCTTTTACCAAAATACGACTTTACCTTTTATTATTTTTGACAAAGAAAAACAAGCCTATGCTGGAAGTACCCGTTTTGGTTTAATACATAACAAAAACAAAGTCCTACATATTGGCTGGACTTGGCTGGGACACGATTTTCAAGGCACCGGTTTAAATAGTCACATAAAGTTTTTAATGCTGCGTTATGCTTTTGAAACCTTAAATTTTGAAAAAGTAGAATTTAGAGTTGACGAACGCAATGTTAAATCAAAAAAGGCTGTTGAAAAGCTAGGCGCTACTTTAGAAGGTGTTTTACGTCAAAACACGGTTATGAATGATGGTTTTAGACGTAATACCTGTTGTTATGGGATTTTAAGAAGTGAATGGGATGCTATAAAAGCTACTGTTTTTGAAGCATTTTAAGAGCCACTGTACCATGTATTATAATCAAGTTAACCAATACAGTGTTTACTTTTTAATCCATCCTAATTTAGAATACCCCTCACTCTTTTCTAAGATAACTAAAAGCCAATCCTTTTTTTTACTTAGTACAACAACCTGTTGTCCTGTTAGTTTATCTATATGATTTCCAATAATTGCTTCGCCTGTACAGACATCTTTTCTTTGTGTATCATCTACCACAGGAGAACTTCTTAAAATCCCTGACAACGACCTATAGACTAATGTATTAGTCAGCTCAACGTTTGTATCAAAATGAAATGACAGTCTCTGTTTTGTTACTTTAGAGTTGTTGGCTATAGACACTTCTATCAAATCTGAATAATAATCACAGCCCATATTATCTTTGATAATAATGAGTTTAGTTTGATTAGCTGTTTTTGTTATTGAAAGCAACTTTCCTGGATAATTATGAACTACTTTAAATCCATTGTTACTATTTAAAAATATAGCAGTCTGAAAATACGGCTGACAATACCCCGAGTATATTAAATCTTTTAAGCCGTCATTATTGAAATCTTGTACATGCCAACCTTTATCTGATTTACTTTCTGAACATAAAAAAGATGGCAAAACTAATTTTGACAAGCCCGTCGAATCCTTTATGAATTCAATTCTATTCTCTAATATATCAAACTTTGCCTTAAGGTTGTTTAAATCTTGTCCAAATGAATGTAAACAACATACAAGAGCAATTATAGTTACTAAATATTTCATTTATAAATAATTAAAATTTAAAACATCATACATTAAATACAAGTAGTATTTAAGCAAAAAAACAGGTTTTAAAATTACTGTAAATCAATATGTAATCCAAAGAAGTTAGCATTACTTGCTGCTGTGTATTTAGCGTGAGTATAACTAAAACGTAACTTATTTATTTTGATTCCAAATCCTACTGATAAACCAGAAAAATTACGCTGATCAACAATACGCAACTCTTCAGCACGTCTAAAGTTATATCCTAACCTTATATTAAACCCTTTATCAGGAAATAGCTCTGCACCAATAATTGTATGTCGCATAACATTGTTTAAAAAGCCTATTTTTTCTTCTGTTTGGTTGCCTTCAAGATCTGTCGTTGCTCTTGCAGGATTAGAGACTGCTATTGGCCATTGTTGTAAGTTTTCAAACGTTAGGTGCCAACGTATTGGAACATGCTCTAATGTTTGAGATAACCCTAGAGTAATATCTAAAGGTAAACTTTCGCGTTGTCCAGCATAAGTTGTTATTTGTGTTCCTAGATTTCTGACCACTAATGCTGCTTGAAAATCTAAATCGTCATCAACATACATTAACCCTAAGTCTGTTGCAATACCAATAGAACTATATTGTTCTAAAGTAGAGGTAATAAACTTTATATTACTTCCAAAGTAAAAGTCTGAATAACCAATCTGTAATGCGTATCCTAAAGACAGTGCGGCTTCTGTACCTGTAAATGTACCTGTAGGCACCCCGTTTTCATCATAACCATCAAAATCACCATAATTAATATAGGTCATCCCTGCATGTAAGGTTTGTGTGTGCCTGTCCCATGAATAAGCATAGGCTGCTGTCCCATAGGTAATACCTCCTAAATAATTACTGAAATTTAAGGCCAATTGATTATCCATTTCTGGATTAATAGCGGCTGGATTATATAAGCCCTGCGTGACATCGTAGTCTATATTAGTTAAAACCTTACCTCCTAATGCCGCTTGGCGCGGTGATGATACTAAGTTCAAAAATTGATAAGTGGATTGCCCTCCCAATTGCGCATAACTATACGTGCAAGAAAGTAATATTAAAAGTAGGACAATTTTATTTTTAAACATCGTTTGCAAAGTAAATAAATCTACTTTAAAACGCAGATAAAGTAAATTTATTTTTTACGTCAATTTCAGCTTTTATTTTGACTTCTAAATATTGACATTTAAATTAGTCAACAGCGTCCTTTTTCTAACTGTAATCTTATACACCCTAGCTAAATTTATTTAAATACAAGCGCTTAACTACAACTAGTCTTTAACACTTAACGTTTTCGTTTACAATAATTTATTTAAAAAAAAGCATATGCATATTGTATAAGTCTCAAGGTTATAATTGCACGATGGTCTCCAAAATATTAAATTATCGAACTACTTGAGAATACAGAAATACAAAACATAATTTTAGTTATACCTGCTGAAATTTAAGTTTTTGTGCTTGATAAGTAGAAATAGTACTACAAACTCACTCACTTGATATTGTTTCCTACACGTCTAAAGTCGTTTCTACATACCTACCAAATACATATTAGCCCGCTTAAATAAAACATGGGATTTTATGCAAAAAAACTCTATTATTCTTAATAAATTAAAGAATAATAGAGCTTAGTATTTCATTGTTTTTGAGACAAATCCTCATATTAAGAATGCCTCATCTTACACAAATATTGAACTTAATCTAAATATTACAGAACATATTTTGACTATTTCTTATTTAGGCGTCTTATAATTTTTTTGCGTTTTTAACTTTTTGGTCAGTAATAGCAATATCAACAACCTCCAACATGTCTGAAACATAATGAAATGTAAGACCAGTTAAATATTCTGGCTTGATCTCTTCAATATCTCTTCTGTTGTCTTCACAAAGTAATATGTCTTTTATTCTTGCACGTTTTGCAGCTAGTATCTTTTCTTTTATTCCACCAACGGGTAAAACTTTTCCACGAAGTGTAATTTCTCCAGTCATCGCTAAGCTCTTTTTGACTTTTCGTTGTGTAAATAACGACACTAAAGATGTTAACATCGTCACACCTGCACTTGGTCCATCTTTTGGAGTCGCACCTTCTGGCACGTGGATATGTACATTATATTTATCAAAAACATCTGGATCAATACCTAATTCTTCAGCATGTGCTTTAATATATTCCATAGCTATCGTAGACGATTCCTTCATCACCTTACCTAAGTTTCCAGTAATGTTAAGCGATCCTTTTCCTTTAGATAAAATAGACTCGATAAATAATATATCACCTCCTACTCTAGTCCAAGCTAATCCCGTAACAACACCTGCTACATTATTGTTTTCGTATTTATCACGTTCTAATTTTGGACCTCCTAAAATCTCAATAATATCCTCGTTAGATATTTTGATATTATAGTCTTGCTCCATGGCTATATTTTTTGCTGCATAACGCACCATTTTAGCAATTTGCTTTTCTAAACCACGCACACCAGACTCACGAGTATATCCTTCTACAATTTTCTCTAATTGAGGTTTTGCAATTTTAATATGCTTGTCTGTTAAACCATGTTCTTTTAATTGCTTAGGTAACAAGTGACGCTTTGCAATTTCCACTTTTTCTTCAATAGTATACCCTGTCACATTAATAATCTCCATACGATCTCTTAACGCTGGCTGAATTGTATTTAAACTATTAGTCGTTGCAATAAACATAACCTTAGATAAGTCATATCCCATTTCTAGGAAGTTATCATGAAACTCCGAATTCTGTTCTGGATCTAAGACTTCTAATAACGCAGAAGAAGGATCCCCTTGATTAGAGTTAGATAACTTATCAATCTCATCTAAAACAAAAACAGGGTTAGACGTTCCTGCTTTTTTAAGACTCTGTAATATACGCCCTGGCATTGCACCAATGTATGTTTTACGGTGTCCACGTATTTCTGCTTCGTCACGTAAACCACCTAAACTCATACGCACATACTCACGTCCTAAAGCTTCTGCAACAGACTTCCCTAAAGAGGTTTTACCAACTCCTGGAGGTCCATATAAACATAAGATTGGAGACTTCATGTCATTACGCAGTTTTAAAACTGCTAAATGCTCTATGATTCTTTTTTTAACATCGTCTAAACCATAATGGTCACGATCTAATATTTTTTCGGCACGTTTTAAATCAAACTTATCTTTACTAAACTTACCCCAAGGTAAATCTAGAAACAAGTCTAAGTAATTACGTTGTATAGAATACTCGGCAACCTGAGGATTCATACGTTGTATTTTTGCTAATTCTTTTTCAAAATGTTCTTTTACTTTTTTGTCCCATTTTTTAGTCTTAGCACGTTTTTTCATCGCTTCAAT
This sequence comes from Psychroserpens sp. NJDZ02, assembly GCF_004843725.1. Taxonomy (NCBI): domain Bacteria; kingdom Pseudomonadati; phylum Bacteroidota; class Flavobacteriia; order Flavobacteriales; family Flavobacteriaceae; genus Psychroserpens; species Psychroserpens sp. NJDZ02. The sequence goes on along the minus strand of NZ_CP039451.1, from coordinate 3,399,694 downwards.
TTCTTCAGCATTACCACCACCTAATTCTTCTTGGATGGTTTTTAATTGCTGATTTAAGAAATATTCGCGTTGTTGTTGATTTAAATCACTCTGTACTTTAGACTGGATATCGTTTTTAAGTTCCAATTTCTGGAATTCGACATTCATAAAACGTAACGTTTCTAAAGCTCTTTCTTTTAAATCGTTAATTTCTAAAAGTGCTTGTTTTTCGTCAACAGACAAATTCATGTTTGACGACACAAAATTGATTAAAAACGCATCACTTTTAATGTTTTTAATAGCAAAAGTAGCTTCCGTAGGAATATTCGGGCTATCCTTTATTATTTGTACAGCTAATTCTTTAATAGAATCTATTATTGCTGCAAACTCTTTATTTTTCTTAGCAGGAGTCGCTTGAGGCACTTCCTTAACTGTAGCTTTAATATAAGGTTCCTCAGTAATTACCGTATCAATTTCAAAACGTTTTTTACCTTGTATGATAACGGTTGTGTTACCATCAGGCATTTTTAAAACTTTCAAAATTCTAGCAACGGTACCGACTTGATGTAACTCTTTAGCTTTTGGATCTTCAACATCCTCATCTATTTGAGAGACTACTCCAATCACTTTTTCGCCTTTATTAGCGTCGTTAATTAATTTGATAGACTTATCACGTCCTGCTGTAATAGGTATTACAACACCAGGAAACAATACGGTATTACGCAATGATAGAATTGGTAACGATTCTGGTAATTCTTCTTTTGCTATTTTTTCTTCATCTTCAGGCGTCATTAAAGGTATTAACTCTGAATTTTCATCAAAATCCTGTAATGACAAACTGTCAAGCGATATAAAGTTAGATTTTTTCATAGATATATATAAGTCATAATGTCACGTTAAAGGTTTCACCTAGACTATTATTTTTTAAAAATTAAATTTGTTTTTTTAGCTATCACATTGATTTACTTAACACTAGCAATATACAATAACACATTTACACTATTAAAAATTCAATTAATGTGCCACTTTTTAAGTTTCTAGTTTCAAAGTGACTACTATTCACTTGAAAGCAATACAATACTAATAAATAAATAAAATTTAAATTATTTTTTTTCAAAAACTGTAACAAACTGTTTTAACTTTCCTCTTTATATAAAACAAACCATTTTTTGACACTAACCAAACACAATATTGAGCAGCTTATAACACTTTGCTTATCTGGTAACCAATTAGCACAATTGGAGATTTACAACAGATATTACAAAGCGATGTACAATACCTCATTTAGAATTGTGAACAATAGTTTTGAAGCCGAAGATATTATGCAAGAGTCTTTTTTGACTGCATTTATAAAGCTAAATAAACTAAAAGAAATAAGCACATTTAGTGCTTGGCTTAAACGTATTGTTGTTAATAATAGCATCCATGCGTTTAATAAGAATAAAAAAAACGAGGATGTTGCATTGGATGATGTATTGTATAAAATTGAAGACCAACAAGGCTTAGATACAACCACTGAATTGCCATCCGTTAAAGTAAAACAAATTTTAGACACGTTACATACGCTTAAATCTAATTACAGAATTGCCTTAACCTTAAATTTAATTGAAGGTTATGATTATGAAGAAATTAGTCAAATTATGGACATCAGTTATGCTAATTGCAGAACAACAGTCTCTAGAGCTAAAGACAGTCTAAGAAAAAAATTAGAACAATTAAACTAATTGTTATGAACGATACTATAGAACAGTTATTTAAAAAATTAGACCATCAATTTGATGTTGAAACGCCTACGTTAGGACACCAACAGCGTTTTATGGACAAATTAAACGCTTCAAAAACAGACCTAAAAGTAACTAGTAGTAAATCTACTTATTGGAAACCTTTACTTGCTGTTGCCGCCTCTATTGCTTTAATATTAACCATTACTTTTAATTTAAAGCCTGATACTGCAGATAAAGATTTAGCAAGTATCTCACCCGAATTAGCAGAAACACAAAGTTTTTTTGCAAACACCATTACGTTTGAATTAAACAAACTTAATACCGTAAAAAGTCCAGAAACGGAACAACTTGTAAATGATGCCCTATTGCGATTAGGACAATTAGAAAAAGAATACAAAAATTTAAAATTAAACTTAATAGAAAGTGGCGAAGACCAACGTGTTATTTACGCTATGATTACCAACTTTCAAAACAGAATAGATTTGCTGCAAAGCACGCTTTTACAAATTGAAGCGATCAAAACATTAAAACAAAACAATTATGAAACTACTATATAAATTAACCCTGTGCTTATTGCTTCCGCTATTTGCATTCTCTAATACTGGCAATTGGGATGGCAAACACACCAAAAAGAAAATAATTACCAAGGAGTATACTGTTAACGATGATGCAACACTTAAAATAGTCAATAAGTATGGTAATGTAGATATTATAACGTGGACGGGAAACACGATAACTATTGAAGTTACGATAACTACTAATGGGGATGATGCAGATGAAGTTACCAAAAGAACAAATGAGATAGATGTTGAATTTTCTGCTAACTCAAGTTTTGTATCTGCCGAAACCGTTATTGGTAAAAAGAAAAAAAATGCTTGGTGGAATTGGTCCGACAACGATAATGTTAATATGAAAATTAATTACGTCGTTAAATTACCAATTACTAATAATGTCAATTTAAATAATGACTACGGAAATATCACCATTGACACCTTAGAAGGTCATGCCGAAATCCATTGTGACTACGGTAAAATTACCACTAAAGAGCTACTTGCTGATAATAACGTCATCTATTTTGACTACACCAATAATAGTTATTTTGAATACATCAAAAGCGGAAAAATAAATGCAGATTATAGTGGTTTTACCGTAGCAAAAACTAAAGACTTAAATATTACAGCAGATTATACTAAATCTCTTATTGAGATCGCAGAGAAAATAAACTACAATTGCGATTATGGTAGTTTACGAGTAAACAAACTTAACAGTATTTCGGGTAACGGAAACTATTTGACTGTTGTTCTAGGTGATGTTTATAAAAGTGTGAATTTAAATGCGGATTATGGGTCCATTAAAATAGGAAAAATGACCAAAAATGCCAGAGACATAAATATCGAATCTGATTATGTGGGTATAAAAATCGGAATAGATCCTGAATATGCTTTCGATTTTGATATCAATTTAGAATACGGTGGACTTAATGGGCAGGACGACTTTGAAATAGAAACCAAAAGCATCAATAATTCCGATAAATATTATTCTGGTTATCATTATAAAAAGGGCTCTGGAAACTTAATAAAAATAAACTCAGAATACGGAAGCGTGTCTTTTGAGAAAAAATAATCAATTAATAATACAAAATCAATCAACATGACAACATTAAAACAAACCTTAGTATTAGGACTTACTTTGCTAATATTTACCTCTTGTAACGCACAATGGGGCAATGGAAAAAAAATTAAAGGAAACGGAAACGTCACAACTATTACTAGATCGACTTCAGATTATGATGCTATTAGATTAGCCGGTTGGATGGATTTTAAATTAGTAAAAGGTACAGAAGGTAACATTACTATTGAAGGCGAAGAAAACTTATTAAACTATATCATAACAGAAGTTGAGTCCAACAGTTTACTTATTAAAATCAAAAACAATATCAACTTAAAACCAAGCGGAAGCAAAACGATCACAATCACTATTCCTTTTGATGACATTGACAAAGTGTCTCTTGCAGGATCCGGAGATGTATCGTCTAACGCAACTATAAATTCTAATAATTTTGAAACTAAAGTATCAGGATCTGGCGACATGACTTTAGATATAAAATCTATTAACGTGGACGCTACCGTTACAGGATCAGGAGATCTAACGTTAACAGGACATACCAAGAACTTAGAGGCTAGTGTTACTGGTTCTGGAGATTTTCATGCCGGACGCTTACAAGCAGATAATGCACAAACTAAAGTTACTGGATCTGGAGGAATTGTTGTTTACGCCAAGGATAACTTAAAAGCAAAAGTAACTGGCTCTGGAGATATCGAGTATAAAGGTAATCCTGAAAAAGTAGACAAAAAAGTAACAGGATCTGGAGATATCAGTAACTAGTTTTTCTATTTCTAATAATAAATTCAAAGGATTTTACAAGTAATTGTAAAATCCTTTTTTTGTCATAAAGTTTTTAGCTTAAGAATATTATATTTGAGCCATGCAAAAAAGCTTAGGATATCAAACTACAGTAGATTACTATAATTGTAATAGAGACACCATTAATTCTGTTGCATCAATAACTCGGATTTTAGAAGAAGCCGCAAAATTGATGAAACTAAACATTGTCAATACAACCATTCATCAATTCTCCCCTATTGGTATTAGCGGTGTAATTGTAATTAAAGAAAGTCATATAGCCATTCATACTTGGCCAGAGCACAACTATGTCGCTTTAGATTTTTTTACGTGTAGCACATTTAATGACCTTGAAGATGGTATTTTATGGATCAAAGAGCAATTTGAATCTGATAAAGTAGAACAGCAATTTTCACAAAGGGGTTTCTTAAACAAAATGAAGTAAACTATGAGTTTGAAGAAAAAAATAGCTAAGTATTTTGATGACGAAAAAGGAAATGCTAAAGGCGAAGACTTATTAGATTATTTTATTTCGGTATTAATCCTAATTAATGTATTAGCTATCATATTAGAATCTTATAAAGAGATTTACACAACTTATAAAACCTTTTTTACATTATTAGAGCTTTTTACAATTATCGTTTTTTCTATTGAATATGTCGTTCGTGTTTGGGTATCTGATTTAATCTATCCTACTCTTTCCCCTACTCGAGCACGTCTAAAATATGTTTTTTCCTTCATGGGACTAGTAGATTTAGCGTCCATATTACCATTTTACCTTCCATTTATAGTCACCTTAGATTTAAGAATAGTAAGACTATTACGTTTATTCAGACTATTAAGAGTTTTAAAATTAAATCGAAATTTCAAGAGTTTAGCAGTCATCCGATCGGTAATAGTTAAAACCAAAAATGAAATATTAGTCTCTGCTATTTTAGTATTTATATTATTAATAATAGCATCTACATTAATGTTTTATATTGAAAATAAAGCACAACCAGAAGCCTTTGAAAATATAGGGCAATCCCTTTGGTGGGCAGTTGCAACATTAACAACCGTAGGATATGGAGATATTTATCCCATCACAGGACTTGGTAAAATAATGAGTGCCGTTATTGCCTTATTAGGTATTGGTTTTGTAGCCTTACCAACCGGTATTATTAGTTCCGCCTACATCGAAGAAATTAGAAGTCAAAAGCAATCAGAAAAATGTGTTTGTCCACATTGTCATAAAGAAATCAATAACTAATGTTTGGAAATAAAAAACAACATCCCTTAAATAAATTAAAAGTAGGTTTTTCATTTAATTTATTTAAAAACACTTGGACTATCATTGAGGTTGGAGAGTATAGCTGGGACACAGGAAATATGAGTGTCGAATATACCATAGAAAATGGATCGCAACGCGCTTATTTAGAAGTCGAATTTTACCGCGGTGAATTTGAAGTTATTTATAGTGAAGAATTGCCTTTAGGAACTATTGATTTAGATGACATTATTGAAGATGGCTTTTTTAATTTTGAAGGCAAAGATTACAAATTAGATGAAACCTATTCAGGCTCATACCGAAATATGACTACTTTTACAAGTACAGAAACCTTAACTAGTTATCAATTCTATTATAAAGACGATTGTATTACTATTGAAAGATGGAGTGACGGGAGTATTGAGTCTTTTTTCGGAAAAGAAATCAAACCAAAAAAAATAACCAACATTAACACCTTATAACATGACAAAAAGATTAATATATGCTGCTGTTTTTAGCCTACTAGCCTTTTCTTGTGGTAATGCAGACAAAGAAGTAAAAAAAGTAACCGTAGAACCTTCTCAGGCGATATTGAAAAACACCTCTAAAAATGATTTTTCAGTCATACTTGATGATATGACTATTGAAGAAACTGAAAATCAAATCATACACAAACACAAATACAAAGTATTGGAGTTAAAAAAAGATTCGTTGTACAGCACTAAAAAAGATTGGGCTGTTGTCAATCAAGACTTTTTCTCTAGTCATAAAAATGATCTAGGAATGGAAATTTTATCGCGTCATAATGGTAAAATATCTACATTAGCGCAACCAGAAGGTTATGGTTGGGCCATTGGTAATACGGCTCATGGTGAGTGGGAAGAAACAACACAAGACTCGACTGGAAACACTAATTCAGGAACAACACAAAGACGTTGGAGAACACACTCTACTAGTCCTTTTTTCTGGCTATGGTTAGGCTCTAGACGAAGCTTTTTTAGAAATGATTATAACAATTACAGAACCTACAATACCAGCGGTAGAAGTTACTATGGTCAAAATGGTAACAATACATATACTCATGGAACAAGAAGTAACTATCAGAAAAAGACAAGAGCTCCTTTTTTCTCAAGAAAAAGTAAAAACGCATCACGTTGGAATAATTTAGATAAAAGAACAAGCAGAAGTTCTTCTAGATATAAATCAGGATCTTCTACAAGATCTAGATCAGGAGGAACAGGAAAATAGAGGCTTTGAAATATACTAAAAAACAAAAATCTACCGCTTTAAAAGTCGCATTATTCGCAACTGGTTTAAGCGGTATAGTGGCAGAATACATTCTATCCACGTTGGCTTCTTATTTTATTGGTAACGCCATATTGCAGTTTACATTAATAGTTTCCATCATGTTATTTGCCATGGGATTAGGTAGTAGACTCTCTAGACTATTTACCGGTAATGTCATATTATCTTTTATAGTAACAGAATTAATACTTTCTGTTTTTATATCCTTTTCAGCCATTATTTGCTACTTATTTTATGGATTTACAGATTTCTCTTGGTTAATTATTTACCTGTTTTCGATATTAATTGGTCTATTAATTGGTTTAGAAATTCCTTTAGCAACACGTATAAATGATGAATATGAAGAGTTAAGACTCAACATTTCTAACATACTTGAAAAAGATTATTTTGGAAGTTTAATCGGTGGTTTATTTTTCGCTTTTGTAGGTTTACCTTATTTAGGACTAACCTATACGCCTTTTATCCTCGGTTTTCTTAACCTAAGCGTCTCCTTTTGGTTATTTATGGTACTAAAAGAAACTTTTTCTAAAAAAACCAAAAAGATTTTAGTTACAACCTATATTATAGTGACTACCTGTATTGGACTTGGTCTTTATTTTGCTAACCCTATTGTAAAATACGGAGAGCAAGTAAAATACAAGGATAAAATTGTATTTACTAAACAAACCAAGTATCAAAAAATTGTTATCACTAAATGGAAAGATTGGCACTCGTTATATATTAATGGAAATCAACAACTCTCTTCTTTTGACGAGTTTATGTATCACGAACCTATGGCGCATGTAACGATGGGTTTGGCTCCTAAAAAAAGTAATATTTTAATTCTTGGCGGTGGTGATGGCTGTTTAGCTAGAGAACTTTTAAAATATAACGACGTTAACGCAATAACACTAGTTGATTTAGACCCTGTAATGCTAGCATTAGGTAAAGACAACACTATTTTTAAAACACTAAATAATAACGCCTTAAACAGTCCAAAAGTAACCACTGTGGCAGATGATGCTTTTTCTTTTTTAGAAAGAAACCCAGCACTTTATGACGTTATATTTGTAGATCTTCCTGATCCAAACAATGTCGATTTAAACAAACTATATACTAAAGAGTTTTATTATCTATGTAAAAACAAGTTAACTGATAGCGGGTTAATGATAACCCAATCAGGAAGCCCTTATTACGCTACAAGAGCCTTTTATTGTATTGAAAAGACTATGAGAGCAGCACAATTAAATACTATTCCGTTACACAATCAAATTTTGACATTAGGAGAATGGGGTTGGATAATAGGTAGTAAAAACAAGATAACGACAAAGCAAGTTCATGATGTAGATGTTTCTAGAATATCGTCCTTAAAATGGCTTAATAATAGCTCCTTAAGCCTTTTGACCTCTTTTGGAAAGCCATTAGCTGATACGACAAATATAAAAGTTAACACTATTTTTAACCCTAAACTATATACTTATTATAAAGAAGGGAATTGGAACTTATATTAATTACAATTTAACCCATCAAAGATAACTTGAATACTTCCATTTGCATCACCACAAACAGTAATCTGATTTTGTAATGCTGTTTTATAAGCATTACATAAACCTGCATTAGTCGTGTCATTATTATAAGCGTTTTCTGCTAACGATGTAGCATCCATAGCGTCAGCACAACTCGTATTAGTTGTTGTTACTCGACTCCAAATTGAGGTCGCTGTAACCTCAGCAGTCGTAGATCCACCACCAGGAATTGTAGTTGTTTCCGTTGTATCTTGAATAAACGTTAAAGTTTGTCCATTATCAGTAATACTAAAATCTAATGTTTGTTCACCTTGCGCTTGAGATAAATCCATACCTTGAAATTCTAAGGTAAAAAAGCCACCATTTACAGTCATTTCAGTACCATTAACAGTATAACTTCCCGAACCACTAACATCATCTAAAGATAAATCCTGCATACTGTTTTGACCATTAACAGTCGAATTGACATTGTAACCATAATTTCCTGCTGCATTAAAAGTATTAGCTGCCGTAAATGTCATGTTATAATTTGTGTCAGTACTTTCAATAATGGTATTAGACTCTACGGTTGTACCATTAACTTCTCCAGTATTGCTTATTGTATTATTAAAACTTACTAAAGTCCAAGCACCAACTATTGAAGAAGAAGAATCTTCTCCATCAAGACCCGAAAACTCACCTTCTAAGGCTTCATTTTCACAACTAAACAATACTAAGACTAAGGATAATAATGGAAGTAATATTTTTTTCATTTTAAAAAATTTTAGATTATAAACTTAAGACAATTAATTTAATTCCCTTTCTTTAGGAACTCTAAACAGTAAAATAATTCCTAATAAAAAGAACACAAATAAAAACAAAATAGCGTTACGCATACTTCCTGTTATTTGATCTATGGTAGCAAAAATAACCATCCCTATTACGATTCCTATTTTTTCCGCCACATCATAAAAACTAAAATAAGACGTTGTGTCTTCTGTTTCTGGTAAAAACTTAGAATACGTCGATCGTGCTAAACTTTGCACGCCTCCCATAACTAAACCAACAAACCCAGCAGCTAAATAAAACTGCATAGGCGTTTCCATAAAATAAGCATAGAAACACAATAACATCCAAACGATATTTACAATAATAAGTGTTTTAATATTCCCGAATTTAGATGAGGCAATGGACGTCAAGAATGCACCGAGAATAGCCACCAACTGAATAACCAATATACTGACAATTAAACCTTGTGTTTTAGCATCTGCCCCTCCCCAAGCAATTTCTTCCTCTCCAAAATACACCGCAACCAACATAATGGTTTGTACTGCCATACTAAACACAAAAAAAGCGATTAGGTACCGTTTAAGTCTTAGATCCTTCTTTAACTCAATCCAAACCAACCTCAACTCTTTTAGACCATTAAAAACAATTGCTCTAGTTACTTTATGTCCTTTTGAAACTCCTTTTGGTAAAACATAAAACGAATATTGGCTAAACAACATCCACCACAAACCTACGGTAATAAAAGAGATGCGCATGGCTTCAAAAGAGGCTGCATTTTTAGCTTTAGTCAATGCTTCAGTTATTTGTACTTCTGTACCTGTATTTCTTAGCGTTTCTGAGATACTAATATCAAACCCAAACCAATCTGGCTTCATAACCATTGCAAGATTTAATAGTAATAACACAACACTACCAACATACCCCATACTAAATCCCTTAGCACTAATACTATCCTGCTGTTCTGGATAAGCTATATCAGGTAAATATGAGTTATAAAACACCAAACTCCCCCAATATCCAATTAGTCCCATAAAGTAAAATAATAAGCTAATATGGATAGACTCGATACTAAACCAGTATAAACCAATACATCCAATACTACCTACGTAACAGAAAAATTTCATGAAATTTTTCTTATTCCCTACATAATCTGCGATACCCGATAATATAGGAGATGTAAATGCAACAACCAAAAATGTAAATGCAGTCACATACGTTATTAATGCAGTACTTTTAAAGACCATTCCAAATGCAGGCACCGTTTTTTCTACTTGGGATACAAATAATGCCGAATAAAAAATAGGAAATATCGAAGATGCTATTGTTAGCGTATAAACCGAATTTGCCCAATCATAGAATGCCCAAGCATTAAGTAATTTTTTACTTCCTTTTTCCAAATGTGCCATTTAATAGTTGTTAGTTAGTGCTTAAAAATACAAAAGCTGCTCTATAAAAGAGCAGCTTCGAAAGAAATTAAATATTTTTAGAAGTAACTTAGTATTTCCCTAAAGGTCTAAAACTAGAAACTCCAAACTTTTTTGCTTCCACTTTAGCAGCTGGTGCTAATGCTGTTAAATTATCAATACGTGTTTGATTTGCAGGGTGAGTACTTAAAAACTCAGCTGGTGCTTCTCCTCCGCTTGCTGCCGCCATACGTCTCCATAAATTTGCAGCTTCATCTGGATTATAACCAGCAATAGCTGTTAAATATAATCCTATTTCATCTGCTTCTGTTTCATGACTTCTACTAAAAGGTAACATTCCTCCAACATTAGAGACAATTCCATAAGACTGATTAAAAATTCCTAATTTTTTTTCATCATTTGCCAATGCTACATTACCTGCAACAGACAAACCTTGTTGAATCATACCAGCACTCATACGTTGTTGTCCATGATTTGCTAATGCGTGTGCAACTTCATGCCCCATAATCGCAGCAACTGCAGATTCGTTTTCGGCAACTGGTAAAATACCTGTGTAAAATACAATCTTACCTCCCGGCATACACCATGCATTGACAATATCCTCATCAATTAAGTTATATTCCCATTTATAATCATTTAAATAGCCTTCTTGTCCATTAGCTTTTAACCAACGTTCTGCAGCAATTGCTATACGCTGACCAACACGCTTGATCATTTCAGCACGTGATGTCCCCGTTTCTACTTTACTTTCTGTCAATACTTGATTATATTGCGCAAATGAAGAAGGAAATAATTCCGTATTAGACACAAATGCAAGGGTCTTTTTTCCAGTAAATGGATTAGTCGCACAGGACAAAACCATAACTAATATTAATGCTATAACTACTGTATTCTTAAATTTCATATTTAGTATTGTTTATTCTTTTATAAATCTACAAAAACTTAGCCACAATTAACCAACGACCGTATTTTTGATATTAACAACATCGATTAACATCAAAAATAGTCTTTGAAATGCAGTATAAATGAAATTAGTTCCCGATTAAATGAATTTCAGAAAACTTTTTATCAATAACCATAGACACCGTTCCATTTACTTTTAAATGCTCCAATGAGATGATTTCATTATCAATTTGAATCTCTTTTATTTGAAATGGTAAACCATGAATATTTAACTTAAAGGTCTTGTACGAGGCTTCATACTTTCCTTCTTTATGTTGCTGTATAATTAACTCGTTAGCCTTACCTGTTAATTTAAATGTTCTGAAACTATAACGACCTTTAGTATAATCATAACCATCATGAGCATCATCATACAACTCAGAAACTTCTTTACCTAATTTATAATAGACTTCCAACGTTAATTCTTCTATTTCAATTTCACCAACATATTGTTGCACAGGAAACTTAGGAATAATTGCTCCTTCTTTAATAAACATTGGCATACTATCTATTTCGGCATCTACCCATTTTTCTTTACCACCTTCCACATACTCATCGGTCCAGAAATTATACCAACTTCCTCTTGGGATATACATTCTGCGTCCTTTTGCATTTGGCTCTTGAATTGGACACACCAATATTTGATTTCCGTAAACAAACTCATCTGTTCTATAATGCGTTTGTTGGTCTTCTTGATCGAATAAAACTAGTGATTGTAATAATGGTGTCCCGTGTTCTATCAGCTTCCAGAATGCGGTATATAAGTACGGTAACAGTTGGTAACGTAACTCAATAAATTTTCTAACAATATCAGTAACATCATCATCAAAAGCCCAAGGTTCTTGATCGCCATGGTCTCCTGAAGAATGCACACGACAAAACGGATGGAATACACCTAACTGGATCCAACGCGTATATAATTCGCCTTGAGGCTGCTCCGCAAAACCACCAATATCACTTCCTGCAAAACTAAAGCCTGACATCGCCATACGTTGCGCTTGGATATTTGCAATACTTAAATGTTCCCAAGTGGCTACATTATCTCCTGTCCAAGTAGACGTATAACGTTGCGTTCCGGAATACGCTGCTCTGGTTATAACAAATGGACGTTTTGGGTAATTAAATTTTTTCATTCCATGATACGTTGCTCGCGCCATTTGCATACCATAGATATTATGTGCTTTTCTATGACTACAACGGTTACCATCATAATCATGTCTAACATCATCCGGAAATGTTTTGTTTGGTACTTCCATAACTGCAGGTTCGTTCATATCATTCCAAACCCCTTGCACACCAATATCTTCCACCAACTCTTTAAATAAACCTGACCACCAATCTCTCACTTCTGGTTTAGTAAAATCTGGGAAGTAACACTCGCCAGGCCATACTTTTCCTTTCATGTAGGGTCCATCAGCACGTTTACAGAAATAGTCTTTTTCTAATGCTTCCTTAAACACAGAATACTCGTGATCGATTTTAATACCTGGATCTATAATCGCTACGGTTTTAAAACCATCATCCAATAACTCTTTCACCATACGTTTAGGATCCGGAAAATACTCCTTGTTCCAAGTAAAGCATCTAAAGCCATCCATATAATCAATATCCAAGTAAATGGCATCACATGGTATTTGTAGTTCTCTAAACTTGTTTGTGATTTCTTTGACATTAGCTTCTGGATAATAACTCCATTTACATTGATGAAATCCTAACGCCCAAAGTGGTGGTAATTGGTGTGGTTTTCCGGTTAAATCCGTATAACTTTCTACCACATCATTCATTTTAGGTCCGTAGATAAAATAGTAGTTCATCTCGCCTCCTTGTGCCCAAAAACTGGTGACATTACGTCTTTCCTGACCAAAATCGAAATACGTTCTAAAGGTATTATCAAAGAAAATACCATAGGCTTTGTTATGATGTAATCCTGTAAAAAACGGAATAGCTTTATAAATTGGATCTGTTTGTTTTCCAAAGGCATAAGAATCTGTTACCCAATTTTCAAAACGTTTTCCTTTTAAATTTAAATGTTCTGGTTTATCTCCTAATCCAAAGTAGCTCTCACGGTCATTTATGGTTTTACTCATTTTGACAATGTTACCACCATACTCATAGCTTTCTTCCCAATGAAAACCAATTTCATCTTCATTAATTAAGGTATTATCCTTAACATCATAAATACGTATTCTTAAATTTTCTTTCGCAATTTTACACAATAATTTAGACGTGATGATATGGTATTCTTCTTCATTTTCTATAATCTCTAAATGATTATACCCTTTGCTAGCATATTTAGTAATAGCATAGGAAAAATCATTATCAAAAGTACCTGTGGTTGTATACCTAAATCGTAAGACACTGTCTCTAAAAACAGTTAATTGAAGGACCACATTATTATCTGTTGAAAAATATAACGTATCGACATCTTTTTTAAAAGAGACGAACTTTGATGGAAACAAGTTTCCTTTTTGTTCTAATTCGGTATTTACAATCATAATTGTATATTATATTTAAAGTAAAAAAACGGAAAATTACACTGTTATGAAAACAATGAATACAGTTATTATTACAAATTATTAACTATAACGTTTTCGATATTAAAAATTATTAAAACCTTTATTATCAGTAGGTAAAATTGAGAAATCAATAGCTTTTATAAACTGATTTATTTTGAATTTTATTGATATTTAAAAGCAACCATACCTAAAGGTGGGATTATGATTTCTACTGAATGCTTTCTAGAATGCCACAATTTTGATTCCGATGTTAAATGCTCATTTCTAAAATCTCCTGTTCCAAAAAATGGTTTATTATCACTATTGAAAATTTCAATCAACGCTCCTTTTTTAGGCAAACCAATACGATAGTTTTCTAAAGGCACAGGCGTCATATTACAAGCAATAATTACATTATCCTTTGGTTGGTTTCCTTTTCTTATAAACACAATAACAGAATGCTCTGCATCTCCATAATCTATCCACTCAAAACCGTCATGAGAAAATTGCTTTTGATATAATGCAGGTTCTGATCTATAAAATGTATTTATGGCTTTTATAAAATTACTAATCCCTTTATGCGATTGATATTCTAATAAATGCCAATCTAAGCTGGTTTGAAAGTCCCACTCTTCACTTTGACCAATTTCTGCCCCTTGAAATAATAGCTTTGTTCCTGGATGTGTAAACATATAACTGTATAACAATCTCAGGTTTGCAAAACGCTGCCACTCGTCTCCTGGCATCCGTCCTAAAATGGATTTTTTGCCATAGACAACTTCATCATGACTTAAAGGCAACATGAAGTTTTCTGTAAACGCATAGGTTAAAGAAAAAGTAATATCGTTTTGATGGTGTTTTCTATAAATAGGTTCTTTTGCAAAATACTGCAATGTATCATGCATCCATCCCATCATCCATTTCATCCCAAACCCTAAACCACCTAAAAAGACTGGTTTCGAGACTCCGGGAAATGCGGTGGATTCCTCCGCTATCGTTTGTACATCTGGAAAATTACTATAGACAGCGACGTTTAACTCTTTCATAAACGCAATAGCGTCTAAATTTTCTCGTCCGCCGTAAATATTAGGTTCCCACTCGCCTTCTTCTCTACTATAATCTAAAAATAGCATAGATGCTACAGCATCTACACGCAATCCATCGGCATGGAATTGCTCAAGCCAAAAAATAGCATTACTTATTAAAAAGGACTTCACCTCGTTACGTCCATAATTAAAGATTAAGCTTTTCCAGTCTTGGTGATAGCCTTTTTTCTTATCTGGATGCTCATACAAGCAAGACCCATCAAAAAACCCGAGACCATGTGCATCTTCAGGAAAATGTGAGGGTACCCAATCTAATATAATTCCGATGTCATTTTGATGCAGTTTATCGACTAACAGCTTGAATTCTTCAGGATATCCAAACCGTGAGGTTGGCGCAAAATAGCCTGTAATTTGATAGCCCCAACTTGGATCATACGGAAACTCCATGATTGGCATCAACTCTACATGCGTAAAATTCATACTTTTGACATAATTGACTAAGTCTTCTGCCAACTCTACATAAGATAAAAATCGATCCTCTTCAATCTGTTTTTTCCAAGATCCTAAATGAACTTCGTACACAGAATACGGTGCATTTAGTGCATTTTTGGCTTTACGAGAAGCCATCCATTTCTCATCTTTCCAACTATAGTCATCTTCCCAAACTATGGATGCAGTGTTTGGATTATGTTCACAACGTCTAGCATACGGGTCTGCTTTCTCTGTTACAATACCGTTATTATTACTTTGTATTTTGTATTTGTACGTATGTCCTTTGCCTACATTGGGTATAAATCCTTCCCAAATACCACTTTCGTCCCATCGCACATTTAATAAGTGTTCGCCTTCTGTCCAATAATTAAAATCTCCAACTACAGAGACTTGCTTAGCTGTTGGTGCCCACACAGAAAAATAAGTACCTTTTACTCCATTTACAGTCCTGATATGCGATCCAAATTTTTCGTATAACTTATAGTGTTCTCCGGACTTAAAGAGATTAATATCAAAATCTGTAAACAAACTAAATACTGTTACATCTGCCATATATTATATTACAAACCCATTAGGTATTATTGCTCCTTTTTTAATCACTACAATACCGTCTTTAATCACGTAAGTATCCGTTTCTATATTTTCAAGATGCTTTCCACCATTAATACGCACATCATCTCCAATTCTTATATTTTTATCAATAATGGTGTTTTTAATAAAACAACGTTCTCCAATTCCCATTAAAATACTTACCTTATTTGATTCTATTTCTTTTAGAGATTCATAAGAGTCACATCCCATCATATAAGTATTAATAATGGTGGTCTCTTTTCCAATTCTAGATCGTATACCAATAACCGATTTTTCAATTTTTGCTGCATGAATAATACAACCTTCAGCAATTACCGCTTTATCTAAAGCAGTTCCAGAAATTTTAGAGGTTGGTAAAATCCTTGCACGTGTATATACACTTTGGTCTTTATCGTATAAATTAAATTTAGGAATATCATCCGTTAAACCAAGATTAGCTTCAAAAAATGAGTCAATATTACCAATATCCGTCCAATACCCTTCAAACTGGTAGCTTAAGGTTTTATGTTTCTCTATGGACTGCGGAATGATTTCTTTACCAAAATCAATAGTCTCCGGATTACTCATTAACTCTACCAATAGGTCTCTATTAAAAATATAAATTCCCATAGAAGCTAAATGATGCTTTCCTTGTTTTTCCATTTCTGGGCTCACAGCAGACGTCCAGTCTGGTAATAATGAAGCATCCGGCTTTTCAATAAACGACGTGATTACATTTTTATCGTCTGTTTTAAGGATCCCGAAAGACGTCGCATCTTTTGCATTGACAGGTATTGTTGCTATTGATATTTTAGCATTAGCTTTTACATGCGCATCTACCATGGCATTAAAATCCATTTGGTATAACTGATCCCCGGATAATATTAAAGCATATTCAAAATCATGTTGTAAAAAATGATGCATACTTTGTCTAACCGCATCTGCTGTACCTTGAAACCAACCTTCGTTTCCTGGAGTTTGCTCTGCTGCTAAAACATCTACAAAAGCAGAACTAAAAAAGCTAAAATGATATGTGTTTTTTATATGACGATTTAACGATGCCGAGTTAAACTGTGTTAACACAAACATACGTTTGATATCAGAATTTATACAATTAGAAATAGGGATATCTACCAATCTATATTTTCCTGCAATAGGTACTGCTGGTTTAGATCGTGTTGCAGTTAAAGGGTATAATCTTGAGCCTTGTCCTCCTCCTAGAATTATAGATAACACTTTATTATTAATCATATTTATTTTTTTAAAGATTGGTATAAATTAATATATGCTTTTGCTGAAACGTCCCATGAATGATCAATAGTCATAATGTGTTTAGTTAGTGACTTAAAGATAGACGTTTTATTGTATAAATCAATACTTCTATTAATTGCATGGTAAATTTCTTCTACGGTAACCTGCTCATGGCTAATCCCAAAGCCATCTTTTTCATTAATATCAATAACGGTATCTTTTAAACCACCAATACTTCTTACTACGGGGATTGTCCCATAACGTAAGGCGTATAATTGATTTAATCCGCAAGGTTCTACTCGAGATGGCATTAATAAAAAGTCTGCACCAGCATACATATTATGCGACAATTTTTCGTCATAGCCGATAAAGGTATTATACTGACCTATATATTTTTCTTTTAGATGAAGTAAGGCCTGTTCTGATTCATAATTACCCGAGCCTAAAACCAACACACTACAATTTTTATCTTCTAAGGCTTTTTCTAAGGCTGAAGGAAAGACATCTGCTCCTTTCTCGTATACCAATCGTCCTATAAAAACAATTAATGGTTTTGTTTCATCTAAATCAAACGTTTTACAAAGGGCTAATTTATTTTTCAGTTTTCCTTTATGTACCGTTTTTAAATTATAATTTGATGTTATATAACCATCTGTTTCGGGATTCCAAACGTCACTATCAATACCATTTAAAACACCAATACATTTATCACTTTCGGCGCTTAATAAACCTTGCAATCCATTAGCTTCCATTTTCAATTCTTCCATATAACTTGGAGAAACCGTCGTTACACGCCAAGCACATTTAATAGCCGAAGCTAAAGGGTTTATGTTATTATCCCAATCTAAAAGACCTGTTCTAGACGTGTCGAATTCTGGAATTAACTGTAATTTATCATACCCAAACCAACCTTGATATTGCGCATTGTGTATCGTGGTAATTACCGGTATTGTATCTAATGTTTTATACTTATAACATTCCTGAAGCATAAACGGAACTAATCCAGTGTGATGATCATGACAATGGATAATTTCTGGTTGTTCCGTTAACGTTAAAATCCAATCTAAAGCTGCTATTTGAAAAGCAAGAAACCGATCGGTATCATTATTAGAATACACGTATGTTTTAAAAAGTAATTCTGGAATGTCAATAAAAAACACCTCAAAATCTAAAATAGACGCTTTGGTTTTCAACACTTTAAAATTAACTTCTGAGTCTCCCAAAGCTAAAGAAGCTTCATAAACTGAAGAAAAAACATGAGCCTGTGTAAACGCATTATCATAGTAAGGCATGATGACAGCAGCGGAATGTCCTAAGTTATTCTGATACTTAGGTAATGCACCTACAACGTCTGCTAACCCACCAACTTTTGCAATGGGATAACATTCTGCACTAATATGAAATAGTTTCATTTTGAGATAATTTAATTAGAAGTTGAAAAGTTACATTTAAAAATCGAAACCTTAAAATGTTATTTTTAATTTAAAATTACGACTGTATTAATTCTATATTAAGATTTTACAATACCTTTAAAAAAAGAAAAATTATGAAAAAAATAGCACTACTAGTAATTACGTGTGTTCTGTTTAATTGCAATAGCAAAGCGCAGGATAAAAAAGCTAAAGAAGCCTTTGAAATTACTAAAACAGAAACAGAGTGGAAAACAGAATTAACAGCTGCGGAATATAACGTGTTAAGAAAATCTGGCACAGAACGCCCCTTTTCTAGCGACTTAAACAAACAATACAGCGCAGGTGTCTATCATTGTGCTGCTTGCGATACGCCTTTATTTAAAAGTGAAGCTAAATTTGATTCTGGAACAGGTTGGCCAAGTTTTGATAAAGTCATTGAAGGTAATGTTGCATTTGGAACGGATACTAAAATTGGATATACTAGAGACGAAGAACATTGCGCGACTTGTGGTGGGCATTTAGGTCATGTTTTTAATGATGGACCAAAAGAAACTACAGGAAAAAGACATTGTATAAACGGCGTGGCATTAAATTTTAAACCAAATAATGACTAATTATAAAGTAACAAAATCGGAAGACGACTGGCGTAAAGAATTAACCGACGAACAGTATCGTATTTTACGCAAAAAAGGCACCGAAATGCCGCATACAGGCAAATACAATCTTCATTTTGAAGCGGGCGCTTATACCTGTGCTGCTTGTCACCAGAAACTTTTTGAAAGCAACAATAAATTCGAATCTAATTGTGGCTGGCCAAGTTTTGACGAAGCTATACCTGGAAGTGTGACAAACATTTTAGACAAAACGCATGGGATGATTAGAACAGAAGTGGTTTGCTCTAATTGTGGCGGCCATTTAGGACATGTGTTTAACGATGGTCCTACGGAAACAGGAACCCGTTTTTGTGTTAACTCAGCAAGTGTAGATTTTAAAGATGAATAGTCACATTACAAGTCTAATAAAACAGTTTGATTACTATAAAACTGCTGGAGATAAAACTCTTCAGCAGTTATCTTTTGATGACCTGAATTGGCAATCTCACAATAATTCTAATAGTGTATCTATAATTGTAAAACATATGGTTGGAAATATGTTAAGTCGTTGGACTAACTTTTTAACCGAAGATGGCGAGAAAAACTGGCGTCAACGCGAACAAGAGTTTGAAGCCACTTACACTACCAAAGACCAACTTATTGCCGATTGGAACAAAGGATGGCAATGTGTTTATGACGCTATAAAACCGCTTAAAAACGAAGATTTAGAGCGTACCGTTTATATCCGTAACGAAAGTCATACTGTAGCCGACGCTATATTTAGACAACTAGGACATTACAGTTATCATATTGGTCAAATCGCCTATATCGGTGTTAGTCTTAAAAATAACGACTGGCAGTCTTTATCGATACCAAAAGGACAATCGGTACAATTTAATTCAGAAAAATTTAGCAAACCTAAAACCTAAGATTTTAGTTTCTTTTTATAAGGTCTTATAATTAATCGTGCTTCTCTGTCAAATCGGATATAATTATAGACCCAATTGATAAAAACCACGGTACGGTTTCTAAAACCTACTAAAGAAAATAAGTGTACAAACATCCAAACAAACCAAGCAAAAACACCTTGAAACTTAAATTTGGGTAGATCTACAACTGCTCTATTTCGACCGATAGTCGCCATAGACCCTCTGTCTTTATAAACAAAAGGAGTCATGGGTTTATTTTCTAATAATTTTAAGATATTATCACCTAATAGTTTTCCTTGTTGTATGGCAGGTTGTGCCATCATTGGATGCCCATGAGGCACTGTTTCAGAAACCATTTCGGCCACATCCCCTACTGCAAAAATATGATCCAATCCTTTGACTTGACTAAACTCGTTAACCAAAATTCTATTACTTCGGGATACAAATTGCTCGGCATCTAATCCTTTTATTGCTGCACCTTTTACTCCTGCAGCCCAAACGACGGTTTCAGAATCAAATGTCAAATCACTATTTGTGGTTACTGTTGTACCATCATAACTAGTTACCCTAACATTTTTCCAAACATTAACACCTAATTGCTCTAAAAAGTCTTCTGCTTTTTTAGAAGCTTTAGGACTCATTGTTTTTAAAATAGTATCTCCCGATTGGATTAAATGTATTTGTGCTAAACGGGTATCCAAATCAGGGTAGTCTTTAGGTAATATCCCCTTTTTAATTTCAGCTAAAGCGCCTGCCAATTCAACACCTGTAGGTCCTGCTCCAACAATTACAAAACTCATTAGTGCAATCCTTCGATTTAAATCGGACGTCAATAAGGCCTCCTCAAAATTTTCTAAAATTAAACTTCTTAAATTTAAAGATTGCGGTATGGTTTTCATCTCCATACTATTGTTTTCAATAGATTTATTACCAAAATAATTGGTCTTAGATCCTGATGCCACCACCAAATAATCAAACTTAACCTCGCCTATATTAGTATGTATTATATTCTGTTTTGGATCAATTTCTGATACTTTTGCAAGTCTAAAATAAAAATTAGGAAAATCCTGTAACACTTTTCTAATAGGATAAGCAATAGAATCTGGCTCTAAACCACCTGTAGAGACTTGGTATAGCAAAGGTTGAAACGTATGATAATTATGTTTATCCAAAAGCACCACTTGTACTTCTTGTTTAGATAATTTTTTAGCCAGCGCAATGCCCGCAAAACCACCACCAATAATTACAATGCGTGGAAAACTAGATTTAGGTATATTCATATTAAAAAACTTGCTATGCAAAGGTAGTATAAAGTTATAATTTTTTAAGATTCTAAATTCTTTATTCAAATTTGGTTTTGTAACTTCGTAACTTCTTAAAACTACAAAATATAATAGAATGAGTAAATACGATGTAATTGTACTTGGAAGTGGTCCTGGAGGATACGTAGCTGCTATTAGAGCATCTCAATTAGGTTTAAAAACTGCTGTTGTAGAAAAAGAAAGTCTTGGTGGTATCTGCCTAAATTGGGGTTGTATTCCTACCAAAGCTTTATTAAAATCTGCACAAGTTTTTGAATATTTAAAACATGCTGAAGATTATGGCTTATCTGTTAATGGTTATGATAAAGATTTTGACGCTGTAGTTAAACGTAGTCGTGGTGTTGCTGAAGGCATGAGCAACGGTGTTAAGTTTTTAATGAAAAAAAACAAGATTGATGTTATTGAAGGTTTTGGAACATTAAAAGCTGGAAAGAAAATTGAAGTAAACGGCACAGAATATAGTGCAGATCATATTATTATAGCTACTGGAGCACGCTCTAGAGAATTACCAAGCTTACCTCAAGATGGTAAAAAAGTAATAGGTTACAGACAAGCTATGACATTACCAGAACAACCTAAAAAGTTAATTGTTGTAGGATCTGGTGCTATTGGTGTTGAGTTTGCTTATTTCTATAACTCTATGGGAACAGAAGTAACTATAGTAGAATATCTTGATAAAATTGTTCCTGTTGAAGATGACGATGTGTCTAAACAACTAGAACGTAGTTTTAAGAAAAGTGGTATAAAAATCATGACTTCTGCAGAAGTTACTAGTGTTGATACTTCTGGAGATGGTGTAAAAGCAACTGTCAAAACTAAAAAAGGAGAAGAAGTATTAGAAGCTGATATCGTGTTATCTGCTGTTGGTATAAAATCTAACATAGAAAATATTGGACTAGAAGCTGTTGGTATTGCAGTAGATAGAGATAAAATCTTAGTAAATGATTATTACCAAACTAACATCCCTGGATACTATGCTATTGGAGATATTACTCCTGGTCAAGCCTTGGCGCATGTTGCCTCTGCTGAAGCCATTTTATGTGTAGAAAAAATTGCAGGAATGCATGTGGAAGCATTAGACTACGGTAACATCCCTGGTTGTACTTATGCTAGCCCAGAAATTGCAAGTGTTGGTTTAACTGAAAAACAAGCCAAAGAACAAGGTTTTGATATAAAAGTTGGAAAATTCCCATTCTCTGCGTCAGGTAAAGCAAGTGCTGCTGGAGCAAAAGATGGTTTTGTAAAAGTAATTTTTGACGCTAAATATGGTGAGTGGTTAGGTTGTCATATGATTGGCGCTGGTGTTACGGACATGATTGCTGAAGCCGTTTTAGGACGTAAACTAGAGACTACAGGACACGAAGTATTAAAAACGGTACATCCACATCCTACCATGAGTGAAGCAGTTATGGAAGCTGTTGCAGATGCTTATGGTGAAGTGATACATTTATAATTTTAATACTAGTGTAATCCATAGATTATTCTAATTTTAGATAACTATAAACAAAAAAAGTTCCAGAAAATTCTGGAACTTTTTTTATGCCCAAACTTAAGGATAGGCCATTAAAATTAACACTTACAAACTAAAGAAAGCTTTGTATCGCTAATTCGTAACTTTGTAAACCAAACCCTAATATAATCCCTTTGGCATTAGGAGACACAAACGACTGGTGTCTAAACTCTTCCCTACCAAACGTATTAGAAATGTGTACCTCGACAACTGGTGTTTCGATAGCTTTAACAGCATCTCCAATTGCAATAGACGTATGTGTGTATGCGGCAGCATTTAAAATAATACCATCGTAACTAAAACCGACGTCCTGAATTTTGTCAATCAACTCCCCTTCTATATTAGATTGG
The DNA here is from genome assembly GCF_004843725.1 of Psychroserpens sp. NJDZ02. Taxonomy (NCBI): domain Bacteria; kingdom Pseudomonadati; phylum Bacteroidota; class Flavobacteriia; order Flavobacteriales; family Flavobacteriaceae; genus Psychroserpens; species Psychroserpens sp. NJDZ02. The sequence continues at coordinate 3,376,428 of NZ_CP039451.1, read as the reverse complement.
AAGTGCTCAATAGTTGCATTAGAATACTTTGCTTTGATTTCATCTAAAAACTCTGTAAAAGATAAGCTACCGTATATATTAGGTTCCCGCTTACCTAGCAAGTTTAAATTTGGTCCGTTTATTATGATTAGTTTTTTCATATTGTAAAAATACAAAAGTTATCGCATAAAAAAACCGAAGCTATTAAGCTTCGGTTTTTTAAAATATATTTTGTTCTACTTAGAATTTCCAAGTTGCTCCAAACTGTGCAGTTTGAAAGAAGTTGTTAAAAACGTTTAAGTTTCCGTTAAAAGAAGATACTGCCTCAGCACCATCAACATCTAATTTATCACTTCTGTAAGATAAAATATCAGATAAACCAAAGTTAATTGCTAAGTTTTCAGTTACGAAATAGTTCATTCCTAAACCTAATCCAGCACCTAAACCGTTAGATTTTAAATCATCAGTTGCATCAACACCATCATCAAATTTAGCAGAATCAAATCCAACACCAAATTCACCGTAAGTTTGGAAACGTTTTCCTAACTCTAAGAAATAGTAACGAGCAAATACTCCAGCACCAAAGTTAGAATCTTTAGTCTCTGTAGTAGTACCAGCAACAGTAGTTTCTTCTTTATCAGAACCTACCATTAATTGTACACCAACAGCTAAATCATCAGAAATTAAATAACCTACTTTTGGGTTAAAATCAAAACTAGATGTTTTAAATTCTGTATTTTTATCATTAGTAGAACCAAAACCGAAGTTCCCTTCAACAAACACATCACCTTCTTCGAAACCACCAATTGTAGTCATTTCATCTTGTGCGTTAACACTTGTAAAACCTAATACTGCAATAGCAGCTGTAAATACTAATTTTTTCATAATTGATATAATTTTAAATCATTTGAAGGCACAAATTTAAACTCAAAAAAGAGTCTTAACAAGTAAATTTTCGTAAAAAAAATATTACAAAAAACAAATAGCTAATAGTCATATACTTAGAAACAAAGTTTAACGTTTTTTTTTGATAAAAAGTAGTTAAAATAGACGCTAACTATCTAAGACAAAAGGGGTTATTAGTGTTTTGAAATTAAATAATAAGCAAATAAAATAGTTGTTTTTAGCGATATCCGTTGTTTATTAACAAGATTTTAGATTTTTTTGTCGCAAAAACAACTAATAACTAAACAATCAAAACACAGCATTGATTTTACACATTATATCTTATATTTATCCTCATGAAATGGCAAAACGCATTACACGATTATACACTATATTTAAAAATAGAAAGAGGGCTTTCTATTAACTCCATAAATAGTTACGTGCTTGATGTAAAAAAATTACTATCGTATTTAGAAGACAATGCAATTGCCGTCTCTCCTATTACTATAGATACTACTACAATCAAACAATTTATTTATGAGGTGGCTAAATCCCTTAATGCTAGATCACAATCTAGGCTAATTTCTGGCTTGAAAGGGTTCTTTAATTATCTAATCTTTGAAGATTATCGCAAAGACAACCCTGTAGACACTATAGACTCGCCTAAAATTGGGCGTAAGCTTCCGGATACGTTAAGTGAAAATGAAATCAACCAATTAATTAGTGCTATTGATTTAAGTCATCCACAAGGCGAGCGTAATAGAGCTATTTTAGAAGTGCTATACAGTTGTGGCCTACGTGTAAGCGAGCTAACCAATTTAAAAATATCCGATTTATTTTTTGACGAAGGTTTTATAAAAGTTACAGGTAAAGGAGACAAACAACGCTTTGTACCTATTTTGGATGATACACAAAACTATATTAACATTTATAAAAACCAAATCAGAAATCATTTAAAAATCCATCTAGAACATCAAGACATTTTATTTTTAAATAGACGTGGCAAACAATTAACTAGAGCCATGATTTTTACTATTATTAAAGACTTAGCTGTAAAAATTGATTTGAGTAAAACAATTTCTCCTCATACCTTTAGACACTCTTTTGCGACACACCTTCTCGAAAACGGAGCAGATTTAAGAGCCATACAATTAATGTTGGGTCATGAAAGCATTACCACCACAGAAATATATACGCATGTAGACCGAAGCCAATTAACTGCTGTTATCAATAATTTTCATCCAAGAAAATAATTACATTTTAACGAACAAATACGTGTTTAATCGCTCCAATTAACTATATTTACCTAATTCTAAGCCACTTAGAATATCTTAAACTAATTTAATAAAAAACAAAATTTGTTAAAATAAGCGTTATGTCTGAGTTATATAATGGAATTCAACTAAATCCTACGATCTCTATTGAAAATGAGAAATACCAACTTGCATTAGGCATTAGTAAAGTTGGAATTTGGGATTATTGCGCTGCTTCTAATAAAATTTTTTTCTCTAAACCTTCTAAATCCATTATCGGATTGGAAGATGATCCCACTTTTGGTAATAATGCAAACGATTGGAATAATCGTGTACATCCCGAAGATAAAGATAAATACTTCCAAGATTTTCAAGATCATTTAAATGGTTTAACACCTATATATGAGAATAAACATAGAGTATTACACAAAGATGGGTCCTATAGATGGATTTTAGATCGTGGTCAGATTATTAAAAAAGACAAAAATGGACAGGCTTCTAGAATTATTGGATCACATGTTGATATTACAGAATATTCTGAAAATGAACATAAAGTACAAGAAACCTTAAATTTAGTTGTCAAACAAAATAGTAAACTCCAAAACTTTGCACATATTGTTACACATAACCTAAAACAACATGCTGGCAATTTTGAAAGCCTACTTAGTCTTTATGAACAAGCAGAGTCTAAATCTGAAAAAAAACAGCTGTTTGATTATTTACAAACACTATCAAACTCTTTAACAAATACTATTAATAATCTAAATGAAATAGTTACTGTACAATCCAAACAGAAAGCACACACAGACAAGCTTTATATATCCAAAGAAATTCAACTTATACTAAAAGAGTTAGATTATTTTATTAAGGATAATAATGCTACAGTGGTAAATAAAACAGAACTAGATTGCTATTTGTTTTTTAACACCTCCTACTTTCAAAGTATCTTACAAAATTTAATATTAAATGCTATTAAATATAAGCATCCAAAGCGTGACCCTGAAATAAGCATAGTCAGTTCGTGTTCTAAAAACGCAATAGAAATAAAAGTCTCTGATAATGGGCTTGGTATAAATTTAGATAGATTTGGAAAAGATATATTTGGTTTATACAAAACATTCCATACCAATCACGACTCTGAAGGTGTCGGTTTATACCTTGTTAAAAATCAAATTGAAGCGTTTGGAGGAACAATAACCGTTAATAGTAAAGTAAACATGGGGACAACATTTATAATAAATATCCCTAAACCAATAGCTTAAATTGTATTCAGTTTAATTACCACAGCTTTTAATCGATAAAAAAAGCTTTTAATCAGGTAAAAAAGCGCTTAATCGATGTTAACATTTGATTAAAAAGAATAATCTATCTTCAATACTAAGTATCTGATATTTGCATAGTACCATAATCTTACTTGTAAATGGAAAATATAAAAACTAACAACCCTTTGAATGACGAAAAATGGAAATTCGCATTAAAAAACTCGGGAATTGGCGTTTGGGATTGGAACTCAAAAACAAATGAAGTCTTTTACTCAAAAGAATCTAAAAAAATAATTGGATTTAAAGATGATGAAATAAGTTCTGATACTTCCGAATGGGATGATCGTGTGCACCCTGAAGATAGACATGATTATTTTGAAGATTTTGAAAACCACATTAATGGGACAAACGCAGAATATGTAAATGTGCACAGAATATTACATAAAGACAATAGTTATAGATGGATTTTAGATAAAGGAAAAATTATAGAACGAGATACAGCAGGAAACCCTTTGAGGATTATTGGAACACATACAGATATAACAAAACAGAAAGCAAGTGAGTTTTCTCTAAAAAGCTCAATAGATGTTATTACCGTTCAAAATAATAGATTAAAAAGTTTTGCTCACATCGTGTCTCACAACTTAAAGCAACATGCTGGTAATTTTGAAAGTATACTAAAATTTCATGAAGATGCTGACTCGGAAGTTGAAAAACAAGAAATGTTTAGACATTTAAGGACGATATCAAAATCGTTGACAAAAACATTAAGCAGTTTAAGTAAAATCGTAACTATTCAATCTAAAAAAAACACAATAGATAGTAAAATACGAGTAGGTAATGAAGTTAATCTTGTTATAGAAGAACTAACCTTTATCATCTCAGAAAGCAGTACTACTATCTATAATAATGTAAGACACAACTGTAATGTTCATTTTAGTTCAGCTTACTTGCATAGTATCCTACAAAATTTAATTACTAATGCTATTAAGTATAAACATCCCGATCGTAATCCAATCATTACCATAGACTCTGTTTGTGTTGACGATAATATAGAACTGACTTTAACAGACAATGGAAAAGGTATAGATCTAGAAAAATTTGGCAAAGACATATTTGGATTGTACAAAACCTTTCATACTAATGAAGATGCAGAAGGTGTTGGCTTATACTTAGTCAAAAACCAACTGGAAGCGTTTGGAGGCACCATTACTGTAGATAGTAAAATTGATGTTGGTACAAGCTTCAAAATAGTAATTCCATCAAATAAAAAAATCCTGCTTTAAGCAGGATTTTTTTATTTTATATATTTAAGAAGAGCACTACTTTGCTATATTAACAGCTCTGGTTTCTCTAATTACTGTAACTTTTACCTGACCTGGATATGTCATATCTGTTTGTATCTTTTGAGAAATACTAAACGATAAATCTGCTGCAATTTGGTCGCTTACTTTTTCACTTTCCACAATAACACGTAATTCTCTACCTGCTTGTATTGCGTATGCTTTTTTAACTCCGTTAAATCCAAAAGCAATTTCTTCTAAATCCTTCAAACGTTGTATATAACTATCTAATACTTGACGTCTTGCCCCTGGACGCGCTCCAGAAATAGCATCACAAACCTGTATGATTGGTGATAATAAAGATTTCATCTCGATTTCGTCGTGGTGAGCTCCAATGGCATTACATACTTCATCCTTCTCTCCATACTTCTCAGCCCATTGCATACCTAGAATAGCATGTGGTGTTTCCATGTCTGCTTCTGCATCTGGTACTTTACCTATATCATGTAATAATCCCGCACGCTTAGCTAATTTTGGATTTAAACCTAATTCGGCAGCCATTACACCACAAAGTTTAGCAACTTCACGCGAGTGTTGTAATAAGTTTTGTCCGTAAGACGAACGATACTTCATACGTCCAACCATTTTTATCAATTCTGGATGTAAACCATGAATACCTAAATCGATTACCGTGCGTTTACCAACTTCAATAATTTCTTGTTCTATCTGTTTTTGTGTCTTCTTTACGACTTCTTCAATTCGTGCTGGGTGAATACGTCCATCCGTTACTAATTTATGAAGTGATAAACGTGCTACCTCTCTTCTAACCGAGTCAAAGCATGATAATATAATTGCCTCTGGCGTATCATCTACAATAATCTCTACGCCTGTGGCAGCTTCAATTGCACGAATATTACGTCCTTCACGACCAATAATACGTCCTTTAACATCATCACTTTCAATATTAAATACAGAAACACAATTATCTACTGCTTCCTCCGTACCAATACGTTGTATTGTATTAATTATAATTTTTTTAGCGTCTTGTTGTGCTGTTAATTTAGCTTCTTCCATTTTATCTTGGATATACGCCATAGCATCACTTTTTGCTTCACCTTTTAAAGACTCTACTAATTGAGATTTAGCCTCGTCTGCAGATAAGCTAGAAATAACTTCTAATTGCTCTACCTGACTTTTATGTAATCGGTCTAACTCTTCTTGTTTTTTATCTAAAACATCAAGTCTATGATTATAATCTTTTACCTTAACTTCTATATCGGTATTTAACTTTTTATTCTTAGATAGTTCACTAGATACTTGAGACTCTTTATCTCTAACACGTTTTTCTGTGTCAGACATTTTTTTGTCACGTGATAAGATCACTTTTTCATGTTCTGCTTTAAGCTCTAAAAACTTCTCTTTTGCTTGAAGTATTTTATCTTTTTTAATACCTTCTCCCTCTACATTAGCTTCCTTGAGGATAGCTGAAGCTGATTTTTTTGCACCTTTGATAAGTTTTGATGCATTGTTGCGCTCTAATATTTTAGCGACTATAAAACCTATTATGGCTCCTATTGCAATACCTGCTATAATTAAAATTGTTTTATCCATTTCTGATTGTTTATATATAAAAAAAGCCTACACTAATTTTGGTTTTGTATAAACTCCTTAAATATAAGTTTAGGGCTAACAAGTTGATCAATAATCTGCCTAAATAGTAATAAATCACTATTAGCAGCACGCTTTTACAACTTAAAACTCACCCTTTTTAAAGAATTAACTGTTGAGTTTATCAAAAAAATAATTAATGTAGGCAGTAACCTAATATTGTTATGTTATATGAACGTATTATAAACTAAGATGTGAGTCCAACATGTCATTTAAAGCGTTTAACTTATCGTGTACGTGTTCTGCCACATGGTCTTTATCTAATGCTTTCTGTTCTACTTGACTCGCAAATTGTAATGCACACATGGCTAAAACATCTTGTTTGTCTCTTACAGAATAACTCTGCTCAAACTTGGTAATCATAGTCTCTATCTTCTTTGCTGCGGCGCGCAATCCTTCTTCTTGACTAGGTGTAATAGTTAATGGGTAGACTCTATTTGCTATAGATAATTTTATTTTAAGCGTGTCTGCCATAAAAACTATATAAACTTTAACTTGATAACTGACTTATACAATGGTCAATTTCTCTAATTAATGTATTTATTTTGAGCTTTGTTTCTCGTTTATCATTGTCACTGCCAAGTATTGTGTTAGCCATTTTTAAAGTGTTATACTTATCTTGCCAGGCTTCTAATTCTAAATCCTTTGCAAGTAACTTAGACTGAGATTGTTCTAAAGCTGATTTAAGCTTTACGTTCTCTAGTTTTAAAATTTGTTGCCTGTTTAAGACTTTACTAATTTTACTTTCTAGAGCTTCAACAATGGTTTCAATCTTACTCATGAACTAATACTATACTTATCCTACAAAGTTAATCAAACCTTAACACAATACAATTAATTTTTGATAATTTTTTAAATAACGCTTAATTAGCCTCATTATCAACAGAATGGCTAAGTCTTTGATTTTACTTTGGTAATTGAAACCTTTATTTATATTTTAGCACTAACAAATATTTATGCGCAACACACTTTTTTTATTCGTTTTTATTTCAACTTTTAGCCAAGCTCAAAACATCTATCCTCAGGACTATTTTAGATCGCCTTTAGATATAGATTTAGTACTATCAGGTACGTTTGCCGAGCTTAGAAGTAATCATTTTCATTCCGGTTTAGACATCAAAACTAAGCAAAGAGAGGGTTTAAATATCTATGCCACCGCAAGTGGTTATATTAGTAGGATTAAAGTATCTCATTACGGCTATGGTAAAGCTATTTATATTACACATCCTAACGGATATATTACTGTCCATGGGCATTTGCAACGATTTTCAGACCGAGTCGAAGCTTATGTTAAAGAACGTCAATATGAAAAAGAAAGCTATGAAATAGAGTTGTTTCCAGATATAAACGACTTAGTGGTCACCAAAGGTGATATAATTGCTTACTCTGGTAACACTGGTGGTTCTGGTGGGCCACACCTTCATTTTGAAATTAGAGATAATCAAGATCGCCCAATAAACCCCCTTTTATTTGGCTTAAAAATTAAAGACACTAAAAAACCCTTAGTTAGCAGTATTTATGCCTATCCTATAAATGATTTATCTCACGTAAACGGATCTAATTTAAAGCAAAAATTACGCCTTATTCCTTTAAAAGACGGAAATTACAAAACAGAAGATTTAACCGCTCATGGTAAAATTGGGTTTGCTATTAATAGTATTGATAGACACGATTTAGCGGCTAATAAAAATGGGGTGTACAAAATTGAAACGCTTTACAATGGTATGTCGAATTTTACACTTGATTTTAAGAAATTTTCTTTTGATGAAACCAAACATATTAATAGGCTAATAGATTATAAGCACTATAAAGATAAAAAAGAACGCCTTCAAAAACTATTCAAGGACACTAATAACCCACTAAGTATGTACGACAACATGGTGGATGATGGTTATTTAATAATTTACGATACACTATCTAATGTTTATAAAATAAAAATTACAGATTTTGACGGAAACGAAACCACCATTGATATTAGTATAAAAGGAGTTGACAAACAACCAAATGATGTTGCGGCAAGCTTTATATCCCCTTATTACATAACATCTGAAGAAATAAACACATTAGAAAATCAAAAAATAAAGGTAGATTTTCCTAAACAAACCTTTTACGAAGACTTTTTTATAGATTATAAAGTCAATGGAGATACTTTAACATTACATAAAAATAATTTAGCTGTAAAAAAATATTTTACTATTACTTATGATGTTAGTAATTACACGCCAGAAGACTTGAAGCAAGTTTACATCGCTAGATTAATAGGCTATAAAAATTATCCAAGCTACTCCTCCACTATTCGAGAAGAAAATAAATTAATTACTAGAACTAAAAACTTAGGCAAATTTTGCCTGGCTAGAGACATTGATGCTCCTGTAATTACACCCGTAAGTTTTAAAGATGGACAGTGGTTAAGTAAATATCGCTTTTTAAAAATCAAAATTGAAGATAAAGAATCTGGGATTTCTAATTATAGAGCGTCAATAAATGGTGAGTGGATTTTAATGGAGTATGACTACAAAAAGAAAACGTTAACATACGATTTTAACGATAAAGTCGTTACTGATACTAAGAACAATTTAAAAGTCATTGTTACTGATAACGTAGGAAATAGCACTACTTTTGAAGCAAGCTTTTTTAGAAAATAAAACAACACCCCTTGGACAGACCTAACTATACCATAAAATTAATTGCCTTTTTATTTCCGCTATTTTGTTTAGCACAAACAGGAACTATTAAAGGCGTTATTTTAAACGAATTTAATCAACCTGTAGACGCAGTAAACATTAAAAGTGGCCAATTTGGTACACAAACCAACGCCAATGGTTTTTTCGAAATTAAAATTACAGCAAACACTGAGGTCAAAGTTATATTCTCTCATGTATCTCATAAAAACATTACGGCGACTTTTAATCTTAAAAATGGAGAAACATTAGAATTTAATCCTGTTTTAAAAGAAAATGTAGAACAAATCTCTACCGTAGTTATTAATGGTCGAAAAAGAAAAGATGTCGAAGGTATTGTCAATATTGACCCCGAAACTTTAACCAAAATTCCTGGGGCCCAAGCTGGTATTGAAAACCTATTAAAAACACTTCCCGGAGTTAGTAGTAATAACGAGTTAAGTACGCAATACTCTGTAAGAGGTGGTAATTATGATGAAAACCTAGTTTATGTAAACGGTATTGAAGTCTATAGACCATTTTTAATTCGTTCTGGACAACAAGAGGGTTTAAGTTTTGTTAATTCTGATTTAGTCCAAAATGTAGATTTTTCAGCTGGAGGGTTTCAAGCTAAATATGGTGACAAATTATCCTCTGTTTTAGATATTACCTATCGCAAACCTACTGGCACCGGTGTTGCTGTGGATGTTAGTTTATTAGGTGCAAGTGTGGCTATAGAAACTGTTAGTCAAGATTCCAAATTTACAGGAATAGTTGGTCTGCGCTATAGAGACAATAGCTTATTAGTAAATGCAAAAGAAACGGAAACCAACTTCAAACCGACTTTTGCCGATGTCCAAAGTTATTTAACCTATCAATTTACGGATAAATTAGAGGTTAGTTTTTTAGGTAATGCTTCACTTAACAAGTATGATTATACACCGCTAACAAGACAAACTAATTTTGGGACTTTAGATGATCCACAAGCTTTAGTTGTACAATATGAAGGTCAAGAAAAAGATAGGTATCAAACGTTATTTGGTGCTTTAAGTGCCAACTATGATGTTAATGACGATTTATCCATAGCTTTAGTGACTTCGACTTACCACACTACAGAAGAAGAATATTTTGACATCCTAGCACAATATGCTTTAGGAGAAGTTAATAGTAATATTGGAGATGAAAATTTAGGTGAAGTTGAATTTACCGAAGGTATTGGTAGTCAATTAAATCATGGTCGTAACGATTTAGATGCTTTAATCACCAATGTTGAAGCCAAAGGAACTTATACTAAAGATGAAAACGAATTCAAATTCTCTATTAAATATACCAGCGAAGACATAAGAGATCGTCTAGTAGAATGGGAAGTTATTGATTCTGCAGGATTTTACATTAACCCTCCAAATTCTGATACGTTTAATGATCAACCTTACACACCTTACGAAGGTCCATTAGAAGCTTATCAAGATGTTAGATCAAGCAACAACACAACAATAAATAGACTGCAAGCATACGTACAATGGAGCAAGCGTAGTACAATTGGCGAGCATGATGTTTGGTACAATGCTGGTGTTAGAAGCCATAGCTGGACCGTTAATGACGAAGCTACAAATCAAAACGTATCACAAAACGTGTTTAGTCCTCGTGCACAATTTTCTATAAAGCCAAATTGGAGTAAAGACATGTTATTTAGAGTTAGTGGTGGATTGTACTACCAACCGCCTTTTTACAGAGAACTACGTAACCAAGAAGGTGTTGTGCAGGCTGACGTAAAGGCTCAAAAATCTGTGCATTTAGTTCTGGGTAACGATTATAGTTTTAAAATGTGGGATAGACCTTTTAAATTGACTAGTGAAGCTTATTATAAAAAAATGACAGACGTCAATCCCTATACTTTAGAAAATGTTCGTATTAGATATAGCGCAACTAACAATGCGGAGGCTTACGCTTATGGTTTAGATTTGCGATTAAATGGCGAGTTTGTGCCAGGTACAGAAAGCTGGTTTAGTTTTGGATATCTTAAAACAGAAGAAAATATAAACGATAGAGGCTATATTGCAAGACCAACGGACCAACGTTTAAAATTTGCTGCTTTATTTCAAGATTACGTGCCAAATATACCAGGTATGAAGATGTATTTAAACTTGGTTTACAACACAGGTTTACCAGGTGGATCACCTAGTTATGCAGATCCATATATCTTCCAAAGTAGATTGCCTGATTATAAACGTGCTGATATTGGGTTTCAGTTTGTGTTGGTCGATAAAAACAAGCAATTTAATTCAGGCTGGAAAAAAGCATTTAAAGAATTATCTTTGGGTTTCGAAATTTTTAACGTCTTTGATGTGCAAAATTCCATTACTAACACCTGGGTTAGAGATGTCTACACTAAAGGTCAAAATGCTATTCCAAACTACTTAACACCTCGTGTTTTTAATGTAAGAACCACTATGCGCTTTTAGAGGATTAAAACACTTCATCTTAAAAAAACAACACTTCAGTAAAATTAAATTACAAGCCTATTAGAATAAGTATAAGTTTGATGTATAATAAATCAATACTATGTCTTATACTACATTAATGTACCTTCATTTAGCCACCATACTCCCTGCTTTTGTATTAGGAACACTTAGTTTTATTCTCAAAAAAGGAACGGTTACTCATAAAATAATTGGTCGGATTTATATGATACTAATGTTTTTAACCGCCATCATTACTTTATTTATGCCGTCGTTTATTGGCCCGCAATTATTTAATCATTTTGGTTGGATACATCTATTTAGTCTCTTAACCCTTTATACAGTACCTACTGCATACACTGCCATTAAAAAAGGCCAGGTAAGACGTCATAAACTAAAAATGATTGGCTTATACGTTGGTGCAATGCTTATTGCTGGTGCTTTTACTTTTGTACCAGGACGTTATATGCACACCTTATTTTTTACTTAAACTAAAGATTAACACATCCTTATTATTCAAATGGTATTCAATCTTTATCTTTGTATAAAAAATTATGTTTGGATTATTTAAAAAGAAAAGCGCATTAGATAAACTTCAGGATCAGTATAAAAAGCTTTTAGAAGAATCTTACAAACTATCAACGACTAACAGGAGCGAAAGTGATAAAAAACAAGCCGAAGCACAAGCTATTCTTGAACAAATAGAAGCTATTCAAAAAAACTAGTTAACTACTATCCTACTTTTAAGAAAGTCCAAACTTGTTTTGTTAAATAGTAAAGGCTGCTCCACATTGACCACGTGACCACATTTTTCCACCACATATAATATAGAGGTAGAATGTGACTTTACAATATCCTTTATGGAAGGTAAAAATAAGTGGTCCTCTGCCCCCATCACATACAACGTTGGTATTTTGATATCTTTTGCCCTAAAAAAGCGAAGTAAAGGATTAATCTCTGAGGTTAACTTAAACCACCTAATAAATTCTTTTTGATATAATTTTTTGGCTTCGTTAACAAATAAGGATCGAGATTTTTTATGATTTTTTTTAGGCATTATAATAAACGCAAAAAAACGATACAATAACATGTATGGCACAACACTCTTAAAAATCACCCCTAATTTGATCAAGATTTGTGATCTAAAATTCAATTTCATTATAGCGCCTCCCATAATCATGCTTTGCACACGATCGGGATGTTTTTCTGCTAGGTTTCTTATTAAAATAGTCCCTAAAGAAATACCCACAAAATGAGAAGCTTCAATCTTTAAATGATTAATAACCTCAAGTATGTCATTGGTAATAGAATCAAAAGTATATTTAGACTTAAACGTATCTTTTAATCTTGGCTTACTAGCTCCGTGACCACGAAGATCTAAAATCAGGACGTTAAATTCGGCTTTAAAATCTCTAATTTGCTTAAACCAAATAGAACTACTCCCTCCTGCTCCATGGACAAAAGTCACCCATTGCGTAGAATTAGCATTTAAGTAAGTAGAATAGTTTAGCAATTATTTTTTTTTGAATTACAAAAATACGATATAAAAGGACTTAAATAAATTCTTTTAACACGTCAATAACATAATCTATCTCCTCTTTTGTATTATACCTACTAAAAGAAAAACGTAATGACGCTTTTAAAAGGTCGGCTTCACTTAAAATTTGAGACAGTACATGACTCCCTTTTGAGCTTCCACTTTGACACGCACTACCTTTAGAACAGGCTATACCTTTTAAGTCTAACTGAAATAATAAAATCAATGCTTTTTCTTCAGCTATTGGTAAACAGACATTTAAAACAGTGTACGTACTTCTTTCAAAATTAGCAGAATCACCATTAAAACCAACACCTGGAAAATTAGCTTCTAATTGTTGTATAAAATAGGTTTTAAGATCTGTGATGTATCTTTTTTCTTCTTCTAAATTATCATAAGACCATTTTAAAGCCTCTTCTAAACCAACAATATTATGCACCGACTCTGTACCAGCGCGATGACCACGCTCTTGCTCGCCTCCAAAAATTAATGGTTTAAGCCCTGAATGCTTTCTAATAAAAGCAAATCCAACCCCTTTTGGTCCATGAAATTTATGCCCACTTACAGCCATAAAATCTATGGAGATATCTTGTAAATCTAATTCATAATGTCCTACAGACTGCACCGTATCACTATGGAATAACGCTTGATTTTGCTTACACAAATCACCTACACGCTTCATATCTAAAATATTACCAATTTCATTATTAACATGCATTAAACTAACTAATGTCTTATCTGGAGATTGCAATAATTGTTCTAAATGTGTATAATCTACATGACCGTCCTTATCTAAATCTACATAGTTAAGAGTGATACCATATTCACGCTCCAACTGCTCTACAGTATGCAACACGGCATGATGCTCTATTCTAGACGTTATTATATTTTTTACACCTAAATCCCTAACAGCACTTAATAAAACCAAGTTATCTGCTTCCGTACCTCCCGAAGTAAACACAATCTCTGAAGCGGACACATTTAAATACTTAGCAACCGTTTTTCTAGCCTGTTCAACCAATGCTTTCGCAGAGCGCCCAAAACTATGTGTAGAAGATGCGTTACCATAAGACTCATGCATCATTTTAGTCATTTTATCAATAACTTCTGGTCTTAATTGGGTAGTCGCTGCATTATCAAAATATATTGGTTTCATTGTGTTTTTTTGCTATTAATGGGTGCAAAAATAGTTTAAATAAAATTAATTGTCTTAAGCAACGTTATAAGTTTGACAATTCACTTATTTTTGTTTTTTAAACTTATCAGCAATGCGAAAAATTTCAGTTTTACTTATCTCTATATTCAGCCTATTATCTTGTGACGATGGTGACATTATTACAACAGAACTAGAATTTGATGATACTTTTGAAGCCTGTGGTGATTTGGTCTTTTTTAAAGCGAAAACTGACCCTAACGAAACGTTATCATTACAACTAGATAGTCCTAGTTTTACTGTTGCTTCTTTAGTAGAAACTGCAGTTAACGCAGATAATGCCTTATTCGTAGATTTAGTAACAACAGAAGTTACTGTAGCGAGTGTTGCAGGTTTATTTACATTTAGAAGTTACACTAGTGATCCTTCAGATTTTTTCTGTAATGATGTCCCTCCAAATGGTATTCAAATCACTGAGGAGTATACATCAACTAGTGGTACTGCGTATTTTACTGTTAGTTTACTTGAGGATGATAATGATGGTATCCCTGCCGAGTTAGAAGATTTAAATGGTAACGGAGACCTTTATGATGATGATACAGACGGTGACGGTTTACCTAATTTTTTAGATGCGGATGATGATGGTGATAATGTTTTAACAGCAAGCGAAGGTGTTGCTTATACAGAAACTGACGGCCTAAGTAATGCTTTGGATACTGATGGAGATGGCATCCCAAATTATCTGGATAACGATGATGATGGTGATGGTGTACCAACCAGAAACGAAGAGATTACCTCCTTTGATAATAACCCTACTAATGATGTCTCAGACAGTACTACTGGTCCTGATTATTTAAATCCTCTCTTTATGAATAATAATCCTCCTACGTCTTTTAGAAGTCATACGATTTCTCAAACATTTACTGTTACTCTAAAGTTTGAAAATATTTCTTTTCCTGAAATTATTTATGACGAAACTGAATTTGGAACTTTAGATGATACATTAATGTCTAAAACCAGAACAATTACGCCTCCCTTTATTTAATCAACTAATTTAAGAATTACGATTTTGCATAATATAAACCTCTGTGGCGCCTAAACCATATTTTTTATAGTCGGCTTCGTAGTATTTGACATTGTCGTATCTACTAAATAAGGTCTCAAGTTCCATTTTTAAAACACCTTCTCCAACGCCGTGTATAAATACAATTTTTTGAATTCGTTTTTTGATAGCAAATTCTAACTTATGTCTAGCAGTATCTAATTGAATAGTCAATTTATCATAACTAGTCATACCTCTTTCATGATCCACTAATTTATGTAGATGTAAATCCACTTCCATCATTGGCTCATAACGTTCCTTTGCTTTAACCTTGGTTGTAGAATGTCGTTTTTTTTCTGTCTTCTCAGATAATACTTGACGTATAGATGCCGAATCAAACACATTATTTCTAAGCGTTGCGGATTTAGTTTTTACCAGTTCTGAAACCTTAAATTCAAGATCAAATCCATCCTCAGTTTCAATAGTAATAGTCTCGCCCTTAATGGACATTATTACACCAGAAAGTGCATCATCTAAAACATCTACTTTATCACCAATTTTTAATTTCATTCTTCTTCGTCTTCAATTAATTCGGATTCTACAAAAGTATCCTTTTCCTTTTTACTAGGAATTCCCGATTGTAAATTAAAAACACCAAACATTAATAATGCTATTCCTCCAATCAATAGCAATAAGTTCTGCTTTTCATTAGCATTAGCATAAATAGCGACTACTGCTCCTAACACTATAGAGAGATAATATATGTTTCCTTTTTTTAGCACTAGTCTTTTTAATTTAATTAAATTCAGTGATAGCAAATTTACTATATTTTTAAAGGATTTTAGACGTTTATAATACTAAAAAATAACTTGTATTTACAGAGTACTTACGCATAGACCCGACACCTAATATCAGCCAAAACCCTAAAAATGAAATTATTAAGTTAAAATAAATATGTTTATATCAATAAAATTAATATTTTTATAGAATAATTCGTATATTATAAAAAAAGCCCCCAAACAATGAAAAAAAACTTATTATACGCCCTACTCGTATGCCCTATATACTTGAGTTTAGCGCAACTGACAGTCAGAAACGACGCCTATATTTTTGTAGACGGAACTGGTTTCGACGATAGTGTAGCAGATGTTGCTCCGATATTTGTTGAGAACAACATTAACCTGCAAGAAGCAAATAGCAGTATTTATTTAAGAAATGAAGGACAAATTATCCAAGGTACTGGAGCAACTGGAAATTCTGGATTAGGAAAACTAAGTGTTTACCAAGAAGGAACCGTTAATAATTATGCTTATAATTATTGGGCTTCACCCGTAGGTAACGTTTCAGTGAATACAACAGGTAATTCTACTTTTATTCCCAATCAAAATATTTATGATATTACTGATATAACCAATAGTGTTATAGCTGGTTATGCGACCACTGGATATAACGGAACCAGTGCACCTCTAAATATAGAAAGCTATTGGCTTTGGAAATTTAATCCAGGAGCCGATTACAGCGCATGGGATTATGTTGGTGCCTCAGGATTTGTAGATGCTGGTTATGGTTTTACAATGAAAGGAACCGTTGGTTCTACCCCAATTGCCGGACAACAGTATGATTTTAGAGGAAAGCCAAATGCAGGCGAAATTAACACAGATATAGTTTTAGGACAAGAAACCTTAATCGGTAATCCTTATCCTTCTGCTATGGATGCACGTGATTTTATACATGATCCTAACAATAGTCTTTTACTAGATGCTGGAACTTTATATTATTGGGAACAAGATCAAACTATAACCTCTCACACTTTAACAGCTTACAGAGGTGGTTATGGTGCTTATACTATAAACGCTTCAGGAACTGTAGATTCCTACGTTGCTCCTCCTTTTGACGCCTATAATTCTGATGGCTCTTTAAATACTAGCGGTTCGGCAGCAACGTCAGGAAAAGAAGCCAGACGATACATACCTATTGGTCAAGGTTTCATGGTTAAAGGAGCTGCTACAGGAACACTTTTAACGTCTGATAGTCATCGTGTTTTCTATAAAAAAACGGGAGGACAAAGTGAATTTTATAGAACAGCAGAAAGTAATACTGAAGATAATACGGCTCGTCATACTATTGTATACGATTCTAATGGTCTTCAAATATTACCAGAAGACTTTAAAAGATTTAGATTAAATGTAGATTTTGGATCGCTTTATACAAGACAACTACTTCATAATTTTCATCAAACAGCCTCTTCAGACTTTGATTATGGTTTAGAAAGTAAAATCTATGGAGCTTTAAGTGCTGATGCTAACTGGATTCAAAACAATGAGCCTTATGTTACTAAAGCAGATAATTATCAAGTAGATTTAAAGATTCCTTTAAATTTAAATTTAGATGCACAGCAGGTCATAAATTTCAGATTAAGTGATATACAAAATTTTGATTCGTCTCAACCAATATACTTGCATGACATAGAAAATAATCTTTATGTGGACTTAAGACAACAAGATTATCAACTTAATTTACCTATTGGTAGTTATGCTACTAGATTTGAAATCACTTTTGAAGAAGCTAACACCTTATCAACGGATGAGTTTGCCGAAAACAATTTTAACGTATTACAAAATAATACGATATCAGAATTAGTAGTCCTTAATCCTAATAATTTAGATATTAATACTATTGAATTATATGACATCTCTGGTAAATTAGTATTTAGTAAACAAGTTAAAAATACAAATACACGACTAAGTTACTCTACTAAAAACCTTAGTGATGGTGTATATCTTGTAAAAACGATATTATCTAATAGTAACGTAACGACTAAAAAAGTAATTGTTGCTAATAAAAAATAACACTAATTAAAACACATAAAAAAAGGCTGTCATATTTGACAGCCTTTTTTATTTATATAAATCTAATAATTATTTTTCAAACTGCTTCAGAGTTTTTGTAATAATACCTACACAATCTAATAATTGTTCTTTAGTCATTACTAAAGGTGGAGCAAAACGAATGATATTTCCATGTGTTGGTTTAGCCAATAATCCATTATCACGTAAAGCCATACATATATTCCAAGCTGTATCGCTATCCTCTGTATCGTTAATTATAATAGCATTTAATAACCCTTTACCTCTAACTGTGTTAACGATATTTGAAGTTTCAATAAACTTAGATAATTCACTTCTAAATAATTCACCTAAATCAAAAGCATTTTGTGCTAACTTTTCATCTTTAATAACTTCTAATGCAGCTGTACCAATTGCTGCAGCAACAGGATTTCCACCAAAAGTACTACCATGATTTCCTGGCTTAATAACATTCATGATGTCATCATTAGCCAATACAGCACTTACTGGGTAAGCCCCTCCTGATAACGCTTTTCCTAAAATTAAAATATCAGCTTTCACTTCTGGAGTACCAGAACAGTGCTTATCAGAACAAGTACAGTTACCACAAGTCGCTAATAAACGTCCTGTTCTACCAATACCTGTTTGCACTTCGTCCGCAATAAATAATACATTGTGTTTTTGGCATAATGCTTTAGCTTTTGCTAAATAACCTTCACTTGGTACATAAACCCCTGCTTCTCCCTGAATAGGTTCTACCAAGAATCCTGCAACATTTTTATTACTAGTTAAGACCTCTTCTAATGCTTTAAGATTATCATATTCAATTTTAATAAATCCATTAGTATATGGTCCAAAGTTTTTACGGGCTACTGGATCATTAGAAAATGATATAATAGTAGTTGTACGCCCGTGAAAATTGTTTTCGCAAACCACAATTTCTGCCTCATTTTCGTCAATCCCTTTAACCTCATAAGCCCATTTTCTACATAGTTTTAAAGCCGTCTCAACTGCTTCAGCACCAGTATTCATTGGTAATAATTTATCGTAGTTAAATGTCTCTGTCGCAAATTTTTCAAATTTACCTAACATGTCATTATAAAAAGCACGAGACGTTAAAGTCAATGTTTGTGCTTGTTTTACCATTGCACCAACAATTTTCGGGTGACAATGTCCCTGATTTACTGCAGAATATGCAGATAAAAAATCGTAATATTTTTTTCCTTCTACATCCCAAACAAAAACACCTTCTCCTTTGCTTAATACAACAGGTAGTGGGTGGTAATTGTGTGCTCCGTATTTGTTTTCTAAGTCCATCGCTTCTTGCGACGTTAATTGGTTTAAAACAGCCATTTTTTCAATATTTAAAGTTATAAAGTAGCCATTCCTTCTGTACCTTTATCCTTTCGAAAGCTCGAAAATTCAGCGTGGGAGAGAAATCATCCCTAAGAAGTTGCAAATTAATAAAAAAGTTGCGATTAAAACCATTTTCGTTTTCATTTTAATCAATCAAAATTAGATTCGTAAAAAAATCATAAATCATAACTCGCAAATCGAAAATCCTTTCATTACTTTTGCACTTATGGCAAGACGAAATACAAAAAAGCAAATTTTTACTAATGTAGAAGTTTTAGATGCTGCAGCAAAAGGAAAAACTGTAGCAAAAGCACCTGATGGGCGTGTTATATTTTTACCAAACGCAGTACCAGGAGATATAGTTGATGTACAAACATTTAAAAAGCGTAAATCTTATTTTGAAGGTAAGGCTACCGTTTTTCATAAATTAAGTGATAAACGTACCACTCCGGAATGTGAGCATTTTGGCGTTTGTGGTGGTTGTAAATGGCAAGATATGGGCTATGAGCATCAATTGTTTTATAAACAGAATGAAGTCACTAATAACCTAACTAGAATTGGACATTTAGATTTACCAGAAATCACTCCTATCTTACCATCTGCAGAACAGTATTTTTATAGAAATAAGATGGAATTTTCTTTTAGTGACTCGCGTTGGTTAACTTTAGAAGAAATCCAATCTGATGAAGATCTGGGTGATAGAAATGCACTTGGTTTTCATATTCCAGGAATGTGGGATAAGATCTTAGATATTAAAAAATGTCATTTACAAGCAGATCCTTCAAATGCTATCAGAAACGCTGTTAGAGATTTTTCTATTGAAAATGAATTAGAATTCTTTAACACCAGAAACCAAACCGGTTTGTTACGTACCATGATGATACGCACCTCTTCTACTGGGGATATTATGGTTGTTGTTCAGTTTTTTAAAGAAGATGCATCTAAACGTGAGTTACTTTTAAATTACGTTGCTGAAACATTCCCAGAAATAACCTCTTTACAATATATTATTAACGAAAAAGCTAATGATACTATATACGATCAAGATGTGATTTGCTTTAAAGGTGAAGATCATATTTTTGAAGAAATGGAAGGTTTAAAGTTTAAGATAAATGCCAAGTCGTTTTACCAAACTAATTCCAATCAAGCCTACGAATTATATAAACTAACACGTGAGTTTGCCGATTTAAAAGGAGACGAGCTAGTTTATGATTTATATACTGGAACTGGAACTATTGCTCAATTTGTATCTAAAAAGGCAAAAAAAGTGGTTGGTGTAGAAGCTGTGCCTGATGCTATTAGTGCAGCAAAAGAAAATGCTGAACGCAATAATATTACAAATTGTGAGTTTTTTGTAGGAGACATGAAAAACGTTTTTAATCAAGAGTTTATAAATACTCATGGTCAACCAGACGTTATTATTACAGACCCTCCAAGAGATGGGATGCACAAAGATGTTGTTCAACAAATACTAAATATTGCGCCACAAAAAATAGTATATGTAAGTTGTAACAGTGCGACACAAGCTAGAGATTTAGAATTGATGAAAGACATCTATAAGATTACTAAAGTGCAAGCAGTAGATATGTTTCCACAAACACATCATGTCGAAAATATTGTACTTTTAGAGAAGAAATAATTATATCGTAAATGAAACATTTAAAACTTTACTTATTAATAATTCTATCGTGTAGTCTTTTGACCTGCGAACGTGACGATTTATGCTCGGAAACTACAGCGACTACACCAAGTTTAATTATTGATTTTTACAACAATAACGCAACAGATAGCCAAAAAGATGCCATTGGATTGTATGTCATAGGAGAAGATAATGATGATGTTTTATCAGATTATAATGTTGAAACGGTAAATCAACTTATTTTACCCCTACGTACTGACCAAAATAGCACTGTTTTTTATCTTACAAATAATACGGTTTTAGATGACGATGGTAATATTACCTCAGGTAATACAGATACCATTACTATAACGTATGAAGCGGAAGATGTGTATGTCTCTAGAGCCTGTGGGTATAAAACTATTTTTAAAGATGTATTTGTAACAGTAGACGGCGGAGCAGATGCTAATTGGATAATATTAGCCCAACCAGAAAATGATAATTTAACAATTGAAGATGAAACAACAACTCACTATTTCTTTTATCATTAGTTTATTTTTGTGTTATACTATTTCGTTACAAGCACAAGAACAAACTGTTGAAACAAAAAACGATAGCCTTAAATTACGCTATGGTTTACGCTTGGGGACTGATGCTAGTAAACTAATAAGAACCGCTTTAGACGATGATTATTCTGGCTTTGAAATTAGCGGAGATTACAGACTAAGTAAAAATTTATTTATTGCTGGAGAAATTGGTAATGAAGAAAAAACGACGACCAATGACTTTTTAAGTGTTACCGCAAAAGGTAATTATTTTAAAGTTGGTTTTGACTATAACTTATATGATAATTGGATCGGAACAGACGACATGATTTACACTGGTTTTAGAGTTGGAGCTAGTACATTTAGTCAAACTAGAACTAATTATACCGTATACGCAACCGACCAATATTGGTCACCACAATTTTCGTCTTCTGAAAACTTAGAATCTACTGGTTTATCTGCAATTTGGGTAGAACTTATATTAGGTTTAAAAGCAGAAGTCTTTACAAATTTATATATCGGTGTTAATGCGCAATTAAAAGCTATGATCACTCAAGATCAACCTGTAGATTTTGAAAACTTACATGTCCCTGGCTTTAATAAAACGTTTGATTCTGGTCGTATTGGTGTAGGCTATGGTTATAGTGTCTCCTATTTAATTCCATTGTTTAAGAAAAGTAAAACAAATACTAAAAAAGAAAAGGAAGTTGATAATTAATCAACTTCCTTTTTTTTTACTTATATGCTTAAAGCTTACTTATTCATGTACTTTCCTTTTTTACTTCCTGCATAAATTTCATACTTAACTAATCGCGATTCTAACATCGCATTCATTAAGTGAATTTTTCGTGATGGTCTTAAACCAACATGTTTTAAGGCTTCTAAATTAGACGTAATAAACCACGCATTAGTATTTGGATAGCTTTGTTTTAAAGTATCTCCAATACTTTTATAAAAACTCTCCATTTCGATATCTAAACGCTCGCCATATGGTGGATTAAATACCATATGCAATTTAGCTTCCCCTCCTCTTTGAGTTTTGAAAAAATCTTCATGCTGTATGGTTATAAAATCTTCTAAATGTGCATTTGCTATGTTTTCCTTAGCTTTTGTAACCGCACTTGGTGATTTATCATATCCTACTATCTTGTGATGGAAATCTCTAGTTTTTTTAATTAAAGACTCTTCAATTTTTTCAAATAAATCGACGTCCCAGTCATTCCAACGCTCAAAAGCAAACTCTTTACGCATTAAATTGGGCGGTATATTACAAGCAATCATTGCTGCTTCGGCTAAAATAGTTCCACTACCACACATAGGATCAATAAAATCGGATTGTCCATCCCATCCTGATAACATTATTATCCCCGCTGCTAAAACCTCGTTAATTGGTGCAATATTGGTTGCTAATTTATAACCACGTTTGTGTAAAGAATCTCCTGACGAGTCTAAAGAGATGTTACACTCTTCTCTATCTATATGGACATTAATTTTAACATCCGGAAATTTTAAATCCACACTTGGACGTTCTCCAGTTTCATCTCTAAATTTATCTACAATAGCATCTTTCGTCTTTTGAGCGATATATAAAGAGTGCGTAAACACTGTAGAATTTATAGTCGCATCCACAGCCAAAGTCCCTGACGACTTTAAATAAGGCGTCCAGTCCATCTTATACACTTGATCATATAGATCTTGTTCTGTTTTAATTTTAAAACTATGTATTGGTTTTAAAATTTTTGTTGCAGTACGTAATGCCAAATTAGATTTGTACATAAACCCTTTATCTCCAGCAAATGACACATTACGTACGCCCGTTTTTATCTCTTGCGCACCCAGTTGTTTTAACTCTTTTGCTAGTAACTCTTCAAAGCCAAATAAAGTTTTGGCAACCATCTTGAAATTTTCTTCCATTCTTTTCGTCTAATACTTTGCAAAAATACTCTATTTTTGCCGGAATAATAACCTTTATAAATAATTGGGTTAAGGATGGAGCAATTTGTTTGAGCTCCTCGGAGAGAGCGAGTTGCGAGAGCCTGGTAAACTGTAGCTTGCGCGGAAGTTTAAACCCCACAATAAAAATATGAGTCAAAACGATAAAAAATGGTATGCGTCATGGTTTGATAGTCCATTTTACCACATACTTTACAAAGATAGAGATCATACTGAAGCTGAGCAGTTTATGACTAATTTAACCGAATACTTAAATCTACCTGAACAAGGAAAAATATTGGATTTAGCATGCGGAAAAGGGCGTCACGCGGTGTACTTAAACTCGATTGGATACGATGTAATTGGTGCTGATTTATCAGAAAACAGTATCAATCACGCCAAACAGTTTGAAAATGACACGTTGCACTTTAAAGTACATAATATGTGTCAGCCTTTCGGCGAAACTTTTGATGCCGTATTTAATTTGTTTACCAGTTTTGGGTATTTTGAAAACGAAGCTGACAATTTAGCGACCATCCAAGCCATTCAAGCAAATTTAAATGACTCCGGTTTTGGTGTTATTGATTTTATGAATACCGAATTTATTATAGACAATTTAGTGCCCGAAAACACAAAAACGGTAGAAGGGATTGACTTCTTGCAAAAAAGACGTGTAGAAAACGGTTATATAATTAAAGATATAAGCTTTTCTTTTGAAGGTGAAGATTACCAATTTCAAGAACGTGTCAAAGCGTTTAGCTTGGCTGATTTCGAACGTTTATTCGAGCAAGCTGGTGTTTATTTATTAGATATTTTTGGAGATTATAAATTAAGTCTATTCCATAAAAAAACATCTGATCGTTTAATTATGATTTTTAAGTAAGTAATTTATTAAAACAAATGCAAAATTTTATTTTTCCCATTATAGCTGTTGTTTTAGGGTATATAATCGTTCTGTTTTTTAAGCCGAAACATAATCGCAGTCTAAAATTACTGCTGGCTTTTAGCGGTTCCTTTTTACTATCTATAACGGTATTTGACTTTTTACCAGAAGTCTATAACAGCCAAGACAAACCTATTGGTTTGTTTATAATGATTGGTATTTTATTGCAAATCATATTAGAATTTTTCTCTAAAGGTGCAGAACATGGGCATGTGCATATTGACAAAAGTAGCATCGATTTTCCGTGGTTATTATTTATAAGTTTAAGTATACACAGTGTTTTAGAAGGTATTCCAATTGAGGCACATGAGCATTTAATTTACGGTGTTATTATCCATAAATTGCCTGTCGCGATTATACTATCGACATTTTTTTTAGCGTCCAATTTAAGTAAGCCTAAAAGTCTAATGTTTCTGTTATTATTTGCATTAATGACGCCTTTAGGGGTGTTTTTGTCTATGCAGTTCCAGTTTTTTGAAAACTATTATTACGAAGTTTCAGCTTTAGTAATTGGTATCTTTTTACATATTAGTACAACCATTTTATTTGAAAGTAGTGAAGGACACAAGTTTAACTTAGCTAAGCTTAGCACTATAATACTGGGAATTGTAATTGCATACGTAATATAATAGCTTACTTAAAGAACTAAAATCAGTAAATCCCTCCCTTTAACCTTAACTAATACGGAAAGACATCTATGTTTTCAAAAGAAGAATCAAGAGAAATAAAAGAATTGTTTTGGACCAGTTTCGGAAAATCTTTTCCAAGAAAATGGACTTTGTACAACACAAAACTAAAAGGATTAAGCTTCAAGTTTTATTTTGATAATAAAAAAGCATTTGTAACCTTAGACCTTGAGGACGATTTGGAAAACCGCATTAATTACTGGGAAAAACTAGTATCCCTAAAATCTATTTTGTTAGACGAGTATCTTCCAGAAGCTATTTATGATGAAGAATACATACTAGATAACGGTAAAGAGATTTCTAGAATTTATGTACCTTTAGAACAAAAAGTATCCATCCATAATAAAAACACATGGCAAGAAGTCATGGTGTTTTTTAATACACATATGGGGCTTTTTGAAGACTTTTTTGAAGAATACAAGGTTATTTTAGAGGATTAATATTTATCTTCTGTTTTTATTAACGCTCTTAACCTATACAACATGAACAACATAGATTGGATTGGTTCGGTTGGTGTATTTCAAATATTATTAGCCTACATTTTAAATGTGTTAGGAAAAATTAAAAATACCGACTTAACATTTATGTTTCTTAATTTTATTGGGGCAAGTATGGCGTGTTTAGCTTCGGTGTTAATGTCCTACTTACCTTTTATAATTTTAGAAGGTGTTTGGGCAATCGTATCTTTATTATCAATACTTAATTATTTCTCAAAAACCAAATAATAGTTTTTTATTGTTATTTTCATACATTAAACTAATTATAAGCGATCGTTTTAAAAGTACAATACGACTAAAAACTAGCGTTTATTTAAGTTTAAAACAACGTTAAAATAAGTTTAAAATTAAGCTATCCTTTAAAGCTATAGCTATTTACTTGTTATATTTGAGAAGCTATGGATACCATTTTAAAACACTACCAAGAGACCAGAAATTATACAAAAGCGCTTTGCAAACCTTTAAAGACAGAGGATTACATACCTCAATCCGCTCCTTTTGCAAGTCCACCAAAATGGCATATTGCACATACCACCTGGTTTTTTGAAGAAATGATTTTAAAATCGTTTTATCCAAATTATACTGTTTTTGATAGTGAATACTCTTATTTATTTAATAGCTATTACAACAGCATAGGTAAACGTATAGAACGCCATAATCGTGGTTTAATTACACGTCCAAGTAGTGATGTTATTTTTAAATATCGCGCTTATGTGGATAAACATATGGCCCAATTATTAGACACAGCAACAGATCCAGAAGTCAGAAAATTGACTGTTTTAGGCATCAATCATGAGCAGCAACATCAAGAACTATTACTTACCGACTTAAAATACACGTTTTCATTAAACCCCATTCATCCAAAATATACGGAAACTAATTTAGTAGAAAACACTAATTCTGACTCCGGTTGGTTATCTGTACCGGAAGGTGTGTACGAGATTGGTCATAAATCCGATACATTTGCTTTTGATAACGAATTAGGTTTACACAAAGTCTACCTGCAGCCGTACAGTATAAATAAAGCTTTGGTGACCAATCAAGAGTATATTGAATTTATTGAAGCCAAAGGGTACCAAACCGCTAAATATTGGTTGGACGAAGGTTGGTACTGGATCCAAGACAATGCTATTGACAACCCCTTATATTGGGTTAAGATCGATACTACTTGGCACCATTATACACTCTCTGGGTTAAAACCTGTTAATCCTGAGGCTATTTTAACGCACATATCTTATTACGAGGCGGCCGCTTTTGCTTTTTGGAAAGGTATGCGCTTACCAACGGAATTTGAGTGGGAAATAGCCTCTGAAAACTTAAATTGGGGACAACGCTGGGAATGGACCAACTCCGCTTACCTACCCTACCCAAATTTTAAAATCGCCAAAGGTGCGGTTGGTGAGTATAATGGTAAATTTATGGTTAATCAAATGGTACTTCGTGGTGGATCTGTAGCCACTTCACAAAATCACAGTAGATCAACCTACAGAAACTTTTTTCCTGCACAAACAAAATGGCAATTTTCAGGCATTAGACTAGCTAAATAAATATGAATAACAATTTTTTAAACGACGTCGATAAAGGACTAAGTAGCATACCTAAGTACCTATTATCCAAATATTTTTATGATAAAATAGGTGACGCATTATTTGTAGATATTATGAATATGCCTGAGTATTATCTAACTAGAGCAGAATTTGACATCTTCAAAAATCAAACACACCGTATTATTGAAGCTTTACAGCTTAATAAAAACACTTTTTTTGAATTAATCGAGTTGGGCGCGGGCGACGGAACTAAAACAAAAGAATTACTTAAAGTTTTAGATACTGAAAAATATAATTTTAATTATGTGCCAATAGATATTTCTCAGAATGCCTTAGACCAGTTAAAACAAAGTATAACTATAGAATTGCCTAATGTTAATACAACGACCAAGCAAGGAGACTATTTTAATGTTTTAGCCGATTTAAAACAATCCGACAATCCAAAAATAATTCTCTTTCTAGGATCTAATTTAGGTAATTTAAGTGATGCACAAGCAGAAGATTTTTTGTCTAAATTATCAGATTCATTAAGACCAAATGATAAGGTTCTATTAGGTTTGGATCTTATTAAATCTAGAGATATTGTGTTACCTGCTTATAACGATAGTCAAGGCATCACTAAACGTTTCAACTTAAATTTATTAGACAGAATTAATGATGAATTAGGTGCCAATTTTGATACTAATAACTTTATCCATCAACCAGAATATACGGAAGAAGAAGGTATTGCTAGAAGCTACATAGTAAGTACAATCAATCAAAATGTTACAATTAAAACTTTAAGTAAAACATTCCATTTTATGGAAGGTGAACGTGTACATACTGAAACTTCTAGAAAATATAATGATACTATTTTAAAATCGTATTTGAAGAATACTAAACTGCAACTTATTGACAAATTAATGGATAGCAATAACCACTTTGCAGATTTTATATTAGATAAAAAATGATTCAAACTAAAAAAGGAATGTTAGGGATTTTGGGACTTGGTAGTCGAAGCACATTGTTTTATTTGGAACAATTGAATAAACAATACCATGCTGTAAAAGGTGATTATCACACCTGCCCTTCTATAACCTATTCAGTAAATTTTAATACTATTAATCCTTTTCTGCCTAATCAATTTGAGACACTTAAACCTATTATTGATAACAGTTTAAAAGCTCTTTTTAGTCATGATGTGGACCATTGTATTGTTCCTAATATCACTTTGCATGAAACTACCGATCAACTATTACTAACAACACCAATACTTCATCCTGTAGCTTTAAGTATAAAACACTTAAAATCAATCAATACTTCTAAAGTCATGCTGTTTGGATCTTTATATACGATGACTTCCACGTATCTTTCAGACCTTTTCAAAGCAGAGCAAATATCTGTAGTTTTACCAGAAAAAGAGGATCAAATCAGCATTGACAACTGTCGTAAAAAGTTGTATAATTATTCAGAAACAGAAACTGATTTTATCGATTACAAAAATCTGATTACTAAATATAGTCAAGATCATGTGGTGCTTATAGCTTGCACAGAATTATCATTATGGAGTCCTCAGTTCGAAAATTTAAAAATCGTAGATATGGCTTTATTACAGGTTCAAGAAGCTATCACTTTATCACTTTAATTGTAACCATAACACGTGTGCTTTTTAAACCACGTAAAACAACACCATAAAAAAGTGGCAAATAGCACCAGCCAAAACAAACAAATGCCATATCACATGATTATATGGTATTTTCTCGATGGCATAAAACACAATTCCAACAGTATAAGATAAACCTCCTGCCATAAGCAATACAATACCATTTGGCTCCATTATACTTGATAATGTCGCAAAATCAAATACGACTAGCCATCCCATGACTAAATATAATAATGTTGAAAAAACATTAAACCGTCCAGTAAAAAACAGTTTTAAAATCACTCCAAAGGCAGCAATACCCCACACAGTACAAAACAGTGGCCAACCCAAACTATGCTCTAAAGTAATTAACAAAACTGGCGAGTAAGTTCCTGCGATCAATAAGTAAATACTAACGTGATCTACAATCCTAAAATAGTGCTTCTTTTTTTCGTCAGAGATAATATGATATACTGTTGATGCCGTAAATAATATAATTATTGATAAGCCATAAATAATGACACTAAACAAACTAAACTCTGTTTTTTTAGTTTCTAAAATAATTAGCAATACCAAAGCAACTATCCCTAAAACAGCACCAATACCATGGGTTAAAGCATTTAATTTTTCTTCAAAAGGGGTTTGCTTACGCATTAGTTATTAATTAGATTTATTTGTGGTGTTCCATTTGTTCGACAACTTATAGTATTCAAAATTTAAAGGTGATTTTACTAATTTTACTCGACCTTGTTGCCAAGCTCTAACTAAAATATCTTCAATTAAATAATCTTCTTCCACATTTTCAGGGTCATATTCTCGTTTTAAAGAAATATTAAACAAATAAGCTGTACTGTTATACCAAAAAGCTCTCCAACCATTACGTAAGTCTTTTATTAAATCAAAAGCTGTAATTCCTGTTTGCCTGTGTATTAACTTCACTAAGATTTGCCCTTCTGTTTTAGTTAGTTTTTTTAACTCTTCCGAAAATTCTTCTTCAATATATTTTTGCACTTTTCTAGCGTACTCTTTTTTATCTCGTTTTCGAGTTAAAGTTTTCAATCTTGTATTTAACGCATTTAACCGGTCCGCTGCCAATTTAGCATAAGGGTACACTTTAATTGTTTTCCGATTTAAAATATAATAACGTCGTCTGTCTTCTTTATTTTTAAAAGCTAGTTTATCCAACAACATAATTTCATCTAAATAAATAGACTTATGTGGAATAGAATCTCCTTCAATAATAATGTACTCGACTTCTGTCGAATCTCGAACAACCTTATTTTCTTCTTGAGCAAAAAGCCCAAAGGGTAGGCATAAAAAAAGGCAAATAATATACTTCATAGTGACATAATTGCTAAAACTATTCCAAAATAGAACATTTTATGATACAAAATTAATAATTAACGTATTGCTAGCTAGTAAAAAGTGTGAATATTCTTATTTTTGATAAAAATTAAATCAAATGGCAACAAAAAGCATACTTAACAAAAAGTCAATGGACTTTTTAGAAACATATTTAAATAATGCATCTCCAACCGGATATGAGTGGGATGGTCAAAAAATATGGATGGATTATCTTAAGCCATATGTAGACGAGTTTTTTACGGATACTTATGGTACTGCTGTCGGTGTGATCAATCCTGACGCAAAATTTAAAGTGGTCATTGAAGGTCATGCAGATGAAATTTCTTGGTATGTAAATTACATTTCTGACAACGGATTAATCTATGTGGTAAGAAACGGTGGTAGTGATCATCAAATTGCTCCAAGTAAAATAGTTAATATTCATACTAAAAACGGTATTGTAAAAGGTGTTTTTGGTTGGCCAGCAATCCATACTCGTAACAAAGCTAAAGAAGAAGCTCCAAAACCACACAATATCACAATAGATGTTGGTGCTAAGGACAAAGAGGAAGTTGAGAAAATGGGCGTTCACGTGGGTTGTGTTATTACTTATCCAGACGAATTTCATATCCTAAACGGTGATAAATTTGTATGTCGTGCTTTAGATAACCGTATGGGTGGTTTTATGATTGCTGAAGTAGCACGTTTACTTAAAGAAAATAAGAAAACATTACCATTTGGTCTTTATATCACTAATTCTGTTCAAGAAGAAATAGGTTTACGTGGTGCACAAATGATTACTGAAACAATCAAGCCAAACGTGGCCATTGTTACCGATGTAACACATGACACGACAACACCAATGATTGACATGAAAGTACAAGGTCATGTTGAAATTGGAAAAGGACCTGTTGTAGCTTATGCACCAGCTGTACAACAAAAATTACGTGATTTAATTACGGATACCGCTGATGATAATAAAATACCTTTCCAACGCGCTGCTTTAAGTAGAGCAACAGGAACAGACACTGATGCCTTTGCATACAGTAATGGCGGTGTTGCGTCTGCATTAATCTCTTTACCGTTACGCTATATGCATACCACTGTAGAAATGGTACACCAAGATGATGTAGAAAACGTGATTAAATTAATTTATGAAACATTACTTAAAATTGAAGATGGTGAAACATTTTCTTATTTTAAATAAGCAATTATGATCATTTAAATACAAATAACATAAAACAATTAAAGCCTCTTTTTGAGGCTTTTTTTTATCTTTATACTATGGATTTAAAACAACAAAAACACTTATTTGATTTACCGGAGGACATAACGTATTTAAATATCGCATCGCAATCACCAGCGTTTAATACGATCCATCAGGCTGGTTTAGATGGATTACTGCAAAAAAAAAGACCTTATTTAATTACAGGCTCTGATTATTTTGAACCTGTAAAACAACTTAAATCCCTATTTGCACAACTTATTGATGAAGACGATTATAACCGTATTGCATTAATTCCGTCAGCATCTTATGGTATCGCTACAGTCACAAATAACATTGTTCTAAAACCAACTGACGAAATTTTAATTATTGACGAGCAGTTTCCTAGTAATTACTATTCATGGAAAAGATTAGCCGACCAATATCAAGCAACTATTAAGGTTGTCAAAACACCTATAGATTCTGAAAATAGTGGTAAGCAATGGAATTTAGATATCATCGAAGCTATAAATAGTAATACTGCAGTGGTAGCAATGGGTCACATCCACTGGTCTAACGGAACGTTATTCGATTTAAAAGCAATCCGAAAAAAATCTAAACAACATCAAGCTTTATTAATTATTGATGGTAGCCAAAGTATTGGCGCACTGCCGTTCTCTGTTAAAGAGTTACAACCAGACGCACTGATTTGTGCAGGATACAAATGGCTCTTTGGGCCGTATGGTTGTGGTTATGCTTATTTTAGTAAAACGTTTGATAACGGCATTCCGCTTGAAGAAAATTGGACCAATCGCTTAAATAGCGACAATTTTTCAGGCTTAACAAACTACCAAGAACAATACAAACCATTAGCCAATCGCTATTCTGCAGGAGAAAGCGCCAGCTTTTTAAATGTAAAAATGCAAATTGCAGCATTACAACAAGTTTTAGAATGGACTCCCTTAGCTATCCAACAGTATTGCAAAACAATAACACAAAAAGCTGTTCACGACTTAAGACTACTCGGTTTTATAATTGAAGATGAGGCGTATAGAACGCATCATTTATTTGGAATTAAATTACCAGAAAACATAGCGCCCGAAATTGTAAAACAAACATTAGCTGATCATAATATTTTTGTTTCCTTTAGAGGAAATTATATTAGATTATCTTGTCATGTATTTAATACTCCTGAAGATTTTGAAACAGTACTCTCTTGTTTTTCATATATAATTAAAATAACTTAAAATGGACGAATTAATTGATATTATAGATAAAAATGGACTTCCAACTGGTCAGACCGCTTTAAAAAGCGAAATTCATAGCAAAGGCTACTATCACAACACTGTACATATTTGGTTTTACACAGCAGATGGTGAAATCTTATTAGCACAACGTGGGGCTTCAAAACTAATCTACCCGTTGCTTTGGGATGTCTCTGTCGCTGGACATATTGATGCTGGTGAAACTTTAGAAAAAGGAGCTATTAGAGAAATACAAGAAGAAATAGGTATAAAAATCTCTAAAAAAGACTTAGATAAAATTGGTGTTTTTGAATGCTTTAAAACGTACCCAAATGGCATTATTGACAATGAGTTTCATCATACCTATATAACACAATTAGACCTATCGTTTTCATCTCTAACACCTCAAAAGGAAGAAGTTGAAGCTTTAAAACTGGTAAGTATGTTTGATTTTTTTGAACTTTTAGAAAACAGCGAAAACAACGGGCATTTTATCGCTAGTAATTCTGACTATTATAATATTGTCGCTGAAGCTATTTTAAAAAAGATAACCTAACGTTTTAAAATAACGACAAATACCCTAACTTAGCCCGATGCAATTACTATTAATGGCCCTAGCGCCAATCTTTATTATCATTTTTTACATCTATCTAAAAGATAAATATGAAAAAGAACCCAAACGATTATTAATAATTTCGTTTCTATTAGGTGCTATTGTTAGTATAATTATTACCACACTACTTTACTCTGTCTTTAATACTCTAGTCCCATTACAAGATAAATTAAGTGTTTGGGAACAATTTAAACAAGCCTTTTTTGTTGTTGGTTTTTCTGAAGAGCTAAGTAAGTTTTTGATAGTGCTATTATTTGCTCAACAACGTAAAGAATTTAACGAACCCTTTGATGGTATTGTATATGCGGTAATGGTTTCCATGGGCTTTGCAGCTACAGAAAATGTTATGTACGTTATGCAAAGTGGGCATGCAACTGCACTAGCTAGAGCTTTTACAGCGGTACCAGCACACGCCACTTTTGGTATCTTAATGGGATACTTTATGGGTAAAGCTAAGTTTGCCCCTAATAAACTTTATTTAAATTTATTAGGCTTACTTTCTGCTATATTATTTCATGGTGCTTATGACTTTTTCTTATTTATAAACTTTATCCCGGGTATTTGGATTGGTGCTATTATATCTTTAGGTATTGGGTTATACTTATCCAAAAAAGCTATAAAATACCATCAACAGAGTTCTCAATTTAAAGATACAAGGGAGACTATTTCTTAATAAATTTTAAAGTTTCAATAGTACCCGCATTATAAAACGTCACAAAATATAATCCATTAGCTAAACCACTGATATCAATTTGCTTTTGTCTATCAAAACTATTCTTTACAATCGTTTTCCCTGAGACATCTCTAATAGTAAACTCTAATAATTGGTTTAAAGTTGACTGCAATTGTAATATATCTTTTGCAGGATTTGGATATATGGTAATAACCTGATTAGCATTAACAAACTGAGTATTGGACAGCGTGTTTTTATTCAATTCGGCCACATAACTATCTACAGAAACCCCATCTTCTGCCCCACTCCAATCGCTACCGAATAATAATCTTGTTCCGGTTGGACTAATGGTTACATGTGGTTCTCCCCAATAGTCGATATCATCCTCATCACTTCTATGATGTGCCACACGGTACACATCTGCATCAAACTCATTTACTTTTGCAATAAAGAGTTCTTGATCCAAAATTTGTACACCATCTAGTTGATAGCCTAAACTAGAGACTGCAACCCAACCGCCATCTGTGTTTTTATGCGCTAATGCTGACATATGTGTCCCTGATTTTGGATAACCATAATCACCAACAGGTGTTACAGAAAAACAATGCCCCGTTGTAGCATTGTGCGCCACTAATGTTCCTTGACACCCCCCATTTGGTCCTTGCTCAAAACCAATAGAAAAATACGCGTCGTCACCATTACTTAGTTGTCCTAAACAAGAATGTTCCGTACTTCCAACATTTAAATCTCTAACAAAATCACCATTGGCATCATATATTTTTTTGTTGTGATAAAACAAATGACCACTAGGAAAAGGCATTGGCGCTGTATAATTAATGTTAGTCATATTAAATTGAGTTAGCGTATTTGTAGAAATTCTATAATAAAAAGCCGAACTATTTCCACATCTAAAAGCAAACACATCATCATCCCATGACATCATTTGTATATCATTACCACCAGATAATCCTTCAGACTCCTCGCAACTACTAATCGTTCTAATATTAACAACAATGGTTTTGATTTGTGTTTGCACATTATAACTAATCAGATCATCAGTATTATTATCCATATAAAACAAAATATTAGGATCGATAAATGACCAAAAAACAGCTTCTAAATCGTCAGGATTAATATCTGACACCGTTCTAATAAACGAATAATCTTGACCATTTAATAGCTGATGTACACCACCACCATAGACAAGCATCAAACTTTCGTCTGCATTCCATGATTGAATTGTATTATACATCGGCGCAATAAAACTACCTGCAGCTGCTTGCGTAATACGTCTAATATTTGTCGCTGGAAATGACGGATCTGTAACGGTTTGCAGATACCCTGGCTTTGCTAATGGCTGCATTGGATGTTCCATTAAGTCGTTAGCAATATAGCCTACTGCTAAATCTTGAGCGTTACTAAATTGAAAAATAACACATAATACAAGGAGTAGTTCTACTTTCATAACTAAAGGTTTATTTATCTTAATTACGTTAAAATAAATCTATTAGACTTAAATCTTATTTAATTTTAAATAATATATTAGAATTCTATTTTACTAAAACGTTATAGTTGTTTATCTTTAGACCTCTTAATCATAGAATAATATGAGCCAAAAATTTAATGTAAAAACAAACGATCTTTATCAATTTGAAATAGATTCAGATACAGTAAAAAGTCTTGATGCAGTCGAAACTAAAAAGGACTCATTTCATCTTTTAGAAAATAATAAACCCTTTAGAGTTGAAGTCCTAGCAAGTGATTTTGATAATAAGTCCTATCAAATAAAAGTCAATAACAATCTGTATACGGTTCAAATAGAAAACCAGCTAGATGCTTTAATTAAGGCTTTAGGTTTTGAAGTTGGGGCCTCTAAAATAATAGACAACATAAAAGCACCGATGCCAGGATTAATACTAGATATTATGGTAAACCCTGGAGATGAAGTCACTGTAAACACACCTTTATTAATACTTGAAGCCATGAAAATGGAAAATAGTATTGTATCCCCTAGAGACGGTATTATAAAATCTGTAACGGGTACAAAAGGAAACACAGTAGATAAAGGTGAATTGTTAATTGAATTCGAATAAAATGAAAAAAATATTAGTCGCCAATCGTGGTGAAATCGCAATAAGAGTCATGAGTACTGCTCAGAAAATGGGAATTAAAACCGTAGCAGTCTACTCTACTGCAGATCGAAATGCTCCTCACGTAAAATTTGCTGATGAAGCTGTTTTAATTGGAGAAGCGCCTTCTAACCAATCGTATTTATTGGGTGATAAAATTATTGAAGTTGCCAAAAACCTAAATGTTGATGCAATACATCCAGGTTATGGTTTTTTAAGTGAAAACGCAGATTTCGCAGAACTTTGCGAGAAAAACAATATCACTTTTATAGGACCAAAATCACATGCCATTAGAGTCATGGGTAGCAAATTAGCTGCTAAAGATGCCGTTAAAGCCTATGATATTCCAATGGTACCAGGAACTGACCAAGCTATTACCGATATTCCTGAAGCTAAAAAAATAGCCAAAACTATTGGTTTTCCGATTTTGATTAAAGCCTCAGCTGGTGGTGGTGGAAAAGGAATGCGTGTGGTTGAGAAAGAAGACGAGTTTGAATCTCAAATGAATCGTGCGATTAGCGAAGCTGTTAATGCTTTTGGAGATGGTTCTGTTTTTATTGAAAAATATGTGAGTTCTCCAAGACATATCGAAATCCAAGTGATGGCAGATACACATGGTAATGTTATTCATTTGTTTGAACGCGAATGTAGCATACAACGTCGTCATCAAAAAGTAGTTGAAGAAGCACCAAGTGTTGTTTTAACACCAGAATTAAGAGAAGAAATGGGACAAGCTGCTATAAAAGTAGCTAAAGCTTGTGATTATGTTGGTGCTGGAACGGTCGAGTTTTTATTAGATGAAAATAAAAATTTCTATTTCCTTGAAATGAATACACGATTACAAGTAGAACATCCTGTGTCAGAAATCATTGCAGGTGTTGACTTAGTCGAATTACAAATAAAAGTCGCTCGTGGCGAAGTCCTAGACATACAACAATCCGATTTAAAAATTAACGGTCATGCTTTAGAGTTACGAATCTATGCTGAAGATCCTTTAAACGATTTTCTTCCAAGTGTTGGCCATTTAGACATTTACAAACTACCAGAGGGCAAAGGTATTAGAGTGGATAATGGTTTTGAACAAGGCATGGATATTCCAATCTATTACGACCCGATGCTGGCTAAACTAATTACGTATGGTAAAACGCGTGAAGAAGCAATGGAGCTTATGCGAGAAGCTATTGCTAACTATGACGTTAAAGGTATAGAAACTACCCTACCTTTTGGAACGTTTGTGTTTAATCATGAGGCTTTTAAATCAGGTGATTTTGACACCCATTTTGTAAAAAAGTACTATTCGCCAGAAGCTTTAAAACAAGACGCAGAACACGAAGCTAAGTTAGCTGCACTATTCGCTGTAAAGCAATACTTAGAAGATCAAAAACAACTAAGACTGCCAACTAATTAGATAATCACCTATCGCATGGCGTCTAACGACTTTGCGAGCATAAAATTGAGATATGGAATCCAAAATAAAAACGCTAAACGAAAAACTTGAGCTATCCAAACTGGGTGGTGGTCAAGCTAGAATAGATAAACAACACGAAAAGAAAAAATTAACGGCTCATGAGCGTGTCACGTATTTAATGGACGAAGGGTCTTTTGAAGAAATCGGCGCTTTAGTAACCCATAGAACGGTAGATTTTGGCATGCAAAATCAAAAATTTTACGGAGATGGTGTCATTACAGGTTACGGAACAATAAACGGTAGATTAGTCTATGTTTTTGCACAAGACTTTACTGTGTTTGGTGGTGCGTTATCTGAAACACATGCCGAAAAAATCTGTAAAATAATGGATTTAGCACTTAAAGTTGGAGCTCCATTAATTGGACTTAATGATTCTGGAGGAGCACGTATACAGGAAGGTGTACGCTCTTTAGGTGGTTATGCAGATATTTTTCATAGAAATGTAAAATCATCTGGTGTTATTCCGCAATTATCAGCAATTATGGGACCATGTGCTGGAGGTGCTGTATACAGTCCTGCAATGACCGATTTTACAATGATGGTGGAAGACACGAGCTATATGTTTGTAACAGGTCCCAATGTTGTTAAGACAGTCACTAATGAGGAAGTCACTAGTGAAGAACTTGGAGGTGCAAGTACACACTCGACAAAGTCTGGCGTGGCACACGTCACTTCTTCTAATGATGTCGAATGTTTAGAAGACCTAAAACGTCTATTAAGTTATTTACCACAAAGTAATTTAGAAAAACCTAAAGATTTACCATATACATTAGGTGAAGAGATTAGAGAAGAGCTTGCTTCAATTATACCTACTAATGCCAATAAACCATATGATATGCATACGGTTATTAAAGGTTTGATTGATGATGACAGCTTTTTTGAAATTCATAAAGATTTTGCAGAAAACATTATTGTAGGATTTGCCAGAATTGGAGGAAAAAGTATTGGTATTGTTGCCAATCAACCCTTATTTCTAGCTGGTGTACTAGATGTTAATAGTTCTCGTAAAGCGGCACGATTTACACGTTTTTGTGATGCGTTTAATATTCCTTTATTAGTCTTAGTAGACGTTCCAGGATTTTTACCAGGAACGGATCAAGAATGGAACGGAATTATTGTACACGGTGCTAAACTATTGTATGCTTTAAGTGAAGCTACTGTACCAAAAGTGACAGTAATTACAAGAAAAGCTTACGGTGGTGCGTATGATGTCATGAACTCTAAACATATCGGAGCCGATTTAAATTACGCTTGGCCAAGTGCTGAGATTGCCGTAATGGGAGCCAAAGGTGCCAGTGAAATTATTTTTAGAAAAGAAATAAAAGCAGCGGACAACCCAGAAGACAAACTATTGGAAAAAGAAGCCGAATATGCTGAGTTGTTTGCTAATCCTTATAAAGCTGCAGAACGCGGTTTTATAGATGAAGTTATTCTTCCTGAAAACACAAGACGTAAATTAATGAAAGCGTTTAAAATGTTAGAACATAAAGAAGAAGTATTACCAAATAGAAAACATGGCAATATTCCATTATAAAACCACTGCCTTATTTTTAAATTTACACCCCAAAAAATACAGTAAAAAAGATAGAATAAATACAACTTTTATTGCAATTATGTTATAGTTCTTAATTCTAAAAAGTACACATATAATCGAAAGTCTCGATTAGATATGTGTACTTTTTGTTTTAGAAAAACACATAGTATATTAAATAGCACTAAATATAATCGTAAAGCGCTGTTTTCTGACTATATTTTTGCTTGATACGTATATAGATCAAAGTACCTTCCTTCCGAAGCAATTAATTCATCATGATTTCCTCGTTCTGCAATTTTACCCGCTTCAATAACTAAAATCTGATCTGCTTTTCTAATCGTACTTAATCTGTGCGCAATAACTATAGTGGTTCTGTTTTTAGTCAACTGAGCCAAACTTTTTTGTATTAAAGCTTCACTTTCTGTATCCAAGTTTGAAGTGGCTTCATCTAAAATAATAATTTTAGGATCTGCTAAAATTGCTCTAGCAATTGCGATACGTTGTCTTTGTCCTCCTGACAACTTCACTCCTCTTTCTCCAATTAAAGTCTCTAAACCTTTATCAAAACGATCTGTAAATTCATTTACATACGCAGCCTTAACCGCTGCATCTAATTGCGCTTCTGAGGCGTTTGGTCTTGGAAACATAATATTTTCGCGAATGGTACCTTCAAACAAAAATTCGTCTTGTAATACAACACCCAAATGTCTTCTAAAGCTATTTAATTTTACTTTGGATAAATCTTCACCATCAATTGTTATTTGTCCTTCTTTTGGGTTTAAAAATGTAGCGGACAAGCCTGCAATAGTAGACTTTCCTGAACCAGAACTACCAACCAATGCAATTACAGAACCAGATGCTGCTTTAAAATCGATATTATGTAATACAGGCTTTCCTTCCTCATATTCGAATGACACATTATTAAACTCTATTTCACCTTTAAAATTCTCAAGTTCGATAGTACGGTTGTCATCATCTTCTTCTGCAGCCATATTCATAAGCTCTTCTGTCCTATCTAAACCGGCTAAAGCTTCCGTTAACTGGCTTCCAATATTACTCATTTGTACAATTGGCGCAATCATAAAACCAAGTACTAAGGTGAAAAACAAAAACTGCCCTGTCGTCATTTCTCCTAAAATCATATAATAACCACCAATCCCCATAATCCCTGTCGTTGCAACTCCTATTAAAAAAGTTGAAGAACTCGTCATTATTGCAGTTGCTGTTAAACTCTTTTTTACATTCTGAAATAATTTATCAACTCCTTTTTCAAAAATTTCATTCTCTTGCTCTTCAGCATTAAATGCTTTAATAACACGCACGCCAGCTAAAGTTTCGGTAAGTCTACCTTTTACCTCTGCATTAATTTTTCCTCTGGCTCTAAATATGGGACGAATATATTTAAAGGCTTTCAACGCTATAATTGCAAAAATAGATAATGGAACAAACACAAAAAGTGTCATCCAAGCATTTAGTTTTATTAATATTACTAAAGATACGATGGCTGTAAATGTACCGCCAACTAATTGTACTAACCCTGTTCCAATAAGATTTCTTACACCTTCTACATCACTCATTATTCTAGACACTAAAGCACCCGATTTTGTGTTATCGAAAAAACTAATAGGTAATGACAAGACTTTTTTTTGTACTTGAGCACGCAATTCGCTAATTAAATACTGAGCTTGGACACTTAAAATCCTTGTTAACGCAAAAGAAGTGACAGCTTGCACCAAAATAGCAACTAAAACAATACCAATTAAGGTATATAATTGATTGGTATCTTTATTAGGAACAACCTCATCTAACAACACTTTACTTTGCCAAGGTAAAATTAAACCCGACAAACTTCGTATTACAATTAAAACTAAGCCTAAAAAAACCAGCTGACGCCTTGGCCAAATAATAGTTTTAAATGCCTTAGCCATAGTTACTTTTGGCTTCTTCTTGTTTTTTGTATCTGAAGTTTTTAAATGTTGCATCTGTTTATTTTATTTAGCAAATATAAGACTGAAATGTATTTTATATGATTTCAAAAATAAATGTTTTATTACAGCGGAATACAAAGTACTTCTATCTTCATTTATTTGATTTAAAAGAGACTAAGCAAGAGCTTTTTAAAAGTCTTAAAAAAAGACTTATTTTTATTTGGATTAAA
Source organism: Psychroserpens sp. NJDZ02 (assembly GCF_004843725.1). Taxonomy (NCBI): domain Bacteria; kingdom Pseudomonadati; phylum Bacteroidota; class Flavobacteriia; order Flavobacteriales; family Flavobacteriaceae; genus Psychroserpens; species Psychroserpens sp. NJDZ02. The sequence continues at coordinate 3,335,289 of NZ_CP039451.1, read as the reverse complement.
TATAAATAAGCCTACTTTTGTAAAAAAAATCAACGTGTTTACATTCAAATTAGTTCCTATTTATCTTTTATTAATTTTTACGACTTCGGCCATAAGTCAGAATGGTGATTTTTATGGAAAAGTAAATTTTAACACTAAAGAACCTGTTGTAGGTGCCTATATTTCTTTAAAAGGAAATGGTCTTGAAAAAGAAACGACTTCAAATATTAATGGCGCCTTTAGTTTTAAAAACCTTCCTTTAGGAACATACAACATCCTATTTCATTCTTTAGATGCATCCCCAAAAACCATCACTGTTGCATTACTTTCAAAAGAACAAGACATTAAAGTTATTTTGCAGGCCTCAGAATTTCAAGAACTAGATGAAGTGTTTCTGAAATCTAAAACGGTACAGCAAAAAATTATTGAAAAAGGGTTTGCTGTAAATGTTATCGAAATAAAAGAAGCAGCCATACAATCCATTCAGGTTAATGAATTACTAGATCAATCTGCTGGTGTAAGAGTCCGTCAATCTGGTGGTTTAGGATCACACGCGCATTATAACTTAAATGGCATGTCGGGTAATTCTGTTAAAATATTTATTGATGGTGTTCCTATTAGAAATTTTGGCCCTTCATTTTCTTTAAATAGTATACCGCCTTCATTAATAAAACGTATTGAGGTTTATAAAGGTGTGGTCCCTCCTCATTTATCGGATGATGCTATGGGTGGCGCCATAAACATTGTTTTAAACGACATTACCAAAAACGAATTAAAAGCCTCAGTATCAGCAGGCTCTTTTGGAACTTATAGAGCAGATATTAATGGAGGTTACAGAAACAATAAGAGTGGTTTTACCGCTAGAGGCTCTGCTTTTATAAACTATGCAGATAACGATTACGAAGTTTGGGGTGATCAAGTTGCGGTTACACTAGCTGCAGGAGAACCTGATGTTTTTATACATGCTAAACGTTTTCATGATCGTTATAGATCCCAGGGAGGAAAAGCTGAATTTGGATTTACTCGTGTAGATTGGGCAGATAAACTTATTGCTGGTGTTTTATTATCTAACATGGATCAACAAATCCAAACAGGCGCAACCATGGAAAGCGTTTATGGTAATCGATTTACAGAACAAAACACCAATATGTATAGCCTAGATTATGCTAAAAAAAATATTATAAAAAATGTAGATGCCAATGCTTTTGCTTCATATTCGCGCTTAAACAGAAAAACCATAGATACTATTGCTACACAATACAGTTGGTTAGGCTATCCTACAAACTATTTTAACACTCCTGATGTATGGGCTACAGGAGCAGAAGCGGGAGATCCCACATTACAACAGGATATTGATCAAACAATTAATACACGTGTTAATTTAGCGTATCATGTTGATGATAACAATACTATTCAGTTAAACCATCTATTAAATACATTTACCAGAGATTCTGATGATCCAATGCTGCCTGCTGCCGAAAATGCTTTAAAAGAAGACCGCGAATATTTAAAATCGATTGTAACACTTTCTTTTGAAAATAAAGCCTTTGATGAAAAACTAAGAACCTCCGTTTTTGGTAAGTTTTATACCATGGATAGAACTTCAAGGTTACGTACAAGGAGTTCTAATACGTCTACAGCAACTATTTTTATTGAAGAAAATAATATTACCTCTAACGATTTTGGATTTGGAGCCACAATCTCATATTCCTTAACTCCTAAAATCACCGTGTTTGGCTCTGCAGAAAAAGCAATCCGTTTACCAGAAGCAAACGAAGTTTTTGGTAATGTTTCTGCTAATTTAAATCCTTCTATTAATTTAAAACCAGAACACAGTAAGAATTACAATCTTGGTTTTACCTACGAAAACATAACGTTTAACAAGCATACTTTTGGAATAACCTCTAATCTATTTATTAGAGATACAGAAGACTTGATTATGCAATTCCCTACAGGAAGTAATGAAGAGTTTTATGAAAATTCCAATATTGGTAAAATTTACACAGAAGGTTTCGATTTTACTTTAGACTATAATTATAATGAGAAAATCTTTTTTAGCGCAAACACCTCTTATTTTAACGCTAGAGATTACAATGTAACGTATGACACCAATGGAAACCCAATTACGCCAACATACGAAAGACTAGCCAATACGCCATATTTTACAATGAATTACAACTTAAAATACAAGGCAAAGGACTTTATACAGAAGGGATCGAGCTTATCTAGCTATACCAATTTATTATATGTACATGATTTTTTTAGACATAGTAGCGTACTTGGTGGTTCAGGAAAAACAGTAATACCTAATCAAGTGTCTTTAGATACAGGTTTTGCATATACTTTCCCGAAGAATAAAGTGACCTTTAGTTTTGATATAAAAAACATACTAAATAATCAATTATTCGATAATTACGCGCTTCAAAAACCAGGAAGAGGCTTTTATGGCAAACTTTCCTTTACAATTTTATAACCCAATTTTAATTTAAAACTTATGAATTTCAAATTTAAACCTTTATTAAACATTACTTGTTTAGTCTCTTTATCCTTAGCCTTGTTTTCTTGTAGTGATGATGATGATACACCAACGACAGATACACGATCAGAAACATCTTTTAGACCATATCATTTAGTAATAGGCTCAAGTCCAACAGGAGAGTCTGAAACATACGTACAAGGTGCTTCTTTAGAAGAGCTTAATGACCCAAATAAAACGTTTACCTTTAGTGGTTTTGGACGTGAAATACCGTCCACTCGTACCGCAAGAGTCTATACGTCTAATGATGGAGAAACGGTATACAACTTAAATTATGGTGGTGGTGATATCGCAAAATATGATTATATCAGTGGACAAACCTATAATTTACAGTTAACAACAGATGTTCAAGCAGTAATGGGAACATTATATCCACGTTGGACAAAAATTGATGATAACTACGCGATGTTACATAATGTAACTACTGAAAACATTTATGAAGACCCTACCGATGAAACTTCAGCTTACTTAAGAACTGAAGCAACTGTAACCCTAGCCCGTGTAGACTTAAATACGATGACTATTTTAGAAAACACCTCTTTTGATTTTCCTTACAACGAAGATGAATCTTCTGAAGGTATTCATACCTTTCGTATAGATGCGCCTGTCATTGCTAATGGTAAAATGTATTATGGTGTTGCAAAACGTTTTTATGATGCTTTAACTGGAGAAAATGGCACTATGGTCTATGATAATGTCGAAACTCTAGTTGTAGATTATCCTTCATTAGATAATGAAACAACTATAACTTCTACATTAGCACAAGGCTCAACTAATGGTTACAGAACTCCTGTAGCTCATAAAGATGAAAATGGTGATACTTACCAATTAATTACAAATGGTGATGCTTCTATTATGAAAATTAGTAATGGCGCATATGACACCGCTTACGGTAGCTTTAATATAAAATCACTGCTAGGTCATAATGCCGAAGCTAATACTGGTTGGTTTTATGTAGGTAACGGTGTTGGTTATGTCCCAGTTTTAAACACAGATTTGGGAGATAATGCAAGTTCTAATTGGGATATAGTTCGTGTTGATATCTATAACAAAACAGCAGTTAAAATGAATGTTCCTCTAGATTTATGGTTACGTCAATACCAATGGGCAAGTGTAATTGATGGTAAATTGTATATGGCATTAGCCTCTTTAGGTGGTGAAGGTAAAGTTTATATTTTTGATCCTAGCTCTACAAGTGCTGATGGATTTACAACTGGAGCAACTTTACAAACAGGAACAACAGACGCTTCTTATATTGGTCTATTCTAAATCTAGAATACACTATATTTAATAACTAAAAAAGCCAAAACAATAATTTGTTTTGGCTTTTTTAATTAGAACTTGCACTAACAATCCCCTGTGATCATGTATTTACGTTCAAAAAATTAAAACTTATGGAATCCTTTTAAAACAAATTCATAAAAATATCGTAACGTAACTAATGGATTATTACTTTTACTAAACAACCTCTAAATTATTGTTATATTTTACAATCTCAAACTAAAAATATTAACTAAAATTCTGTGCAATAACCCCAAAAACAATCACATTTGCTCGTAATATTATTTTTTTGAAAATTAAAATTTTAACACTTTAGTAACTAGTTATTTACATACATTTGTCGTAATATATTTAACTCCTTTTTTTTAATGAAAAAACATCTTGTTTTTATTGCTCTAGTTACTTTATTTGTAACTCATAGTTTTGCTCAAAATGAGCTTCCATTGCTAACTAGTGATGGTAAAATTGCAATGCTAACCTCTTTAGTAGATAATGATCTTCAAAAAACACTAGAATCTGAGATTAATAAAAATCCACTTTGGAAAAAACTAATCAATCAGAAAAAAATGTCGGTCGGTTTAGTCGATCTTAGAGATACCAATAATGTAAAATTTGCAAGACTTAATGGTAATAACATGATGTATGCTGCAAGTTTACCTAAAATAGCAGTATTGTTAGCTGCTATGGATGCGATTGATAAAAAAGAATTAATTGAAACTGCAGATATTAGAAAAGATATGCGTCTTATGATTAGCAAATCTAATAATGCCGCAACAACAAGAATGATTGACCGTGTTGGATATGACAAGATTGAATCGGTTATGAGGAGTAAAAAATATAAATTTTACGACGAGAATTTTGGTGGTGGCCTATGGGTTGGAAAGCGCTACGGCGGTGGCGGAAACACCAACAGAGAGCCTTTAAAAAACCTAAGTCATGCGGCTACTGTTACTCAAGTTTGTAGATATTATTATCTATTAGCAAATGGCAAATTGGTTAATCAAAAGCGCTCTAAGCAAATGCTAGATATTATGGAAAATACAGCATTACACCATAAATTTGTAAATACACTCGATAAAATTGCACCTGACGCTAGAATCTTCAGAAAATCTGGCTCTTGGAAAAATTACCATTCAGACTCGGTATTAGTTTGGGGAAAAGATACTAACAGGCGTTATATTTTAGTTGCTTTAATAGAAGATTCATCAGGAGAACAAATTATCAGAGACTTGATAAAACCAGTAGAGAAAGTCTTAAGAGCTAATTAATTTAATGACCTTATTTATTATTTTCAATAAATAAAAAAGATAGTTTATACCTTATATTCGTAAACTATTAATCATTACGTTTTAGACGCAAAACATTGGACTTAACACATTCGGTATTAAAACCTATAAAAAATATACTCTTAAAAGCATTTGATTTAAAGGAAGAAGAACTAAAAAAAACACTTCTATTACAATTAAATATTTTTATAATTATCACGACGTTATTAATTGTAAAACCTACAATTAATTCGTTGTTTTTATCAGAATTAACATCGGATGCACTCCCGTTAGGTTATGTATTGACTGCTATAATGGCCATTATAGGCTCTTACTTTTATGACAAAGCCTTAGAAAAATACCCGTTAAATATTATAATTGATAAAACCATCATTGGTTCTGTCCTATCTTTAATACTCTTTGGGCTTGGTTTAAATTTTAACTTAATTACTGGTTTTTTATTATACATCCCCTACATCTGGATTGCTATTTTTGGACTACTTACAGCCTCCCAATTTTGGATTTTAGCTAATTTAGTTTACAATATTAGAGAAGCCAAACGTGTCTTCGGATTTATTGGCGCTGGTGCAATTGGCGGAGGTATCTTTGGTGGTTATTTAACATCTGTGTTAACTACTTTTATTGATTCTGTAAACTTATTGTTTATCGCAGCGCTGCTCCTTTCTGTATGTGTCTTTATTACACGATATATATGGAAAACAGAAATTGCAAAACTTAATACCTTTCAGCTAACTTTAAAAAGTAATGCTAAAGGAGAATCGCCTTTAAAACTAATAAAACAATCAAAATTACTGAGTCTAATCGCTTTAGTTATAGGTTTAAGTGTACTTGTTGCCAAATTAGTAGACTATCAATATAGCGATTACGCGTCACGCCTTATTGATAACCAAGACGACTTGACCTCCTTTTTTGGATTTTGGTTTTCTACCTTAAGTGTTATTTCATTACTAGTACAACTCTTCTTAACCAAACGTATTGTTGGTACTTTTGGCGTTGGAAAAGCTTTACTGTGGCTTCCAACAGGGATTTTAATTGGTTCCATCATACTATTATTACTACCACAATTATGGGTGATTGTATTTATTAAAATTGTGGATGGAAGTTTAAAACAATCCGTGAATAAAGCCTCTACAGAATTGTTATCAATTCCTATTCCTATAGAAATTAAAAAGAAAACAAAAACCTTTACAGATGTTGTAGTAGATAGTATCGCGACAGGACTTGCTGGTTTTATTCTAATATTTTTTATAAACGGTTTAGATATTTCTTCCACTTACATCAGTGTAATTATTATCGTATTAATTGCTGTTTGGTTGGTTTTAATTTATTTCCTTAGAAAAGAATACATCATTGCCTTTAAAGATTTACTTGATAATTCTGGAATTAAAAAAGACAAAAATCATAAAGAAATTATTAAAGTAACGTCAATTATAGATAGCGTTTTAAGAGTCTTCAAGACAGGAAAAGAGAACCAGATTATTAATATGTTAGAAAGAACGTTGGACGTAAAAGATGAACGTTTTTTTAATAGTATAAAAAATCTTCTGGATCATGATTCACCAAAAGTAAAAACATTAGCTATAGATAATTTATATTTTCTAAAAACGGAAAACTTATCGTCTCAAATTGAAACCATGGTTTACGATAAAGATCAAGAGGTAACTACGTCAGCGTTTAGGTATCTATTAAAAAACTACAAACAAAACACTATTGTTTTATTTGAAAAGTACATCAATAGTAACGATAACACTATTGCGAATGCTGCTTTAGTAGGATTATCTTTAGAATCTAGTCATAATCAATTACTCCAAAATCGTTTTAACTTAGACTCAAAAATAGAGGCTGCTTTAAGTAAATATTTAGAATTAACGGATCAAGATTTAAAAACCAATAAGATTACAGCCATTTTAGAAAGTATAGGTAATGCTAAAATAAGTACCTATTACAATGTGCTTAAAACACAACTACTATCTAAGGATTTAGAGATTTTAAAAACAGCGATAACTAGTGCTGCTAAGACTTTAGATTCTGATTTTATTGATATTATCATTTCGCATTTATCAGTAAAAGAAACGCGACAAACCGCTGTAGATGCTTTGTTTTTCTATAAAGAACCTGTTATTGATGTACTCTACCAAAAGGTTATAAAAGAAACTATTGATTTTGAAGATGCGGCGTATGTCATTTTAGTTATCGAAAAATTTAAATCTCAAAAAGCAATAAACACGTTAATCCTTTTAACTATCGATACAGAACACGCAGTTAAAATCGAGGCAATTGAAGCTTTAAAACGTTTAAAATGGAAATATCCACACTTGAAAATCAAGGACCGTTTTATAGTCGATAAAATTTTAGACGAATGCCAATTGTATCAAAATACCTTAGCAGTTATTCATACTCAAATTGTACTACAGTATAAAAAGAAATCTAGCACCACTGAGTCTAAAGACGAAACCGAAGCTAGAAATGGACTTATACACCTTTTAGAGCAGCGTTTAGACAGACAACTACAGCGTATCTTTAGATTTTTAGGAATTAAATATCCACCAACCGATGTTGATCCTATATTTAACACCATGATACATGGTCAAGAAGAACAACGCCTGCATGCTATTGAGTTTTTAGATAATATTTTAAACAGTCAACTTAAAAAGGAACTAATCCCAGTTGCAGAATCAATGTTATTGGATTCCAATTCTGAAGAAAAAATAAAGAAACTTAATCTTAAAGTTTTAAGTGAATTGGAATGTTATAATGAACTACTAAAACGAAAAGATATTAAACTAAAATTTGCAGTACTATACCTTATTGAAAAGTCTAATACTGCAAATTACAAACCCCTTTTAGAACTGGTTTTAATTAATGAAACCAATAAAAAAATCAGGACACAAACGGAAAATCTATTACGTCTTATTCCCTAATTAACTTATCAATATTCGCTGCTAAGTTCATGTGATCTGTTGCCGAGTTTTTACGTAATACATTTGTCATTAAAACAACCATATAAATGGTCTTGTCTGGATGCTCTACAATTGCAACAGAGTTCATAAAATTTTGAACATTACCCATGTATTTTCCGCAAACCTGTCCATTAGTTCTATCACATTTATATAAACTACCTGATTTAAAATAGACTGCTGCCTCTTTTAAAGCTGGTGCTTGTGCATATCTAATACGTCTGTCCGTCATGTACATCAAGCGTTTCATCTCTAAACTAGACTCAGCATCAATCACATTACCCTGTTCTAGTTGTACTAAAAATTTCATGACTCCAAAAGGTGTCCCTATACTTCCACCTTTATCTCCAACATAGGTATTTGCACCTCTAGTAAAAAAGCTTCCCAAACGCCATTCGTCTGCAGTAATCCCTAAATCACGTAATGGTAAATTAACGACGTCATTTCCTAGATCGGTCAATACTTTTTTCTCTGTTGTTTTAAAATAGGTTAACGCGTCTTCCTCTGTTAACTCTGGGTATTTCTCTCCAAACGCTTGCATTAACAATACTTCGCGCCAAACAATACTTGCTGCTCCGTTGTTACTGACAGATAACATATGATCTGCCCATTCAAATAAAGTAAACGCATCACTAGCAACCACCTGACGTTTCACTAGTTTTTTTGTTTCTATATTATAAATTGGAATAGTATGCTCATCCGTTAATCCCCAAACTCCGGCTTTAACCACCTTTGTTTTTAATAATTGAATACGTTTATCAAAATCATCAGGATAAATTTTAGACAACTGATTAAACAATCCAATCAAAACAGCTAATTTACCAACACTTCCAGGCTGGTAGCCTGAGGTTTCATTACGATGTGCGTATCTAATATCACTTAAATTAGTAATATCCATTACGGTTAACGAATAACTTTTATCCAAACCTCTAAATAGGCTACTGATTTCCTTTTGAAACGCTTCATTTTCTTTGAAAAAACAATGTAAACTATCGGATGTTTTTTCTTTTAGATTCAATTTAATATCTAAATACGATTTAAAAGCACCTTCCGGTAAGGTTTGTTTTTCAACAATTTCGCCACTTTTAATTAACTCTAAACGCTTCAAACGTTTGATTCCTGTATGCTCATACCCGTCAATTGGATAAAAGGTTGCGGTCGTAAACGCAGAACAGATTAGTACTAAGACTAAAACAATTATTATTTTTTTCATTTATATCTTTTTTGAAAGCGCTATGGCTTTATTGTTATCAACTACTGGTGTTATGGATTGTAAGTATGTAGAACTTAATGCTTTTTTATTTTCTACAAATGGTCTAATTTGAAACAACCATAACTTATCATCCTTAAACCCTAACTCTACATCATAAGCGCCTTGATAATCCGAATTAGTGGCTTGAGACATAGTTGCTCTAATTGTTTTAGCCAGTTGTTTTATATCGTTAATATTTTGAGCATTTAAGATTGGTTTTTCAAATGTTGAGGCTTTTTTAAATGTTCCGCCTGTAGTTGGCAAACTATTGTAAAAACGCTCTCTTGATGGCGCTAAGAATTGTAATCCTCCGTCCTCTTTTAATAAATACGTTTCTGAAGATTGTCCATCCACTGCTCCTCCTGCACCTCTACTAAAAGCAATCGTTAAGTCATTATCATTACCGGAAGTTAATCCTTTAGTAATTAAAACACCTGAATAATCAACATCTACACTCGGAATAACCAATATTGAAGGAAACACATTCTCTGGATTCAATAAATATTTTTGTCTCCATTTAAAACTACGTTCTGTGTACGGTGATGCCCAAACATCTTTAATCCCTTCTAGTATTTTAGCCTTGTCAACCACATTAAAGAGGGTCAGGTTTAAACCTGCGCCCGTAAACTCTTTAAGGTCTTCCATATTAGTGTCGCTTCTTAAAAATACAGGAATAGCCCCTAAATCTTGTCCTAAAACCGATTTAAAATCAGCTTCCATTTGCTCAATAAAATCAGTTTTTAATGGCATTTTTTTAATTGCTGCCCTTAACGTTTCCAATTGACGTAATTGATAATGCTCAATCTCGCTCTCTACAACCCCTTTGGTTTCCATTGCGGCTGCTTCTTTAAACATAGCCTCTAAAAATTGCCAATACGATTGATTTTGGTTTGGCATTTCTTGATTCATGTGATCTCTAAATATTCCAAACGGAATAACTAACCCTTCCACAACTTGCTCTGGAAACATGTGTTTAAGTTGTCCTAGATTGGCGGCTTTTGGTCCGCAAATCTTACCAGAATTACTAGCGTTTACATTACGTAAATTAAGCACTTTAGATTCATTTAATATAATAGATTCTACCGGCACCTCTATCTTCTCACTTTTACGTTCCGTTTTTGTAAATAAGGCATGCTCTTCTGCAGACATATCGTTTTCTGCCTTAATAATCACGTTTCCATTATTAGACACTGCATAAAACACCTTTTGTCCATTAAAAGGCTTTAAATCGTCCAAATTCTGATCCGATAATGCTGCATTTGGAATCCCTAAATTACGAGCTAATAATTGCACATGAGACACCATATTTCCTTCTGAAACCGTTGCAATACCTGCGATTGGTTTTAAATCTGCTGGTGGACGTTGGAAAATATAAATTTTATTTGAAGACACCTCAATAGCATCTGGTGATCCTGCAACCACTACAAGTTCTCCAAAAGCATACCCTGGGTTTAAACCACGCACTGTACTTTGGTTAGGAATACTTAACACTTTATTAGTCAACGCTGATTCTTCAGCTATAAAATCACCCAATTCTCCTACCGCTTTACCCAAATGCAAGGCAATTGATCCTCTAATTTTATCATCTATAAAACCATAGGCTAAAGGTTCAAAAGCAGTATACGTATTTACTTCATTTTGATAATTAGCTTTAACCATCCCAGAACTCCATTCTACCAAACTTCTTCCATTTTGTAAAACAGACGTTAACTCACCTAAAGTAGCTTCATTGTTTTTGTTAGCAGATAACGTTAAATTTAAAGCGTCCCATTCATGTTGTTCAATATAACCGGTTGCAGCTGTTGCCATACCTAAATAACACACCTTACTAACTAACTGTTCTACTGTTTCAGGTTGCCAAAGCGGTGCATTTTTGAAGATAAGATCTTCAAGTACAATAGAAATATCTAATAGTTGTAAACGCGCAAGTGGCCTTTTTTCTTCAAGAAGACTCGCTCTTAGAGTCGTTAATAATTCTGCTGTATTCTGAATTAAATCTGAAGCATTATTAGACTGATTATTTTGAATGGCATAATTTTTAAAAGTTTCACCAAACGTTGTTGACTTTAGGATACTAGCTTTAGCCTGCAATGACAACAAATCTACAGGTTTAAAAAAAGTTGTCATGGTTACTAATAATTCATCTAAAACCTTAATTTGACTAGCGCTAAGCTTGGCACTATGCTTTACTTTAAAAGCCCTTACTTTATCAATATCATTAAGTTCTGGCTGTGCATGTATCTTAACACGTAAATCCATAAAAGAAGGATATAAATCAGATAAGACTTTAGATTGACTACGCATTAATTGTGCAAGGTTATCATCACCACTATGCGGAATGTCTTTTAACGATTGTCTGATTAAAAAGTAGTTTTCAACAATTAACTGATCCCTAGATAATAACCACTTGTAGAAGTCAATTCCCCATGCTTCTTCATCTTCCGACTGTATTGCCCCTCTATAAAACTGGCTTTTCTGATTAATCCACCCCTTATCAATAGCTCTTAAATACTTATCGATTTGATACTGTTTTAGTCTAGAGTTATCATTATCAACATCTAAAAAAGCTTCGTTTGTAGTGTTAGTTAAAATCTGCCCTAAATAAACATGATTACTTTTCGCTAATTTTTCAACGTCATCTTTATATCTCGCATGTTGATTTCCTGGTCCAATATTGTCAGGACATGGATCTTTAGGTTGACGCAAACTACCATCCGTACAAAACCAACGGATATCTTTATAAGGACCACGTAAATCAGTCTTATAAATATTGATTTGCTCTTTTATCTTTTCTGGAGCAATTTGTTGCGCAGTTATTTGTGTTAAAAACAACAAAAAAACCAAGCAAAATAGAACATTATTTCTCATTGATTATCAAAGGTTTATTACAATATACAACATACTAATATTGTTTTGCAAAGTTGTTATAAAAGTTTGATAAAAATCAAATTAATTAGGTCTAATTTAACAGCTATTTCACACTAATAAAACTAAGGATAATTCTTTTTTAACCTACTTTTGCAGCATGCAAGAAAAACAGACTGTAAAACTAGAATTTATCATTTTAATGGCGTCGCTAATGTCTATTGTAGCTTTAGCAATAGATGCTATTTTGCCTGCCATGTCAGCTATTGGTATCTCTATTAATAGTTTTGATACGGGTAATAATCAATTACTGATTACCATGATTTTTTTAGGTTTAGGTTTTGGGCAATTATTATTTGGACCTTTATCGGATAGTTTTGGACGAAAACCAATCGTATACATGGGATTTTGTGTATTTGCTTTAGGAAGTATTGTCTGTGTACTGTCGCAAAGTTTAGAAATGATGGTTGCTGGTCGTATCTTACAAGGAATAGGTTTAGCAGCACCAAGAACCATTGCAATTGCGATTATTAGAGATATGTTTAAAGGTGATTACATGGCCAAAATCATGTCATTTGTAACTACTTTTTTCATTTTAGTCCCTGTTATTGCTCCAGTAATGGGAAAATTTATATTAAACCATTATAATTGGACTGGTATCTTTTATGTCCAATTAGTTATGGCTTTTATAGTTAGTATTTGGTTTTGGAAAAGACAACCTGAAACCCTTAAACCTGAATACAAAATAAAATTTAGTAGCCATGAATTTATTGATGGTGTCAGAGAACTAATAAAGTACAAAGAAACCATCGGGTTTACTATTATTTCTGGTTTTATCTCTGGTGCTTTTATTGTATATTTAAGTGCATCTCAAGTGATTTTTGAAAACCAATACGGTTTGATAGATGAGTTTCCATACATCTTTGCAGGATTGGCTTGTGGAGTGGGCTTATCAACCTTTTTAAACGGAAGCTTTGTGATGCGCTTAGGAATGTGGCGTTTATCTTACTTAGCCATTATAGTCTTTAGTGTCAATGCATTATTATATGTCTTGTTATTCTGGAATGCTGCCACTAACCCCGCTTTACCGGTGATACTATTGTTTATGGCTATACAGTTTTTTACTATTGGTTTTATTTTCGGGAATCTAAGAGCCATTGCAATGGAGCCTATTGGTCATATTGCAGGTATCGGAGCTGCTATTACAGGATTTGTGTCAACAATAATGGCAGTACCCATTGCTAATTTTATTGGTAGCTACGTTAAAGATACAGCATTACCGTTGTTTATTGGTTTCACCGTATTTGGATCTTTATCGCTTATGATATTTACTTATATCAAATCAACTAGAAAGCGTAAAACACGTGCTGAAGCTATCCTTTAATTGTAGTTAATATATCTACAACTGAAGATATAATATACTCCACACCTATTGCTATAACAATAAACCCTATAATTCTAGACAGTGCATTAATCCCTGACGCTCCTAAAAATCGAACAATAAAATGAGCACTTTTTAAGATAATATAAATTGAAATCGTTGCCGAAAGAATAGCTCCTACAATAATTAATATTTCAGAAGTTAAAACAAATTCTTGGTTATAGGTTATTAATAAAGAGATAGTCCCCGGTCCTGCTAACATAGGAATGGCTAATGGCGTTAAACTAATAGCATCACGCGTATGTATATCTTCCTGTACATTTTTACGCTTCATCCCTTTATGTTCTCTAAACTTACCTGTTAACAAAGCAAATCCAGACGAGGTAATTATCAGCCCTCCTGCTATCTTCAAAGCATTGAGACTAATTCCAAAAAAAGACAATATATATTGTCCTGCAAAAAACGAAAGCACTAAAATTACTAACACATCTATCGCTGTCCAAAAAGCAGTGACAGATCGTTCTTTTTTGCTCTGTTCTTCTGTTAAACCTACAAATACAGGTACCGTTCCTAAAGGATTCATTATCGAAAATAAAGCACCAAATACGACTAAAAATAATTCCATTGTTTTTTCTGCAAATTCCGTGATTTAATTAAGTTCAAAAGTTACCACAGGATTAACTAATCTTAATTAAAACGTAAAGAATAAAAAGACACAAAACAAGAATCAACACACTCAAAAACAAATAATTAAACACCTAAAACAAGTACTTAACATATTGTTTACATAGTAACATTACCGTAAAGTTTTCTTAAAACTTCATTCATTTTAAGCTAACATACAATTAGCTTCTTGACTGTAGTTTTGTTAAAAATTAACATCTAAAACAATCAATTAAAATGAAATTATTTAAACCACGTTTTATTCAAGTATGTATTCTAGGTCTTGCTTTTGGCTTTTTAGGATGTGAAGGCGAAGATGGACTTGATGGAACAAACGGTACAGATGGTCAAGACGGTCAAGATTATACACCCCCAGAAGGCTTATTTACTAACAAATCGGCATTAGAGCCTTTAGTAGACATTAGCAGTAACTTTAATAATGTAAATGCTTACTCTTTAATCAGCTCCACAGATTATTTACCAAACGGATTCCGTTTAGTTGGCGCACAAGATGGTGCCGGTTTACTAAAAGACGGTAACGAATATATTTATATCGTTAACGCAGAAGACGATTATAGTGTCTCTAGAATTAGATTTGACGAAAACATGACACCTATTAAAGGAGAATGGTTATTAAATGCCGGAGTTGCCGACTTTGCTAGACAATGTTCTGGTACGATGTGGGAAGCTGCTGTACATGGAGGGACTCAAGATATCTTTTTATCTGCATCAGAAAGTATTGCTTATGATGTTAAAGCAATCGATCCTTGGGTAGAAACACCGACACCTACTGCCGATTTTGGTTTAGACGCTTTAGGAGAGTTCTCATGGGAAAACGCAGTACCATTACCTCAAAATTCATTTGCTGGTAAAACAGTAATAATTGGTGGAGACGACGATTCTAGTGGATCTGAAGGTCAAGTCATCATGTACTTATCAGAAAATGGCGATGCAGATTTAACGAATGGTAAAATATATGTTTTACGCTTAAAAGAAATTTCTGATGGTGCTAATGGTGTTCAAGCAGTCACTACAAATACGGTTTACAACGAAAGTAGTTTGGATTTTGGATCGACTTACGATGTTGAATTTGTCGAAATTGAAAATGGAGCAGCAATGACTAAAACAGAAATGGAAACAGCTTGTACTGGTGTTTTTGCTTCTCAATTTATGCGTGTTGAAGATGTCGATTATCAAAAAGGAAGCGATGACAATGGAAGAAACGTCTATTTTGCAGTAACAGGAAGAGGTCCTGGTGCAGGAACTTATAATGATTGGGGAACCGTTTATAAACTAAATTTAGATCCTACCAATCCTTTACAAGGACAGTTAACACAAGTAGTCAGCGGTAACACCGACACTAATAACCAAGACGGAAACTTATCTAGCTTACAAAGTCCTGATAACATCTGTGTGACAGAAAACTATATTTATATCCAAGAAGATCCTAACTCTTTTTCTAGAGGACATGCCGCTAGAATCTATCAAACAGATTTAGACGGAAACAATCCAACTGCTGTTTTAGATTTAAAAATCGAAAGCAACTTATCCCCTACTGGAAGCACGTCTTTATCAGGAGAATTTGGAGCATTAATTGACATTTCTGACAAAGTTGGTGTGCCAGACACATTTATCCTAAACTTACAACCACACTACTGGAAAAGCGACGATTTTATATCTACAAACTTACCACACAACCAAGGTGGTCAAATCGTTTTATTACAAGGATTACCTAGATAAGACTTCGTCTTTTATTATTAATAATGAATCTCCGTTATATAACGGAGATTCATTTTGTTTATCACAATCTTAACATGAAATCACACCATTCGTTTGTAATTATTCTTACCTTATTATTAAGTCTTTCTGCCTGTAAAACTGATAAAACCGAAACCATAGACGTCATCCATTGGGATGTTGCTCAAAATTACTATATCGATAATTTAGATATCGCTTCTAAGTATTTAGATAGTCTAAAAACCGAAGGTCTTACTGGTAAAAACACCAAGCATTATTTTAAACTAGCCCGCGAAGCTTTTAAAAAAGCAGAACCCTTTGCTTCCTATTTAAATCCCGAAGTCGGACATAGAGCTAATGGACCTGCACTTCCTGTTTATAAAGAAGATACTGGTAAAATACTAAAACCAATAGGTCTTCAAAAAATTGAAGAAAGCATCTACGAGCAAGAAACGTCCATCATTGATTTCGAACAAGAAATTTATGTTACTAAAGGATTACTTTCCATCTTAAAAGGAAACATGGAAAAAAGAATGCTCACCCCACAACGATTTTTTATTGCTACACATCAACAATTATTGCGTATTGTAAGCTTAGGGATATCTGGTTTTGATACACCTGTTAGCCATTTAGGACTTTCTGAAAGCGCAGTGTCTCTAAATAGCTTAAAAACTATTTATGAGCATACTATTCAATCTTTAATTATAAAAAAGGATTCGACTTTGGATAAGGACTTTAAAGACAATATCACTAAAGCTATTCAATTTATAAAAAGCAATACCGATTTTGAGACGTTTGATCGTTTTGCATTTACTAGAGATTATCTTAATCCCATAACACGCCATTGGGTCTCTATTAGAAAAACAGCTGCTATTTGGGAACCAACCAATACCGAGCCTTTTAATTTTGACGCGCCTACATTTTTTGAAAGCAATAGCTTCAACTTAAACTATTTTACACCTACGACCAACAGAAATCCTAGCGATAAACAAATTGCTTTAGGCGAAAAATTATTTTTTGACACACAACTTTCTGCTAATAACAGTATGGCTTGTGTCACCTGCCATAGTCCTGCTTTAGGTTATGCTGACGCTATGGTTCTTAACTTAGATAATAATGGTAATAAACTACAACGTAATACACCAACCTTAATAAATAGCGCCTTTCAGAAAAGCTTTTTTTGGGATGGTCGGTCAGAAACCATGATTGAGCAAATCTCATCTGTCTTTTTAAATGATAAGGAGTTTAATACTAATGTTCACACATTTTCTGAAGCGATTTTACAAGACACAACTTATGTAAAATTATTCAAAGACGCTTATGGGCAAGTCCCAAAAAATAATACTAATGTTATCAAAGCATTATCCTCATACATTTCTACATTAAACGGTTTTGATTCTAAATTTGATAGAAACATCAGAGGAGAAATCGATACTTACACAGAAGAAGAAACACTAGGTTATAACCTGTTTATGGGAAAAGCACTATGCGCTACATGCCATTTTATGCCATTAACAAACGGAACAGTCCCGCCTTTTTATAACGACACTGAAAAAGAAGTGATTGGTGTTCCTAAAAATGCCGATAATAAAGAGAATGATACCGATTTAGGGTTTTACTTTAAATATAAAGAAGACTTACATAAAGGCATGTTTAAAACACCAACGTTAAGAAATATCGACATTACTGGTCCTTATATGCATAATGGTGTTTATCAAACTTTAGAAGAAGTCCTTAATTTTTACAACCTGGGCGGTGGCGGTGGTTTAGGTTTCGATTTAGAACACCAAACCCTTCCTTTTGATAATTTAGACCTTACAGAAACCGAGCAGCAAGCCATTATCGCTTACATGAAAACACTAACCGATAATCCCGCAGTGTATTAAAACGTATATTACCTTCACTTTATTGAAAAACAAATCATCTCATAAATAACCTCTTTTAAATAAAATCAAAATACGTTTGGCTTACTAATTTATATTATTTTATATAACTTAGTAGTATGAAAAACACCATTGCCGAACGTATTTTAGATTTTCTGAAAGGCTTCCCTCCTTTTAATGCTTTAAACCATGAGCAATTATTTGCTATTGCGTCAGAAGTCAAAGTGTTATACCTAGAAAAAGATACGTTTCTGTTTAAACAGAACGAAGATTTACACGACTCCTTTTACGTGGTAAAAGATGGTGCTATTGGTGTTTTTAGGGGAGACAAATTGGTAGACGAATGTGATGAAGGTGATATTTTTGGACTAAGAGCACTAATCCGTAAAGACCATTATTTGTTAGATGCAAAAGCCATTGAAGAGAGTATTGTCTACAGTATATCTTCAAAATTATTGGAAGATATTATCATTAATAATAAAAAGGCCAATCAATTTATAATTGCAAGTTTTGCAACTAATACCCGTAATCCGTATAGTAATGAGGACAAAGGGACTTTATTTGCTAATGTTGCCATTTTAAAACCAGAAGCCTCGACTTTTACAGAAGTACAATCGGTTAACTACTCTAAAAATCCAATCGTTTGTAATATTAATACAACTATAAAAGAGGCCTCATTAATTATGAGCCAGAATAAAGTAGGCTCCATAATTATTACAGAAAACAAATTACCAATTGGAATTATAACGGATAAAGATTTACGTAATAAAGTCGCTACAGGTTTACACCCTATCTCAGAACAAGTGGAAACCATTATGTCTAAACCCGTCTTGACGTTTCCTGAAAACATATCCGTTGCAGAAGCACAAATCGCGATGCTAACGTATGATATTTCTCACTTATGTATTACTACGGATGGCACGTCAAACTCGGACCTTATTGGTATCTTATCAGAACACGATATAATTGTTATCCACGGAAACAATCCTTCCGTTTTAATTAAAGAAATTAAACGTGCAACCTCAGCAGAATCCTTAAAATACATACGAGAAAAGGCGCAAAACTTACTTAAAGGCTATCTTAAACAAAGTATGCCAATTAGTTTTATATCCAAAATCATATCTGCAATCAATGACGCCATTACCAAACGTGTTATTGACTTATCTATTGCCGAATCCTCAAAAGCTCCTCCCGTGTCTTTTGCATGGTTAGCCATTGGAAGTCAAGGTAGAAAAGAACAATTATTATTCACAGATCAAGACAATGCCTTAGTCTACGAAGATTCTATTGAAGAAAGTAAAACTAAAACCTATTTCTTAAAATTAGCACAATCCGTAAATGATAAACTAGCGATTGTTGGTTTTGAGCTATGTCCAGCAAATATGATGGCTAGTAATCCAAAATGGTGTTTATCCGTTTCTGATTGGAAATCACAATTTACCAATTGGATCACACATCCTGACGAGGATAAATTGATGCTTTGCAATATCTTTTTTGACTACAATCTAGTTTACGGAAATCAAAATTTGGTTAGCCAAATGTCGGATAGTATTTTTCAAGCGATTGATAATTATAGTATTTTCTTGAATTTTATGGGACGAAATGTTTTAAAAAACCCACCACCTTTAAGTTTTTTCCGAAATTTTCTAGTGGAAGACTCTGGAGAACATAAGGATCAATTTGATATTAAACTTCGTGCCATTATGCCACTTGTAGATGCTGCCCGTGTGTTAATCCTTTCTCATAATGTCAAAGAGTTTAATAGCACCATTGCACGCTATCAAAAACTGGTCGAGCTAGAACCTCAAAACAAAGATTTATACGAGTCTTGTATCTATGCCTTCAGAATTCTTTTACGTTTTAGAACCAAACAAGGCTTGAAAAACAAAGACTCTGGACGCTATATAGATGTAAAAAACTTAAGCAAATCCAATAAACTAAAACTTAAAGGTTGCTTTAAACCTATCAAAGACATCCAAGAGTTATTAAGCATACGTTATAAACTCTCTCAAATGTTATAATGGGCTGGTTTAAGCGTAAAATATATCCCGATTTTTATAACGCTTACGCGGAAACCTTTAAGTACACCTCCAATCTTTTAGAAACGACACGATTTGTAGTGTTCGATACAGAGACCACGGGTTTAAATACAAAAACAGATAAGATACTATCTATTGGCTGCGTTGCAATTACAAACGGAATTATAGATGTCGCAGATAGTTTTGAACGCTATTTGATCCAAAGCCAATTTAATGCCAACACGGTCAAAATACATGGGATTTTAAAAAGCGGAACCATTATCAAGATAGAACAACGTGAGGCTATCATTCAATTTTTAGACTATATAAAAAATGCGGTACTAGTTGCGCATCACGCTGCTTTTGATGTGGCAATGATAAACCAAGCATTAAAACAAATGGACTTACCTAAGTTAAAAAACAAGGTTATTGATACAGGACAACTCTACAAAAAAACAAAATACGTCAAAGATCAAAAACACTATAGCTTAGACACACTATGCAACACGTATAATATTGTCATGCACGATCGTCACACTGCTTCTGGAGATGCATATTTAACAGCTGTACTGTTTTTAAAACTGTCTGCATTGCTCAATGCTAAAAAAAATAGAGCATTGAAATTACGAGATTTTTAAATTAATAACGCCTCCCTTACAATGCTAACATCTTATGTTTATTTTTTCCCGCGTTTGATACGTACATAAATCAATTTTGTCCGCCCTTTAGAAGCTTCGCGTCTTTCGATTTCAAACGTAGAAATAGACTTTATTAAAGGAGTTAGCTTCTGAAAACCATAATTCCTAGAGTCAAAATTAGGTTGTTTCTTTTGTAATAAACTTCCAACATCACCTAAAAAAGCCCAACCATCATCATCTGACACATCGTCTATGGTTGATGTGATAAACTTAATTTCTTTTGCAGTAATGGTATCGTAATTATTTTTTGGAGCTGAAGACTTAGTTGTCGTTTCAGAGGTACTTTCTTCCGATTCATTTTTAAGAATTTCGATATAAATAAACTTATCACAAGCTACTATAAAAGGGTTTGGGGTCTTCTTTTCTCCA
Organism: Psychroserpens sp. NJDZ02; assembly: GCF_004843725.1. Taxonomy (NCBI): domain Bacteria; kingdom Pseudomonadati; phylum Bacteroidota; class Flavobacteriia; order Flavobacteriales; family Flavobacteriaceae; genus Psychroserpens; species Psychroserpens sp. NJDZ02. Next base: position 3,314,384 of record NZ_CP039451.1, on the reverse strand, counting down.
ATCCCATACACTTTCATGCCTGCTTCACGTAAACGCGTAGCCAAGCGCGTAAAATCACTATCACTAGAAACCAAGCAGAAGCCATCTACTTTTTCTGAATATAAAATGTCCATAGCATCAATAATCATGGCAGAATCCGTCGCATTTTTACCCGTCGTATAGCCGTATTGTTGTATTGGTGTAATCGCGTTTTCTAACAACAAACTTTTCCATTTGTTCAGGTTTGGCTTAGTCCAATCTCCATAAATACGCTTTATAGTTGGGTTACCATACTTAGCAATTTCTTCCATCATCTCTTTTACATAAGCAGATGGTATGTTATCTCCATCAATAAGTACTGCTAATTTTATATCCATAATTTTTAAACGTTTTTACAAATTTATTATTGATAACACTAAAGATAAAAGCTTTAAAACAAAAAACCACTCTAATTAGAGTGGTTTTTATAAAACTATAGGTAACTCGTTATTTACGAGCTGCTTTTTTAGCTAATTTGGCAGCTTTCTTCTCTTTTGGAGACAATGCTGCTTCCTTTTTTACGTTCTTTTTTGAATCTTGTGATTTAGCCATGACTTTATATTTTAAGATTAATTACTTTCAATTTTATTTTATAAATATAGTCTTTTTTTAATAGCAAACACTTTTAGAAGTTTCTTGATTTTTACGCTACAAGTTGTAAAACCACACCTTCACTCCTGTTTTCAATGCTGATAACATCTTTGGTTAGCATTTTTGGTTTGACGTTTACAACGTTTTCCTGATTTTGTTTTTCCTATACATTGTAAAGCTGTAGTACTTTTTACTGTACTAGTTTGTTTTTTATTTGATATTGCATTCGCTGTTGTTGTTCCCTTTCCTGGCTTACAAACGGAACAAGCAGAAAAACCAAGTGCCAAAGCTTTTTCTAAGGTGTATTCCTTTTTAGAATATTTTAAATACCGACAATTAGATATATGGTACTTCTCTCCTGTTTTAGTGGTGTAAACCGTTTGACCTATAGCACTATTTGCAAAAGCAAAGGTTAAAACTAGTAATAGGACTTTTAAGAACTTCATTTTACCTTGGGTTTATATTTAATCCTTATTTTTATTTAGTTTTTTTAATCTAGATGCTTCTTTTTTATTAGCTCTCCATTGCCATGGTGAAATAGCATTTTGCTCTTGCCATAAGCCCAACCTGTTTTTTTTAGCACTATCCTCTAAATTTTGTAAGAGAGTATCTTTAGAATATTTCACATAATGCCATGCCAATCCGTTTTTAACCAATTGATGATTAAGATTTATAGAATCTCCATAAAACACATTAGCTATTAGACGTCTATATCTATCTTTTTTTAATATTTCAACGGTAACATTTTTATTAAAAATAGCTTCCGAAACAAAACGCTTAGCATTTGTAGAAAAAGGTTGCTTTTTTTCTGGGCAATCTATGTTTGCTAATCTTATTTTTACAGTTGTCGCGTCTTTAGTCAAAAGCTTAAATGTGTCTCCATCCATAATACCTATTACTTTACCTGTTAGTATTGTTGGTCTAACTTTACTATTCATAGTAAATGAACATAATAAAATGATAAGCAATAATGAGGATAGCCAGAGTTTATACATCGGTTATATAATTTAGTTTGACATAATATAATTTTAATAATTACATATTACTAACTCCAAAAATAAACCCTTTAAAAAACAAAACCTTACGGTTTTCCGTAAGGCATGCAAATTGAGTAGAAAAACTAATTAATTTGCTATTATTAATTCTAGAACTTGACTTTATGGTAAAAAACATATTCATTTTAAAAACTATTCTCAAAAAAAAGGTAACCATTGCTGGCTACCTCTAATTCCCTTTATAATAAATTAGTAACTAATAACATGCAATTTTAAGCAATGCATTAATTTCTATTTTACGGTTTTCCGTAAAAACAGTGTTTTATTTTAAAATAACCCCAAATCTTTAACTATAGTTACTAAATGTATTGCATTTCTAGCTTTAAATTGGATTCGTAGCTTATTAAGACGTTTTTCTAAGGAACTAACACTATTTGGTAGCAAATTTTGAGCTTTTAAGTGTGCTGCTATCTGGTTCTGAGATAAGCCAGTAGACAATAATCGGATTAATTCTATATCGTAGTCATCAATCTCTAAATTGGTTTTTGGACTTAGTGCCTGTTGCACTTGTGGAGAGACATATTGCTCGTTATTATAGACTGTCGTTATGGCCTTATTAAGCTCGATTAAACCACGTCTCCCCTTACATACATAAGCATTAGCTTGATATGTATTAACCAAAGCTCTTACTTTTTGCAAACGATCTTCTACAGAATAAACGATGATTTTTATTTCTGGATAGTCTTTTTTTAAAGCCTTTACCAAATCTTCTCCAGAGTTATAGGTTTGCTCCCTATGATCTGCTACAAACGATAAATCCGTTACTACCAAATCAAAAGGCACCCCATCCAAACTAGCTTTTTTAATTTTTAAATACGCGTCATCGCAATATTGTACTTGTTTTACATTAGTAATAGACAAGCTATCTAAAACGGTTAATACCCCTTGATTGATACTTCCTAAGTCATCCGAAATCAAAACTTTTTTAAACATAATTTAAACTATAAAAAAGGCTTTAAACCCTTGGTTAATTTCTGAGTCAAAAGTAATTGTTCCATTAATAGACTGAATACGGTTTTCCACATTTTGTAACCCATTTTGTTTTTTTAGTACACTTCCAACACCATTATCTTTATAACTTATTTCTATTTTTTTATTTTTTTGAATGAAGATTAATACTACAATTGTAGCTTCACTATGTTTTTTCATATTAGTCATTAACTCTTGAAGAATTCTATAAACTGTTGTCTTTTTTATATCTGAAAGCACTTCCCACTCTATTACTGAAAGTCCTTTGGTCACCACATTGACTTGATCACTTTTATAACTTAATAATAAATCTGTAAGTAGTTCTTTAAAATCTTGCGCAACATCAATGGCACTATTTTCTTTTGAAATATCTCTAGTTTTGGTATAAATCTGTTCTAAATCATCCAAAACATCTTCTTTTACAATAATATCCCCTTGTAGTTTTGTCATAACCTGATAAACATCATTAGCCACTTCGTCATGTACTTTTTTAGAAATGCGAGTTTCTGTAGTATAGATTTCTAGTAATTTTTCTTTTCTATGTTTGATTTTCAACAAAAAGAATAAGGATAATCCAATAACAGAAAGGAGTACTACAATAAATTGATACTGCTGTTTTTTAGTTTTCTCTTTTTGAGATTTAAGTTCACTTTTACTGTAATCATATTTCATTGAAGCAAATTTATTTAAGTTAGTTTGCCTAGCTAATTTAATACTATCACTTAGTCTCAAATAGGCTTCAAAAACAGAATAATCTTTTAAATTCACTCTTAATTTAAGCGCATCTTCTCTGTAAGACGCACTCTTAATAGTATTTGCTATATCAAATGCTTCTAATGCAAATGCCTTTGCTGTATTGTAATCTTTTTTTTCTTTATAATAATTGGATAAATGGCTATAACTAGCATATAAATTATAATTATTATTCAATAACTCCCTAATTTCCAAGCCCTCTAACATAAATAGGTAACCTTCCGGTTTGTTTAATTTAAATTTCACAAAACCTAAATTATCTAATACTCTCGCTTTTTCAGTTGAATCATTAACTCTATCAAACAGGCTATACGCTTTTAGAAGCTCTAGTTCTGCTTTTTCAAACTGTTTATCCTCTTTTAATACATTAGATATATTATTATAAAGCGTCATACTATCTCTTGCTGTTTCTGCTAAAGCAAAAGACGTTTTATAGGTTTCTATTGCTTTTGTAGTATTGCGTTGTTCTTTATACAAAATCCCCAAGCGATTATATAATATAGCTTTAAGTCTTAAATAATATGAATCCACTTTTTTTTCATTATCAATTAATCCTATAGCCTTCACTACCGAAACTTCACTTTCATAATAAAAGCCTACCTTATATTCTATTATAGATATATGTAATAAATCGTAGGCTACTCTTTTAATATTGTTCTTGTTTAATTCTTTTTTTAAATCATTTTGAAAAAACTGAAAGGCCTTTACTAAATCATCACTAGATTTTACATGTTCTATTATATCAACATAATAAGCTGTGCTATCCTTAGTTTGTTGAGAAAAACTGGTTTTATAAACCATAAAAAAAACAAAAAAGAGGAATGAATATTTAAATAATTTCATTCCTCTAAAATAGTAACTATTTTTTAGTTATTTACCGCCTTGAGTTATTTTCCCGCCTTCTGTTGGCGGTGGTGGCGGAGGTGGTTCTAATTCACCATCCTCGCCACAACAGGCATGGGTAGAATTAATATCTTCAACTATATTTTCTGGTGTACAAGAAAAAAATGTCGCATTGAGGAAAACCGTAAACATTATAACATATATTTTATTCATTTTGTAGTATTAAAAATTAGACATCAGTGTTGCTGTCCGAGATTTAACTTAGATACTTTTATAGCTTAACAACACATTTAAATAATGAAGAGACGTCTCTCTTTCAGGAAGTTTAGAGCGCAGAAGTAATTAGATATTATTACTTCCCAATTACTAATATCAATTTACTTCGCAACTCTAATATTGAATTAATCAATACCATAAACCATATTATGATTATGACATAAATTAATTCTGAAGCAAATAAAAGGAACAATTAGAAAACGAATAGGAAACCACTAGGAAGTGTTTAGGAAACTTTTGAGAAAAAAAAATCCTAACTTTTTCCTGATAAAAACAACTAAAAAAATGCACACACAGTTGATTATTTTCGCCTTTGAGAAAACAAAAAAAGAAGAAATAAAAAAAGGCATAAAGGCACCTTCTCTAACCCATCTCGCTAAAAATATTTCATTAACTATAGAGGACTATTCAGGATTAGCTTTTGGAGAAAAAAGTTTGAGAAACTACTACAACTCCGCCATAAAAGAAAATGAAGAAACCAATATCAAGCAACCAAAAGTTATTAATGCTTTATGTCAATATTTAGGATATGATAATTATCCGGAATTTTATAATCAAAAAAAAATATTAGAAGCAAATGATATAACTGACAACAGCTTAAAAAAAGAGAGTCAATCTTTTAATTTGAATAGAAAAAAAATAATGAGCTATTCAATTATAGCAATTATAATTGGTTACTTTGGTTATGATACTACAAAAAAAGACTGTATGATTTGGGTAAATAACACCCACTATGAACTTATTTCATGTGATAAAAAAGAAGATTTGCGCTCTATATCAAAAGACCAGTATATTTTAGAGAATTTTAGACGTGTAAAACCAGATTCTACTTACCCGTTTTTTAAAATTAATGGTGCAGAAAATTTATGGTATGAAAAAAACAACACTGGTGATTTAGACTATTTCACAAGCTATGGGACACATCCAATTACAGGAAAAACTTTAAAAAGAATAACACCTTACATGATAAAAACACATATATGGAAGAGGTTTAAGTGATAATTACAGACATAAGAGTATTTTACTTTATTATTGTTTTTAAAGTAAAAGTCATGCTATAGTCCCTTTTATTTTAGCACTATATAATGAGCCCAACACATAAATTGTTCGATATGTAAAATCGAATTTAAAACAACATAAATCAAAAATTAACATGCCCACTAGGCGAATGGTGGTGTTTATCACATCTTTCTATCAATAAAACAACATCCAATAGCTATATATTTTTAGATGTATAATTAAAACCTAGACCTCGATAAACACCTATAAATTATTTAATTATATAAATAAAAAGTAACCAAACATTAGTTATTTTATGTCAAAGAGACAATACTTTAACTGTCAAAAGATAATATTAGCCTTCTTTAAAATTAAAAACATAAAACCTAATCAAAGCGATAATATCCACATTTTAAATAGGCACCTTCTGGGAATCCAATAGGATGATCCGTATCATGTTGTGTGGTTTTAATTGTCTTAAAAGTTCTTTTTGCACTAGATAGTGTTGCAATGTTAATATCGTAAAATGCCTGTGCTGTTACACGACTAGAACAAGACGCTAATACTAACAACCCGTTTTTTGCGGTTAATTGCTCTCCTAACTGTGCTAATTGCGCATATTTTTTCTTGGCTAAATCTATTTCGGTTTGCTGCTTCGCAAAACTTGGTGGATCAATAACTACAACATCAAAAACAACACCTTTTTTAACCAAATGCTTTAAAGCTTTAAAAGCATCGTCTGCAATGGTATGATGTGTTCCTGAATACGTATTTAATTCTCCATTTTGTTTTGCAATTTCTAATGCTTGAGCGCTAATATCTAAACTAGTTACCTCTGTAGCTCCATTAGCTAAAGCATGTACTGAGAATCCACCAGCGTAACTAAACACATCTAAAACGGTTTTACCATTACTAAACAGACCAACTTGCCTTCTATTATCTCTGTGATCTAAAAAGTAACCCGTTTTATGTCCTTTTATAACGTTTGCCGAAAAATTAACTCCATGTTCTACAAACTGGACAACCTCGTTTTCAAGTGTCCCATAAACTACAGCACCATCTTTTAATTGATGAGTTTTAGATTGTTGCAAACCACGACTTAATCGGATAACAACTGTTTTACATTTTGAAATACTTATTAAAATTTCTAAAATAGAATGTATGTAGGGTAACCAAATTTCTGAATACAATTTAACCACCAAAACATCCGCATAAACATCCGCTATTAACGACGGAAAACCATCATTTTCGCCAAATAATAAACGATAACTATTAGTATTAGTCTCTAATAAAGGCAACCGTTTAGCGTAAGCTTTTTCTATTTTTTGCTTAAAAAACTCAGCATCAATGACCACAGATGCTGTATCATTATAAATCATCTTTAATTGGATCGGAGAATTAGCATCATATAGCCCAATACCAATCATGGCATTTCTTCGCTTTCCAAAAATAATAGCTAAATCTCCTGTATTCGCATCATTATTAATCTTAACTATACTATCTGAAAACACCCAAGGATGTCCTTGATGTACATATTGCTCGCCATTAGACGTTAGTTTTACTGCTAATCGTTTTGGTTTTAAGTGGGATGGTATTGTTTCAGAAATTATCATTGTACAAAATTAGTGTTTTTATTATCATTGTTAGCATCACAAAGCTATCTAGGGCAATAAAAATTGTACTTTTAATGTAATAATTTTGATAAACCTCAAAGGACACTTCTAGTACTAGATCAACTATTAAATATAACCGATAAGCACATAACAAAATAACCGATGTGAGATTACAATAATCTCACATCGGTTACAAGTATAAATATATAAAGAGCTATAAAAAAAAGCCCTAAAACAATTAAAGCATCTACTAAACTGCTGTCTTCTTAATTTTAATAATACGTAGCTTATCTAAAACAACCATTATTAAGTAAGTAAAATCAATTTCAAACCAACGTACGCCAAAATTTGCACGTCCACTATGCGAATGGTGATTATTATGATACCCCTCTCCCATCATTAAAATATCTATTGGTAATAGATTTTTAGACGTATCGCTAACCTTAAAATTACGATATCCGTAAATATGAGCAAACCAGTTAATAATAACACCATGAATTGGAGCCATAAAAAAGGCTACTGGCAAGAATAACCATTGCCACCAAGCGGTTACAAAAACAATAAAAAACACGATATAAGCTGCAGCCCAAGATAATCTAGAAATTCTTGAACTTGCTATTTTATCAAACGCCTTCCATTGTGGTACGTTTTTAGTAAACTTATCTGCTACTGCAATACGCTTTTTATTGATGTCTTGATAAATGTTTTTAGTACGCCACATCATAGTGAATAAATTACTATCGTATTTAGGAGAATGTGGATCTTTTTCGGTATCAGCATACGCATGGTGCATCCTATGCATTACACCATAACCATAAGCACTTAAATAATTAGAACCTTGAAATACCCAAGTTAACACAAAACAAATGCGTTCTGTAACTTTAGACATTGTATAGGTTTGGTGTGCTGCGTAACGGTGTAAAAAGAAGGTTTGAAAGAACAAACCCGTATACCATAAAATAATGATAAATATTATAATAGTCATAGTCTTTGTTTTATTACAAAGGTCTATAATTTTAACCGCAAATAAAATGAACCTAAGTTAAGAAATACGCTTCCTAATTCGGCTTAATGCCTGTGGTGTCACGCCAATATAAGAAGCAATATACTTCAGCGGAATCTCTTTTATTAAGTTGGGACGTTCTGTAAATAAATTGAGGTAACGGGTTTCTGCAGATTCATTTAACAAAGACTGTTCTCGTTTTGATTTGATTAAAAATAAACGCTCTGAAGACAAGCGACCAATGACATTACCCGCAAAACTTTTCTCATATACTTCCTGTAAATCTTGATATGAGATACTCCACATGGAAATATCTGTTAACGCTTGTAATTTGTAAAGTGATGGTTTTTTAGTAAGAAATGAATCATACGCACTAACAAATTCGTTTTTAAAACAGAATCCGAAAGTTAAATCTTTCTCTTCTTCCTCCTTCGGAATTAAAAAGCGCGCTATACCTTCTTCTATAAAAGAGATATAGTTTTCAGTCTCTCCAACATCTAAAATAGTGGTCTTTTTTTTGAAGATTCTGTTTTTTAATTTAGAAGAAAACAATTGCCAATCTGCATCAGAAATGGAGACCGTTTTTTCTATATATTCTCGAATATTTACCATATTTATTTATACCCTGCAAATATCGCTATATAATTTAATAGTTATATTAATTTTGACTTAAATACTGCTATGTTTAGCTAAATAATTCGTTTTTTTTGAATTATTGAAACTTAACCAAATAAAACCCTTCCGAATCCATGCTTTCTAAAAAGCATGAATCCACCTTCCCTGAAAAAAAGGGAAGGATTTACTTACTGTTGGGGACCTACTGAGGTTTGATTACTCTTACGCAAAACCCTTCCGAATCCATGCTTTTTCAGAAAGCATGAATCCACCTTCCCTGAAAAAAGGGAAGGATTTACTTACTGTTGGGGACCTACTGAGGTTTGATTACTCTTACGCAAAACCCTTCCGAATACTTATTGTTATGGTTTAATTCAAACAATATCTTATACAACAACTATTAAATAACATACAATAAACTAGTAAGAACAGCCGAGTAAAACTCTCCTCCTTTTTTTAAGGAGGAGAATGAATTTGAAATTCCCTTAAAAGAATTTTAAAGAAAGAGGTGGTCCTTTTTACTCTTAGGCAAAATCCTTCCGAATCCATGCTTTCTAAAAAGCATAAATCCACCTTTCCTCAAAAAAAGGGAACAATATACTTACTGTTGTGGAGCTACTGAGATTTGATTACTCATATACTAACCCCTTCTGAATACTTATTGTTATGGTTTAATTGAAATAATATTTAGAAAACACAAACAATTATTAAATCACATACAAGAAACTAGTAAGAACATCAGAGTAAAACTCTCTTCCTTTTTTTAAGGAGGAGAATGAATTTGAAATTCTATTAAAAGAATTTTAAAGAAAGAGGTGGTCCTTTTTACTCATTTTTAAAACAAGCTTTTATCTCATTTAGCACATAGTCTAAATCTTCAAAAACAAATTTGTTCTCAATTCTGAAAATAGTAAATCCTAAGCTTTTTAAAACCTCATCACGTTCGTAATCTTTTAATTGTTGTTCAAAACGTAGGTGATAGCCACCATCTAACTCAATGACTAACTTCTCTTTTGGACAATAAAAATCAACAATATAATCCAATATACTATGTTGTCTTCTAAATTTACGACCTTCTAACTGTTTTTGTTTAAGATGATTCCATAATGTTGCCTCAGCAGACGTTAAATCTTTACGGAGTGCTTTTCTTCTGTCTTCTAAATATTTGCGATTATGTATTGGTTTCATTTTTAAATCTATTGAATAACTAAAGTTATGAAAATATATTTTAGTGGGATTGATTCACTTGTGTTTGATTACTCATATGTTTAACCCTTCCGAATCCATGCTTTTCAGAAAGCATGGATCCCCCTTCCCTAAAAAAAGGGAAGGATTCACTTACTGTTGTGGGCTTACTGAATTTTGATCACTCTTACGCAAAACTCTTCCGAATACTTATTGTTATGGTTTAATTCAAACAATATCTTATACAACAACTATTAAATAACATACAATAAACTAGTAAGAACAGCCGAGTAAAACTCTCCTCCTTTTTTTAAGGAGGAGAATGAATTTAAAATTCCATTAAAAGAATTTTAAAGAAAGAGGTGGTCCTTTTTACTCTCAGGAAAAACCCTTCCGAATCCATGCTTTTTAGAAAGCATGGATTCACGTTCCCTGAAAAAAATGGAAGGATTTACTTATTGTTATGGTTTAATTGAAATAATATTTAGAAAACAAAAACAACTAGTAAATCACATATAATAAACTAGCAAGAACATCAGAGAAAAACTCTCCTCCTTTTTTTAAGGAGGAGAATGAATTTAAAATTCCATTAAAAGAATTTTAAAGAAAGAGGTGGTCCTTTTTACTCATTTTTAAAACAAGTTTTTATCCCATTTAGCACATAGTCTAAATCTTCAAAAACAAATTTGTTCTCAATTCTGAAAATAGTAAATCCTAAGCTTTTTAAAACCTCATCACGTTCGTAATCTTTTAATTGTTGTTCAAAACGTAGGTGATAGCCACCATCTAACTCAATGACTAACTTCTCTTTTGGACAATAAAAATCAACAATATAATCCAATATACTATGTTGTCTTCTAAATTTACGACCTTCTAACTGTTTTTGCTTAAGATGATTCCATAATGTTGCCTCAGCAGACGTTAAATCTTTACGGAGTGCTTTTCTTCTGTCTTCTAAATATTTGCGATTATGTATTGGTTTCATTTTTAAATCTATTGAATAACTAAAGTTATGAAAATATATTTTAGTGGGATTGATTCACTTGTGTTTGATTACTCATATGTTTAACCCTTCCGAATCCATGCTTTTCAGAAAGCATGGATCCACCTTCCCTAAAAAAAGGGAAGGATTCACTTACTGTTGTGGGACTACTGAGATTTGATTACTCATATGTTAATCCTTCCAAATACTGACTCTTGTGGTTTAATTCAAACAACAACTATTAAATCACATACAATAAACAAGTAAGGACATCAGAGTAAAACTCTCCTCCTTTTTTTAAGGAGGAGAATGAATTTAAAATTCCATTAAAAGATTTTTAAAGAAAGAGGTGGTCCTTTTTACTCTTAGGCAAAATCCTTCCGAATCCATGCTTTCTAAAAAGCATGAATCCACCTTCCCTGAAAAAAAGGGAAAGCATACTTACTGTTATAGGCTTACTTAACTCTGAATTATTATTTTTTTTAAAATAAGTAATAAAAAAAAACGCAACCTTTTTAAGGTTGCGTTTTCTGCATTAGGGATAGTAGTGGCATCCTTTTGCCTTTTAGCAAAAGATATAACGGATAGCCCGACACTTGGTAGCTTAAGCGGAAAAGTGTAATGCCCAAATAAATAGTTTATATCTTACTATTTAAGAGTGCTTCCGTCGTGCCCTCTCGCAATGACATTATAGTACATTATCCATAATATCTTGTACACATTCTGGATTTAGCAATGTACTTGTATCTCCTAGATTATCGGTCTCATTACTAGCTATTTTACGTAAAATACGTCGCATAATTTTTCCACTTCGTGTTTTAGGTAATCCGTCTGTAAACTGAATTTTATCCAACTTAGCGATAGGTCCTATTTGCTCTGTAATAATTTGGTTTATTTCTTTCCGTAGATTCACATGATCTCTACTTTCTCCGCTTTCTTTCAGGGTTACGTAACCATATAAAGCATTTCCTTTAATATCATGCGGAAAGCCTACAATGGCACTTTCTGATACCGCAGGATGCTCGTTAATAGCGTCTTCAATGGGTGCAGTCCCTAAATTGTGACCAGACACGATGATGACATCATCTACACGACCTGTAATACGGTAATACCCAACCTCATCACGTAAGGCACCATCTCCTGTAAAATACATATTATCATAGGCAGAGAAATAGGTGTCTTTATAACGTTGGTGGTTCCCCCAAATGGTTCTTGCCATACTTGGCCAAGGGAATTTTATACATAAACGTCCATCGACTTGGTTTCCTTTAATTTCTTCTCCATGCTCATCCATTAATGCTGGTTGCACTCCTATAAACGGTAGTGTTGCGTAGGTTGGTTTGGTTGGGGTAGCAAATGCAATTGGTGTAATCATGATACCTCCAGTTTCGGTTTGCCACCAAGTATCTACAATTGGTGCTTTTTTCTTACCAACATTGTCATCGTACCAGTGCCAAGCTTCCTCATTTATAGGTTCTCCAACAGTACCTAATACTTTTAGAGATGATAAATCGTGTTTTTCTAAATGTTCTATACCTTCTTTTGCTAGTGCTCTAATAGCGGTTGGTGCCGTATAAAATTGGCTCACTTTATGTTTTTCTACAATCTCCCAAAAACGTCCAAAATCCGGATAACTTGGAACCCCTTCAAACAGAACAGTTGTCGCTCCATTACATAATGGTCCATATACGATATAACTGTGTCCTGTAATCCAACCGATATCTGCTGTACACCAATACACATCTTCTTCTCTGTATTGAAATACATTTTTAAACGTATACGCCGTATATACCATATATCCTCCTGTGGTATGAACCATTCCTTTTGGTTTACCTGTCGACCCTGAGGTATATAAAATAAATAATGGATCTTCTGCATCCATAATTTCTGGCACACAATCGTGATACGCTTCATCCAACAAAGGTTGTAACCATTGGTCACGCCCGTCTTGCATGTTTATATCTGAATTGATACGTTTTGCTACCAATACAGTATTTACATCTGGACATTCCTCTAAAGCTTCGTCTACAATCCCTTTTAAATCGATTGTTTTTGCGCCACGATAAGAGCCATCTGATGTAATTACCATTTTACAATCACTATCATTAATTCTGGTTGCTAATGCTGTTGAAGAAAATCCCGCAAAGACAACAGAGTGTATAGCACCTATACGCGCACATGCTAAAACAGAAACTGCTAATTCGGGAATCATTGGTAAGTAAATACAAACACGATCGCCTTTACCGACTCCGTTATCTTTAAGTACGTTTGCAAATCGACATACACGCTCGTGTAACTCTCTGTAAGTAATATGAAGCGCTTTTTCTTTTGGACTATTAGGTTCAAAAATGATAGCCGTTTTATCTCCTCTGGTATATAAATGTCTATCCAGACAATTTTCTGTAATGTTTAACTTTGCTCCTTCAAACCATTTGACTTCAGGCTTAGAAAAGTCCCAACTTAATACTTTATCCCATTTTTTACGCCACATAAAATGTTCTTCGGCAATTTCTTCCCAAAAACTCTCTGGGTTTCTGACGGATTTACGGTAAACTTGGTAGTACTCTTCTAAATGTTTTATGTGATAATTACTCATAATTAGTTTAATTTATTAAACACTTTACTTGTGTTTATTAGGATATTTATATTATTAATTTAGTTTCTATTTTTGCGAGACACTTGGACTGGACCAAGTGTGACAAACAATACTTATCGATCTTGATGATATATCGACTGCACTCAGTGTGTCAATTACTACTTATGTTTTTTGTTAAAAAGTCTTGTTTCTCAAAAATCATATGATATTATATTTACAGTTTATTTATGAATCCCAATACTATGGGTTTTATATACTATTTTTATTTCGTCTATAATTGTAACATCATCAATGGTTGATGGTATATTATACTGTTGCTCGTCTGCTATATTACGCAACAATTTACGAAGAATTTTTCCACTTCGCGTCTTTGGTAATCGGTTTACGACTAACACCTCTCTAAAGGACGCTACTGCTCCTATTTCGCGACGTACGTCTAGAATTATTTCTTTTTGAATGGTTTCATTTTCTAACGTATCTTCCGATTTTAAAACCACTAATCCTAATGGTTTTTGTCCTTTAAGCTCGCAATGCACACCAAATACAGCACATTCTGCTACGGATTTATGCGAAGACACAATTTCTTCCATTTCGGCGGTTGATAATCGGTGCCCCGCCACATTTATAACATCATCTACGCGACCGGTTATAAATACATAACCATCTTCGTCTTTGTACCCACCATCTCCAGAAAAATAATAACCCGGAAAACGGTCTAAGTACCCAGATTTAAAACGCTCTGGATTACCCCATAGATTACTTAATGTTCCTGGTGGTAACGGTAATTTAACCACAACATACCCTTCCACACTAGACTGCACCTCTTCTCCGTCTTCATTTAATATTTTAATATCATAACCACAAACGGGTAATCCTGCAGAACCTGGTTTTATGTCTTGCAATGCAACACCAACCATATTTGCAATCATAGGCCATCCGCTTTCGGTTTGCCACCAATGGTCAATTACTGGTATCTCAAGTTTATCTTCTATCCAATTTAAGGTTGCTACATCACAACGTTCTCCTGCTAAAAATAAATATTTTAAACATGATAAATCAAAACGCTTTAACATATGTCCTGTCGCATCATCTTTTCTAATGGCTCTAATAGCTGTTGGCGCCGTAAACATTGCTTTTACATTATGCTCGCTAATAACGCGCCAAAACGTCGAGGCATCTGGTGTTTTAATTGGTTTTCCTTCAAACAGAATGGTTGTGTTTCTATTTAATAAAGGTCCGTAAGCTATAAAGCTATGTCCCACAACCCAACCAACATCACTTGCTGCCCAAAAGGTTTCGCCTTCGTTTACACCATAAATATATTTCATAGAGAATTTTAAAGCGGTTGCGTAACCGCCCGTATCTCTAATAATTCCTTTTGGCGTCCCCGTGGTTCCTGAAGTATATAATATATAAGACGGATGTGTTGATGCTACTGGAATAGCTTCGATAGACGGAGCCTCTTCTACTAGAGTTGCATAGTCTACATCGTAGTTTTTCTTCGGAATTTCAACGCCTAATTTTCTATCAAAAACAATAACGTGTTTTGGCTTAGTTTCCGCTTTAGCGATTGCTTGATCCACAAAGGGTTTATAAGGAATAATTTTCTGGATTTCGACACCGTTTGATGCTGTAATAATTGCTTTCGGCTTACAGTCATTAATCCTAATAGCCAACTCATTAGGTGCAAAACCACCAAAGACAACCGAGTGTATTACTCCTATCCTAGCGCAAGCCAACATGGCATATAACGCCTGCGGAATCATTGGCATATAGATAATACACGTGTCTCCTTTTTGCAATCCTAAACCTTTTAATCCACCTGCAAGTTTTGATACTTCGTGATGTAATTGATTAAAAGTAATATGCTGTTTTGTATTGGTAACTGGCGAGTCGTAAATTATAGCATTCTGATCGCCAAAACCCGCTTTGATATGTTTATCAATACACAAATAACTTAAGTTAAGTTGCCCATCTTCAAACCATTGATCATAGTCATATTTATCTTTAGACAATATGCTTTTAGGTGCTTTAAACCAATCCAATTGCGAGGCTTGTTCTTGCCAAAATTGCGCTGGTTGGTCTATACTTTTTTTATAAAATTCTTGATAATACATAGTTAGGCCTTTTTAGAGTTAAATAAGCCGAACCAATTGGGATTAAGTACTTTTAATTTGACAAGTGCATAGATTATAAGCACAAAGCAAAGCCCCAAAACTATAGATAGCATTGGACTTGTATAGGTTTGACTTTCAAATTTAAACCTAAGATAAAGCGTCGCAATAATATAGATACTAATAATAATATCTGACGCTAATGGATTGATGTGAAATTTCATGTCTTTAAACTTTAATTAAACTTAGTTTGTTTGCACACAAAACCAATTTTAAATAAACTTAAAAAACTATTTTAAGTCACTAGTTCCAATATTTCTGAAACTATTTTTTTTACTGAAAAAGGTTTTGTTAAATACTTATCGGCTCCAAGTTTTAAACCCTTTTCAATATCTGAAGCTTTATTTTTTGCAGTTAAAAACACCACTTTAGTGTCCTTTAAACTATCTGTATTTTTAATGTGTGTTAAGGTTTGATACCCGTCTACATTTGGCATCATAACATCCAACAAAATAATGTTAGGAATATGATGTTTTAATATCTCTAAAGCCTCACTTCCATCTCTTGCTATAAACACTTCAAAACCTTGTTTTTTGAAGGTATATTCTAACGACATGACAATATTTGGCTCGTCGTCAACAATTAAAATTTTCTTCTTCATACTTTACGACAACAATTTACTTAAAAGGTATGGTAAAAACAAGCGTTGCACCATTTTTAACGCCTTTTTTTGCCCAAATTTTCCCATTATGCTTTTCGACTATTTGCTTTGTAATTGCTAAACCTAATCCACTGCCTTGTGGTTTAATAGTATTTTGATGTTTTGACTGGTAAAATTTATCGAAAATATAATGGTGATCTTCTTCTGGAATCCCTTTACCATTGTCAGTTACAGAGATTTCTACAAATGCATTCCCTAACTTTAAATCGACTATAATTTGTCCTGTTTTTGGATTACAAAACTTGATTGCATTGGACAGTAAATTGGTTAATACCTGAAGGATACGATCCTCGTCATAATTAGTTTTAAAACTATGGTCGCTTTTATTTACAATTTCTACTTCCTTTTTAGCTGCAATTTGCGAGATACTACTTATAGATTTAGTAATGGTTTTTTGAATATCTTGATATTGTAAATCCAAATGTAAACGTCCTGTTTCTAACTTTTCAAAATCTAAAATATTGTGTATTAAACGCCCTAAACGATCAGAATCTTGCAATATATTTTTTAAAAACTGTGCTTTTATTTCTTGAGGCATATCATCATCTTCATCCATCAACAATTCTGTTGCCGCTCTAATTCCTGTAATTGGTGTTTTTAACTCATGCGCAACAGTATCTAAAAACTCATCTTTTTGCTTGTCTTTGCTAATCAATTCTTCATTGGCATCTTTTAGTTGTGAGGATAGCTGCGTCAATTCATTTGACTTTTCCAAAAGTACTTTATTACTCACAATATTTTCTTTAGATTCTTCTAAAATCTTCAACACTTCCACTAAGCTAATCTGTTCTTCCTTGACTACGCTGGCAATTAATATTTTGGCTGAAGCCGAACCAATGCTTCCTGTTAACAATTTTTCTGAAAAATTAATTAATCGCGCATCTGCTAACTGTGTGTCTTGAGGTAATTTATATTTAGTGAAGAAAATAGTCAACGCACGAGTCGCTCTTTGTTCTCCTAAAAAACGAATCAATACACTTTTAATATCTGCAACGTAAGCTTCTCCTTTCCAAACCAAAGCACTGTCCTGAAGTGTCGTAAAGTTTTTACTATCCACAAACATTTCGGCATAATTACGTTCTCTATAATTTCCTTTAGACGTTAATGAAAACACCAAGTAAGTCATGATATTAAACGTCATACTCCAGAAAAATGCATGTGCGGGCGGACTTAAAAAATCAATACCAAATAACGCGTAAGGTTTTAAAGCTGAAATACCAAACAAACCAAGTTGTGTAAAATCATCCGTACCTGTATAAGCTTGCAGCGTAAATGGTAACACCAGCGTATATACAGATATAAAAAAACCGACTAATATCCCTATAATCGCTGCTTTAGAAGCTCCTCTATTCCAATACAAGCCTATAAAAAAGGAAGGCCCCAATTGCGAAATAATAACAAACGATATTAACCCAATAGAATACAACGATAATTCTTTTGAGAATAACACATAGAAAAAATAAGCTGTAATAATGATTGTAAAAATAGAAATACGACGGATATTCTTAATGTACTTGGAGTTTCGTTCTGGTTGGTTTTTTATAAACTTATCTAAAAATCCATAAGGAATAATCAAGTTGTTACTCACCATAGTAGACAACGCTAAGGTTGACACAATAACCATTGATATTACAGCAGAAAAACCACCTAGAAAAACTAGTGTTGCTAAAAACGAATTCCCATTTTCTAATGGTAATAATAACGAGTAATATTCTGCATTTTGAGTATCTCCAAAAGTTAATTTTCCTGCCCAAGCAATAAAAATAACAAACAGATTAAATAATAATAAATACAACGGAAACAACCAAATAGCCTTTTTAAGATGTTTTTCTCTATTGTTTTCTAAAACCGAAACCTGAAATTGTCTAGGTAATAAAAATATGGCCATAAAAGACAATCCTATTAAGAAAAACCAGTTAAAACCATCCTCTACACCACTAAGCGTAGTGAGTTGTTTAAAATTTTCAGTTTTTGAAATCTGATTATAAATATCTGTAGTCCCATCAAACAAGTAAAACGTAACATAAACACCGATTGCTAAAAAGAAGACCAGTTTTAAAACCGACTCAAAAGCTACTGTAGCGACGATACCTTTATGTTTTTCGGAAGCATCCGTATTTTGTGTCCCGAAAAAAGTAGCGAATATCGCTAACAATAAAGCGACATAAAACGTAGAATCATCAATTACAGCTGTAGAAACATAACTAGTATCATCAGACATGATCTCAAACGTTTCTGAGACTGCTTTTAATTGTAAAGAAATGTATGGCAAGGTTCCGAATAAGCAAATAATAGTCACTAAAGCACCAAGAAATCGACTATTTCCATAACGTAAGGATATAAAATCGGCAATAGTTGAAATTTTGTGTTGTTTGGAAATTCTTATAATCTTCCTAAGTACTACAATCCATAAAGGTGCAGCTATAACTGGTCCTAAATAAATTGGTAAAAAATTGATTCCTGAATTTGCTGCAATTCCAACACTTCCGTAATACGTCCACGCCGAACAGTACACCGCTAATGACAACGTATATACGTAGGGATTATTAACCCATTTACTTTGTCGTTTTTTTTCAGCAAGAAAAGCAATGTAAAATAACACCGCTAAATAAATTACAATTATGGCAATTAGTGCGTAGTTATTCATAGTGGCGTTTTAATACGATATATGAAATAACAATAGATACTAACCAAATTGAAAATATTGAAAAGTATAAGGTTGGAATACCCAAAATAGCACCTTCAAAATTAAAGACTAAGATAAATGGCACATTAAAAATTAAACATAATGCTATTGATAATACAACTAGCTTTTGTTCGTGGCGTTTTTTCATTTGGAAATAATATCTAAATAGTTTTTTGATTAGACTGCATCTGTGTTAAGTCTAACATGATTTATTTAACAGAATTTAGTTTATTCTACTAATATAAGAAATCAGCACTACATAAATGTAATGCTGATTTGCATACTAACTAAATTAAAATTAAGTTCTTTAATTTTCAGCGAAAGCTAAAAAAGTTTAAAGACCGAACTCAATGCCTTAATGATCCTGAGCTTCTCCAGCTCCTGAAGGGATTCTTATACTTTCAACCATATCCTGAACATTCTGAGGTGGCGCAGGTGTTAAGCGCGATACCACTAGTGACACTACAACATTTAAAAACATTGCTATAGTACCAAATCCTTCTGGAGATGTACCAAACCACCAGTCTTCTTTTGTACCACCACCAAACATGTCGAGTTTAAATTTCATCATGTAGAATAGCATTAAAACAATACCGACAACCATACCTGAAATAGCACCTTCGCTATTCATACGTTTATCAAATATTCCTAAAATAATAGCTGGAAAAAAGGACGCTGCTGCTAGACCAAATGCTAGTGCGACGACCGCAGCGACAAATCCCGGCGGATTAATACCGAAGTACCCCGCAATTAATATGGCTACAAAAATGGCGATTCTTGCGACTTTCAACTCGTCTTTATCCGAAATATCCGGCTTTAATTGTTTTTTAACTAAATCATGAGACACAGATGTCGAAATTACTAACAACAATCCGGCTGCAGTAGATAATGCTGCTGCCAATCCTCCGGCTGCTACTAATCCAATAACCCAATTTGGTAGGTTTGCAATCTCTGGATTTGCCAATACCATAATATCTCTATCTACGTAAAGTTCGTTTGAAGCATCACTAACATTAGACACGATACGTTCTCCACTTGCACCTCTAGCATCCGTATATATTGGTTTTTTACTTGATAAGGCATCTCCTGCCACATACTGGATTTTTCCATCTCCATTTTTATCAGACCATGCTATTAACCCTGTATTTTCCCAGTTTTTAAACCATTCTGGAATTTCTTTATATTCTTTATTACTAACTGTTTCAATTAAATTAGTTCTTGAAAATACTGCAATTGCAGGTGCAGTTGTATATAAAATAGCTATTAAAAATAAGGCATAACCTGCAGATTTACGGGCATCTTTTACTTTAGGCACCGTAAAGAAACGTACAATTACATGAGGCAATCCCGCTGTACCTGTCATTAATGCTAATGTGATTGCAAAAACATCCCAGGTAGACTTTGTTCCGCTGGTATACTCGTTAAATCCAAGTTCGGTATGTAACAAATCCAATTTATCTAGTAGAAAGGCACCACCTTCAACCTTACCTCCCATACCAATTTGAGGAATAATATTTCCTGTCATTTGCATAGAGATAAAAAATGCAGGTACCATAAAAGCAAAGATTAACACACAATATTGTGCTACTTGTGTGTATGTGATTCCTTTCATTCCTCCTAATAAAGCAAAAGTTAAAACAACCGTCATCCCAATGATAACACCTATATTAATATCAACTTGTAAGAATTGAGAAAACACAATACCAACACCACGCATTTGTCCTGCAACATATGTAAATGATACAATTAATGCACAAATTACTGCTACTGTTCTTGCCGTGTTAGAGTAATATCTATCTCCAATAAAATCTGGTACTGTAAACTTACCAAATTTACGCAGGTAAGGTGCTAACAATAACGCTAACAGCACATAACCACCAGTCCATCCCATAAGATAAACTGAGCCATCATATCCTGAAAAGGAAATAATCCCCGCCATACTAATAAAGGAGGCGGCACTCATCCAATCGGCTGCGGTAGCCATACCATTTGCTAACGGAGAAACACCTCCACCAGCAACATAAAACTCTTTAGTTGAGCCTGCTCGAGCCCAAATTGCGATTCCAAAATATAAGGCAAAAGTAATTCCTACTAATAACCATGTCCAAAATTGTACACTCATAATATTTTATTTTTTAAGTTATTAGTTTAGACTACTCGTCAAAACCGTATTTTTTATCTAGTTTATTCATTAATCTTACATACACGAATATTAAAATCACGAATACATATATCGATCCTTGTTGGGCAAACCAAAACCCGAGTTTAAAGCCTCCCAATCTGAATTGATCTAACTCTTCTCTAAATAAAATGCCACATCCAAAGGACACCACAAACCATATGACAAGCAATATTGCCAAGTATTTAATATTTTCTTTCCAGTACGCTGACGCGTGTTTTTGTTTATCACTCATAGTTGTTAGTTTTTATAGATAAATCATAGCTTGTAGCGAAATAGTATTTGCATCTAAAGCCCCAAATTCTTCATTTTTGTATTCTAAAGTTAATTTTGAATTATGTCCACTCATGTAAGCGTTAACACCGACACCTAAAGTTGATCTGTCATCACCTACAGCATCATAGCTATGCGTACCATAACTTACATAAGGTTGAAATCTTGTTTTTGTAACATCGCCTTTAAAGACATAACCAACATGACCATAAATCATACTTCCTGTACCATAAGCACTATATAAGTAATCCTTACCATAATCGCTATTTTGATAGGTCGCATAAGCCGTTATTGCACTTCCATTGTCGCTAAGTGGCGCATCATAAAAAGCATCTACTGCAAAGATGGATACATCTTCTCCTTCTAAGTTTGGCGTTAATGCAGTACCGGTATCAATTACAGATCCTTTTGGATGCAAGAAGAATCCTGCTCCAACATTAAAAATTTCTTTACTTCCTAAATAACTTCCCACTTTGTAAGGCAGAAAATTAGACTCTTGATCTAAGAAATTATAATCAAAATAACCGGCATATGTTTTACCGGCATCTTTAGATCCTAAAGTAGCGCGACCATTATAAACTGCGTCTCCACCGGCAACCGCTGTGCGACCATCTAATGTGGTTACCGCAGCATCATTAATAGCGACACGATATTGAAGCTTATCAAATTTACCTTTTGCAAAAACACCTAAATGACGTGCAAACTGATCGGACAAACCAATTGTAGCCCAAGATTGACGGTTGTTATCCAACGTCATCATATTAAGCGTACTTTGATTATTTAGTCTTGAAATACCATTAAAGTAATGTAAACCTCCACCAACAGTGTGGTCTTTGCCTAAATTGTATTGTGCCCAAACATCATGAAAAAAGAGTTGAGAGCCATCTCCTTTTCCTGTTGGACTTAATGAAGCACTGGTTAAGCTGTTTAATCCGAAGTGTGTTACGATTAAAAAGTCTTTATTAATTTGTGCAAACATTAAAATACGGGCACGACGTAAATTAAAATTTAATTTACTGTTTTCGTTTCCGTTTGCATCAAATGTATCGTCTGTATTATAGTTAGCTTGGACTTGCGCCCACGAAATAAGCCGAAGATATTTAGAACCATCTTCGTTAAACTTAAACTTAAGACCTCCATCGTAATCGGGAGAGCCTTGAGCTGTCATTAATTGAAAGGACATTAAAAAGAGTCCTGCCAATAATAGGGATTGTTTTTTCATTGTTTAAAGGATTAATTAGTACTTAATTGATTTTGTGTGCACTACTAAGCTCTTAAAAACAACCTGTTAAATGAAAACTAATATATTTATTTGTTAATTTATTATACTAATCCTTAAAACGTTCCCATTTAATCAACATAAATTTATCTCCCAACTCAGTAACAATAACACCTGCTCCTTTTATATTTTTAGCATTACTAAAATAAACCCCTAACTCTGAAGCATTTAAAATTTTGTAAGTCGGATGATAATTTGAGTTATAAGGGCGTTTAATATTATATTTTTTCACCCAATTCATGATACTAACGTGAGAGATTCCCAAAATGCGTTCGATTTCTCGATACGTTAACCCTTCCAAGTATAATTGTAACGATTTGTTAACGTAGTAGTCGTCTATCTTCTTTCCTATCTTATTTACTGAAAAGAAATAGTTGCATTTTTTACACTTATACCTTTGTCTATCATTAACAATTCCACTTTTAATGTAATGGTCTGACCCACAATTAGGACACAAATCTATAGTCATATATATTAATTTAGCATAAATATATCAAATTAGCAATAAAATTAATTCAAATTTGTTAAATATTTAATTATTAAGCACAAAAAAAGCTTTAAAATAGCGAATATCACTAATTTTTAAAGCTTAAATTGTTAAAATGAAAAATTACGTGTTTTTAGGTCCTACTACGAATTAAAAAACACTTCTTCTTCTTTAGTTAATAACCTAGAATGAATTAAAAACCGAAGTCCCAAAGGTATTTCTAACGAAAAACTAGCCCCTCGACCTTCAGTTATATCTACAGTAAGGTGTGTATGTTTCCAATATTCAAATTGATCTTGATTCATATAAAAATTAACGTCATTTAAAGTCCCTAAAAGAATATCGCTTTCATCCAAATACATATCTCCTTTTTCAAAAACCATGGGAGCAGACCCATCGCAACAACCTCCGCTTTGATGAAAAATCAAATCACCATGTTTTGCTTTCAACTGTTCTAATATTTTTGTTGCTTCCGTTGTAATCGCAATTCTTTCCATAAGTTACTTTTAAGTTTATTAAAAAAAAGCCGAACTACATTTTGTAATTCAGCTTCTCCTCGTATTCAATTTCTATTAAAAGAAACCTAATTTATTTTTATCATAAGAGATTAACATGTTTTTAGTTTGACGGTAATAGTTAAGCATCATGACATGGTTTTCTCTACCAAATCCAGATTTTTTGTAACCTCCAAATGGCGCATGTGCAGGGTAAGCATGATAACAATTTACCCAAACACGCCCCGCTTTAATAGCGCGAGGTATTTGATACAGTTGATGTGCATCTCTTGTCCAAACTCCCGCTCCTAATCCATAAAGCGTATCATTTGCAATCTCTATAGCTTCCGCTTCATCTTTAAATTTAGTTACACAAAGTACTGGTCCAAAAATTTCTTCTTGAAATACTCGCATTTTATTATGCCCTTCTAAAATAGTAGGTTGGATATAAAATCCATTCGCTAAGTTTCCGTCCAGTTTTCTAGCATCCCCACCGGTTAATACTTTTGCACCTTCTTCTTTTCCTATTTTAAAATACGATTGTATTTTCTCATATTGATCTTTTGAAGCTTGCGCGCCAACCATAGTACTTAACTCGTACGGATTACCTTGAATAATTGCATTAGTACGGGCTACAACACGCTCCATAAAGGCATCATAAATATCTTCTTGAACCAATAATCTAGATGGGCATGTGCATACTTCTCCTTTATTAAAAGCAAATAAAACTGCACCCTCAATAGCTTTATCTAAATAAGCATCGTCATGATCCATAACAGAATTAAAAAATACATTTGGCGATTTACCTCCTAATTCCATAGTTACAGGATTCAGGTTTTTAGACGCATACTGCATAATTAATTGCCCCGTTGTCGTTTCTCCAGTAAAAGCAACTTTATCGACTTTAGAACTTGACGCTAAAGGTTTTCCAGCTTCTGGACCAAACCCATGTACAATATTTACTACTCCAGGAGGAAAAACCTCAGCAATTTTTTCCATCAATAAAGTGGCACTAGCTGGTGTTTGTTCTGCAGGTTTTAAAACCACACAGTTACCTGTTACCAAAGCTGGAGGTAATTTCCAAGAGAGCATTAATAAAGGAAAATTCCATGGTATAATTTGGCCAATAACGCCTAAAGGTTCCTTAATGTTTAATGATAAAGTGTTCTGATCTAATTCTGATGCGCTTCCTTCTTCCGATCTAATACATGCTGCAAAATAGCGCCAATGGTCTACCGCTAAAGGAATATCCGCATTTAAAGTTTCTCTGATAGGTTTTCCATTATCGCAGGTTTCTACTAGAGCAAATTCTTCTAAATTAGCTTCAATAATATCTGCTACCTTATTTAATAACGTTGATCTTTCTGTCGCAGAGGTGTTGCCCCAAGCTTCTTTAGCAGCATTAGCAGCATCTAAAGCCATTTCGACATCTTCTTTTTGAGAACGTGGATATTTAGCAATTAAGCTATTATCGATTGGAGAGGTGTTCTCGAAATATTGACCACCTATGGGTTCTACAAATTTTCCATTTATAAAATTGCCATATTTCTCTTTAAACTCAGGTTTAGAATAACTCATACAAATTGTTGTTAAATTAGTAATTAGATAAAATTTTAATCTAAAAAATATATTATATTTAATTTTGATAAAGTTATTTTATCATATCCCAATTATATAGAACAGAATTATCATTATTTTGAACATATCTATTATTAACAGATTTGTTAACATAAAAAATTAACGTGACTTATGCATTCGCTATTAAATCAACATCAAAACCATAGAAAACTAACTACTTTAATAGAAAACAGAACGACCTATAATGCCGACTATGCAGAACTTAATATTTTTGAAACGCACGCTTTCGCGGAAAAAGTGTCGTTGACCTTTAACTTCCCTGTTATAGCTAGTATGCTTACTGGTAAAAAAGTAATGCATATAGAGGGTTTTGACCCTTTTGATTTTTGTCCTGGTGAATCTGTAGTGATGCCCACCAATAAGGAAATGGTTATTGACTTTCCTATTGCCACAACAAAAATGCCAACACAATGTCTTGCTTTAGGTATTGACGCTTTTAAAATTGATGAAGTTGTTCAAAAGTTTAATCAGCACGTTGCTATTGAAAACGAAAATAATACTTGGGACCTAGACGAGACTTCATCACATTTAATAAATAACACAGATGTTAATCATTTAATAGAACGTCTAACCTACACTTTTACAAACAATAATAAATCTAAGGATGTGCTACTGGATTTAATGATACAGGAATTAATTATTAGGCTATTACAAACCAAAGCCAAGTCTTTAATTATTAATGACCCTAATCAAATTTTTAATGATACCAGAATAGGAACAGTGGTTAAATACATAAAAGACAATTTAACTAATAAAGATATTAGCGTGGCTATATTAGCAAAAAAAGCTTATATGAGCACATCGCACTTCCATAAGCAATTTAAAAACACCTTAGGCGTCTCTCCTATTGACTACATTAACTCTGAAAAAATTAAATTTTCTAAAAAACTAATCAAAGACTCCAAAGATTTTAGAATGTCTGACATTGCCTTTAAATCCGGTTTTAATAATACGAGTTACTTTAATAGACAATTTAAAAAAATGGAATTAATGACGCCTCAACAATTTAAGGCGTCAATTAATAAAGGATAAGACTTGTATTAAGCAAATTCCTTATGCATCAATACTATTAGTTATCAATAGT
Organism: Psychroserpens sp. NJDZ02; assembly: GCF_004843725.1. Taxonomy (NCBI): domain Bacteria; kingdom Pseudomonadati; phylum Bacteroidota; class Flavobacteriia; order Flavobacteriales; family Flavobacteriaceae; genus Psychroserpens; species Psychroserpens sp. NJDZ02. The sequence continues at coordinate 3,287,931 of NZ_CP039451.1, read as the reverse complement.
TTATTTAATTATTATTTTTGAAGAATACAGTCTGTTTTTTGATTCTATTTTTAATAAATAAATACCTGGAGCAAACTCAGAACAATCTATTGTAACACTGTCATTACCATTACTGTTTACCGCTAAATCTATCACCTTTTTTCCAGATAAATCATATAAAAATAGAGTTCCTGAAAGGTTTTCTTTGAAATTTAAATTTAAAAAATCAGAAGTAGGGTTTGGAAAAATATTAATGCTATTACTAGCTGTAATACTCTCCACAGATAATGAAGGACAATCCCCAATAGCTTCACCATTATCCTCGTATGTATTACATTGCCAAACAATACCTGTATCCGTTCTTTGTGGACCAAACTGGTGATCTCTACCAAATAAATTATTCAAAACAGAAACATTTGTAGGCACACCATACCCATTTCCTTTATCTATAATCTGCACACTATATCCACCTCCATTAATCCAGTTGTCTTCAATTAAAACATCATCAATAGTCCCGACATTAGTAGACATAATAATACACTGACTATTTGCATAAGTAGGATCATCCCATGGCATATCAAAATTATTCCATCTCATTACACCGTTTCCACCATTTACCATTTGTACACCATCTGCATGAGCACCATCTGTATAACCTAATTCATGAATATAACAGGATTCAATCAAAAAATTACTTACAGGCTTTAATCCATCACTTCCACTATTCCAGATATTACATCTTCTGGCTGTAAAATTATCTCCATATATAGCTGCACTTAGCATTCCTCTAATTTCACAGTCTTCTACTAATAAATTGGTATAATCATTACCGTTAGAATCTTCGTAGTTACAACGTATACCATAATAGCCTCCAGTTTCTATTAAACAATTTTTAATAGTTACATTATTAGCTTTAATATTCAAAGATCCAGAAATAATTGCATTCTCTAAAATAAAATTATCTGTGGTTATTGTGGTTGTTCCAGTATATGCTGTTAACGTTCCTGTTGTTCCTGTGTTAGTCAAGTTGGGTTTAACTTGTGAAAAGCTAGTAATGACCGATAATAAAAATAAAAAAGTAAATAATTTTTTCATACAAATATAATTTAAGGTTTAATTAACATATATACATACGTATGGAATTCACTTTTGGATCATTAAATAATAAAAAAACTTTTAATAGTTAATTTTTATATAAAAAGCATTTAATTACGGATAAACACATTACTTATAAATCTTTCATTCTTTTAAAATAATCTTTTGCTGCTTTTACCACTCGTGGTGATAAAATTAAAGTTGCTGTCATCGTTGGAATGGCCATTAATGCAAAGACACCATCTATTAAATTAATCATTAAGGCTAAAGATGTGGTTGCTCCCAAAATGATACTGATTATATAAAAGTAATTATAGTAATGTTTGTTTTTATCTCCTATTAAAAACGATAAGCATTTACTTCCGTAATACGAATACGAAAACAGTGACGATACACTAAACACCACAATGCAGATTAACAATAAATATTTACCATAAAGTGGCATAGCACTACTAAATGCTTTTGCTGTTAAACTAACTCCATTGGCGTCTGTGCTTTCCCAAACACCAGTGACCAAAATAGCTAAAGCCGTTAATGTACATACTATTAAAGTATCAATTGCAGGTCCTAACATAGCCACTAACCCTTCGCGAATAGGCTCGTTAGTTTTCGCAGCTCCATGAGCCAAAGGTGCTGTACCAATACCGGCTTCGTTTGAAAAGGCACCACGACGCACTCCTAAAATAATCAATCCACCTAAAAGGCCTCCTAAAAAGGCATCTCCTTTATAATTTTCTGCTGCAAAAGCATCTGTAAAAATTAACTTAAAATAAGTTGGCACGACTTCCGCATTAGCGAACAAAATAATAAGTATCAATATAAAATACAACAATACCATACTTGGTACTAACTTGGATGCCACTTTACTTATTCGATTTAAACCTCCCAAGATCACAACAGAAGTAATCGTTACCAGGACCAATCCAATAATTAAATTTGAAGTAAAATTAACCGTAATCCCATTAGGCCTTAATACAATATCATTAATAGCTTGCGTTAATTGATTAACATTAAACACAGGCAATGCCCCGATTAAACCACAGGCACTAAAAAACATAGCTAACGGTTTCCAGTTTTTACCCAAACCTTCCGTTATAAAATACATTGGACCGCCTTGGGTATTACCTTCACTATCCTTACCACGATACATTATGGCTAAACTTGAGGTAAAAAACTTAGTAGACATACCAACTATAGCACTAATCCACATCCAAAATACAGCACCTGGTCCTCCAATGGATATAGCAACTGCGACACCTGCAATATTCCCCATACCGATAGTTGAGGACAATGCTGTTGTTAAGGCTTGGAAATGAGTAATTTCTCCGTCGTCATCTTTATTATCATACTTACCACGTAACACTTGTATGGCATGTCCTAAATATCTAAAAGGTAAAAATTCGGATAGTATTAATAGATATAATCCACCTCCAATTAACAAAACTAATAAAGGTAGACCCCAAACAAAAGAGGCAAAATCACCAACCAACTCATTTATTTTATCGTACATATTATCCTAAAGTTTTAGACTTTAAATATAACTATTATCTTTACATCACTAACAACAATTACCATTTGAAACCAACCAGACTATTTTTTCTTGACGCCGTAAGAGCTTTTGCCATTTTAATGATGTTGCAAGGTCATTTTATAGACTCCCTTTTAAACCCTATTTACAGAGATACGACAAACCCCATTTATAACCTATGGTCTTATTTTAGAGGGATAACAGCTCCTGTCTTTTTTACAATTACAGGTTTAGTCTTTGTGTTTTTATTATTAAAAGCTAAAGAAAAAGGTACAGATAAAGAACGTATAAAAAAAGGTCTCAACCGAGGGATACTACTTATAGGACTTGGTTATGCCTTGCGTTTTTCGTTTTTCAGCTTGATGTATGGGCAAGTTAATATGAATTTTTTACAAGTCGATGTCCTACAATGTATAGGAGTATCGTTAATTATTTTAATTATATTGTACAAAATAAGCTTTAAAAATGAGTTAGTTTTAGCCAGCTTATTTTTAATTATTGCGTTTAGCATATTTGTGTCAGAACCTTTGTATCGTACTTTAAAATTTGAAAATGCTCCCGTATTGTTTTCTAACTATCTGAGTTTACAAAACGGATCTGTTTTTACTATTATTCCTTGGTTTGGCTATGTCTCTTTTGGCGGTTTTATTGCTGTGTTATTTTCTAAATTTGGACATAAAAAAAATTACAAAGTATTTAAAATCGTTAGTTTCTTAATTATTGGAGTATTCTTAAGCTTCTACTCTTCCGCTGCTTTAAAAATTTTAGACAACCTATTTAATGTACCTCTATTTACTAGAAGTGCTGATTATAATTATTTATTTAGTCGCTTAGGAAATGTCTTGGTGATTTTTGGCCTATTTTACACTTTTGAAAACCAGCTTAAACAACCTATCGTAACTAGAATTGGACAAAAAACATTATCTATTTACGTGATACACTTCATGATTATTTATGGAAGTTTTACAGGTTTAAGCTTAAAGCAATTCTTTTATAAAAGCTTAACACCAACACAAGCAATTATCGGAGCTATTGTGTTTATAGTCGTTGTATGCTTTATTTCGTTTTACCATGTAAAGACAAATACTTATATCTATAATAAGATAAGACGCTTTTATAATAAGGTAAAAACTAAATAAATGTTAAAGTCCATTACTATATCTAACCGATCGGTTAGTTTTGTAGTGTAATTAGAAATAATGGCTAGAAAAAAGCAATATATAGAAGAAGAAGTTGTTGACAAGGCCATGCAATTGTTTTGGCGTAACGGCTATGAAAATACCTCGATGCAAATGCTTGAAAAAGCAATGGGCATAAACAAGTTTTCGATCTATTCTAGTTTTGAAAGTAAACATGGTTTATTTTTAGAAAGCTTAAAGCAATATAAAGCTAAAGTCAATGTTACTCTAGATAAATTTAAAAATGGTACCCAAGGTGTTAATGATATCAAACAATTTTTTTACGATTCTGTAAGTTCTAGTTTTAAAAGCGACAATATAAAAGGTTGCTTAGTAACAAATACTTATAATGAGTTTTCCGAAACTGAAGATGAGTTAGTCAAAGCACAAATGACTGCGTTTATGGCCAATCTAAAAGAAATTATTATCCAAAAATTAGCATTGGATCCTAATAAAGAGGAAGCCACTGTATTAAAACAAGCTAATTATTTACTTTTAGCAAAGCACGGATTAGCTGCGGCGTCAAGAGTAAACACAAAAGAAGAAATAGAAGATTACATAGAAATGATTTTTGAAACCATTTAAAATCATTTTTTTTAAACAATAACTAAACGAACGTTTAGAAAAAATTAACAAACAATTAAAATAAAAAAATATGACAACTTTAAAAATTCACAACATCGAGTCTGCTCCAACTGAAGCAAAACCATTATTAGAAAACTCTCAAAAAGCTTACGGTATGATTCCTGGGTTACATGGTGTATTAGCTGGAGCTCCTCAATTATTAGATGCTTACCAAAAATTACATGAGTTATTTACCCAAACCTCATTTAATGAAGAAGAATTAACTGTTGTATGGCAAGCTATAAATGTTGAGCACGGGTGTCATTACTGCGTACCAGCACATACAGGAATTGCAAAAATGATGAAAGTTGATGACGCAATCACAGAAGCTTTACGTAACGAAACACCTTTAGAAAATCCTAAATTAGAAGCATTACGCACTATGGCATTAACAATTGTTAGAAACCGTGGTAATGTAACTCAAGAAGATTTAACCACTTTTTATGCTGCTGGATATGGTGAGCAACAAGTATTAGAGATTATTTTAGGATTATCTCAAAAAGTAATTAGTAACTATACAAATCACATTGCCAACACACCTGTTGATGATGCTTTCAAAGCTTTTGCTTGGAAAAAATAAGAGAATCCCTTGAGTATTTATTAATAGCTGTAAACCTTCTGTTCTTTTTGCAGAAGGTTTACTAATTTTATAAAAAACATATTATGATAAAAGTATCTGTAATGTACCCAAACGGAAAAGACGTAACGTTTGATTCTGACTATTACACTAACAGTCATTTACCAATGATTGTTGAGGCCCTTGGTGACGCCTTAAAAGGTTTAGAACTAGACCTAGGTTTGGCTAGCAGAGTACCAGGAGAGCCTGCTCCTTACGTAGCAATTGCACATTTAAAATTTGACAGTGTAGTGTCTTTTCAAGAGTCTTTTGGACCTCATGGAGAAACCTTTGCTGCTGATATTAAAAATTACAGTAATGTTGAAGGTGTGCTTCAAATTAGCGAATTGGTTACTTTCTAAAAAAGAAACCTAAAAGTATTTTAATGAAAATTAAGGAAGAATCTATAAAAAATATAGCAGAAAAGAGTTTCCAAGACGTTTTTAGAACGACTACAGAAACTCTTGGCTTTATGTCTCTAGTTTTCAACAAAAAAGAAATAACACCATATCAATTTAGATCTATTATGGTAGATCTAAAAAAAGAATTATCAAAACTTAGTGTTTCAATATTCAACAAAAAACTAAGCTATCATTGGCTTGTACGCTTTGATCAACAGGTAAACACACCGTTTCATGTAGACAACGCTGCAGATCAATCTATACTACTATTGGGGTATGAACCTAGCGCAATAGACAGCGAATTGCATTTGGCAGATTATCATGCTTTCGCCAATAACGGATATAAAGCACCTGAAGATTATTACAATAAATTCACACCTGTTTTCAAGGAAGATGAGGATTTGTTAAAACCGTTCATTTCAAAAATAAAAATAGCAGAAAAGGATCAATATTCTATTGTTATAATCAATAATAGCAGTCCAAAAGCTAATGTAGAAACTTTAGGCGTATTCCATAAAGCCTTAATTATAAATCAAGATTTAAGTAAAAGCAGAATCGTCAATTCTATGGTTTTAAATGTTGTATCAACAGATAAAGACACAAAAGATGAAGAAAATGAACACCGTTTTCTAAATAGTAATCTAATTAGTAAATAACTAGATTAGCACTGTAGAAATAAATCTAAAATTGAATTAAAAATTAAAAACATGACAAAAAAACTTAAAATAGATATCGTTTCTGACGTTGTATGCCCTTGGTGTACCATCGGATACAAACGTTTAGAAAAAGCAATCAAAGAACTTGGTGTTGAAGATCAAGTAGAAATAGAATGGCAACCTTTTGAATTAAATCCAAATATGCCAGTCGAAGGTCAAAATGTAAACGAACATATTACCGAAAAATACGGGTCGACTACAGAGCAACAAAATGAATCTAAGCGCAACATGACAGAGATTGGTGCGGAATTAGGATTTACATTCGATTATTTTGATGACATGCGTATGGTCAACACTTTTGACGCACACGTGTTATTAGAATATGCAAAAGACTTTGGTAAACAAACCGAATTAAAAATGACATTAACTAAAGCCTTTTTTAGTGACCGTAAAGATGTCTCTAAACATGATATTCTAAGAGCAGCACTTTTAGAGGTTGGTTTAAATGCTGACGAAGCTTTAGCTAAATTAGACAACGAAGATGCCCGTAAAGAGGTAAGAACAAAACAAGACTATTGGAAAAATATGGGTGTAAATTCTGTGCCAACCGTCGTTTTTAATAGAAAAAGTGCGGTTACAGGTGCACAACCTGTGGATACCTTTAAACAAGTTTTAACGGAATTAATTAAAGAACAACAATCGGTTTAATACACAACACATGGACAACAATAAAAACACAGGAGAATTGGACGTTTTGTTAGATAAAGTACGTCAAGCAGGTGCTGCCAAATTCTCAGACGAAAAGAAACAAATATATGCAGACGGCATTGCGAGTGTTGCCAAATCTGGAGTATTAGAAAATGCTTTAAACGTTGGAGACAAAGCGCTTAATTTCACTTTAAAAAATGCTTTAAATAAATCGGTCAACTTGTATGACGAATTAAAGAACGGACCAGTAGTTTTAACTTGGTACAGAGGTGGATGGTGCCCGTATTGCAACATTACATTGCACGCTTTACAAGACAAATTACCTGAATTTAAAAACGAAGGTGCTACACTTTTAGCTTTGACTCCAGAGCTACCGGATAACTCTTTAAGTACTTCAGAAAAAAACAATTTAGAATTCTCTGTTTTAAGTGATTTAGAAAATACTGTTGGAAAGGAATACGGTGTCGTTTATACGCTAACCGATGATGTTGCCACTATTTATAATGCTGGTTTTGGATTAAATAAAGTAAATGGAGATAATAGTAACCAATTACCGTTGGCTGCCACTTACGTCATTGATACTAATGGTATTATTCAATATGCCTTTCTAGATGCCGATTACACTAAACGTGCAGAGGTTACAGATATATTAACTGCTTTACGCAAACTTAGCTAAATTAAAAACGATAATATTTTTTGATATGACTACTAAAACCAGACCAAAGGTTTTGTTTTTTGATGTAAACGAAACCTTGTTAGATTTAACTATAATGAAAAAACAAGTGGGTGATGCTTTAGGCGGAAACCAAGAGTTGTTATCCTTATGGTTTACAACAATGTTACAGTATTCATTAGTGGTTTCGGCTAGTGGTCGTTATCAACCATTTGGACATATTGGTGCTGCTGCATTACAAATGGTTGCAGCCAATCAAGATATTACCATTCCGGAAGATAAAGCACGAGATATTATTGTAAATGCTATGCAAAACTTACCGCCACATCCAGAAGTAAAGGAAGCTTTAAAAGCATTAAAAAATGATGGCTACACTTTAGTAGCACTGACTAATTCTAATGCAGAAAGCTTAAAAAACAAATTTGAAAACGTGGGATTAACCACTTATTTTGACAAGTTATTAAGTATTGAGTCTGTTGGAAAATTCAAGCCTTTTACAGATGTTTATAATTGGGCAGCCAAAAATATGAATGTCAAACCTGAAGACTGCATGCTAATTGCTGCACATGGCTGGGATGTTGCTGGCGCACTTTGGGCTGGTTGGCGCGCAGCGTTTGTTAGTCGTCCAGGGCAGCAAACATTTCCGTTAGCACCTAAGACTGAAATTAATGAAAGTGATTTGCAAAAAGTAGCTGCTATTTTAGTTTCTTATAAATAAAGGAATACATTTGGATTAATACAATTCATCCTTTTTACGATTTTTTACACATTAAAAAAAATCTATTACTTTTGTAAAAAAGGAGATAAAGCAGTAATACTTACCTAGTTTTAGTATTTCAATATTTTGCCTCTTTTTTGACTGGACACCTTAGAAAACGATAACACCAAGACTTATGAGTACTTTATCAAATATTAAATCTGAAATTGAAAGTTATAAAACGGAATCAAATTTAACGGAATTACAAATCGTAGAGAAGTTGAAAGATTACTACTTTAACAAGCAAGTCAATGACAATTTAAAACTGTATAAAAAAGGAAAAAAGAAAGTCAGTGATATTACTAAAGATTTAAAAATTTCTCCTCGAAAGTTTTATGCCATTTTAGAAAAGAAAAAAATTGAACATAAAAAATATAACACTAGTAATAAAGAAGCCTAAATAATATAAGTAAAGCTGTCATTACTGATGTCAACAAATAAAAAAGAGCTTGCATACGCAAGCTCTTTTTTATTTAATAGTTTTATAATATTCCTATTGTAAATAAGCTAAAACATTAGCTTCAATACGTTCCTGAATATTAGACACATCCGCTTTTACAAATGGTTCTCCCATAATATTTTCGTATAATTCAATATAACGTTCTGATACGGTTTCAATATACGCATCAGACATTACCGGAACGGTTTGACCTTCTAATCCTTGAAAATCATTAGCAATTAACCATTGTCTGACAAACTCTTTAGACAATTGTTTCTGAGCTTCATTATTATTTTGACGGTCTTGGTAGCCTTCTGCATAAAAATAACGCGAAGAATCTGGCGTATGGATTTCGTCAATTAAAACAATTTTCCCCTCTTTAGTTTTACCAAATTCATATTTAGTATCTACAAGAATTAAGCCACGTGATGCTGCAATTTCAGTCCCTCTTTGGAATAATTTACGCGTGTAATCTTCTAAGACAATATAATCGGCTTCACTTACAATTCCTTTTTTCAAAATATCTTCTCTAGAGATATCTTCATCGTGATCCCCCATTTCTGCTTTAGTCGCAGGTGTAATGATAGGCTCAGGAAACTTATCGTTCTCCTTCATACCTTCTGGCATTGCAACACCGCAAAGCATACGCTTCCCAGCTTTATACTCGCGTGCAGCATGACCAGACATGTAACCACGTATTACCATTTCGACTTTAAAAGGCTCGCATAAATGTCCAACCGCAACGTTTGGATCTGGTGTTGCTGTTAACCAGTTTGGCACCACATCTTCCGTAGCCTTCATCATACTAGTTGCAATCTGATTAAGAATTTGTCCTTTATAAGGAATCCCTTTAGGCATAACCACATCAAAGGCACTTAATCTATCTGTAGCAATCATGACTAATTCTTCGTCATTGATATTATAAACGGCTCTAACTTTTCCTTTGTAAAGACTTTTTTGATTTGGAAAATTAAAATTGGTATCTATTATTGTATTACTCATTACTTAATCTGGTAATTTATTTAATTTATATTTTATACTAGTCCTATCTAATCAACATTTTCGATATGCTTATAAGCCTCTATAATCTTCTTGACCAATTTATGACGTACAACATCCTTATCATCTAGAAAAATCATTCCTACACCTTCTACTCCTTTTAAAATAAGCAAGGCTTCTTTTAAACCAGAAATAGTACGACGTGGTAAATCTATTTGTCCTGGATCACCGGTTAGCAAAAATTTAGCATTTTTCCCCATTCTGGTTAAAAACATCTTCATTTGTGCATGTGTTGTATTTTGACCTTCATCCAAAATAACAAAAGCATGATCCAACGTACGTCCACGCATAAAGGCTAATGGAGCAATCTGTATGGTGCCGTTTTCTATATAATGTGCTAGTTTTTCAGCAGGAATCATATCCCGTAAAGCATCATAAATAGGTTGCATGTAAGGATCTAATTTTTCTTGTAAATCTCCCGGTAAAAATCCTAAATTTTCTCCCGCTTCCACCGCAGGACGCGTTAATATAATACGTTTTACTTCTTTGTTTTTTAAGGCTTTTACTGCCAACGCAACTCCTGTATATGTCTTTCCTGTTCCGGCTGGTCCAATTGCAAAAACCATATCGTTTTTACGCATCAACTCTACCATTTTACGTTGGTTAGCTGTGATCGGTTTAATAGGTTTTCCATTTACACCATGTACCAAAACTTCGCCACTTTGCTCTGAAGTCTTATAATCATCACCGCTTTGACTTGTTAACACACGTTCAATAACGTTTTCGTCTAACTTATTATACTTAGAAAAATGCATTATTAGCATGGTCATTCTACGATCAAATTCTTCAAGAAGCTCGTCATCTCCAAAGGCTTTAATTTTGTTCCCTCTAGCGACTATCTTAAGTTTTGGAAAGTATTTTTTTAAAAGTGTAATGTTTTCGTTTCCCGTTCCAAAAAACTCTTTTGGAGACATCTCTTCTAGCTCAATAATTATTTCGTTCAAAAGCGCTGATTTATTAAATTAATCTGTACAATTTTGTTAGTTTTGTCTATCTAACAAATTTACACCTTTTTTGTGTGTTTAAGGTTAAAAAAATATCAACAATAATTCATGCCAATTATAACGCTTACCACAGATTTTGGAGAGAAAGATCACTATGCCGGCGCAATCAAAGGTGCTATTTATAGTGAATTACCTGAGGTTAGAATTGTTGATATCTCTCACTCTGTCTCTCCTTTTAATATTGCTGAAGCTGCATATATTATTCAAAATGCTTATAGTAGTTTTCCTAAAGGTAGTATTCACTTAATAGGTATTGACTCGGAATTAAATCAAGAAAACAAACATATTGCAGTGGAGTTGGATGACCATTATTTTGTATGTGCCAACAATGGAATAATGAGTATGATTGCTAATGAAATTGCGCCCTCTAAATTAGTCGAAATTAATATACACGATAAAATAGAAACGAGTTTTCCTGTATTGGATGTCTTTGTAAAAGTTGCTTGTCATATTGCCCGAGGTGGTACTCTTGAAGTGATTGGTAAAGCGATTAACACTATCAAACCCATTAAAAACTTAGTCCCTTATGTTAATGAGGAACAAACGCAAATTATAGGAAGTATAATTTATATTGATAATTATGGTAATGTTGTCACGAATATAAAGAAATCCTTTTTTGAGAAATTACAAAAAGGCAGAACTTACGAGGTGTCCGCTAGAAATAATAAATTTAAAAAAATACAAAATAAATATAGTGATATTGTAAACTTTGACATCCCAGAAGATAAGCGTACTGATGAAGGTCGTGGTTTAGTTGTTTTTAATAGCTCTAATTATTTAGAAATAGCAATTTACAAAAGTAACAATCAAACCGTTGGAAGCGCCAGTAGTTTAATGGGGTTAGGATTACGTGACACGATAACCATAAATTTTATAAAAGAAGAACCCGTAAATTTTAACGGATAAACACCTACTAATACAATGTTTGTAAGAATTGTAAAATTAAGTTTTGCTGAAGAAAACATAGCGACCTTTCTCGCTAATTTTGAAACTATAAAATATAAAATTAGAAATTTTGAAGGCAATCAATTATTAGAGTTATATCAAGACAAACACAATAGTAACGTGTTTTTTACGTATAGTTACTGGGATGCTGAAAGTGATTTAGAAAATTATAGAAACTCTGAATTATTCAAAGGAATTTGGGCAAAAACAAAACCCTTATTTAATGCAAAACCTGAAGCTTGGAGTGTTGACAAATTAGCGTCACTAAAATAAAACTAATTCGGGAGTTGATTGACAACCAAATAACCACATTAATAAAGAAATAAAGCATGCTAGCCATACTTAAAAAAGAAATAAATTCATTTTTCGCGTCGCCCATTGGCTATTTAGTCATTACTATATTTTTAGTACTAAACGGTCTATTTTTGTGGGTCTTTAAAGGCGAATTTAATATCCTTGATAACGGATTTGCAGACTTATCCTCTTTTTTCTTATTAGCGCCTTGGATACTAATATTCTTGATTCCTGCTGTAACTATGCGCAGTTTTAGTGACGAGAAAAAACAAGGGACTTTAGAGTTGTTATTAACCAAGCCTATTAGTACATTACAATTAGTTTTAGGTAAATATCTTGGTGCTTTTATACTAATTTTAATAGCGTTAATTCCAACAGTATTATACGTTTACACAGTCTATCAATTAGGTAATCCTACTGGTAATCTCGATTTTGGAAGCACGTTAGGCTCTTATTTTGGACTGTTATTTTTAGTTGCGGCTTACACTGCTATTGGTGTTTTTGCATCTACATTATCAGACAACCAAATCGTTGCCTTTATCGTCGCTGTATTTTTATGCCTGTTTTTTTATATTGGATTTGAAGGTATTGCAGATGTAGTTTCTAATAATATGATTGAAAACCTAGGAATGAATGCACATTTTAAAAGCATGAGTCGCGGTGTGTTAGATACGAGGGATATTATCTACTTTTTAAGCGTGACGACATTGTTTATAATGTTAACCAAATTTAACATCAAAAAACAATAATATGGTTATTACAATTGGATTAGTTATTTCGTTTATTGCTGTTTTTATTTTGGCTTGGCTATTTATAAAAACTATTGGAGACAACAAGTGGCTTAGTTTGTTAATCACAATAGTAGCAACACCTCTACTCTATTTTTATTTATTTTACCCGATAGTCAATATCTTTTCAAATTATCATCATCAAAAATATTTTAACTCGGAAGACTGGGCAGAATTTCCTGAATTGCGTTTTGAAATGATGGATCAATTAAATAATGAGAATCAATTAATTGGACTGTCCAAATCTAAAATTGCTAATGATTTTGGAACTGCCGAATGGTATGGTTGGGATGATAGTATAAAAGCGAACTCTAAAGACCAATGGAACTATAACATGGGCTTTAAACCTGGTGCTTTTAATATGGAACAAGAATGTATTGAGCTTCAGTTTAAAAATGATACAGTAGCCGCAATTAAAACCTATAAACTTGAGAAAAAATTTGAATAAATCTATCAAAAATATCGCACTTTTAGTCGTTGGTTTAATTTTACTAAACGTACTTGCTCAAAAGGTTTATAAACGTTTTGATTTAACTACCGATCAACGTTACACACTTAATCCTTCGGCTTTAGCCATATTGGATAAAGCAGAATCTCCTGTGGTTATAGATGTGTATTTGGAAGGCGATGGTTTTCCTTCAGAATTCAGAAAACTACAATCAGAAACTAGACAATTACTTGAAGAATTTAAAGCGTATAACAACAATATTAGCTTCAATTTTATAAATCCGATTGAAAACGAAGCAACACGCGATCAAAATATTCAACAGTTAAATGCCCGTGGTTTAACACCCATGCAATTAAACGTCCAGGAGAATGGAAAATCAAGCCAAGCTGTTATTTTCCCATGGGCTTTGGCCAGTTATAATGATACTACGGTAAAAATTCCTTTAGTAAAAAACACCATTGGAGCCACGCAACAACAATTAGTAACTAATTCTGTACAACAGTTAGAGTATGCTTTTGCAGACGGTTTTAGCAAATTAGTTAATCCTAAACGTCGTAAAATAGCGGTTTTAAAAGGTAATGGACAACTTGAAAACAAATACATTGCCGATTATATAAAAAGCATTAGAGATTATTATTTTATAGCTCCTTTTACTTTAGATAGTGTGGCCAATCATGCCGAAAGTACGCTAAAAAAATTGCAAGACTTTGATTTAATTATTTCAGCTAAACCAACAGAACCCTTTACCGAAGCTGAAAAATTTGTATTAGACCAGTATACCATGAACGGCGGAAAAAGTTTGTGGATGGTAGAACAAGTCGCAATGAGTAAAGACAGTTTGTATAATGACTTGGGTAAAAACATAGCAATGCCTATGGACTTAAACCTAACCGACTTTTTCTTTAAATATGGCGTCCGTATCAATCCATTAATTGTAAGCTCCATGTACTCCGCTCCGATTACATTAGCCTCGGGAGAAGGTAGCGAAAGTCAATTCCAGAGTTACCCTTGGACCTACTCCCCTTTAGCTAAAGGAAACTCTAAACATCCCATTGTAAACAATTTAGACTTTTTAAAGTTTGATTTTGCAAATCCAATGGACCTTATAAAAAGCAGTACTAAAAAAACTATTTTATTACAAAGTGCTCCTTTAAGTAAATTAGAAGGTACTCCAAGAGAAATAAGCTTGGATATGGTTAATGATAAATTAGACCCTAAATCGTTTAATAAAGGGCCTCAAAATCTAGCTGTACTATTAGAAGGCACCTTCACCTCTGCCTATAAAAACAGAGTTAAACCCTTAAAATTAGCAAACACTAAAGCGCAAAGTATCCCTACCAAAATGGTGGTCATTTCTGATGGTGACATTGTTAAAAATGAAGTGGGCAGAACCGGTCCTGAAGAGCTTGGTTTTGATAAATATACTGGACAGACTTTTGGTAATAAAGAATTTTTAGTAAATGTGGCTAATTATCTTTTGGACGACAACGGACTTATAAACATTAGATCTAAAGAAATTGCTGTTGCTTTTTTAAATCCCGAAAAAATAACCGAAGAAAAAACAAAATGGCAACTCTTAAATGTCTTATTACCATTGGTTTTATTAGGTGTTTTTGGTTTTCTGTTTAACTACTTCCGAAAGAAAAAATACGCAAAGTAAGTGTTAATAAGTTTGTTTCTTTTTTTAACGCATTAGCAATATATTTGTAAGACCATTATTAATAGTATTAATTTCCATATATAGATGAAATTTATTGTATCAAGTACTTACTTACTAAAACAACTACAGGTTTTAGGAGGTGTAATAAACAGCTCGAATACACTACCAATTTTAGATAATTTTTTATTCGACTTAAACGAATCTAAACTAACGGTATCAGCAAGTGATTTAGAAACAACGATGTCTGCAGTATTAGATGTAGACAGTGATAATGAAGGAAGCGTTGCTATTCCTGCCCGTTTACTGTTAGATACTTTAAAAACGTTTCCAGAGCAACCCTTAACATTTGTTATTGAAGAGAATAACATTGTTGAAATCAGCTCTAATCATGGTAAATACGCTTT
Organism: Psychroserpens sp. NJDZ02; assembly: GCF_004843725.1. NCBI lineage: Bacteria > Pseudomonadati > Bacteroidota > Flavobacteriia > Flavobacteriales > Flavobacteriaceae > Psychroserpens > Psychroserpens sp. NJDZ02. Next base: position 3,272,675 of record NZ_CP039451.1, on the reverse strand, counting down.
AGCTTATGCTGACGGAAACGAATTCCCGAAAGCTGTAAGTCTTGAAGATCCAAGTAATACAAAAATGCCTGGTCATATTTTAGCGACTGCTATTAACAAAACTATTTTTGCTGCTGGTAATGATGATTTAAGACCTGTAATGAGTGGTGTGTTTTTCCAATTCTCTACCGAAGGTTTAACATTTGTTGCTACGGATGCACACAAATTAGTAAAATATACTAGAGATGACGTCAAAGCATCTCAGGTTGCTGAGTTTATTATGCCTAAAAAACCTTTAAACTTATTAAAAGGAATTTTAGGAGCAAGTGACGACGAAATCACTATCGAGTATAATGATTCTAATGCGAAATTCACTTTTGAAAATACCGTATTAATTTGTCGTTTAATTGATGGTAAATATCCAAACTACGAAGCAGTAATACCAAAAGAAAATCCGAACAAATTAACGATTGACAGAACTCAATTTTTAAATTCTGTGCGTCGTGTTAGTATTTTCTCAAACAAAACAACACATCAAATTAGATTAAAAATTGCTGGAGCAGAACTAAATATCTCTGCAGAAGACATTGACTACTCTAACAAAGCAGAAGAGCGTTTGACTTGTGATTATCAAGGTGACGATATGCAAATAGGGTTTAACTCTCGTTTTTTAACAGAAATGTTGAATAACTTAGGTTCTAATGAGGTACAACTAGAATTAAGTATGCCAAACAGAGCTGGTATTCTTACACCAATTGACGACTTAGAAGAAGGTGAACATGTCACTATGTTAGTTATGCCTGTTATGCTAAACAGCTAATTTAAAACCTCTTATAACACTATAAAAGAAGCAATTCTAACGAGTTGCTTTTTTTTTGTTTCGTAAATAATGCATTTATAACTACTTATTTTACTATTTTTAGCCTAATTAAAGTACTTAATAATATACTTCAATGATAATTATTAAGTCTTATTGCTTAATTAATCCAGCATATGAAAAGTAAAATAAAACTGATTCATTTAGTTGTTGTTTGCATAACACTATGGTCTTGTAAGCAAGATGACCAAACAACAGCAACTGATACTAACCAGTCGATACTTGGTGAATGGTTAAGAAGTGACTTTCTTGTAGATGCTACCACCCAATATAAACTTCATTTTTATGACGCTAACAACGACGGATTAATAACCAACCAAGTAACTTCAAAAGAAGGTGTTATCTCTAGCGCAACTCCGTTTAACTGGTCTCTTATTCATAACACATTAACTATAACAAAAGACGATTCAAGTCAAATTATTACAAACGTTGCCTATTTAGATAATGGAAACTTGTATTTAGCTGATTTTTCCACTTTGGAATTTATTAAACAATAACACCAAATATTATTTAAAACTAAAAACGCAACCCTCACAGGTTGCGTTTTTCACTTTATCAAATTAATATAACTAACTAATAAAATTAAAAGATAAAGGGTATTCTGGGTTTTCGCCTTGACTAACTTTCACAGCGTTTATTATTGGATATATAATCGAGATTACACCTAAAACGAACCAACCTAAAAAACCTAATCCAAATAGCAGTATTAAGGGCACACATACTACATATAAAAGCACTAAACTTAACTGAAAGTTTACAATGCTTTTTCCATGCGTATCCATTTGATATATTTTATCTTTTTGTGTTATCCACAATACTAAAGGCGCTATTAAGCTACCACACCCTATAATTAAGGATACCAATTGACTTAAATGGGTTAATACTAATAATTCTCTGTTTTGTGTCATAGCGATTTGATTTAATGATTGATACTTATAAGACGTATAAAACGCAAAAATGTTACATCTCTCAAAATAGAGTAGCATTTAATTTATTCATAACATCAAAATAACTCACAAATAACATGGAAGAATTAACTATGCATATATAAAAAACCAATCAAAATGAATAAACAATTTAACAGACGGTCATTTTTAAAAAACACATTATTAGCAACAGGAGGCATTATATTGATTCCAAATTTTATTAGTTGCTCAAACGATGATGATTTAAGCGACCCAAGTATAATCCCAGAACACCTAGACGAAACAAATTATGAATATGGTGTTGCAAGTTTCGACCCTACGCAATCGCAAGTCATCATCTGGACTAGATACACCTCAAATAGCACAACTGCGACTCTAACATGGCAAATTGCAACAGATGTTATGTTTTCTAATTTAGTAAGAAGTGGAGAAGTTACAACAGATAGTTCTCGCGATTTTACAGTAGCTGTCGAAGTACAAAACTTACAAGCCGACCAAAAATTGTATTACCGTTTTATTAATAGCAATGATGCTACTGTTTCTCCAATTGGTGAAACTATAACATTACCTTCCGGAGGAGTTGATCAGGTAAAAATTGGTGTGACCTCTTGTGCTAATTATGCTGCTGGATTATTTAATGTCTATAGTACGATGGCCACATCAAATATCGATATCGTTGTTCATTTAGGTGATTATATTTATGAATATGGTGCTGGTCAATATGGTACAAATGCGTTTACAGAGACTTTAGGTAGAACTCATAGTCCAGCGCATGAAATTATTTCATTAGAAGATTATAGAGCAAGATATAAGCAATACAGAAGTGATGAAAATCTAATGTTATTGCATCAAAAAAAACCATTTATAGCCGTTTGGGATGATCATGAAATAACAAACGACACGTATAAAGATGGTGCACAAAACCATCAAGATAATGAAGGGGCTTTTGAAGTAAGAAAACAAAATGCGTTACAAGCCTATAGCGAGTATTTACCTGCAATGACTAACGATGCTAGTATTATTTATAGAAGTTTTCAAATAGGAAACTTAGTTAATTTAGTAATGCTAGACACCAGACTAGTTGATAGAGAAAAGCAATTAGAAATCACAGATTATTTTAATGCTTCAGGTGATTTTGATACTACAACATTTCAACAAGACTGGTTAAATCCTAATAGAACAATGTTAGGTACAACGCAAAAAAACTGGTTATTAAATGAAGTTGCTAGCAATAGTGCAGAATGGCAAGTATTAGGCCAACAAGTATTAATGGGTAAAATGATGATTCCTGCCGAATTATTAAGCGCTTTAGGTACTATTATTGGAGAAGTAAGTGCGACAGGATCTGCCTCTTCCGATTCTATGCAACTGTTTCAGCAACAATTAGAAGAATTAGTGCAACTAAAACTAAGAGTACTTAATAACGATCCTAGTCTAACGGCGTATGAATTAGCAAGAATCAATACGGTTTTACCTTACAACTTAGATGCTTGGGATGGTTACCCTGCCGAAAGAGAAATAATCCTTGAAGCCTTTGCTGGTAAAAAAGTCGTTGTTTTAGCTGGAGACACACATAATGCTTGGTCCAACACAGTAGTATCCAACAGCGAAAATGTAACTGTTACAGAGTTGGCAACATCTTCTGTAAGCTCGCCAGGTTTTGATACTTACTTAGGGTCCTCCCCTACTTTTGTTAATAGTTTTCAGGACGCCATAACACTATTAATAGATGGATTAAATTATTTTGATTCTGCTAGACGTGGTTATATGGAAGTTACATTTAGTCCTGGAACTGCAACATCCGATTGGATATATGTAGACTCTGTTTTTTCAGAATCCTTTTCAACCATAATAGGACACTCGATAACCCTATAATAACCTAACTATATCATAAAAACAACCTAAGTATCAATCTTTATACTCAGGTTGTTTTTTAATATCAGCACTTATCTTCAAAACGTAATACTAATTAAACAAATCACGTATAAAAATCTAACCCCATACTTCTACTTCCTTTACAACAACAAATTATCACTTTAATATTATGGATTATAAGCAGAAATATTATTGAGATAAACATCTAATAATTTAAAAAAGCTAACAAATAAAACAGGTATTACACTATCCATCAAGATTATAAATCTGTCAGCGATAGCTTATAAGCTTAAAAAGCATTTAAAGTTTGTCCAAAATAGAGCAAAAACATTTGGGGATTTGTTTTTTGAAATAATACTAGTTCACAAGGTCATAGACTTCCATTTAAGCGTATCAAAATTAAGGTAAATCTTAATAAATAATAAAATTAAGACTCTTAAAAAGGCTTAATTTATTCAGTTTATTAAAACATTATGGGGTTGATCAACGGTTACTTTTGTTATAACACGTTATATTATGATTTTGTGAAATCCAATAAAACTATAAGTAGTATTTCAATTATTGCTATAATGGATGCAGCGATGTTTGTTTTTAATAAATCACTTCTTTTTATTCCATAAACTAATTTACTGTTTTCATAACTATTCATTAATAATAATGAAAAGATAGAGATTATAATTACACCAGCAACTAATACAATTGTTCCGTCTCTTTCTAACTCTGTACTTATAGAAAAATAAATAAAAAATAAAAGCCAAAAATAATAGAATGAACAAACTAGTAACCATCCAATTTTATTATTAATAAAAACTCCACTTAAAGGAATGATAAGCAAAAGAGATGTCCTTAGAATTGAAGTACTAAATGCAATTTTGAAATACTCAGAAATTCCACCATTATTTCCAACTGTTGTATAGTAATCTACTAATTGGTTATAATCAATAATTAAAACAACAATAGAAATAATTATAATCGGAACTTTTATTAATATATTTAATCTAGGCTTGTTAGTTTCTTCCAATTTGCTTTAATGTCTAGCCCTACAATATGGCTACTGCCTAAAATAAAATTAAGCTGCTAATTTATATACCATATTAGGAGTTTTATAATCTAAAGATAAATGTAATCTTACTTCGTTGTATAATTTTTTTGCATTTTTTGCAGCTCTCTTTGCGTGGCTCACATTATCAAAGGTTTGATCGAAATAAAATTCATCTTTTAAGATGCCATTTACACGTTCTGTCATGGCATTTTCTTAACAAGCGTATTGTTCAGTAAAGGGTGACGACCAATTAGTAAAAAAGGAAGCTGTATAAAAGGAAAACGACAAAGCACGGTAGCCCTTTTTTTTGGTACACTAACCCCGTTTTTAGGCATGGGAAAAGTGAATACCCTTGGGATTAAACAAGCTAATAAGTGTTTAAATGCTATGTTTTAAGCCACTTGCATTTTATAAAAAATACGGAGAGTCAAAATTAAAAACAGCTTAAATTTAAATATTTTAAGCTGTTTTTGTTCTTTTTTAAGGGGTTGTGCAACGGTTATTAGTGTTAGCAGCCGGCTTTATTCTATTAATTCGTAAAAATCTCTTTTTCCTATTTTTATTTTTGTACCTGATTTTATGGTTATTTCTGTATTTATATCTTTGTCTTTTTTCAAATTAACTTGCACTGCACCATCTTCAATTAATCTCCGGATAGCCGATTTTGATAACCCTTTTTTTAATTGAACACATAAATCTATTAATTTAATTGTCTTTTTTTCTTGTTGGATATTATTAATTAATACGGGTTCAAATTCTTTGTCTTCAAATTTCTTGTTCTGAAATTGGTTTTTAAAATGTTCTTCTGCTTGTTGAGCTAGGCTGCTATTATGGTATTGAGTAATAATATTTTTAGCAATTATTTTTTTAATTTCCATTGGGTTTTCTCCATTGTCTAATCTGGTTTTAATTGCTTTTTTTTCATTTAAAGAGAAATCGGTTGTTAAATGAAGGAATTCCTCAATCAAATTATCAGGAATAGACATCGTTTTTCCAAACATATCCTTTGGATTATCTGTTAATCCAATGATATTATTTAACGACTTGCTCATTTTTTCTATTCCATCAAGTCCTTTTAATAATGGCATACACATTACAATTTGTGGATTCATGTCAAAAGTTTCCTGAAGTTTCCTCCCCATTGTACAGTTAAAAAGTTGGTCTGTGCCTCCCATTTCAATGTCTGCTTTAATTTCTACCGAGTCAAAACCTTGTAAAATCGGGTAGACCATCTCGTGCATTGCAATTGGTGTATTTTCAGTAAACCGTTTATTAAAATCATTTCTATTCATAAGCTGAGCAGCGGTCACTTTTGATAAAACTTGAATCACTTCTGTAAATGATAATTTGTCTAACCATTCAGAATTATAAACTATTTTAACTTTATCAATGTCTATGATTTTAGATAATTGATTTAAGTATGTTTCAGCATTATGTTTAACAGCTTCTACTGATAATGGTTTTCTACTTTTGTTCTTTCCTGTAGGGTCGCCAATTCTTGCTGTAAAATCTCCAACTAAAATTATAACCTGATGCCCTAAATCTTGAAACTCTCTGAGTTTTTTTAGTACAACTGCGTGTCCTAAGTGTAAATCTGGTGCAGTTGGGTCAAAACCAAGTTTTATAATGAGCTTTCGATTCTCTTTTTTCGCTTGTTCTAACTTTTCTTCCAATCCATTTTCTGGAAGAAGGATCTCTACATTTTCTTTTAATCTATTTATTGTTTCCATATTTTTTTAAATAAAAAAAGCCCGAGCAAATGCTCGGGCTTTATAGTTATGTTATAATTTATAATTATCAGTTATTATTTGAAGTATACACATAGACATTCCGAGCAGATATTATTTTGTTATAATAAGTGCTGAAATAAGGAAGGCGTAATATGTTATTCAATCTTTTCATTTTCTAAATGTAATTTTAAATTTTTAATCTACAATTTATTTTGTATCGTAATTTTTGTTTTAGCTGTTTTGTCCTGAATTTTGTTCAGTAAATGGAGACGACCAATTATTAAAAAAGGAAGCTGTATAAAAGGAAAACAACAAAGTACGGTAGCCCATGTTTTTTTTGAAACATTAACCCCCTTTTTAGGCATGGAAAAGTGGATACCCTTGAGATTAAACAAGCTAATAAGTGTATGGATCTATCTGCAACAGCCTATAATCTTAAAAAGTATTTAAAACATATGAAAAATGGACCAGAAAGTATAGCGGGACTATTTGCTTTTATTAAAAGCACCAAAAATCACCTAATAAGTCTTTAAATACTATGTTTTAAGCCACTTGCATTTTAGAGAAAATACGGAGAATGGAAATTAAAAAGAGCTTAAAATCATAGATTTTAAGCTCTTTTTATGCTTTTTTAAGGGGTTGTGCAACGGTTATTAGTGTTAGAAAACGTTAATTTTCTTCAATCTTAATTAAATCTCCGTTTTCATTATAGTATTTCCAAGCTCCAGATTTTATGTCATTAACATAATTTCCAATAGACATTAAATTCCCATTTTCAAAGAAAGACTTTCTTTCACCAAACTCTTTTCCTTTAACATACTGTCTAATTACCATTAATTTTCCAGATTCGTAATAATATTTCCATTCACCTGTTTCAATATCATTTTTGTATTCACCTGCTTTCATTAATTCACCATTTCTATAAAAAAAAACAGAACTTCCATTCTTCAAATCGTTTTCATATTTTATTTCAAAAACTAACCGATCTTTCCCTCCTTTGTAATATTCAGAATTGATGTCTATTTGCCCCTTTTTATATTTTTTATCAAAAGCTAATTGCTCTTTTCCATCTTTAAAGTATCTTTTCCAAAGTCCATTTTTTTCTCCATTTTGATAATTACCTACTTCGTCTAAATTTCCACTTGAACGATAATATTCCCAAAGACCTTCTTTAGTATCATTTAAATATTCTCCTATGGCATAATCTCCATTCTCTTTAATCTCTTTTTTATCTTGCGATTGGCAAGAAAACAGAATAAAAACAATTAGTATAGTTATATAATGTAGTTTTTTCATAATGTCTTGTCCTGAAATATGGCTACAGGTTAAAATTGAATTAAGCTGATACTTTATATATCATATTAGTTGTTATATAATCTAAAGATAAATGTAATCTTACTTGGTTGTATAAATTAATTGCATTTTTTGCAGCGCTCTTTGCGTGTCCCAAGTTATCAAAGGTTTGATCGAAATAAAATTCATCTTTTAAGATGCCATTTACACGTTCTGCCATTGCGTTTTCCTAACAGCTGTTTTCTTCAGTAAATGGAAACGACCAATTAGTAAAAAAGGAAGCTATATAAAAGGAAAACGATAAAGCACGGTAGCCCCTGTTTTTGAAACATTAACCCAGTTTTTAGACATGGGTAAAGTGAATACCCTTGGGATTAAACAAACTAATAAGTGTATGCCTCTATCCGCAACAGTATATAATATTAAAAAGTATATAAAATATATGAAAAACCAACCAGAAAGTATAGCGGGACTACTTGCTTTTATTCAAAGCACCAAAAACCATCTAACAAGTGCTTAATTGCTATATTTTAAGCTAGTTGCATTTTAGAGAAGATACGGAGAGTCAAAATTAAAAACAGCTTAAAATCAAAGATTTCAAGCTGTTTTGTGCTTTTTTAAGGGGTTTGTGCAACGGTTACTGGTGTTGGTAGTAGTTATTTTACAGGAAATGAATATCTATATTTTTTATGCTTTAAACTGTTTGCTTTTTCTTGTTTATGATGTATTGACACTTCTATTATTAAACTGTCGATGCATTTTTTATTTGTTAATTCTTTATTAACTCTTTCACTAATTTTAAAAATATAATTATCTAATATTTTTTTTGATTGAGTTATAGAATCATTATTAACATATAGATTTAAAGGTAATTTTCCTTGACAATTTTCAATTTCGAACTTTGGAATAGGTGTAAAGAAAGTACTTATATTACTATTTGTTTCTTTTTGTATCTTTTTCTCTAATGCTTTTAATTTTTCTGTTACTTTAATAACTTCCATACGTTGTGAACCTATAGTAATAATATAAGCATAAGCGTAATATCCAATTGCAGTTGTTACAAATAGAGCTAATATGATTGTAATTGTTTTTTTCATTATTCTACTTCTATTAAAGGTGGACAATTAGTAACTATATATTCATCATCAATTCTGTAAAACTTAGTGCTGTTTTTAACTTTGGTTTGGTCTTGACCAGAGTAAAAATCTCCATTATGTTCACCTTGTACTAAAAAGGATTTAACCTCTTTTAAGTCAGACACTTTTTTGAAAACACTATTCCCATTTGTCCAGCCATGGACACCTGTCCAACCAGTATCTTGATAATATACTATTCCCATTTTTGTTACTCCTTTTATTTTGTGTTCATTTACTACCCAATCTACAATTGCGTAATAACTATCCCACTTTTTAAATTTTAGCCCTCTTATCCCTTGTATCCACTTTTTATTTGAAATAGAATCACTAAAAAACATGTATAAAAGCTGGTAACTAGGAATCTTTGGATTAATTTCAAATTCATCTCCTTCATCGGGCGATAATAAAATGTGTTCGCCAATAGTATGTCCCTTTTCGTGTATATAGTCTGCTACTCCAGCTGCATAAGCACCACCTTCACTATGAGAAACTAAATAAACAGATTCGTTTCCTAGACCTTGAGTAATTTCAGTATAATTATCTTCTGCAAATTTTCTTCCATTATTAAATCTATCTTTCCCATTTTGGTCAAAAGCGTGGTCTGACGAGCCATCAAAATAAAGAATATAATTTCTTTTTTCTAGTTCATCAATTGAAAATTCAGAATTATTTATTTCGAACTTAGGTTTATTTACTGAATCTTGAAAATATATGTTAGCATTATTAGCAATTCCATTAACCTGTAAGCTTCCCATAAAACCGAACTGTTTAAAAGTAGAATAATTATCTTAAATTTAAACATTATGAGAAAGAGTAAATTTTCACCCCAGCAGATTGCAAAAATTTTAAAGGAATTCGACAACGGTAAGAGTGTTGATCAAATCAGTAGAGAACACGGGGTTAGTTCTGCTGCTTTTTACAAATGGCGTTCTAAGTACGCGGGAATGAATTCCAAGGAGTTAAAAAGGCTCAAGGAGCTTGAAGAAGAGAATCGCAAGCTCAAGCAGATGTATGCTACTTTGGCTCTTGACCATCAAATGGCAAAGGAGATCATTGAAAAAAAGCTCTAAAGCCCTACCGTAAGCGAGTTATCACCAAGGCGCTTATTCATTACGGTATTAGTAGGGCGTGCCGAGTTTTAAATATGAGTAAGAGTGTTTATTATTACAAGCCATTACCTAAAGATGACACTGCCATAGAACAGGCTTTACAGCAAAAAGCTAAGGAACACTCAGAAGAAGGTTTTTGGAAGGCTTATGATAGATTACGTAACGAAGGAAAACCTTGGAACCATAAACGTATGCACAGAGTTTATGTGGCACTAGGTCTTCCTCTACGACGAAAAGTAAAAAAACGATTACCAGCAAGAATAAAAGAACCTTTAGAGATACCGAGTGAGCTTAACCATACTTGGAGTATGGATTTTGTAACTGATGTGCTAGAAAACAAAAGACGTTTTAGGGCATTTAATATTATAGATGATTATAACAGAGAAGCATTACACATAGAAATAGACTTTTCATTGACCAGTAACCGTATTGTATGGGTGCTTAATCATCTTATCAATAGAAAAGGTAAACCAATGAAGATACGTATGGATAATGGACCTGAATTCATCGCCCACATTACCAATGATTGGAGTAAGATGCACGATATAGAGTTTAAATATATACAACCTGGAAAACCCACTCAAAATGCCTTTATAGAAAGATTTAATGGCTCCTACAGAAGAGGTGTTCTCAATAAATACATTTTTGAAGATATCGATCAAGTAAGAGAGCAAACACAAATATGGATGGACGATTATAATCATCACAGACCACACGACTCACTAGGAAAAATACCGCCAATAAAATATGCGAAAATTAATTCTTCTAGGGCTAGCCCCAGAAGAATTAAAAACAATAACTTTATAGAAGTTTTAGAAAACTAAGCAGTTCTAATTTGGGGAAGCCTACATGTAGTTTTTATTTAGCATTAATTCTCGTCATTGTAAATAAGTCTATTCTTTCATCTATATCGTCAATAGAAAAATAAGCCTCCTTTTTTTAATATTTTAAATTATCCAAGTTCAAGTCATAAGTGCAACACGACTATTTAAAATAGATGGAGCTAGCCCCATCTATTTTAGGCTCAATATTTATATTCGTTTTGGATGAAACATTACAAACAATTGACCTTGTTACAAAGGTATCAAATCTCTGCATTATTAGAGACAGGAATTAGTATAACACAAATAGCAAAAATTATTGGTGTTAATAAAAGTACCGTATCAAGAGAATTAAAAAGGAATACTCCCAGTCGAGGTCGTACAGCTGGCATTTACATTGCAGAACACGCGCAACATAAAGCGCTTAATAGACATTGCCTAAAACCAAAATCAATTATTTTAACTGATGGACTTAAAAAACGAATAGCCGATTTAATGGAACATGAGAAGTGGAGTCCAGAATTGATTGCAAAACGATTAGTAAAAGAATCTGAACTCTGCGTTAGCCACGAGACTATCTATAAATGGATATGGACAGCAAAGCACAGCAACCATAGAAATCACAATGCTTACAAGAAACTATACAAGCACTTGCGCCACACTGGTAGAAGGCAAAAGAGAAATAACATAAAAGATAAACGAGGAGCTATTATCGGTCGTATAGGGATAGATAAGAGACCTAAGGTTGTCGAAGAACGTTCACGCATTGGAGATATAGAGGTCGATCTTATGATGGGTAGTAATCATAAATCAGCATTACTGGTTATGACAGACAGAGCAACTCTTGTAACGATGATAGAAAAGCTCAGTAGTAAAAATGCAGATGAAGTTTATCAAAAAATGAATCAACGCCTAACTAATTTTGACTCATCTTGGGTTAAGACAATAACATTTGATAATGGAAAGGAGTTTGCTCGCCATGGAGAAATAGCAAAAGACGTCAATGCGAAAACATATTTCACAAGACCATACACCTCTCAGGATAAGGGAACTGTAGAAAACAGAATCGGGGTAATAAGAAGATTTTTTCCAAAGAAAACAGACCTTAGAAAAGTCTCTAACAAAAGAATAAAAGAAGTAGAAAGATTACTAAATTACAGACCTATTAGAAAGTTTAATTATAATAACCCTATTGAAACCCTAAAAAGTATGAGTGTTGCACTTATGGGTTGAACTCAGCTTATATAAAAAAAATCATTTGGAAAGTTCTAATATTCTTTAACTAATTTATCATTCTCTAACCTATATAAATTACATTTTTGTTTATCGTAGTATAAGTTAACATTATAATCTTTCCCTTGAATAAGGTTGATTTTAATGTATTTTTTATTATTACGAGTTTCATATGTAAGAGAATAAACAATTTGATTGTCAGTATCTATGACAGAGCGAACTTTAGTGTCTGTAGTATTAAGTATATAATTTTCAACCAGACAAACCATCACTGTCTCTAGGTTTGAATCTTGAATAGATGTTGTATACCCTAATGAAAGATGTAATTTAGGAAGAAAATAACTTCCGTTCCAATTTAATTTTTTATTAAAACTTATTTCATGCTTTTTTTTGTTCTCATCGTATAAAGTTAATTTATTAATTAGTTTAACATTATCTTTAAGTTCTGATGAGAATATAAATTCATAATTATAATCGAATAAATTTTTAATCGAAGACTTTTTTGTAGTTCCCATAAATACAAACGCATTGTTTACAATCCCTATATAATTTTGATATTGCCTTTTTTCATTCGGATTCTCTATTTTTGATGATTGATTTATCAAAATAATATCTTTACATTTTGTTAAATTTTTGTTCTCTAAAACACTTAATTCAAAATTATCATTCTCTGAAATTTTTATTTCCATAGTGTCTATAATCTTGTTATTCTGGATAAGACGTATATTTATATTATTATAATAAGTAAAATGACTTTTGGCTATATTGAATAAATAATAAGCGTCAGAATAAAGACTCTCTATTTTTTGAATTGAAATTAATCCTCCCACAACATAACCTTGTATTCCATTGTAGTTAACAAGATACCAAGGTGAAGTAATTCCTTTATAAGTATGGGTTTTATTTGAAATATCAATAATTTGTAGTTTAGAACCAATAGATACAAGCTCAATAACTTCAGATTTTGTAGAGGGTTTGGAGCGTAGTCTTACATTATCCCCAAATAAATATACTTCTTCTCCTTTTTGAAATTGATTAGACTGGCTAAAACCAGTTATAGTCAAAAGTATAAATATCAATGTTAAAAAATTTCTCATCTAATTTGTTTAATTATACACAACGGCTCGGCTAAGGTTAGTACGGGATTAAATTAGCAATTAATTTCGGATTAAGCGATTAGCCAAAACTTTTTATTTTGTTTTATCTTTTTCTGTTCTAAAGCCAAATCAAAAGATTTGGCGGACTCTATAAAAATACACTAAACTTTGGGTTAAGCATCAAAAACCGTATTAATTTTAGCCATTGTGCCTGTCGCACAACGTGTTGTTAAAGATATAGAAATTTCGTATATTTAGTAATGCAAGGCACAAAAATATATCAAGAGAAATTATTCAACAATTTCCAGTTGAGTCGTCGGGTTCCCCAAGACAATTTTTATAGACGATTATCAGAAATTTTAGACTTAGAGTTTCTACGGAATCAAACAAAAATCTATTACGGAAACTGTGGACAGAAAAGTTTAGATCCCGTAGTGTTTTTCAAATTCTGTTTGGTTGGTTATTTAGAGAATATCACTAGCGATAGAAAACTGGTATTACATTGTAGTTTACGATTACCGCGCAGAAAACACCCTTGGGATTAAACAAGCTAATAAGTGTATGCCTCTATCCGCAACAGCCTATACTGTCTTGTCCTGAAATATGGCTACAGGTTAAAATTGAATTAAGCTGATGATTTATATACCATATTAGGTGTTTTATAATCTAAAGATAAATGTAATCTTACTTCGTTGTATAAATTAATTGCATTTTTTGCGGCTCTCTTTGCGTGTGCTACACTATCAAAGGTTTAATCTAAATAGAACTCATCTTTTAATATGCCATTTACGCGTTCTGCCATTGCGTTTTCCTAACAGCTGTTTTGTTCAGTAAATGGAGACGACCAATTAGTAAAAAAGGAAGTTATATGAAAGGAAAACGACAAAGCACGGTAGAGCCCGTATTTGGAACACTAACCCCGTTTTTAGAAATGGGAAAAGCAAATACCCTTGGGATTAAACAAGCTAATAAGTGTATGCATCTATCCGCAACAGCCTATAATCTTAAAAAGTATTTAAAATATATGAAAAATGGCCCAGAAAGTATAGCGGGACTACTTGCTTTTATTAAAAGCACCAAAAACTACCTAATAAGCCTTCAAATACTATGTTTTAAGCCACTTGCGTTTTAGAGAAAATATGGCGGATCAAAATTAAAAACAGCTTAAAATCAAAGATTTTAAGCTGTTTTTATGCTTTTTTAAGGGGTTGTGCAACGGTTACCGGTGTTGGCAACTGGACATTTATTGTTTTTCATCAATTGAACAACAACCTTTAAAAACTTTACCTTCCATACTCACAAATACTTCATAAGTTAAGTAATTGTCAGAAAGAGATAAATCACAAGACTTTTCAGCTTCTAATTTATTATCAATCCTTTTTATTAACCCAAAAATTTTGTTATTTCTGGATTTAAACATTATATTAAAACCTGATTGTTCGTCAATTGAAATTATTGGCTTAAAGCTAACTTCTTTCTCAAAGTCATATTTCATAAAAGTCAATTCAGATGAATTTAATTTTAATTGCCAAAAAGGTTCATCTCCTTCTGCAATAAAAAATAAGTTTAACGAATCTAAAATTTTAATAAATTCTTTTGGAGTGAATTGATTTGTTTGCTTTAAAGAATCTTTTGCAATATATCTTATAGAATCATTAGTATATGTTTTTATTGAGTCTTTTGTGTACTCGCCTAAAAAAATGGATTTGTTATTAAACTTTTCTTGGCAACTGCTAAGCTGAAATGTTAAGCAAAATAAAATAAAGAATTGTATTTTCATTTTTAGTTATTTATGAGGATTACCTTTTAAAATTGGTGGCCAATTAGTTTTATCTGTGCTCCAAGGAATTTTATATGATTTATTTCCCCAATACCTATTGTGGTCAAACTTAGGTATATCATCAATTGGAACACCTTTTATTTTTAAAATAGAGTAGAAGTGATTGTAATCAAAATCAGTGGGATCTTGATGGCCATCTGCAATTCCTCTATCTACTTCAATGTGAGGTGCTATTATTGGCCAACAACCTTCAATTTCACTTGCCTCAATATATAAGTCGGCAAGTGTCTTATATTGTGCTTCACTTGGTTTAGTTGGAGAACCATAATTTAATTCTATATGAAACATTTGACCTTCTAAACTTTTTTTACTTTCTATTTTAGTTGCCCAAACATTTTTTTCAGTTAGAGGCCATATTTCTAATTTAGTTCCATCAAGATTTACATATATATGAGCAGCACTTCTCTTTTTATTTTTAGGAGTGTCATATTTTGTTTTGGTCTTTATTGAAGATGTTGTCATTGTGCCAGCTGTACAATGAATTACAAAATGACTTCTAATGGATGGGTCAATAGGGCAAACTTTTTTACCTCCTAATTCCAGCCATTTACCTTCCTCATTCAAATAATAGTTAGGAGTGCTTGTTTTTTTTATTTTTCCATCTTTATAGAATTCGGTTTGATTATCTATGCTTGTACAAGCATTGACTGCTAAAAATAAATATGTTTTTTTGTCTGTTGCATCTTTTAAAGATTTTGTATAACTTTTTAATGTTTTTTCTTCTTTTGGTGCTAAAATTACTTTAGCAATAGCCCAATCTTTAAAATCTTCTTTGTTTGTTATTTTATCGTTTTTAGCATATTCACCAACAATAGCTTTTAACTTCTTTTTATCATCTTTAAGTAAACTAATAGCTCTGTCTTTTTCGGCTAATAGTTTTTCTTTACCTTGCATCACATTTATTTCTATCTCTATTCCGTCAAGATTTTCGGTTTTTATAATGATGTAAATTTCTTCGCCTAAAGTAGCTTTGTTTAGCCTGGTAAAGGTTACTTTTTTGCCTTTTTCAGTTTTTGTATCGTTCTGTTTAATAGTCAGTTTTTGACCAACCTTTAGAGCATTAGATTTTAAAGTGTTATCCTTTTTTAGTTTAGCTAAAGTTATTTTATTTTCACTTGCTATTGCAGAAAGATTATCGCCTTTTTTCACGATGTGTTCACTTTCTTTTCCTTTTACTGTTTCAAAAACAGTTTCTTCTGTTTGTGATGCAAAATATACATCCAAAACTTTTTTATGAACTACATTAATTGTATTTCTAACTCTTATGTATGTCATAGTTTTTAGTCTTCTAATGAACTTTTTTTGTTTTGTGATTTAACTACTTTTAGCTTTACTTTATGTAAATCTTGAGAGATATTAAAACCATTTAGTGTATTATCTTCTAATGTTTCACCATTGTAAGAAAATGTTTCGCCAAAATTAGAAATATCAATATCTTTAGTTTGCCCAATTAAATTCTCGGTTTTAATAACTAAATACACCTCTTTCTCTACTTCTAAATTAGGATTTTCGTTATTTCCATAATCTGTTAAATAGCAATCTATAATTTCTTCTTCTCTGTTTTCTAACACTGTTGGTTCAACTTCTTGTTGTGGAAAAGTAGTTCTCCAATAAGCAGAATATACAGCTTCCGAAGTAGAATCCTCAACTCCAGCACAGGTGATTTCTAAAGTTTCTGACATAGGGTTTGAACCTGTTGAAGAAAAATCATTTTTCCAATTTACAAGATGACAATTATAAAAATAAAGTTTACGAGTTTTTCCACCCATAATAACAGGATAAATATGTAATTCTATTTGTTTAGTTTGATTTGGTGAGAATGACCATTCTACAAGATTTAAGTCTTTTCGTGTTTCTATGATTAATTTTAGCCCAACAAATACAGGTCTTTGTGATGGTCTTCCGCTACGGTCTGCACCTTGGTTAAATTCAAAAGTAAATCAGAGTACATTTATTTCTTTTCCGTCTATTATTAATTTTGTTTTTACCATTTCTTCATTTAGTTTTTTTTCCGTTTTGTTATGCCGTTCGAGTGAGCAAGTCTTGTTGCCAACGTATTTCTTTAGTTTGTAATAAATATCTTTATATAGAAAAATAGGAGAACTATAGCGTGTTTTAGAATAACGCTCCCTTACACGTACGAGTCCTCTCTTTCTATATAAGTTGCCAAGAACCATTTGGAATACCAGGAGAAAGATCTCCCGATAAAGGAAGTAGTTAACGCAACATATTTATTCACTCTAATTGTAAAAATATGAAAAATTACAAAGAAGTCGTAGGAATCGATGTATCAAAAAAAACAATAGATGCCTTTTGTTATCAAGCCAAAGTACACAAGGAGTTTATTAATGATGTAGTAGGCTACAAAAGTCTTTTAAAATGGGTTTCGAAGTACAGTAAAGGCAGTGCTGTTTTTTATTGTTTTGAGAATACAGGCTATTACTCCTTAAAATTAGCGCTTTATTTATCTAATCAGTCTATAGTTTATGTTGAAGAAAGTCCGTTAAAAATAAAACGTTCGTCCGGCATTGTAAAAGAAAAGACAGACAAGTTGGATGCGGCTTTAATAGCACGTTATGCTTGGCTTTATAGAGAAGAGTTGGCGCCAAGTAGTGTAAAAAGCATGTCTCATTTAGAGCTTGGACGCTTGTTAGCATTGCGCGATCAATTGGTTAGAAATAATGCAGGCCTTAAAGGCACATTAAAAGAAATGAAAGTGCTTTTGTCTAGTCCAACCACAGATTCTGGATGCATTAGTTTAAAGCGCAGTATAGACTATTTAACTAAGCAAGTAAAAGCAGTAGAAGATAGAATAAAAGAGATTATATCAGAAGATGAATCTATGCAAAAAAATTATGAACTGCTTTCAAGTTTAAAAGGTGTAGGCTTAGTAGTTGCAAGTCAATTAATTTACCATACTGGTAATTTTACACGTTTTGCAAGTTGGCGCGCTTTTTCTAGTTATTGTGGCACAGCACCTTTTGAGCATCGCTCTGGAACCAGTATCTACAAACGAAAACAGTGTCATTATTTAGGAGATAGGAAAATGAAAAGTTTGCTAAGTATGGTAAGTGTATCTGCAATACAACATGATAGTGAACTAAGACAATATTACAAACGAAAAGTAGCAGAAGGAAAAGATAAAATGTTAGCGATAAACAATGTTAGAAACAAACTAATTGCAAGAGCTTTTGCAGTTGTAAAAAGAGGAACACCTTATGTGGTTCTTCAACAACATGCAGCTTAAAAAAACAGAATATTTATTAGGAATTGATCTTGGAATACGTGTATGATTAGTTGCGTGTTTCAAGCAGTGAATTTACTAAATAAAGCACGAACGGCGAAATTCCGAAGGAATTTCCCAAGTGAGCTATAAGTAGCAATTAATTATACACGGTGTTAGCAACTGCTTTTATTTTTGTTTTAATTCGTTGAGCCTTTTTTCAGCTTTTTCTAAAATATCTTTACTAAATAATTTCCTGTATTTATCTTGAAGAATTATACTTTCAAAACTAATATCTAATCTACCTATTTCCCATAATTTAATAAATCCAGATTGTAATCTTTCTGTTCCTAATTTAATTAATCTTGAAGCTCCTCCAATTGCTCCATAATTATGTATATATGAAATAATATTCGTTGAATTAATTTTTGCACCTAAATCGTTAGCTTCTTTAATAGTTTCCATAAATCTCGCTTCTAATTCACTTTCAAGCTTTATAAATTCACTTTCATTTGTGTCAGCTAAAAATTCAGATTCGCTTGCGAGTATTAATTCATCATAACGAGTAACAATTTCTTTTAAATTCTTAAATCTAATATTGAACTGTTTTAATAATATTGCCTCTTCACTTTGTATAATAAATTCGTGATTGTAATATTCAGCTGAATATGTCCAATTATATGAACCTGCTATTAGTTTTTTCTCATCAAATATTGCAAATTTGTCGTGTAAAAATTTTCCACTTTTAGTTTGCATAATATAAACCGTTCCTCCAGATTGAATAAACTTGTCAAAGGATAATCTTTTATTCTCAATATTGTCACTTATAATAATTTCTACTTGACAACCATTTTCAACTTTATCTGTTAATTGTCCTAATAAATCTTTACTCGTAAACCAAGCTACAGAGATTTTTATAGATTCTTTCGAGTTTTCAATTTGTTTTTGAATTTTTCTTTTTATATCTGAAAATGTTGCAGTTGTAGTCGTCATTTCTTGTTGGTCTGTAGTTGTTGCTAACGTGTTTATATATGGTTTGTTGCGTGAATTTAACACTAAATTAATAAATAATTACTGACAAAGAAAATCCGCGAGGATTTTCGTAAGTAAGCAAAAAGCAAGCAATAAATTATATATGGTGTTGTAGCCAGTATTTTTATGTCGATTGCCATAGGTATCCGCTAATTTTATGTTCATTACACCAAAAAGTATAACAAACCCCATCGTTTCCAAACATTATTTCGTAATTGTTATTTGCGTTTAAATCGGGAATTCCGCTGTCTAATTGAAAGATGAAAGTCATTTCTTTTTTACAACTTGGGCAAGTTAAAAATTCAGGTTTTTGAACCCAAATCGGATTTCCACCTATTTTATTACAATTTCCTTCCCATTCTTGATTTAGAAGCGATTCTGGTGTTTTTACAACTTTTATTTTTGTTTCTTTTAAAGGATGATTTGAATAATCTATTCCAATTTTGATTGTTTTGTTTATTCGTTCAATTTCTCCGTTTTCTAAATGTCTGTAGAAAAGATTTTCTCCATTTATTTGAACATTAAAAAAATCCTTAAAATTGATTCCGAACGATTGGTTTTTTAATTCTTGTCCATTTGCTAAAAAACTTTTGTCAAATTCAATCAAACGATTAAGTTTATTTTTTATTAAACCACCAAACATTAATTCAGTCTCTTCAAAAGGTTTTAGAGTCCACGAAGGATGTTGATTATTTCTTTGACCGAAATTATTTTTTGGGAAATAATATTCTTTGTCAAAAACTATATGATAACTCTGGTTTTTCATTTCGGGATATTGGCTACAACGTTTTTGTATAAGGTTAGTTGCGTGTTTTAAGCAACTAATTTAGTAAATAAAACACGAGCCAAGAAAGTCCGTTTGGACTTTCGTAAATAAGCGATTTGCCAGCAATTAATTTTATACGGTGTGTGTGCCCAGCATGGGCATCTTTTAATTTACGGAAAGGTAAATAATTAATCTAGAGGGTGCAAGTCCCTTATGCGCAGGAGTAACGTCTTGAAGCATTAGTAAGTCGCAAGGGTGGTAATCGCGAGGTTACATCTGAAGGAAGCGAGACTACAAAACTCGGTACTGACGAACAGAAATCGTATACAGAGGCATAGTTATTCGGGTAAGCAAGCACATCATTGTAACGCCCAAACAGTAACAAAAGGGTAACTATGTAGATACGGCAGTGATTGAGTGAAAGAGGATGCCATTACCTGGGGAGGTCTCCAAAGTTACGAGTTGACTATATGGAGAAGTCAGCAGAAGTCATAGTACTTACAGGAAACGAGTTGAGGCAATACCTCAGAAGGTCTCACAAGTAAGGAAGGACTGAACGTAATTCTCTTCAAAATTCGCATAGGAGCACTAGTGGTAGCCTATGCCTAAATTAGAAGATAGTGTCAAGGGTGAAAAGAGCTTTGGCGTGATGATTTACGAACCGCCGTATACGAGACCCGTATGTACGGTGGTGTGAGAGGCGCACTCCGGCTATTTTAGTCGGAGCCGTCTACTCGATTAGCAAACGGCATTTTTTCCCTCAGGTAAATTCAATTTTTTCAATATTTCATTAAATTCCACAAGAGATTTTTCGTCAATAAATTCCGTATTAATTTTCAATTCTTTTGTTTCTGTTTTTAGAGTATAATCTCCAGCGAATTTTTTAATAGAATTTATGTCGTTTAGTTCAATTTTTTTTCTAAATCCGTATAATGCATTTTTTCGAATAGTTCCGTTTTCGATTGTCAGATACTGATTGTTTAAATCATATAAATAATGTCCAAGATATAAAATACCTGCAAGCAAATAACCATAATCAGTCCATCTTAAACTTTCATCTTCTAATAGACTGAATATGCCAAGTCCTATCCAAACAAGTCCGAGTATTAAATTTATATAAAGTCTTTTTTTCTTAAATTTTATTTTCATTCGATTGTTTTTTTTGCTTTTTGCTAACGTTTATGTATATGGTTTGTTGCGTGTTTCAAGCAACTAATTTAGTAAATAATTACCGACCAAGAAAGTCCGCGAGGACTTTCGTAAATAGGCGAGAAGCCAGCAATAAATTATATACGGTGTGCCTGTTGCACAACGTGTTGTTAAAGATATAGAAATTTCGTATATTTAATAATGCAAGGCACAAAAATATATCAAGAGAAATTATTCAACAATTTCCAGTTGAGTCGTCGGGTTCCCCAAGACAATTTTTATAGACGATTATCAGAAATTTTAGACTTAGAATTTCTACGGAATCAAACAAAAATCTATTACGGAAACTGTGGACAAAAAAGTTTAGATCCCGTGGTGTTTTTCAAATTCTGTTTAGTTGGTTATTTAGAGAATATCACCAGCGATAGAAAATTGGTGTTACATTGTAGTCTTCGACTGGATATTCTGTATTTTCTTGGCTATGATATCGATGAAGAATTACCATGGCATTCTACGTTAAGTAGAACACATCAACTGTACCCAGAGTCAGTTTTTGAAAATCTATTTACTCATGTTTTCAAAATGTGCGTAGACATGCATATGGTAAGTGGTCATACCCAAGTTATCGACGCCGCACCTGTAAAAGCAAACGCTTCGATGGATAGTTTAGAGCTTAAAGTACCAGAGGAAGATTTAGAGGCTCATTTACGCGCCTTACGACATATAAGCAATAGAGATAAAGCAGTGCCACTTCGATCAGCCAAAGTTAATAAAGCCCCAAAATTGCAACAAGAATTATCAGCAAGCCGTCAGGAATTACAAGCGATAAAAAGCCGAAACAAAAAATGGTCAAAAGATCAAAACCATCGTCCTGGAGCAGGAAATAAAGGCTCACGTTATACGAGTAATAAAACGCATTATAGTCCAACCGATCCCGATGCTCGCATAAGTGTAAAACCAGGAAAAGCAAGAAAGCTAAACTATTCAAGTCAACTCACGGTAGATGCCGCACATCATGTAATAAGTGATATCAAGGCCTATCATGCCGATGGCAAAGACAGTCAGCATTTACCAGATATTGTATTGCGTGTAAAACGACGCTTATGGCAATCTGGTCTTACCATAGACACCTGTCTCGCGGATACTGGTTACAGTAGTGGCGAGAATTATGCTTTTTTAGAAAAGCAGGATATTACCAGTTACATTCCGCCACACGGCACCTTTAAAGGAGGGCCAGATGAATTTATTTATAATGAAAAAGAAGACCACTACACCTGCCCTCAAGGGAAAATTATTCCCTTTAAAAAGGTGTTTTACGAAAAGAAGAACAACACCAAAAAGAAGGCCTATAGAGGTTCAAAAAAACTTTGTATAGATTGCCCAATACGAAGCGCTTGTTTAAGCAAAACGGCACAAGAAAAGTCATTTTCCGTAACGTATTACCGCGCAGAATACCTACGGAATATAGCACGAGTTGACAGTAAAAAAGGAAGCTATATGAAAGGAAAACGACAAAGCACGGTAGAGCCTGTATTTGGTACATTAACCCAGTTTTTAGGCATGGGAAAAGTGAATACCCTTGGGATTAAACAAGCTAATAAATGTATGCATCTATCCGCAACAGCCTATAATCTTAAAAAGTATTTAAAATATATGAAAAACTTACCAGAAAGTATAGCAGGACTACTTGCTTTTATTAAAAGCACCAAAAACCACCTAATAAGCCTTCGAATACTATGTTTTAAGCCACTTGCATTTTAGAGAAAGTATGGCATATTAAAATTAAAAACAGCTTAAAATCAAAGATTTTAAGCTGTTTTTATGCTTTTTTAAGGGGTTGTGCAACGGTTACCGGTGTTATGTAACGTTTTTTCTTTCCGCTTTCCGTTTTTCTCGTTTTCCCAATTTTCTTTTCCTTTGATAATTCCAAATTATTGACTTTATTCTACTTAAACTAATTGGTAAAATTCCTTTATTTCCGTTTAGTAATTCTTGAGGTAGATTCCAAATTTCAAATTCACTTGAATATTCTGAAACTTCAAGTTCAGATGGAATAAATTCAAATCGACTCTTTTTGAATTCGCGATTTTTAATTTTTGATATTATGTTTTGAAGTAAATCAAAAATTTCTTTTTCGCTTTCTCCAACATTCTCAATATCAAATTCCGCATAATCTCTCGGTTCTGCTTTCCAAAAGATTAATGTTGCGGTTCCTTTGTCACATTTCGGACTATTTATTATCCAATTCAGAACTTCGATTCCGTCATCCCAGTTATAATTTTCAGCGAGAAAATATTGGTCAGTCGAATTCAGTTTTTTGAATATATCAAAATCAGGAATAAAATCGTAATCTTCATTCTCAAATGAATATTCGATAAAATTTTCAATTATAATTCTCTCTTTTGAAGGCGTAACTATCATTTTTTTCTAATGTTACATAACGTTTAGTATAAGGAACGTAGGGCGGTTAAAATGCACTACATTTCAGGTTTGACACTTAGTCAAATATAATATTTTACTTTTATTTTTTATGTTGAAAACGTCAAATTTTATATTTGGCGGACTTCATAAATAAACACGAACCTTTGGAGTTTACACAATTGCCCTATGTTTTTTATACATTGTTATGCCCAGTTTTATTTAAAGTCAGATATTTCAAGTCTATCTTTTTTAATTTTTTCCAAATCTATTATTCTTTCAAATGGTATTATGTTTTCAGTCTCTAATTTACTTTTTAACTTGTCAGCATAATTATGAGCAAAATTCTCCTTTTCTGAACTTGGTAAACTGTGATAAAAATCCCAACGTTTTTCCCAAGCATCATATTCTTCATCTTCTTGTTCAGGTTTCATAACTACATTCAGGTAGTGAGTAAAATGTCCAAATTCGTGAGGTAATGTTCTATAAAGTTGTGTTGCTCTAATATTTTCAAGTTTGTATTCTGCTTCAAAGTAACGTTTTCCCATTACTATTTTGTGTCCATCTTCTTTAAGCCTTTCCAGTTCTTTCTGAGATTCAATACTTAATTTTTTACTCCATTTAAAATTCCTTTTTAAATCGACAGCCTCGATTATAACTGCTGGAAAATATTCGTTTTCAAATTCATAAGAATAAATTAATCTTCCCCATACAGATTTTAAGTTTTCCTCTTTTCGAGTAGGTTGTCTAAAAATTATTAATTCTAAATTTCCATAATCTTCTTTTGGGATTTTAGATAAAATAATTTCTATATCGTCAATCGTACAAGCGTGAAATGAATTCTCTCTTGTTTTTTCAACTACGAATTTGAATTTATGATTATTTATAACTCTTTCAACAACTTTATATTCGTCCAATCTTTCATAAAATGATTTCATTTCAACAGCTGGATATGGAACAACTAATTTATTGTCTTGGCTATAACCTTGTTTGGCTGTTCCAATATTTCTATTTCTACGTGTTGGATTTCGCATTTTTTTAATGTCTTGTCCTGAAATATGGCTACAGGTTAAAATTGAATTAAGCTGATAATTTATATACCATATTTGGTGTTTTATAGTCTAAAGATAAATGTAATCTTATTTCGTTGTATAAATTAATTGCATTTTTTGCAGCTCTCTTAGCGTGACTAACGTTATCAAAGGTTTGGTCTAAATAAAATTCATCTTTTAAAATTCCATTTACACGTTCTGCCATTGCATTTTCGTAACAATGATTTTCTTCGGTCATACTAATATCTATCTTTTTTCTTTTGAGTATTTGTGTGTATACATTGCTACAGTACTGTATTCCTCTATCCGAATGATGGATAAGTTGTTTAATGTTTTTAGCTTGATAAATGGCCTTATTAAGCGCTCTCACACATCCTTTTAATTCTAAGCTATCACTAAGATCGTAACCTACTATTTTCCTTGAATGCATATCAGTTATTAAAGCCAAGTAACAAAACCCTTTTACGGTTCTAATATAGGTTATGTCACTCACCCAAACCTGATTTGCTCTAGTAACTTCCATGTCTTTTATAATGTTATTATACTTATAAAAACGATGATAAGAATTGGTTGTTCTGGCACTAGTTTTCTTTCTAAGTGTTAGCATTTGGTGTTTTCTAAGGACATTAAATAAGGAGTCTCTACCGACTATAATATTATCTTTATTAAAATCTACATCTAATGATTTTACAAGTTTTCTCACGCCCTCTCTAGGAAGGATCTTGCGTCTTTTTCTAACGATATCTATAATTTGTTGTTCGCGTCTTAAGCGGTTATCAGCTCTAGATTTGTATTTGTAATACGCATCACGTTTAAGATGAAAACAATTAGCGATAGTAGTTAAAGAAGCAGATCCTTTAGATTTCTCTTTAGCTATGATTAAGGCTTTATACTTATTTTTTTTTTTAACTCATTGACAGATTTGTAGCCTAAGTCTTCAGCTGCTACTTCTAGATAAGAGTCTTGTACCATAGCATCTAGATCTTTTTTTAATAGTAGTTTTTTTAACTGTTCAATTTCTTTTTGAAGCGTTTTAATTCTAGATATCTCGTCTTTGGTTTCCACTTTTATTCTGGTGTTCATTAAGTCTGTACGATTGTATTTTTTGATCCATACATTGACTGTAGTAGGGGCTATAGAATAGATTTTACAAAGCTCACTCTTTGTATGCTTGCCACTACTAAGTTCTGTTAATATTTTTAATTTAAAAGGTTCGCTGTAACGTCTAATTACTTTGTCATTTTTATACATAATGTTTAAAATTATGTAGCCTTATTTCAGGACGAGTCATAATTGGGCATAACGTTGTTGTATATGGTTTGTTGCGTGTTTCAAGTAACTAATTTAGTAAATAATTACCAACCAAGAAAGTCCGCGAGGACTTTCGTAAGTAGGCGAGAAGCCAGCAATAAATTATATACGGTGTTGTGCGTTCGGCTGTTTCGTTACTCAAATTCCGATATGACTTTATTCGTTTCTTTTACGAAAATATTTATATTACTCTGATTTCTGTAACTTTGAAATAATATCTTATCTCCAAAATCCATTGTTCTAATTGGTGCATAACCACCAATATCAATATTAATGAGCTTTTTCGGCTTATCATCAATTCCATCCAAAAAGTAGAATGAATTTTTGTCAACGAAAATTAAAACATCATTCACATTCACATACAAATGGTAGTAATAGTCTTTTATCTCAAAGACAAATTCTTGTTTGTTTTTCTGGATATGGTTGTATTCAAATATGAATTTATCATTCTGCCAATAGATTTCCATTCCATAAGGTTCTTGACTATTTACTAAAATTTTATTCGTAATTATGTTATCTATTATTTCCGATTTGGATGAGATAATTTGTTTAATTATTTTATCGTTTGTTGCAATTGAGATTAATGGTTCAAGTAATTCTTGGTCTTCATAAACATTAAATCCAATAGATTTTTTAGTCAAAAACGAATTTGTTTTTTCTTTATTAATTATTGAAAATTCGACAAATTTTAAAACGTCGACAATATTAATTCGGTCAGCATAAATTCTGACAGATAATCCATTATTGTTCGATTCAATTGTATATTCAGATTTTATTCCAGTAGCTATTTTATAATTTGAATTATTGTATTCTAAAATATAAAGGTCATCAGTATAATTGTCAGTATAATCTTGAACATATTCAATAAATATTGTGTCTTTATAGTGTAATCGGTCTGATAGCTTTTCCGATAATTGACCAACTATTTTAATTTTTTCAATATCAGCATAATCAAATCCTGTTTTCATATAGATTTTCACATTGCCATATGTTTTTCCAATTACTTTGTCCTTATGAGCAAAGCAATTAAATGAAAATAATAATGCTAAAATTCCAAGTTTAAATCTCATTCTCTGGTGTTTTTCAAAGCTGACGCACAACGTGTTTGTATATGATTAGTGGCGTGTTTCAGCACCTAATTTAGCAAATAAAAACGGAATAGAAAATCTGTAAAGATTTTCGTAAGCAAGCTAAAACCAGCCATTAATTATATACGGTGTTGTGCAACGTTTTTAATCTCCGCTCCAATCGGGATATCCTATTTGTCCCCAGAAATATCCGCTATCTTTATTAATAATATAAATAACAAATTGATGTTCCGTTTGAACAGTCTTTAAATATGTATTTTGATTTTTGTTAATCGGTTCAACATTTTCATTTATATAGGTTGACACGCTTTCAATTAGTTGGTCATCTTCTGAACCAGATAATTTAAAAAGTTCGTTTTCTATTTTATTAGAATATTGGTGCATTCCGTTTTGCGCAATGAATTCAGATGCAGATTTTTTGTCAAATCTTAAGTGAAGCCATATTAGTCCTTCAAGGTCATCTTCACAATCAATTATTTCAACACTTTCTGGGAATTTCATTCCACTAGAGTTCTCAAAGAAATCAAATTCGCAGCTCGATTCGGTTTTTACATTTTTACAAGAAATTAGTGAAATCGAAAATATTAAGATAAATGTCAGTCTCCGCAACAATTGTGATTCATTGAAAAGTCCGTTTTCGTTTCGTTTTTCCAATCCAATATTTCGTGTCCTTATGTTCAATTTAGAGGTGATTTTCGTTTTTTAGCCAAATGTTGCACAACTAGTTATATGGTGACTTTTGTTCCACATATCCCCTAAATATTACGGGATATGAGGAAGTTTTGTTCCTGATTTCGGTTTTAAAAAGCTAAACTACAACTTATAAAGTAGTCTTACAATACGTAGAACTACGTATTTTTTTTATTAAGAAGACTAGTAACTAAAAGTTAGGACTTTCAATTTATGGACGATAAATGGCGTTCCTGGTATTACAAACGGTTTCATAAACGCTTCTAATGTCGAGCGTGTCGAAGTTATCAAAGGGCCTTCTGCTACTCTATTTGGAAGCACAGTCAGCTCTTATGGTGGCCTGATTAATATAGTGACTAAAAAACCATATCAAGGCACAGGAGGCGCTATTGCTTTAACTGGCGGGTCTTATGGATTTACGCAATTTAATGCAGACGTCAATGTGACAGATAAAGATTTTAAAAAATTGTCATTGCGTTTAAACACAGGATATCAAGGAGAAGATAGTTTTCAAGATGCTGGTTTTAAAAAATCTGTTTTTATTGCACCGTCTATCTCGTATAAAGCAAACAATAATTTAACAGTCAACTTTGCTTATGAAGCTTCTTCAAACGAGCAGACCAATCAACCTTTTTTATTCTTAAATAGGTCTGCCCCTTTAGCTTTTAATACGCTAGACTAATTGAACTATACTTATGATAAATCGTTAACAAGTAACGCTGTTAGTATAGAGAATTTAATACAAAATTATTGAGGCAAAATTGCTTATAAAATTTCAGATAATTGGTCTTCTCAATCCATATTAGCCGGTGGTATTGCCAAATCTAATGGATATTATACGTATTTATGGAATTCTGCCGATTGGTCACATCCTACTGCTCCTGTGGCTAATCCCTATTTTGATATCTTTGTACAAGATACTGATGCTAAAACAAAGACTTTCAACTTACAACAAAACTTTACTGGAGACTTTAAAATTGGAACATTACAAAACAAATTATTAGTTGGTGTTGATTATTTAGAGACTAGAATTCTGGCGCTATTATCCAAGTTGATAATCACATGACTGTTTTTTTTGCTTTTATCTTAAAAGGTCACATGCGTTTATGGTTACCTAAATCTATTGGAGAGCAAGTTGTTGGCGTTTCTATTTTACTGTTTATTATAATTATAATTTCTGGCTTTATTTTATGGCTTCCCAAAAAACGTAAAAATCTAAAACAACGCATAACGTTTGACTGGAAAAAACAACCCTTTGGAAACGTAAAAACTTCGATTTACACACCGTTATTGGTTTCTATATCTGCTCTTTAGCTTTAATTATTGCCTTTACAGGTTCTTTAATGTCTTATAATTGGTTAATGTACATTACATATAAGTCTACAGGTGGAGAAAAATCGGTGTTTTTTAACATTCCTGAGAATAAAAGTGCTTTACAAACCAATACTAGCGCTATACTGCCAATAGATAGATTGATTCCTTTGTTAAAAAAAGAAAATCCAGAAGCAGACAGTTTCGAATTACATTACCCTGAATCTGACACAACAAGTATCTACGTGGAAGTCGGAAATAGTAAAGGCTTACATTATGATGCTGATTTTCGTTTTTTCGATCAAAACACACTTCAAGAAATTGAAACACCTAGTATTTACGGCAAGTACAAAAACGCCAAATTTGCTGATAAATTAATCCGAATGAATTATGATATACACATCGGAGCCATTGGTGGTATTATTGGTAAAATAATCGCTTTTATAAGCAGCTTATTAACCGCAAGCCTTTCTGTAACAGGTACTTTATTATGGTATGGAAGGCATTATAAAAAAAAGCAAGACACCAATTAATGAGGTAATTTATCCTTTAAAACACCATATAAAAAGGTCCCTAAGGCTGCAGATAAAAACACAATAATAACAGGTAGAT
The DNA here is from genome assembly GCF_004843725.1 of Psychroserpens sp. NJDZ02. Classification (NCBI taxonomy): domain Bacteria; kingdom Pseudomonadati; phylum Bacteroidota; class Flavobacteriia; order Flavobacteriales; family Flavobacteriaceae; genus Psychroserpens; species Psychroserpens sp. NJDZ02. Next base: position 3,243,065 of record NZ_CP039451.1, on the reverse strand, counting down.
AACCCGCACCAATAAGTACAAATATTGGTCCTGGACATGCACCAACTAAAGCCCAACCAAGCCCAAAAATAATACCTCCAAGTAAGTATCTAGAAAACGATTTTTCCTTTGGTGCAATTATAATTGGATGACCATCAAACGATTTGACCTTATACCTTTTTATAATTTGAACAAACAAAATACCAAACGCTAAAGCGGTACCTATAATACCATACATGTGAAACGCTTCAAAACGGAACATTTCATAAATTCGAAACCATGATGATGCCTCCGATTTATACATGATAATCCCAAAACAAAGTCCTATAAAAATAAAGAGTAGTTTTTTCATATTAAAAAATTAAAGGGAATAATAAATGAACCATAACCAATCCACCAATAAAAAAGCCAATAACAGCAATTAAAGACGGAAGTTGTAAATTACTTAAACCAGAAATGGCGTGACCCGAAGTACAACCGCCAGCATATCGTGCGCCAAAACCAACTAAAATACCACCAACAACTAAAATTATAATGGTTTTTATATCGCTTAAAGCGGAAATAGAAAATAACTCGACAGGTAAGTATTGGTTTTCAGTCGAAATATTTATACTAGACAACGATGCTTTTGTAGCATCACTAATAGCAGGCATATCTGCAGATGACAAATAATGTGATGCTATAAACCCACCAAGCATTGCTCCTATCACGACTAATACATTCCACACATCCGATTTCCAATCAAATTTAAAAAACGAATTGACTTTTCCGGCACCACAAGCAGCACAAAAAGTTCTTAAGTTTGATGACATACCAAACTTTTTCCCCATTAATAATAAGAATAGCATTGTACAGGCTATTAAAAATCCTGAAACAAACCAATGCCAAGGTTCAAATAAAAAATCCATAAATTAAATTTGCGCAAAAATACATGCTACAAATCAATTTATGGACTTTTACAACACCAATTTTATAGGAATAAAACGAATGTTATTTAACGCTACAACCTGCGCCCTCTTTCCTCACACCTAACTTTACTAATATTGTTTCTAATAAACACCATTTTGTAAATGCAGACTGTATTAAGTTTACACCTATAAATACTGTAAACCACATCCATTTTGGACTAACATAAACCGAAAGCACCACACTTAACAATACCATTACACCAACAATTACTCTAAAATATGTATTCAACATTTTTATTATTTTTTAAAATTTAAAACTTAATATTCACGCAATTCTAAACTTGTTTCAGAATCACATTATTCACAACTCTTCTTACCTAATCTTATCTACAAACCGTACGTCATTCTGAACTTGTTTCAGAATCACATTATTTAGAACACAGTTACCCAACATCATTTACCACCACACGTCATTCTGAACGCGTTTCAGAATCACATTATTCACAACACAGAATCCCAACATCATTTACATCCACACGTCATTCTGAACTCGTTTCAGAATCCCATCATACACAACACCGCTTCCCAACATCATTGACCAATCACACGTCATTCTGAACTTGTTTCAGAATCACATTATTCACAACTCTTCTCACCTAATCTTATCTACAAACCGCACGTCATTCTGAACTTGTTTCAGAATCTCATCATACACAACATAGTTCCCCAATATCATTTACCAACCACACGTCATTCTGAACTTGTTTCAGAATCTCATCATACACAACTCTTCTTACCTAATCTTATCTACAAACCGTACGTCATTCTGAACTTGTTTCAGAATCTCATCATACACAACACAGAATCCCAACATCATTTACATCCACACGTCATTCTGAACTCGTTTCAGAATCCCATCATACACAACACCGCTTCCAACATCATTTACCAACCACACGTCATTCTGAACGCGTTTCAGAATCACATTATTCACAACACAGAATCCCAACATCATTTACATCCACACGTCATTCTGAACTCGTTTCAGAATCCCATCATACACAACACCGCTTCCAACACCATTTACCACCGCACGTCATGCTGAACGCGTTTCAGAACCTCATCATACACAACACAGTTACCCAACATCATTTACAACCACACGTCATTCTAAACTAGTTTCAGAACCTCATCATACACAACAAAGCTTCCCAACATTATTTACCAACCTCACGTCATTCTGAACGCGTTTCAGAATTACATTATTCACAACTCTTCTTACCTAATCTTATCTACAAACCACACGTCATTCTGAACTTGTTTCAGAATCTCATCATACACAACACAGTTACCCACTATTTATAATTCTTCTTCTCTATCATATAATAAACCAATGGCACAACCAACAACGTCAATACGGTAGACACAATAGTCCCTCCCATTAACGAAATTGCTAACCCTTGAAAAATAGGATCAAACAAAATCACAAATGCGCCAATAACAACTGTCCCTGCGGTTAATAAAATTGGAGTTGTACGCACTGCTCCCGCTTCAATACACGCTTGTTTAAGTGGCACACCTTCCGCAGTTCTTATATTTATAAAGTCAATCAGTAATACCGAATTCCGAACCATAATTCCTGCTAAAGCAATCATCCCAATAAAAGAAGTCGCTGTAAAAAACGCACCCATAATCCAGTGTCCTAAAATAATTCCGATTAACGATAATGGTATAGCAACCATCATAACGATTGGCGCTTTAAAGTTTTGAAACCAACCAACAATTAAGATGTATATTAAGATAATAGCGCCTAAAAAGGCAATCCCTAAATCTCTAAATACCTCTAATGTTATTTGCCACTCGCCATCCCATTTTACAGTATAATTATCTTCAAAATCTGGCTGACCTAAATACATCTCGTTTAACTCGTAGCCTTGTGGTAACGGAATCTCTTTTAACTTTTCTTCCATTCCAAGAATGGCATACGCAGGACTCTCTAAATCTCCAGCCATATCCGCCATTACATAAACCACTCGTTTTTGGTTTTTACGATGTATACTTTTTGCAGCTATCGTTTCGGTAATCGTTACCAAATCTGCAATAGGCACCATATGCCCTTGTTTCGATTTTACTTTTAATTGCGAAATATCAGTAATTGTAGATTTCTCTTTTTCATCTAAAGCCAATACCAAACCAACTTGAGTCACCGCATCTTCGTCATACAAATTCGTGATGGCTCTGTTAGACAATGCCATATTCATGGTGTACGCTATTTGCTGTGGAGCAACACCATACAACATGGCTTTTTCCTTGTTTATATCAAATTGATATTCGGTTTGATCCGCTTCTACCATCCAATCAATATCTACCACATCAGCTGTGTTTTTTAAGATATTTTGAACGCCATTGGCGATTTTAATTTGCTCGTTATAATCAGGCCCATAAACTTCTGCAACAATCGTTGATAATACAGGAGGTCCTGGTGGCACTTCTACCAATTTAATATTGGCATTATATTTTGCTGCTATCTTCTGTATGTCTGGACGCATTAATTTAGCTATTCCGTGACTTTGAATATCACGTTCGCCTTTATCAATTAAATTCACTTGGATATCAGCCATATTAGATCCACCACGTAAATCGTAATGACGTACCAATCCGTTAAACGTAATTGGCGCAGAGGTACCAACGTAATTTTGATAATTAACCACTTCTGGTCGTGTTGACAAGTATTGCGACACTTCTTGCGCGACAACGCCTGTACGTTCTAATGTTGTGCCTTCAGGCATATCAATAACCACTTGGAATTCATTTTTGTTATCAAATGGCAACATTTTTACAGCAACCGATTTTGTAAAAAACAAGACCATAGTTGCCATTAATACTATAAAAGTCAACCCTAAAAACAACCAACGTTTTGATTTACTTTCTAATAATGGGCGTTCAAACTTGTTATAAATCTTATAAATATACGTGTCTTCAACAGGCTGTTCTGGTTTATCCTCTGCTCCTTTTTTATCTTTTTCTCTTAGAAAAATATATCCTAAATATGGAGTGATTGTTAACGCTACAAATAAGGATAGTATCATGGCAATAGACGCTCCTATTGGCATTGGCGCCATATATGGCCCCATTAATCCAGACACAAAAGCCATAGGTAAAACAGACGCTATTACGGTAAATGTTGCTAAAATAGTTGGATTACCAACTTCATTAATCGCATACAAAGCAGCCTCTTTAAACGGTAAACGTTTCATTTTAAAATGCCTGTGCATATTCTCTGCAATAATAATGGAGTCGTCGACCACAATTCCCGTTACAAACACTAATGCAAATAATGTAATTCTGTTTAGCGTGTAATCCATCATATAATAACTCAATAATGTCAAAGCAAATGTAATGGGAACCGATAAAAATACCACCAATCCTCCACGCCATCCCATGGCTAACATAACCACTAGCGTTACCGCAAAGATAGACCCAATAAGGTGCCATAGTAATTCTGATACTTTATGCGACGCTGTTTCACCGTAATTCCTGGTAACCTCAACATGTACATCATCCGGAATTAACGTGCTACGTAAATGATCGACTTTGTCAATAATGACCTCAGAAATTTTCATCGCATCTGCTCCTTTGCGTTTTGCCACCGAAATGGTTACCGCGGGATATTCTGACTTATAATCCGCCGATTTCACACTTCCTTTTCCGTAACCTAAACTCACATAATTTTGTGGCACTTCTGGTCCATCAATAATTGTAGCCACTTGTTTTAAATAAATAGGCTGATTTTGTTGCACGCCAACCACCAAATTTTCAACATCAGTAACCGAAGCTAAAAAAGCACCTGTATTTACCAAAAACTCCGTATCACTTTTATCAAAACTACCTGCACTTAATTGACTGTTATTTGCTTTAATCATTTCCGAAACAGACAAGAAATCTAAGCCACTTGCAGCTAATTTATCCTTATCTAAAACCACACGTAATTGACGGTCACGACCTCCAATTTTATGCGTGATTGCCACATCGTTTATCTTCTTAATTTCGGCTTCCAATTCTTGAGCCATTTGGTTTAACTGGTAATCGTCATAATTTTCACTCCACAGTGTTAATCCCAACATAGGCACATCGTCAATCGCACGCGTTTTTACTAACGGAAACGTGACACCAGCAGGCATTTGATCCATGTGCTTGTTAATTTCGTTGTATAATTTAACGAAAGAACGCTCTATATCTTCGCCAACATAAAACTGTACGATGACCATTCCTTGCTCTTTCATGGATGTAGAATAAACATACTCCACACCTTTAATATTCGAAATTAATTGCTCTAAAGGCTTAATCACGCGCGACTCCACTTCCGTAGGACTTGCTCCTGGATACCCCACAAAAATGTCTGCCATAGGCACATCAATTTGCGGTTCTTCTTCACGCGGAATTAAAAACGAACTGTACACGCCAACCACCATAAATACAATCATCAAAAGCACTGTAAGCTTCGATTGCATAAAGACTTTGGCAATTTTACCTGCGATTCCTTCTTTCATAATTATTACTTTTTATTATTCCCATGACAATGGAAATATTTATATTTTGGGCGTTTTAACAGGCTATACACTGTATCTTTTTCACCTGTCATTACTGAGTGTTTTTTTTATTTACTGTGGCAATCTCTTAATCGATTGGGAGATTACCACGTCGTTGCACTCCTCGTAATGACAGCTTATTTATTAAGTAAAAAAGGATGTCGTTTCTATCCTTAACGCAACTTATTAGTTATTGAATTGTAATTTTTGCGCCATTAAACAGTTTTCCTTCAGCAGAAACAATGTATGCTTCGTCTGCATTTAAACCAGATAACACTTCTACTTGATCTCCAAAAGTTCTGCCTAAACGTAACCAACGTAATAATGCGGTATTACTTTGGCTTACGGTATAGACACCAGATAATTGCCCATTAGTTATAATAGCATCCTTCGGAATTAAGACCATAGATGACGTGGCTTTTCTTTCCACAGGAAATTGAACTGTTGTAAACATCCCTGATAAAATATTAGCTTCTGTTTTATCTAAATCTATTTTCACTAAATATTGCCCTCCTGTATTTTTAGCTGAAGTGCTGACCTCTTTTACTTTTCCTTTCAACGTTTTATTTATGGATTTTACTAAAACATCCACTGTAGTTCCTGATTTAATCTCAGAAATTTCAGTTTCAGGCACCATTGCCATAACTTCAAAATTTCCAGGTGTTTCAATACTTATTAGTGGTACACCAGGATTTGCCATATTACCAGCTTCTACAGTTTTACTAGTTACTGTTCCGCTAAAAGGCGCAGTAATATTACTGTAAGCAAACTGTGCGTTAATTTCGTTTTTCATTTGATTAGCCCCTTCTACTCTAGCTTTTGCCATTTCGTAATTAGCAGTCATATCATCCATCTCTTTTTGAGACGCACTTTTGTCTGCAAATAAGTTTTTAAAACGGTTGTAATCTTTTTGAGCATTGCTTAAAGCAGCATTAGCTTCAGTTATTCCAGCATTTACTTGAGCTCTTTTGGCTTGTAAATCGCTATTATTAATAGACACTAATAATTGTCCTTTACGGACTTTGTCTCCCACGTTTACATATACTTTATTAACGTACCCCATCATTCTAGTACTTAAATCTGCACTATTTGTCGCTTGAATTTTTCCGCTTACAGATAAAAAAGGACTATTACTGTTTGCTGCTACTTGACTAGTTTTTACGTTAATTGCTGGTGTATTATCTACAACAGGTTTTTTGTCTTCGCTTCCACAACTTGCTACTAATAGCGCTACAGACAGTGTTAGGATTGTATATATGTTTTTCATGGTTATTATTTTTTATTTAAGACACTTAGACAAGCTCAGTGTGACATTTTTATAATTAAAAACTCGGAAATCAATCTTGATTCTTGGTTCTATATTCTTGTATCTTTTTTATTCTTTAGTTAAAAATTGTAAGTATGCTTGTGTGTAATTGTATTCAAAAATGGTTTGGTAGTACTCCAATTGTTTTTGTGCATATTGCGTTTCGGCTAGTAATAAATCAGACGTTTTTTCTAAACCTTCTTTAAATCTGTTGGTTCTAATTCTTAAAGATTCTTCAGATTGTTGTAATGCTAAAGTTGTTAATTTTAACTTATTGTCAGCATCTATAAAGGCGCGTTTCGCTTTATTTAATTCTAAATTACTTTTAGACACATATTGCTTGTATTCTAATTTAGATTTTTCGAATTCCGATTTACTTTTTTGCGCTTTTCCAATACGTTTAGAGCCTTGAAATATATCCCAACTTAATTGTGCTCCGAATAAGTATCCATTAGAACCGCCTTGAAAAATGTTATCGTCATACAGCTCATAACTCCCAAACGCATTTAAACGTGGTAAAAACGCCATTTTATCAGCTTTATTCATCGCTTCATAAGCGTTTGAGGCCAATTGCATGGCTTTAATATCCGATCTGTTTTCAGACACTGCTTTGTCTTCCATTGTAAATGTGCCAATGGTTAAATCGTCACTAGGCATGTACACAACATAAGTATCATCATTCATTAAAAAAGACAAATAATTAGACGCATTTTGCACATTACTTTTAGCGGTTTGTAACTGGTTTTGAACCTCAGTGACACGGACTTCAACATTCAACACATCTGCACGTTGCAAATACCCTTGTTTAAAGCTATCGTCAGCTAGCTTCTTATTAGCATTTGCTGCGTCCAAAGCTTTCTCTAAAACACTTACTGCTTTGTAAGCTAATTGTAACTGCATGTAGGCTTTATCTACTTCAAAAGCTAAATAATCCTGTGTGCGTTCTGTCTTTAAAGACATCGCTTCCATTTTAGATTTAGCTGCTTTACGTTGGTAAATACCATCTAAATTTATTAATGGTTGCTGAATTTCGAACTTGGTGGCATAGTTTTCAATCTGAGAGGGATCGTTTAGCAATGCCGGATTAAAATCGTTTTGCGTTAAAATCTCCTGATTTAATTTAGAACCAAAAGCCATCAATGGATTAGTTGTCGCCATTGCAGTGTGACTTGCTGTAATGTTTGGTAAAAACACCGCATTGGTTTGTCTATAATCTGCTCTGGCTTGTTTAAAGTCCTCTTCAGAAATTTTTATACTAGTGTTACGTTCTGATACTTTAGACAAAACATCAGATTTTGCTATGGGCACCAAATCTTGTGCTTTAACAGATATACTGAAAACAAAAAGTAACGCGGCTATATATATGTGTTTTTTCATTAATTATTAATTTACAGTACAAAAATAGTTCAGGAATTTACTTTAGTCAGTAACATAGGTTACTTAAGAAAAGTAATCGCAATCAAAATAGCAGTAACAGCTCTAAATTTAGAATAAACAAAAAGCACACACACTGATAATTATCATATAAAACTCTGTTTATTAAATAATTACTAAAAACAGAACAAAAAAAAAACGCTAACAATTACCTTTTATTAAGCGAGCAAAAAGCAACATAAAACCGAAGTCTTGTTATAAATAAATTGGTATCCCTTACTTTTGCATGCTATATGGATTCATTAACACAAATAGTATTAGGAGCAGCTGTAGGAGAAGCTGTTTTAGGTAGAAAAGTTGGAAACAAGGCCATGCTTTATGGTGCTATTGCAGGAACTATTCCTGATTTAGATGTCTTAGCCTCCTTTTTTACGGACAATGTCACTGCGCTTTATGTGCATCGCGGGTTTACACATTCTATTGTGTTTTCTGTGCTTTTTGCGCCTATTTTCGCATGGATTGTCACACGGTACGAAACCTATAAAAACTTTAAAAACTGGACTTGGCTATTTTTTTTAGCATTTGTAACCCATCCTATATTAGATGCTCACACCACTTGGGGAACGCAACTGTTTTGGCCTTTTGATTTACGATTAGCTTTTAAAAACATATTTGTAGTTGATCCATTGTACACAGTCCCTTTTCTGATATTCTTGATTTTGGCAATGCGTCAAAAACGGACGACTCCCAAACGTCGCTTTTATAACAAAATGGGATTAATAATAAGTACATCGTACTTAGCCATTACACTACTTTTAAAATGGGCAGCTTACACAAAATTCGAATCTGCTTTAAAAAAACAAAATATTGCTTATTTGGATATTGACACAAGACCATCGCCATTAAACACGATACTTTGGAGTGCTAACGTGCAAACTGATGATGCTTATTTATTGGGGAATTATTCCTTTTTTGATAGCCAACCCATCACTTTTGAAAGCTATCCAAAAAACCACGACTTACTAGGTAGTCTTGTTGAGGATAAAAGTGTCAAGAAAATGATTGCCATTACAGAAGGTTGGTACACCATTACTAAAACAGAAAACACCCTTTATTTTAACGATTTACGTTTTGGATTATTGAGTTTAAAACCCAAATCAGAAAACTTTGTTTTTAAATACAAGTTAGAAGTTGATCCTTCTGGTAAGGTTTCATTTATTGAAGCTCCAAAAAATTCTAATGACGGTAAAAAGCTATTATCAGAACTTTGGCAACGTGTGAAAGGGAATTAATTTGGACTAAATAAAATATTAAATTCTATTAATTTCTTTAAAAATTGAGACCTTAAGTTTTTCAAATTTTAAATATCTTAGTAAACTAAACTTATAAATTTATGGACATTACTGCTGCATATACGGATCTATATCAAATTACAATGGCGCAAGTCTATTTTGTGACCAAACCAAACGGTAAAGCGGTGTTTGATTATTATTACCGTCGTAATCCTTTTGATAATGGGTATGCGATATTTACTGGATTAGAGGATGTTTTAGATATATTGGAGTCGCTTAAATTTTCAGAGTCTGATATTTCATATTTAAAACAAAAAGGATTTGAAAACGAGTTTTTAGAGTATTTGAAAAACTTTAGCTTTAAAGGTAGTATTCGGTCTAGTAAAGAAGGGGATATTGTTTTTCCTAATCGTCCTATTTTACAAGTTGAAGCTAATATTATTGAAGCACAAATTATAGAAACCCTTTTGCTTAATATTTTAAATTTTCAAACCCTAATTGCAACCAAAGCGAGCAGAATACGCTATAGCGCTAAAGATGCTATTTTGTTAGATATGGGATTACGTCGTGCCCATGCTACAGGTGGTTATTATGCGTCTAGAGCTGCTGCTATTGGTGGTTTTGATAGTACTAGTAATGTGAAAGCTGCAGAAGATTATAACATCGCATCTACCGGAACAATGGCACATTCGTTTATACAGAGTTATGATAATGAAATAGATGCTTTTCGTGATTTTGCACAAGTAAGACCTAAAAACTGTGTGCTTTTAATTGACACTTATAACACTCTAAAATTAGGACTTCCAAATGCGATTACAGTTGCCAAAGAAATGGAAGAAAAAGGTGAGAAATTATTCGGAATCCGATTAGATAGTGGCGATTTAGCCTATTTATCTAAAAAAGCAAGAGCCGTTTTAGACGCTGCTGATTTGAGTTATGTAAAAATTGTAGTGTCGAATCAGTTAGACGAATTTGTTATCAAAAGTTTAAAAGAACAACAAGCACCAATTGATGTTTTTGGCGTAGGAACTAATTTGGTTACAGGACGACCAGATGCTGCGTTAGATGGTGTTTATAAATTATCTGAATATAATGGTGACCCAAGAATTAAGCTCTCTGAAAACATCATAAAAGTATCGCTACCGTTTAAAAAGCAAGTATATCGCATAATTGATGCGGATGGGCAATTTTATGGTGCAGATGCTGTTGCTATGTATTCTGAAGGTGAAATTGACCAAATGGAACACCCTTTTGATATTACTAAACAGATAGATATTAGTGCACTAAAAAAAGAACCGCTATTAGAGTTAGTCATGGAGCATGGTAAGCGTATGGTACCTGTAAGAACGGTTACTGAAATTGCAGAATATTCGCAATCCCGTTTGGCCCAACTTCCTAATGAATATAAGCGTTTTCAAAATCCGCATACCTATAAAGTTGGTTTGAGTACTCAACTTAAAAAGGAACGAAATGAACTAATTAACAAGCATAAAAGTTAAATTTAAACCGCGTTTTAAAAGCTCTAGCCTATTATATTAAAATAGTCAAACCATGAAAACACTTTTAGTCATTGATGTGCAAAACGATTTTATGCCTGGAGGCGCACTTCCTGTTCCTGATGGCGATACCATTGTACCTATAATAAATAGCATACAAGATAAATTCGACTTGATTGTAGCCACACAAGATTGGCACCCAAAAGCACATTCTAGTTTTGCTGTAAATCAAGAAGGAAAATCTGATTTTGATAGTATTGAGTGGCGAGGACAAATGCAAACCTTATGGCCTGAGCATTGCGTACAAGGCAGTAAAGGTGCCGAATTGCACTCTGAACTAGACACCACAAAATACGAGGCTATTTTTAGAAAAGGTACCGATATTAATATTGATAGTTATAGCGCCTTTTTTGACAACAACCATTTAAAATCGACTGGATTAACTAGTTATTTAAAAGAAAAAGGAGCTACACAACTGTATTTTTGTGGTTTAGCTTCGGATATTTGCGTTTACTTTTCTGTGCGTGATGCTGTTAAAGAAGGGTTTGAATGCTATTTTATTGAAAATGCCGCAAAACCCTTAGATCTAGAAGCTTTTGAAGCTATTAAAACTGAAATGATTGCTATGGGTGTGCATATTATAACATCAGCAGCTGTTTAAAATTATTCAACTCTCTTTCTGTTTAGCTTCTTGTACCTCCATGTCCTCCAGCGACCACTAACATTATTTTTACACTCAAATAAATGAATTTAAAAAACTGAATGATGGGATTCATCATTTTAAATCTTTGATATTTTGATATTCTTTCGGTCATTTTGATAATTATTAAATTCTTGTAAAATTTTCATGATATCCTAAATCTCTCTTTGGTCTTTCAGGATAAGCGATTCATATCAATTAAAAATTAGGCGTTTTTTTATTCCGGAATCAACCACCAAAATGGGCGCATTTTTGCTTTATAGATAAAGGCATAATGCAATGCTAATTTTAACCAATGTCCTGCTAAACCTATTTGCCCAAAGGTTTTTCCAAGTTGTCTACCTTGGGTTTTTGGATATTTCTCATAATCTGGTACAATTGGATACGTTGTAATGCTTACTCCGCTTCCAGATAGCATCCCGTAACCAGCAGAAGCAATACATGCTGCTCCCATATTTCCCATAGAGCCTTTATGATTTAAAGATTCTTTTCCACTTTTTATAGAATCTATAATATTATCAGCAACCAATTTTGCGGTAATACCTGATGGCATTCCAGTACGCGGTGGCGCTGGAGCAATTACGGTTCCGTTTTTACTAGTTCTTGGTTTAGAAATGGCATGTGGTGGTGCAAAGGCTATTCCTGGAGCAAAAATATTTTTATAACTTGGATTTTGATACGTTTCTGGCCAATCTTTTACGGACCATTGTTCATATGGTTTTGGCGTATAATCAGCATCTACAATCATAAAACCTTTAAAAAGCTTTTCTGTGATATCGTTTTCATTTTTATCATAGGCTTTAAACCCATGACCAGAAAACGAAGGAATTAACATTGCAAAATCATAAGTTTCTACTTTATATTCTCCTTCTAAATTTTCGTAATGTGCTGTACCGTCTTCAATTTTGTTTACGCCTGCTCCAAGAATCCATTTGATGTCTCTGTCTTCAAAAACCATTTCGACCATTTCATGAGATTTCATGGTCATACTACCATAACTTAATAACATACCATCCATCCCAAAATCTCCTAGTTGGTATTCGTTAGAAATCCAAGTGACTTCTGCCATGTCACGCACGTTATGCTTACGTAATTCTTGCTCAACATTTAAAATATATTCAAAAGCAGCACCTTGACAAGTCGATTTTGCATGACCTGTACCGATTAGAATTTTAGCTTTTTTACCCGCTTTCATTTCTTGAATTAATGCTTTCAAACCTACCCAAGCATGATCTGCATGAGAGAATGTACACACTGAATACGCTTTGTTTTTACCTGGTAATAAACCCTCTGTAGCTTCAAAGTTTAATTTTGGACCTGTAGCATTAATTAAATAATCGTAGGTTATCTTTTCTTGTGTTCCTTTATTATCTCCATGCACATATTCTGATAAAACATATGGTTTATCTTCCGTTTTATCTCCCTCAGGAAAAAAAGAAATCGCCTTGGCTTGTTTATATCCAATACCTTTCTTTTTATACAAAGGTGCCAATGGAAAGTAAATTTTTTCTGATTTCATTTTACCAATTCCAACCCAAATATTTGAAGGGACCCATTGGTAATTACTGTTAGGAGATACTACAATTACTTCATGTTTTTTTGGCAGTTTTCTACGTAAATGAGTTGCTGCAACGTGACCAGAAATACCTGCTCCTAAAATGACAATTTTAGACATTTTATATGGTTTTAGAATGTGAGTTTAGTTTAAAATTAAAGCTATGAAGTAGAATCTATCAGTTTGAATATCTGACAAATAGAACACCTTAATAATAATAATAATAATAATAGTACAAAGATTGAGTAATTATAGGCGCTACACAGTAACTTTTGTTACACAAGTCTCTTAATTTGTCTTCTTATAACTCCAAACGGCTAAAGCATTCATTACAAAAGCATAAATCGCTGTTTTTAATAACTGAGGAAGAATATCTTTAAAACCAGAGCCCTTTAACATAACCATACGCATCACCTCTACAAAATAACGTATTGGATTAAATTCGGTAAGGGTTTGCGCCCATTTTGGCATACTCTCTATTGGTGTGAATAAGCCACTCATTAAAATAAAAATAACTGTAAAAAACCATGCAATAAACATTGCTTGTTGCTGTGTATCCGTAAAATTGGAAATAAATAAACCTATCCCTAAAATGACTAAAATATAAATAGAGGTATATAAATATAGTAATGGTAAACTACCAATCATCGGAATATTAAAAATAACTTTAGCCAAAATTAACCCGACCGTTAATAACCCCATCCCTATCACCCAAAATGGAAAAAGCTTCCCAATAATAAACTGGCTTTTTTTAATTGGGGTCACATTAATTTGTTCTAGAGTACCAATTTCTTTTTCGCGGACAATATTCATTCCCGAAAGGAAGAGCGTAATCATGGTTACTAGTAAAACTAGAATACCAGGAACCATAAAGGTTTTGTAATTTAAGGTCTTATTATACCAAAATAATGGAATAGTCTCTATAGCTATTGGTTGTATTTGTTTATCTGAAACTTGTAATAAATCTACTTTTATACTCTGATTAAAGCGTTGTACAATTTGTGTGACATACACATTTTCTACACCTGCTGCTGCTCCATCAATAGCGTTTATAGTCACGCCTAAGCTATTCTGTTTTTCTTTTTGTAAATCACGCTCAAAATAGTGTGGAATTTCTAAAAGTACATCCACTTCTCCTTTTAACATCGCAGCACTGGCTAATACTTCCGAAGGGAAATCTGTTAACACATTAAAATAAGTGGATGCATTAAATTTTTCAATTAACGCTCTAGATGTTGCTGTGTGGTCGTTATCAATATAACCGAATTTGATGTTTTTGACTTCAAAAGTAGCTGCATTAGATAAAATAACAAGTTGAAATATGGGCAAGACAAAAATGATAGGAAGCATACCTTTATTCCTGAAAATTTGCTTAAACTCTTTCTGTATGATGTATAAAATTGTTTTCATTATTCCAATCTAATTTTATATTTCTTCACACTTAATCCTATATAAAAAATAGTCATCCCTATTAAAATCAAGGTTTCTTTCCATAAATATTGTAATCCTACTCCTTTTAGCATAATGCCTTTTATGATGATAATAAACCACTTTGCAGGAATGATATTACTAATAATTTGCAATGGTAAGGGCATGCTTGAAATCGGAAAAATAAAGCCGGACAATAAAATTACTGGAAGCATAAGTCCCATTAAAGAAATCATCATTGCTGTTTGTTGTGTAGCAGAAATTGTTGATATTAAAATACCTAAAGCTAATGCTGTAATTATAAATAAAACACTTTCAAATCCTAATAAAAAGAGACTTCCTTGAACTGGCATTTTAAAGATGAAAATACTTAGTAAAACAATAACTGTAGCATTTATAATGGATAGAAAAATATAAGGAAATACTTTACCAATAATAACCTGAATTGGTTTTATTGGTGATACTAAAAGGATTTCCATAGTCCCTAATTCTTTTTCTCTAGTAATAGAAATCGAAGTCATCATAGCTGAAACTAACATTAAAATAATAGTCATTACACCGGGAACAAACATGTACACACTTTTTAATTCTGGGTTGTAAACCATTCTGGTTTGTGGTACAATTTGATAGGTGATGGCGATGTCTTTATTCAGTTCTTTTTGATATTGTTGAAGAATAGCGTTGACATAGTTACTTACTGTATTTGCAGTATTAGGATCTGTAGCATCTGTAATAATCTGGATAGTTGCTTTGTGATCTTTAATTAAATTTTTGCTAAATCCTTTTTCGAAATTTAAAACCGCTTTTACTTTTCCTTTTTTGAAAATAGTTTCAATATCTGATTCTTTATTAATAAATTGACTGATACTAAAGTATTTTGAAGCTGAAATTTTATTAATAATTTCTGTTGTTGTTGCATCTTTAGAATGGTCTAAAACTGCAATCTCTACATTATTAATCTCATTAGTAATCGCAAAACCAAATAGCATAATTTGTGCTATTGGCATTCCGAAGAGAATAAACAACGAACGTTTATCTCTAAAAATATGGTAGAATTCTTTTTTTATGAAGCCTATGAATCTTTTCATTATTTATCTTCCGCAGATCTAAAAGATTACCGCAGATTTTTTATTGTTATAATCCGTTTACTTTTCTGAATATTCCTTTTGTTATGTCATCCACATTAAAATTCACTAAAATACCTAGCTTTAATTCCGAAATTTTTAAATAAGTTAAAACTTGCTTATGATGTACTTTTGCTAAATTTTCAATCGATTTTATTTCTATTATTACTTTATTATTGACTAACAAATCTAACCTGAAGCCAATTTCTAATTCTATACCATCATAAAATACTGGTAATGGGACTTGTTTTTTAACTGATAATCCTTGTTTCTTTAATTCATACATTAAAATAGTTTCATATACAGATTCTAATAAACCTGGTCCCAATTCATTATAGACTTTAAAAATAGCTCCTCTAATTAGGTATGAAATGTCATTTTCTGTTTTTTGCTCCATAATTTCTTTATTATTATTATTATTCCCGCAAATTTCGCAGATAACCGCAGATTTTCCTCAAGGTGTACTTATACTTTTTTATGCGATAATCTGCGACATCTGTGGGGAATTTCTATCCTCTTGCTAATTTTAAAAATACATCGTTCATATTATCTACTTGAAATTGTTCTTTCAATTTTTTAGGTGTATCTAAAGCTTCAATTTTTCCGTTAACCATAATAGAAACTCTGTCGCAATACTCTGCTTCATCCATGTAATGCGTAGTTACAAAAACGGTAGTACCTTGATGGGCTGCTTTGTAAATCATTTCCCAAAATTGTCGTCTAGTAATAGGATCTACTCCTCCTGTTGGCTCATCTAAAAACACAATTTTCGGATCATGTATTAAGGACACAGAAAAAGATAATTTTTGTTTCCAACCTAAAGGTAAAGCACCAACTAATTGATCTGATACGTCTTCCAATCCTAATTCTTCAAGCAAGATTGCTGTTTTTTCTTTTATTCTTTTTCTGGATAGGCCATAAATTCCGCCAAAAAACGTGATATTTTCTTTAACTGTTAAATCGTCATACAAAGCAAATTTCTGACTCATATAACCAATGCTTTTCTTGATGTTTTCGGTTTGTTTATAAACATCAAATCCTGCGACCTGAGCTTTACCTGCAGTAGGTTTAGATATACCTATCAACATTTTCATCGCTGTAGTTTTTCCTGCTCCATTTGCTCCTAAAAATCCGAATATCTCACCTTTTTTAACATCAAAAGTAATGGCATCTACAGCTGCAAAATCTCCGTACATTTTGGTTAACCCTTCTACTTGTATGACTGTATTGTTGTCCATTCTTTTTTTTCTAAACCTGACAGGTTTTAGTAATTTATTTAGCTAATTCCATGAAGGTATCTTCAATAGTTGCCTCTGTTTTTTCTATTTCCACATTAGAAAGATTATTAGATTCTAAAAACTGTATTAAATCTTTAGGATTAAAATCTGCTCTACGATCTGTATAATGCACAAACTCACCAAAAGGATAGACACTATGGTTGTATTTGTAAGTCTTTAAACTCTTAATAAGTTGATACGTATTATCTGCTCTTACGTTATAAATCTGTTTCGGATAGTGCTTTACAATGGCTTGAGGTGTATCAATCTGTAAAATTTTACCGTCTTGAATTAAAGCAATTCTGTCACATAAAGCGGCTTCATCCATATATGGTGTAGACACTAAAATGGTGATTCCTTTTTGTTGCAAACGTTTTAGCATGTCCCAAAATTCTTTTCTAGAAACTGGATCAACACCTGTTGTGGGCTCATCTAAAAACAACACTTTTGGTTTATGAATTAAAGCGCAACATAAAGCGAGTTTTTGCTTCATTCCTCCAGATAATTTTCCCGCACGACGGTCTTTAAAAGGTTCAATTTGAACATAAATTTCTTTTATTAGATCGTAATTTTCTTCAATGGTTGTTCCAAAAATAGTTGCGAAGAAATTTAAATTTTCTTCAACGGTTAAATCTTGATAGAGTGAAAATTTACCTGGCATATAACCCACATTATTCCGAATCTTTTTATAGTCTAAAACCACATCAAAATCAGCAACCGTTGCAGTACCTTCATTAGCAATTAATAGCGTGGTTAAAATTCTAAACAAGGTTGTTTTACCTGCTCCATCAGGTCCGATAAGCCCAAAAATCTCTCCTTCTTTTACATTAAAAGAAATATTCTCTAACGCTTTTACACTTTTGTAAGATTTTGATATGTTAGAAACTGTGATGCTCATTCTGAAGTATTTAGCCATAGTTCTGCGGGCATTCCAATTTTTAGGCTGCCCTCATTTTTAACGTCTACTTTTAAAGCATAAACTAATGCCACACGTTCTTCTTTAGTTTGAATTATTTTTGGGGTAAATTCTGCTTCTGAAGCTATCCAGCTAATCGTTCCTTTATACGCTTTCATTGCATCTGCGTTATCAATTTTAATAGTTACTTCTTGTCCTATTTTAATATTTGCTAATTGTGTTTCACTTATATAAACACGCAATTGCATAGTACTTAAATCGGCAATTTTATACAACGGTTTTCCAAAAGCAGTAATTTCATTTGGTTCTGCATATTTGGTCAAAACAGTTCCATTTACAGGATTTGTGATTTTACTTTTCTGGATTTGGTCGTCAATTTGCTTTAACTGTACATCAATAGATTTAAGCTCATTCACGACAGGTGCATTCTGTATTTCGACACTTCTAATTTGGCTTTTTATTACATCCATTTCGCCTAAAACATCATCCAATTGTTTTTGTGTTCCCGCATTGTCCTTTATAAGATTTTGAGCGCGTGTTTTATTTGTATTTGCAGTTTTTAGTTTTGCATTTAATACATTAATCTGTGATAAAACACCTTTAGATTTTGAAGCAATTACAGCTTTAGAAACCTCTAATTGTTCTCGTTTTAATGCTAACGGAATAGTATCGATATAGCCAATAAATTGTTCTTTTTGAAGCACATCGCCTTCATCAAGATTAAACTGCATTAATTTCCCATTATTTTCTGCAGAAATGATTATTTCTGTAGCTTCAAAATTTCCGTACCCATCTGCTTTTCCATTATCGTTTCCGCAAGAAATTAAAGTAAGAAGTATGATGCCTATTCCTAAAATATATGTGTGTGTTTTCATGTGCTTCGTATTATTGTCCTTTAATGACATTATAATTTGCTTTTGCTAGTTGTAACTGAATGTCATGCTTTACCATGGTGTTTTCGTCTTCGTATAAATTGGTAAGCTCTGTAATGTATGCCGAAGAGGTTATTACGCCATTTTTAAGTTGTGAATCTGCCGATTTGAGCACGTCTTTTCTAAGGTTAATTATTTCTAAATCTGAAGTAATAAACGTTTCAATTTTATCGATTTCTTTTTGTTGTTGATTTAGCGCAATGTTAGTATTGAGTTTGAAAATTTCAGTTTCATTCTCTATAAAATCTTTATTGATAGCTAAAGATTGTCTTTGCTTTTTGTTAGCCTTCCAATCAAAAACAGTCCAATTCACTTTAACACCAACGGTATAAAATGTTTGAAACGAATTATCCAACATATTTAATCCAGGATTACCATAACCACCTGTTGCAAAACCTAGTAATTTAGGTGCGTTTTGTTTGGACAGTAGGGTTTCAGAATTTTCAATTTCTTCTTTTTTAAGTTGAAATAATTCTAATTCTGGTCGTGTTAGTTCTGTTTGTAACGGTGTGTCTAAAAGTGGCTTTTGAAATATTGTTGAAGCATTTAATGGCTGACTTATTAAACTTGATAATGTTTGAATAAGTGATGTTTTGTTACTTTCTAATGCGTTAAATTGCTGGCTTATTTTTAATAATTCGGCTTGTAAAATTTTATCTGAACTTGGTAAAATAACACCATACTTTATTCCTGATTGTACCTCCTTAAGTTTAGCTTCTAATTGCGCTTGTTTCGCGTTTAATAATAACTGAGATTCTTGCGCTAATAAAACAGAAAAATAAAGTTGATTAATTTGCTGTTTTAATTGATATAAACTGACTTCTACTTGCTTTTGCTTCGTTTTTAATTGAGTTGTTTTTAATTGTAAAGACGCATCTGTTGCACCTCCATTATAAATAAGTTGATTTACAGAAACGGTTGCGCGATATTGATCTTTGTTTAAGGGTTCTATTCCTGACATTGCCATAGGAAACTGAATAACATCAGATTGATAGGTGGCTTGCGCATCTAAACTTAACTGTGGCAATTTTGAAGTAGAAATAACGTCTAAATCCAATTTGTTTTGCGCATCCAAGAGTTTTACCTGTTTTGCTAACGGATAGTTTTCTATCACTAAATCATAGCATTCCTCCAACGTAATACTTTGCTGTGCTTTACTTGTCAAGGACATTAATAGAATTAAAATGAGTGTTATGTATTTCATTTTAGTTGTTCTTTATAGAATTAATAATAAAATCAGCAACTTCCGTTTTACGGGAATCCATTATTTTTTTATAGGCAATAGCATCCGTATTTGTAAAAGCCATTATTAAAGGTTTAGCTACAAAAGGAAAAATATTTAGAGCCATAATATTAATAAATAACTGCTCTGCTGTGATAGGTTTAATTAGTCCATTTTCAATTTCAATAGCGATTTGTTTTTTAAATTTTTCGATATTTGGAAACCCATTTGTGTCTTTCAGTTTTATAATAAACTCTGGATTTCTATTGAGTTCTTGAATGATGAAATTTGGCAAATAAGGATGTTTACTAATAAATGTGATGTAGTTTGAAGTGAAGTTTCTCACCTTTTCTTCAATAGAAGAATCATCATTTAAAATGGCATTTAATTGAGGTGCTAATAAGGAAAATGCATTCTTAAAAACCGCTTCAAATAGCAACTGCTTGCTTCTGTAATAATAATGAAGCATCGCTTTATTAATACCAGCTTTATCAGCAATTTCTTGCATGCGCGCACCGTCCATTCCTTTAGATTGGAATATACTTTTAGCAGCACTTAAAATCTGCTCTTCTGTATTTTTATCCTTTGCTTTTTTCATTATAACTACATGGTTTAACCAAGTGGTTAACAAATGTATAATGAATTGATATTAAATAAGATGACTTATGTCATGTAAGTTGAATAAATAACTACTTATTCAACTTTTTATATATCCATTTAGCAATTACAAGACCTAAAGCACCTCCAAAAGCTGAAACCATACAATTAATAGAAAATAACATTATATTAATATCTTGGTTTTGCATTATTGACCATGGATCAAAACCTAATCTACCGAAAGACTTGATAAAAAAAATGCTTCCAAAAACACCAACTAACGTATTACCTATAAATCCAAAAGAATATTTTTTATTAAAATAACCAAATGTATTTGCAGTAATAATACCGATAAGAATACTAATTAATGAAATTAAAGTCCCTGTCATAATTGTTAATTTTGACTAGTGTCCGTAATCCATTTTATCAACTTTACCTGCCATTAATCGTTTTTGAATTATGAAGTAAATAACGATAAGAATAAAACCAATAATTGCCCAATTTACAGCTACAGACAAACCATACTTTTCTGCTGCGGTATTGTAAATAGTTAAATCCTGATGAGTCGTATTAATAGAAGGTAGTATAACTGGAAATAAAGACGCCAAAGACGATGTTATCCCTCCTAAAATCAATAAGGTAGAAAACATAAAACCGTGACTTTCTTTTTTTAGCTTTTTAATAAAAAATAAGCCAATTAATCCTGTAAGATAAATAATAGGAAAGACTATTAAATATGGTCTATCCATAAAGTTATCTAACGACTTTGGATTAACCACCTGCCATACAACTAATGAAAATACGGTTAGTATTGCTAATGCGATATTCAACTTAAAAATAACACCTTTAAGTTTAGTGTTAATTGACGAATTTGTTTTTAAAATCACCCAATTAGCACCATGAATAGCCAAGGTTACCACAGAAATTAATCCTATAATAATTGTAAACCAATCTATAATACCTGGCGTATCACTTAATGGACTAAAACTACTGTCCCATAAGGGTAAGAAAAAATAGTGTCCTTCGTAAGCTGAAACACCATTTTCAACACCTCCTAAATTGACACCTCTAACAATATTACCTAAAGCAATACCAAAAAACAGCGCTAATAGTAAACTAGAGACACCAAATGACGTGTCCCAAATATCTTTCCACATTTGAAATTTAAATTGCCCTCTAAACTCTAAACCAATTGCTCTAAAAACAATTAGCCACAACACGATTATTAATGGTAAATAAAAGCCACTAAAAACGGAGGCATAAAATGTTGGAAATGCCATAAAAAGCATCCCTCCTGCAGCAACTAACCAAACCTCGTTAGAATCCCAAAATAATCCTGCCGATTTTGCGATAACTTCTTTATCTTCTTCTTTTTTAGCAAAGAATAAATGAATGATTCCTGTACCAAAGTCGTAACCATCTAAAACAAAAAATACTGCTAAAACAATAGCGATTGCTATATACCAAAATACTTCCATAATTAATGTGTTTGAGGTTTTGGACCTTGATTAATAGTTTTACCAACTAAGACTAAAAATAATAAGCCTAAAAGCATATATAAAGCGACAAAACCAAGTAATGTAAATAATGTGTTTCCTGAAGATACTGTTGGCGAAATACCATCGCTAGTTTTTAATAAACCGTACACTAAATACGGTTGACGTCCTAACTCTGCAGTATACCAACCTGTAAGGTTTGCAATGTAAGGAAATGGCACCAAAAACATAATAGTCCATAATAATGGTTTTAATGTGTATAGTTTTTTTCGCCATAAAAAGAAAAGCGCTAACGCCATAACACCAATAAAAATGGTGCCTAAACCAACCATTATGTGGTAAGAATAATAAAGCGCAGGGATATTACTAGGCAATTCTTCCTCTTTAAATTGATCCATTCCTGGGATTTGTTTATCCCAATCTTGATGCGTTAAAAAACTCAATACGTTTGGAACTGCTATTTTATTATCTAGCTTTTTTTCTACCATGTTAGGTTGTCCAACTAAAACAATTTCGGCTCCAGCCTCTTCTGTTTCAAAAATCCCTTCCATAGCTGCAAATGCTGCTGGTTGATATTCTGCAACATTTTTAGCATTCCAATCACCTGTTGGGAAAGCAACCAATACACTAGATATTAATCCAAAAATAACACCTGTTTTTAAGAATAGTTTCCCGTATTCTACTTGTTTATTTCTTAGTACATAAAAGGCTCCAATACTTGCCACAACAAAAGAAGACGTTACTACAGAGGCTATTTGATTATGCAAAAAGGCTGGTAATAACCAAGGATTTGTAAAGAGTGCCGAAAAATTATCTAAAACAAATTTACCGTTTTCTAAAACCTCAAAACCTACAGGATGTTGCATCCAAGCATTAGTTGCTAAAATAAACCAACCACTTGCCCAAGAGCCTAAAAAGACTAGAAAACCTGTTAAAAAGTGTAGTTTTTGTCCCATTAGTTTTTCACCAAAAATAAAGAGCGCTAAAAAAGAGGATTCTAAAAAGAATGAGAACATCCCTTCCATTGCCAACGTCTGACCAATAATACCACCTGTGAGTTCTGAAAACTTAGCCCAATTGGTACCAAATTGAAATTCCATTGGAATCCCAGTAACAACTCCCATGGTAAAATTAATAGCAAAAATTTTCATTAAAAATTTTGCTGCATTATTATACTTTTCGATGTTATTTCTTAAATATTTCCATTTAAAAAAGACGATCAATAATGATAATCCCATGGTTAATTGCGGAAATATATAATGAAATGTGATAGTAAATGCAAACTGCAACCTATCGTAAAAGAGCATGTCTTCCATAGCCAAGTGTTTAGATTGTAAAAATACGACACAACGCATAAACGCTGTGTAACTTTTATTACAAAAAAGCCTCGAAATGAGACTTTTTGTTATTTTAAATATACAATTACAAAAGAAGGATAATTTGGTTTGTGATAGTTACGACTTAGACCATACTAAACCCATATCCTACCTTTACAACTATTAAAAGTTAGTAATCACGCAATTTAATGTATAAAAAAAACGCATAATATGCGCTTTTTTTTAATTGTTATGTTTACTGTTTTAAATTATCTTTCTTTAGGCTCTTCTTTATCTCTATCACTATTTGTCATTGAGCTTACTAACAATCCGATAAGTCCTAGGCAAACAAGCGCGAATATAGCAATCATTATTACTCCGTTGTTCCAATTGTATAATGCAATGTTTTGAGATATCATAGTGTAAAATTTATGTCGTTAGTTAATACTGTAAAATTACTATTGCCTTTTGATATTTTTTATGACAATTATCAGTTTTACTAAACCTTTCTTAGTTATCCTTTTTTTTAATAACAAAAAATAATTCTCGTCCTGCTCTTGGCTTTATTGAGTTATAAGCCTCCTTCATAACCTTAATATCAAAATAAGGCTTAAAATAGCCTAAATACTCTGTTTTACTACCGCCAAAAGGTGGATGTGTTGTATTTAAAATCGCATCAAATAGTAATCCTGCAACTTTACCTTTTAGATTTAAAATCTCAGAAGCCTTTTTAGCGTAAGAACTTCTCAATCTTGGATCTATTGCACAAAAAAAAGTTTGTTCAATAATTAAATCGAAAGTCATATCTAAATCAAAAAAATTATTTACAATTAAATTTGATGATGGAAAATCGGGTACTCTAGTTTTTAAACTATCTAAAGCTGTTTTAGATAAATCCACTACATATACATTAATGAAGCCTTTATTATAAAGGTATTCTGCCTCATAACAATTACCTCCTCCTGGAATTAAAATTTTCAACTCCAAATTAGTTAATTGATCAAAATAAGCTTGTAATGGCGGCGAAATGGCACCTAAATCCCAACCAATATCGTTAGATTGATATTTATTATCCCAAAAATCCGCATTTAAATCCATTAGTACGTTGCTGTAATAACATCAATCAATTCATTTTTTTGTAGCACACCTGATTGTCTCCAAACTTGTTTTCCTTTTTTAAATAGCAATAACGTTGGCACACCTCTAACTTGATATTTAGATGCTAATTCTTGATTTTTATCGACATCAATTTTTATAATTGACACACGTTCTTTTAAATTATCCTTTACGTCTTTTAAAATAGGGCTCATTGTTTTACAAGGTCCACACCATTCTGCATAAAAATCCACCAACACTGGTGAATCTTGATTTATTATTTCTGAAAATTTACTCATGTTTAATTATTTAGATACAAAATAGTAAAATTATCCTTTTAAAACTATTTTATTTTGAAAGTTTACCTGTCGCACAACTAACAAACGATTTAGCTTTAAACATCAAATTGTTATCATCATCTATTGAAGGATAACCTAATATTTTAAGTTTATCTTTTACTGTTGCAGCATCAACTTTGTTGTTATGACTAAATGTAATTAGGCTACTATCAACATCCACATTAATATCTGTTATATTTTCTATTTCTGCTAATTTAGTAGTGATAGAGTTTGCACAACCACCACATTTTAAGTTTTGTACTACTATTGAAGTGTTCATTTTTAATTCTATTTTAAATTTTGGTAAACTATGTTCGTCTTAAGACTAAACTATTACAAATAATAAATAAAGTTACTATAAATTAAAAGCTTGAACGGTAACTAATGTTACACAAAAAAAGCGCGTATTACAGTGATGCAATACGCGCTTTTACTAACTAAAAACAACTGTAATATTATTTTAATGTTGTAGGACACACAAAGTCTGTTCTTGGTATATCTGTTTTCTTGATCGCCCCATAACCTCCAGCGACATCAATTAAATTATGAATGCCTCTACTTTTTAATATTGAAGCCGCAATGACAGATCTGTAACCACCAGCACAATGGATGTAAAAAGGTTTATCTTCTGGGAACTCGCTTAAATGACTGTTTAGATTATCTAAAGCGGTATGTTTTGCTCCGTCAACATGCTCGGCTGTAAATTCGCCATCTTTTCTTACATCAAAAATGACGTCTTTATTGTCTTCGTAACGTTTAGCAAACTCTTCTGCAGAGATTGATGTTAATGTATCATAATCCATCCCTGAACTTTTCCAAGCCTCAAAACTACCCTCTAAATACCCAATTACATTATCAAAACCAACACGAGATAACCGTGTGATCACCTCTTCTTCTCTACCTTTTGGAGCAACTAATAAAACCGGCTGACTAACGTCTGCAATTAATGCACCCACCCAAGGCGCAAATCCACCATCAATACCAATAAATATAGAACGTGGAATATGTCCTTTTATAAATTCGGTTTGATTACGCACATCTAAAACAATGGCCTCCGTTTCATTTGCTGCTGTTTCAAAAGCCTTAGGTGTTAATGGTTTTTGAGATTTTGTCATGACTTTATCAAAACTTTCATAACCTTTAATATTCATCATAACATTTTGAGGAAAATAAGCCGGAGGTTCTGACAAACCATCTAATACTTCGTCTATAAATTCGGCTTTAGTCATATCCGCACGTAACGCATAATTCACCTCTTTTTGATGCCCTAAAGTATCAGTAGTTTCTTTACTCATGTTTTTACCACAAGCAGAACCAGCACCATGTGCTGGGTATACAATAATACTATCTGGTAAGGTCATAATTTTATCACGAAGTGAATCAAATAAATATCCTGCCAGTTTTTCTTGTGTTAAGTCTGACGCTATTTTTTGTGCTAAATCAGGACGACCAACATCTCCAATAAATAAAGTATCTCCTGTAACTATACCGTGCTCTTTTCCATTTTCGTCAATAACAAGATAAGTTGTACTCTCCATAGTATGACCTGGAGTATGGATGGCTTTTATTTTGTAATCTCCGACTTCAAATAGTTGACCATCCGTTGCTATAATTGCATCATATGATGGTTTTGCTGTTGGACCAAATACAATTTGAGCGCCTGTTTTTTCTTTTAAATCTAAATGGCCAGACACAAAATCTGCATGAAAATGCGTTTCAAAAATATATTTGATTTTAGCATTGTCTTGCTTTGCTCTTTTTATATACGGTTGTACTTCCCTTAACGGGTCAAAAATTGCTGCCTCTCCATTACTTTCTATATAATAGGCTGCGTGTGCCAAACAACCTGTATAAATTTGCTCTATCTTCATTTTGAATTCTATTTTATATTTTGATAAAATGAGTTCGCTTTAATAGCTCTGTTCATTTTAATTCTATTCTATTCTATTTTGCTAAAAGAAATTCGCCTTTAGGCTAAAAATCTTGTTTAATTCTTCAAATTTACTAATGTTTTTAAATTTTTAGGGCAACCTAAGTTACATAATTAAAAAACTAATTCTTTTAAAATGATATAAATTGACATGACTAACACAAACCAACCAAAGCTCTTTTTTAATTTTTTTCCTGAGACAAATTTAGAAAAATAGCCTCCAACCAATATACCTACAATTGTTAATGAAGAAAAGGTTAACAGAAAAAACCAATCAATATCCAAGGTTTGTGCATCTCCAGAAAACCCTATTAACGAATTAATTGCTACAATAACTAAAGATGTTCCAACTGCTTTTTTCATATCTAAACCAGCCCAAAGTACAAGTGCAGGAACATATAAAAAACCACCACCTGCTCCAATTAACCCCGTAATAACACCAATTATTATACCTTGTACGAAGGTTTTATAATAGGGTTGAGAACCTGTAGAAACAGACTCCTTTTGTTTTGTTTTAATCATCGAAAATGCAGCCAAAAACATGATTATTGCAAAAAATATCATGATTGCCATACCTTTGGTTAACGAAAATTCGCCGATGGTAAAAAGCTTATCTGGTATCGCAGGCACCAAATATCTTCTAGAGATAAAAACGGCGATAAATGAGGGAAATGAAAAAGCTAAGCCTGTCTTAAAATCCACTAATCCTTTTCTGTATTTTTCAATCACACCAACCAGTGATGATGACCCCACCACAAACAAGGAATAAGCGGTTGCTATTATAGGATTAAATCCTAAAAAATAAACTAATAACGGTACTGTTAAAATTGAGCCTCCTCCTCCAATTAAGCCTAAAATAGCACCAATTAAAAAAGCTGCAACGTAAGTAAATATTTGTGTAAAATCCATAGGTTGTATTATCACTAACAAAACTAATGCTTTAAACAATAGTTATATGTAACAGTTGTTACGTTTATAATGCTATTACTGTAATATTGTTTCTGTGTAGTTTTATTTTCCCGGCAATCTCTAAGGTTTTTAACAATCTGGATATTACCACTCTAGAGGTGTGTAAATCTCTAGCAATTTCTTGATGTGTCACATGTATAACCTCATCATGATTAACCATAGCTTTGTCTTTTAAGTACTTAAATAGACGCTCGTCCATTTTTAAAAAGGCAATAGTATCAATAGCTTCCAACAATTCTGACATGCGATTATGGTAACTTTGCAACACAAATTTTTGCCAAGATTTATATTTACCTAACCATTCTTCCATTTTAGCGACAGGTACCATGATTAATTTAGTATCTGTTTCGGCCACAGCCCTAATTTCACTTTTAGAATTCCCTAAACAACAAGATAATGTCATTGCGCAAGTATCGCCTTGCTCTATGAAGTATAATATTAACTCGTCTCCATCTTCATCTTCTCTTAAAATCTTAATAGCGCCACTTACCAAAAGTGGCATTGACTTTATATAATCACCAATTTCTATTAATTTAAATCCTTCAGGAATGTCTTTGTATGTCCCAACATTATTGATTTCTTGTATCAATTCTTCTTCAAATAAATACCCATAATGTTGTTGTAGTTCTTCTAGCATCGTATATTTTTTACAAGGTAAAGTTAAGTAAAATTGGCCAATGTAATTGTAGTTACATAACTAAACGTACCCTGCTACTAATCGTACCTTTCTGTCCATTCACCGAATAAAACAAAAATGAATATGGAATATTGAATACATTTCAGAAATAATTATATCATTGTACAATGCAAAGTAATCCTCCCATAAAATTCACCTTATTAATTGATGACGATAAGGTTATCAACTTCTATAATGAGAAAATAGTTAATAAGCATCAAGATTTTATTAAAGTATTTGCTGTTAACAGTGGTATGAAAGCATTACAATATCTTAATAATGCTATTCTAGGTGTCGTTAAAAAACCTGATCTTATTTTTCTAGATATTAATATGCCTGCCATGAATGGTTGGGAATTTATCGAAGAATATGACAAACTAGACAAGGCCTTCACGTCCTCTATTAAAATCATTTTATTGACCACTTCTAATAATCCTGATGACTTTGAACGTTACAAAACAATAGAGTTGCTAGAAGACTTTATCAATAAACCACTATCAGACAGCCTGCTAACTAATTTAATAGAAAGTCATTACAAGGAAAAAACTTTTTAGCTTTTTTTTACACTATTTTTGCTTTAAACAAACACATTCTAACCCTTTAAGTTAATTTTTTAACGGCATCTATTCAGTAAATAAAAATTATTATGTTTATCCCATTAAAACAGTACATTAGTTGCCTATTTCTATTGTGCTTTTATTTAAATACTTTTGCGCAAGACAGAGCAACAATAACGGGATTAGTTTCTGATCAATTTGGCACATTACCTGGTGCTAAAATAAGTATTGAAGGTACCAACCTTAATACATCAACAGATGTCAATGGTATCTATACTATTAATTTAGAAGAAGGCGATTATGTCGTCACCGCAAATTTTGTAATGTACAATTCTGTGTCAAAGAGTATAACCGTCAAAGTAGGAGAAACAGCAACCCTAGATTTTATCCTAGAAACTGGTTTTTCAATAGATCAACCCGTATCTTTAGGTTCTAGAGCTCAACCAAAATCTTCTTTAAGGACGACTGCCCCTGTCGACATTATATCTCCACAAGATTTAACTAATGCTACACAAATAGAGTTAAGTCATATATTACATTATCTAGTGCCTTCCTTTCATTCAACAAATCAAACCATTTCTGATGGTACAGACCACATAGACCCTGCAACCTTAAGAGGTTTAGGTCCAGACCAAGTCCTTGTTTTAGTAAATGGAAAACGACGTCATAATAGTGCGTTGTTAAATGTTAATGGTACCGTTGGACGTGGTACTGTTGGAACAGATTTTAATGCCATTCCTGTTGCTTCTGTAGAACGCATCGAAATACTACGCGATGGTGCTACCTCTCAATATGGATCAGATGCTATTGCCGGTGTGGTAAATATTATATTAAAAAAACAGGTAGAAGTTATTGATATTGTTGGTCGCGTAGGTGTTAATAGCGAAGGAGACGGTCAAACAAGTTATTTTAGTGCCAATTTTGGTTTTGATATTGGCGATAAAGGTTTTATTAATATTACCGGAGAATATCGTAGCACAGAAGCGACCAATAGAGCTGGAAATTATACTGGTCCCATATATTCTAATACACCAAGCGAAGACGCACTACTAATTAATAACAATAATTTTTTTAGTACTACAGGTTATGATAAGCAACAAATAATGGAAATCGGGTCTGCTAAAACACAAAATTTAGCAATCTCTTTTAATGGAGAGCTCCCTATCTCTGAAACAACTTCTTTTTATTTTAATGGTGGTAGAAACTATAGAGAAGGAAAAGCAAAAGGCTTTTATAGATTACCAAAAGACGAAGACCGTGTGGTATTGGAATTATTTCCTAATGGGTTTTCTCCACAAATTTTAACAGACATACAAGATGATGCTGTAACAGCTGGATTTAAAGGTGTTAAAAACAATTGGGACATCGATTTTAGTCACTCTATTGGTAAAAATGCTTTAGATTATACTGTAAATAACTCTAATAATGCGTCTCTTGGTATTGCCTCTCCTAAAACTTTTTATTCTGGAGGATTTATGTACCAACAAAGTACTTCCAATTTAGATATCTCAAGAACATACGATTGGTTACATGGTATAAATATTGCTTTTGGTGCAGAACTAAGAGTCGAAAATTATCAAATTATAGCAGGAGAAGAAGCTTCTTATATCGATGGAGGCAGCACCTATGTAGATGCTTTTGGAGACGAGCAGCCAAGTATTCCTGGAGCTCAAGTATTCCCAGGATTTCAACCAGAAAATGAATTGAGTCGTTTTAGAACAAATAGTGCCGGTTATATTGATATCGAAACTAATGTCTCTGAAAAACTATTAATCAAAACGGCTGCGAGATATGAATCTTATAATGACTTTGGAGGACAATTAATTTGGAAAGTTTCTGGTCGTTATAGAGTCAATGACGCCTTAGGTATTAGAAGTGGAATTTCAACTGGATTTAGAGCCCCTTCCCTACACCAAGTTTATTTTCAAAATATAAGTTCTCAATTTATTAATGGCGAAATAATACAAGTAGGAACATTTAATAACGAAAGTGCTGTCGCACAAGAAGCTTTTAAAATTCAAAACCTGAAACCTGAGCTATCTAGACATTATAGTTTAGGGGTTAATGGTAAATTACAAGATAATTTTTCTTTTACATTGGATTATTATTACATAAAAATTAAAGATCGTATTGTACTATCTGGTCGTTTTGACGAAGGTTACGAAACGATATTAGAACCTTTTAATGTTGGTGCTGCTCAGTTTTTCACCAATGCAATAGACTCCAGGACTACCGGTTTAGATGCTGCTGTACAATACAAAACGACTCTTAGTTCAGGAAAATTAGATGCATCTCTAGCTGCCAATTTTAATAAAACGAAAGTCATCGGAGATATTAAAGTGTCCGAATCGTTAGTTGGTCAAGAGGATGTCTTATTTAATAGAGAAGAAATTGCACGAGTAGAATCTGCACAACCTAATTATAAGTTTAATAATCTACTTTCTTACGAATTTGATAACTATAAAATAGTTTTAGGAAACACCTTTTTTGGAGATGTCACTTTTATGCATCCGGAAGACGGGAATCCTGACAACTGGGTTTTAAACGAGTTTTCAGGCCAGGTAGAAACTAGAGATCAAAAATTTACACCTAAACTAGTTACAGATTTAGCATTTTCCTATAAAGTTAGCAGCACTCTCGAGTTTACATTAGGTGGTAATAATATTTTTAATGTCTATCCAGATAAGCATACACACTCTGCTAATATAGATAATGGAAATTTTGTTTACAGCAGACGTGTACAACAGTTTGGCGTAGATGGTTCTAATTTTTATTTAAGAGCCTTTTTAAAACTATAATGAAGTGTAATATAAACCCCTTCCTTATTACTCTCAAAAACAAATCTGTTTTAATAGGATTCTTTATGTTTTTTTGTGGCATATCATTGTATGCTCAAAACGATTCTAATGCGCAAGTCAAACGACTACAACGGGCAATATTTATTTACAATTTTGCCCAACAAATTGGTTGGCCCAATCAAGCGGATACTTCTACTTTTAAAATAGGTGTATTAGGCCCTGATCGTGCGTTAATTGATTTTAAATCTTTAGCACAAAAACGTCAAATTAATAACAAACCAGTAACTGTTGTAAGATTTAACTCGGTAAAAGAGATTAAAGACATACAATTACTTTATGTCAACAAATCTTTTAATTTTGATATCAATTATGTCTTAAACAAAATTTCAGGACAAAATATACTTTTAGTAACAGAAGACTATAATTATCATACCTCTATGATAAATATGGTAAATGTAGGTGACTCTTTTGAATATGAAATAAATAATCGAACGATTACTAAAGACAATTTTGTAATCGCTAAATCCTTACAAACACACGCCATTAGTTCTTCTCAAAAATGGAAAGATTTATACCAAACAACCGAAGCTTCTTTAGAAAAATCTAAGAAAACGGAAGCAGAACAACAACAAAAACTAAAAGATAAAGAGTTAGAAATTTCATCTCAAAAAGATAAAATTAACACGCAAGACAATACTATTGACACTATATTAAATACGGTTTCAAAGAAAAATAAGTGGATCGAAAAACTCTCTGATAAAAACGACTTACAGAAACAAAATTTTGAAGATAAGCTCTTAATAGAACTAGAATTAGAAGCCGATATTAAACAGCAACTTGATATTATAAAACAACAAGATGATAAGATAAATTCTAGAAATAAAGACATTCAAAAACAACAAAATCTAATTCAAAGTCAAAATAATGAAATTGAATCTAAAGCATTTATTTTAGCACAAAAAGAGTCCCAATTAAGCACCCAAAAAACAATAAACATCTTATTACTAACACTAATAAGCTTAGCTTTACTAACGGTCCTATTAATTTACATAAGTTATTTAAGCAAGAAAAAATTAAACAAGACTTTAGAAGACAAAAATTTGGCTATCCAAAAACAAGCATTAGAATTAGAAATTAAAAATGATGAGCTTGAGCAATTTGCATACATCGCCAGTCATGACCTAAAAGAACCATT